>JAPOQN010000012.1 GCA_026710655.1 Chloroflexota bacterium | reverse complement strand
TTCACAAAGCGCAGCACGCCGTTCTCGATCATGAAGGCCGCAGCGTCCGTGCCCGTCACCCTCCACGACGTGATCGGCGTCCGCTCCGGGTCCATCGCCGTGTAGGTGGCTACCGGACCCGTCCCGTTCTCGCCGTACATGACCGTGCCACTTTGGGCACGGGCCGAACCGTCCGGGAGGGCGAGCACCGCACCAACCGTCAGAGCGGCCAAGAACGCCAACGCAAGAGTTCCGAAGCGTGAACGCACACAGCCCCGGAAGCCTCGCTTTTCTTTCCTTAGGCCCGCTATCCCGCGGTACCAAGCCTTCGTCCTAAGAAGCGACACCCCAACCTGCTTTGGCATCGTTCACTCTCCACCTTTCGAAATCGGCACGTAGCCATCACCGCCCCGGTATTGAAGACACAAGGGGCGCAGGTCGAACATTACCGGTTTACCCCCTAGAAAGGCAAACGCGTGAACATGAACTCCGAACCCTAGACCCGATGCTAGCCCGCTGGATCATCGTCACCCTCATCCGGGGACTCACCGCCTCTTTACGCTGTCCGTTTCTGCGCAGGACAGTTCCACCAAGCGCATCCCTCACGACCTCTCCAGGGCCATAGCCGACCTGCCGGCTGAGGGAACCTGAAACGCTGCCCCAAAGCCCCCATCCGATATGAGCAGAGGAACGGTGGCTGTGCCCGATGGTACGTGGTGTACTGAGCCAGGACAGAGCGTAGCCGGGCCTTGGCGAGGAGGGGCCATGCGCGAGCTTGCTAGCGGCAGATCCAGAGAGGGGGGCGGGCATCTCGCAACCCTAGTCACGGACGCCGATAGCGGGAACAGGAGATCCGCAAGCTTTGGAGCACGCGTTCGCACCATGCCGTGAGTGTGGCTCGATGGCACCGCCGCCTCGCCCGGATGGCCGTCGCCCGCCTGACCTGTGCCCGCGTTGTTGGCAACGGGTCAAGCAACGGCAGTCGGAGCGAACGCCCGAGGCACGGGAGCAGCACCGCAAGAGCAGGCGCGAGTACATGCGCGCTCGCCGGCGGAAGCTCAAGGGTGAAGTGGCAGGGCGGGAAGCAAGGTGCATCGAGTGCGGCGGCTTGTCGACTCCGCCAAGGGCGGGGAGCGGGCGCCCAGTCGATGTCTGCACGAACTGCTGGCGGCGTGTTCGCGACCAGGATCCCGGGCGCGCTGCGGAGAGACGGGCGAGACAGCGGGAGCGATACGCCTCGGAAGCTGCCTACCGCGAGCGCAAGAGGGCATCAAGCCGGGCCGGCAGCCGGAAGTCCCAGCAATCAATGACCCCCGAGCGACGCACACAGAAGGGCATCTATATGCGCCGGTACATGCGCGAGCGTCGCCGGCAGGCACTCGACCGGCCCCGGGGCGAGAGACGAGCCGGCAAGAATCACGTCGTTGACCTTGAGGACATCGGGGTCCTCACCAGGGCCTTCTGCGCCTGCGGCTGGAGGAGCCGCGCACTTCGCAATCCCGATGCCGCTCTTGCCGCCGCGGGGCGGCACTTCGATCGCGAGTGGGTGGTCGGACGCATCCTCGGCCAGAGCCGGAGTGCCAGGAAGCAGAGAGAGCTCCGCGAAGAGGGGCGATGCCTGAATTGTGGCCAACCATTCGAAGGCGAGACGGTGATCTGTCCGGAGTGCCGCAAGGAGCAGCGGGCGCGGGAGCGAGAACGTGGACGAGATCTCGTGGATTCCGGGATGTGCCGCCGCAACTGCGGAAGGCCTGCGGTGTCCGGGCGCACCCGCTGCGAGGAGTGTCTGGAAGAGGCGAGGAGGAGCACCGCAGCACGGCGTGAGCGCCGGCTGCGGGAAGAGGCCGACGCGCGAGTGCGAGGAGGCGCTACCGACACCGCGCCCGAGTGAGCTGGCCTCTTGACCGAACGGCTTGGGGCGAGGCGCGCCGAACTCGAGGATCTCCCCCGTCCGACCAGGACCTGCATGGAGCGCGAACGCTGGACAAGTGGTGCAGAGCGTGCGGCAGATCGCATCCGCGGCAACACGAGAGAATGAGCCGCTCCAACTCGCATCGAGCAGCTCCGTGTCCGTGCGCTGCCTGCTGGCCCGCCACTGGCCACGGTCTGGCAGGTGGCCACTCTGCTACCCTGAGCGCCGTGAAGACCGCGATCGTCGTCGCGTTGATCGCCGCCATCGCCATAGGGGGCGCACTGGGCGCATTCGCTGCCACACGTACGGTGCAGACGGAGGCGACCGTAGAGGTAAAGGTCTGGCAGAGCGTCACGACCGGGAATCTCTACCTGAGCACGCGTCCCGACGGGGGTGACTGGACCACCCACAGCACGCCGCTCGACATGAGCGAACTGAGTGACTCGGGCAGCTTCTACGAGAGCAGTTCCGTGCTGGTGATCGTGCCGATCGAGGCCGAGATCCAGGTGCCCGCCGACCCGACGCCGATGGCAATTTCCACACCAAGCCCCACTCTGGAGACGGAGCCGGGTACCTGCTGCGAGGTGCGCGGCATGAGCGACTTCCCGCCAGCCCAGGAGGCCGTGGTCGAGGAGATGCAGGAGGTGGTGCGATTCGGGAACCGGCGGTACGAGCTGGAGCACAGCGGGCCGATTACGATCAACATCTCGCACACGGTCACGGGGCTCTTCGTGCGCTTCCGCGACGCCTTCGGCACGCGCCCGGAGAAGCTGCCGAGCGAGTGCTCGTTCCAGCGAGGCGAGCACATCTTCTTCGGCCCTGCGTGCCGGAGCGACGAGCACGCGTTCGCAACCGAGTGGTTCAGGCGCGCGACGGGAAGCGGCGGCCGCGGCCCCGCCTGGGTCGGGCAGGGAACGACCGACTACTTCGCGAGCCACTACGTGGACGGCGAGGCGCCCTACCTGGAGCACGACCGCTTCCTGCGGGTGATCTTCTATCAGAATCCCGAAGACCTGCGCAGGAGCCAGGCGAGCGGTGACCTGATGACGACGGCCGTGGCATACGCCATTCGCGAACACGGCGGCTCCCGGACCTGGTTCGACCTGCACGGAGCGATCATGGGCGGCGCAGACCCCGGTGCCGCCTTCCAGGAGGCGCTCGGCATCTCGCTGCTGGAGTTCTACGACGCCTTCGAGCGGTGGGCCACCCGCGAGAACGCCGACCTGCACGCGGACGCGTTCGCTAGCTGCGCGGAGGCCGGGCAGAGCCTGCACCTGCAGGGTGGCACCGCGGGGACCGACGCGGGCTACCCGGACTTCCGCGTCCCCAGCGAGGTTGACGAAGACGGCGACGGCATCGTCTGTGAAGGATTCACCCCGCTCGGGGACATCGACCGGCGGTAAGGCGTGCACCGCTCACTGGCCATTGGCCGCCGGTGAAGGGCTGTCCACTTGCAGCGGGCGCCGGCACAGTCCTGGCCCGCGCGTTTCTTGCGTGGGTCAGCTACCCTGCGCAAGAGGGGAGGGGGCATGAACCGCGCGATAATCGCAGCGCTGATCGCCGCCATCGCCATCGGCGGGGCGCTGGGGGCATTCGCCGCCACACGCACGGTTGATACGACGGCGAGCGTGGACGTGCGCGTCTGGCGACGCATCTCCGACGGGGAGCTGTTCATCAGCACGCGTCCACATGACGCCGAGGACTGGGACACCGTGAACGAGCCCCTCGACCTGAGCGGCCTGAGCCGCTCGGGACAATTCCAGCTGAGCAACCAGGTGACTGTGGATATCCCCGTCTCGGTCGAGGTGGACGTGCCAGATTCAGTGCGGACGGGCCCTACGCCGCGCCCGGCGCCGACCACGATCCCAAGCGACACGCCCGTCGCCGGGCCCTGCTGCGAGGTGGACGGGATGGAGACCAACCCCACGGCCCGGCAGCAGGTGGTGGACGTCATGCAGGAGGTGATCGACTTCGCCCTGGACACCTACGAGCTGACGCACGCGGGGCCGATCACGATCCACATCTCCCACTCGGTCACCGGCCTGTTCGCGCGCTACGAGGCGGCGTTCGGGGAGGAGTTGGATGAGCTACCCGACACCTGCTCCTTCCAGGAAGGGGAACACATCTTCTTCGGTCCCCAGTGCCGGGATGACGACCTCGCGATCGCCTCAGAGTGGTTCATCCGGGCGCTCGGGACGGGTGACGTGAACCCCAGTTGGATCGGGCACGGCGTTCGCGACTACTTCGCCCACCACTTCGCGGACGGGGCAGTACCCGTCATTACCGAGGACCGCTTCCGGCGGGTGCAGTTCTACGAGCGGGCGCGGGACATCCGCCAGGACCGGGCGAGCGACGACATGATGACGCTGGCGATGCTGTACGCGATCACCGAGTACGGGGACTTCGCGGACTGGCTGCGCTTCTACGGCAGCGTCGTTGCCGGGCTGGAGGCTGGTTTCGCCTTCGAGAGCGTCTTCGCGGTCTCGCTCGATCGGTTCTACGAGGATTTCGAGGAGTGGGCGGACCACCAGAAGATCATCCTCATCTCGACGGCATTCTCGTCGTGCCAGGACGCTTCGGAGAGCATCCGGCCACAGCAGGATCCCTCCGGATCGAGTGCGGGGTTCCCGAACTACCGCGTCCCGCTGGAAGTCGACGACGACGAGGACGGCATCGTCTGCGAAGGCTTCACGTCCTCGGACCAGTAGGCCGGGGTGAGCCGGCCACCATCACCGGGCAGGCTGGGCCGGAGAGGGCACTTCGCGTTCGTTAGGGACCTTCGGCCGGCAGCGGGCTGTCGCCGCTTGCCACCCCCGCTCAGGATGTGAACGACACAGAGCGTGCGCAGGTCGCCGGTCTCTGTTCCCAATGCCAGCAGTGTGAGCCTCGCGACTCCGCTGCGGTTCAGCACCATGCCGCCTCCCTGCAAGCTCCTCAACCCGCGCCATGCTCTACACCAAGATCGGCCCGGTCCGGCTGGACGGCCAGCCCGAACGCGAGCACGCGCCCCAGCCACGAACAAGATGGCCATGCCGGTGCGCCTTGGGACATGCTGCTCTTGGATCAGGACTCGCAGTGCTTCGCGACAAGCGAGTCCTGTATCTCCGATAGCTCGATGACCATGCCGGTGCGGTCTCGCCCCCCGTCCGTGAACGGCTCTGCCCCGTTCTCAAGCCCGTCCCAGGTCCCGTCAGCATCAGCGACAAAACCGGCCTCGCCCCACTCACCCGCGCGCACCCACTGCACGTCGTCTTCGGCCCCCGGACACTGCAGCCAGAGAAACATCGGTGTCAGGGCGCGTTCATGGAAAGGAATGCCAAAGTTCCGTCGGAGGGAAGTCCGAGACGGGCCGTCAGATAGGACAAAAGGGCAGGTCCGGCGGTCGTGAACGGCGTCGGGGACAGAGCGCGGGCCGAGCATCAGGGCCCTGGCGAGGAACGGCGGCCCGCCCGTGCTGCGCGACGCGGTGGGACCGGGAGATCCGGAGAGCGCTGCACCTGGCGAGCGCTCGTCGCGGTGCGGTTCGGGGCGGGAGCCGCGTGCGGGCGTAGCCCCTACGTGTCGAAGACGGCGCTCACGGCGCAAGAGAACTCGGAGAGCACGTCGCCACCGTCAAGCGAGTCGTCATCCCCGAGCAGGGTGTTCCGGTAGCCAATGAAGACGACTGCCCCGGATGCGGGGACCGTGTGAGGGAGATGACGCTTCAAAGCGTTCGCCTGTAGGCTGGCGCCGCGCGGCGGGTGAACGAGCAGGGAGGTGCCACGGCGTGACGCTGGCACTGGCAACGCGGATTGGGACAGGCTACCTGATGGCGACAGCGCTCGCTGTGGCGCTCGCCCTCGCCCTCACGCCGGTCTTCCACGACGGCTCGCCCGAGTACCCGGCGTGGCGGGTGCTGAACTGGTTCATGGCCGCGGGCGTCGTTGCCATTGTCGCGGTGAATGGCTGGCGCTACCGCGGCGCGGGCGGCGCGGGCGGCGCGGGCGGCGCGGGCGGCGCGGGCGGCGATGGCGCGGCCGCGGTCGACTCACTGCGCGCGGCGCTCGCCTTTTATGGCTCGATCGCGCTGGCAATGCTCTTCTTCTGGGGCTGGTTCTGGACGCTCAACCCCGACAGCGAAACGGGCGCGGCCGTCACCTCGCACCTGGTCTACTTCCCGGTCATGGACGTGCTCTACGTCGCGCTCGCGCTGAGCAGCGGGCGCTGGCTTTGGCGCAAGGCGTCCGGGCCCCGGACGTAAGGTGGTGGATCGCTGGACCAGATCCGGCCGGACCCGGCCCCATCACAGCCGTTTGCCCCGGAGTCCGTTCGTCGTGCACGCCCTGGCCGGAGAGACGGAGCAAGCAGGGAGGGATGGGGAAGGCCGGGCGTCACTCCCCGCTCCCTCCGTCTCCCCCTCGGGCATCGTGTCCGGGCTCGGCATCCGGTAGCGACGCGGGGCTCGGCGACGAGGTACCCGGGGTTGGCTGATTCCTCGCCCAGCTTGCGGCCGATGGGGTGCGAGCGCCGACTACACCATCCAGGGTGAGCCGGAGCAGCCCGGCCTGCTCCGCCGAGAGGCCCGAGGCGAGGAAGTCGCGCACGCCGGCGGTGAGGGAGCGCGCGGCGTCGAGGACGCCCTGGAGCACCTCGTCGAAGTCAAGGCTCTCGTTGATGCGCAGGCTGGCCTCGGGTAGGGGGTCGGGGCCCGACAGCGCGGCGCGGCTCGGCGCGCACGCCCTCCTCTACGCCAACGCCGCCCTCGCCATCTGG
>JAPOQN010000011.1 GCA_026710655.1 Chloroflexota bacterium | reverse complement strand
CTCGGCGGGAACCAATTGACCGGTGAGATACCGGCTGAACTGGGCAGCCTCGCCAACCTGACAGGGCTCTACCTCTACGAGAACCAGTTGACCGGGGGGATACCTACGGAACTGAGCAGCCTGACCAACCTGACGGTGCTGAGCCTCGGCGGGAACCAATTGACCGGTGAGATACCGGCTGAGCTGGGCAGCCTCTCCAACCTGACGGGCCTGTATTTGGCTGGAAACCAACTGACCGGGTGTGTGCCGGCCGCCTTGGAAGGGTTAGAGTTCAATGACTTTGCCCAGTTGGGGTTGCCCTTCTGTACGGTGGCTTCCGGGGACCCGCTGGTCGCCCGGTACGACGCCAACGGCAACGGGGCGATTGACAAGAGCGAGGTAATAGCGGCCATAGACGACTACCTCTTCGGCGAGGGAGAGCCCATCACCAAGGCCGAGGTGATCAAGCTGATAGACCTTTACCTTTTCGGCCCCGCCCCGGCGCCTGCTGCAGGGTCGGTCTGACCGTCAAGCCCGGAGAGAGTTGCACCTACCCAGGCACGGTCCATCGAGTTCACCCTCGACTCGTCGGGGACTGGCAGATTCCTGTTCTTCACCTCCGGGACCGGAATCGACGCCCGCAACACGACCATCAATGGCGTCACGTACAACTTCAAGGCCAGCAAGCAGGCCCACAGGCGCTCCCGCGTCACAGCCCCGCAACGCCCGGACCCACGCCATCACCTCACCAACCTGGAAAGGGGCTGACCGGTTGTTGTAATCTGATCCAATTGCTCTAAGACCTGACCACTCCGGGGCATGGCCCAACCCTTGTGTCGACGGGGGCCACACGAGGCTGGGAGGAGGGAGATGCTGCGGAGTGCAGGACGTGTACGCGCTGCGCCACAAGGTGTTCGTCGAGGGGAGGAGCGAGCGGCAGACGGCCCGGGAGATGGGGATCGCGCGCGACGCTACCTCGCGACGCCGCTGCCGGTGCTGGAGCGGGTGCGGACCGCGATTGGAGCAGCTGCTCGAGGAGTGGTCGTAGTGGACGACGGCGAAGCAGCGCATCACGAGCTGGCGGCTGCACCGGGCGTTGCGTGAGGAGGGCTACGAGGTCGGGCTGACGCTCGTGTTCGGGTACCTCCGAGAGTGGCGCCGCGAGCGCGCCGAGGTCTACGTGCCGCTGGTCCACCGCCCGGGCGACGAGGCGCATTTCGACTGCTTCGAGGTCACCGTCGAGCTCGCCGGCGAGCGGCGCAAGGCCTGGCTCTTCCTGGGGGCAAGACCCCCAACCACATCCGCCGCAGCTTTGGCGCGGGGGAGCGTAGCGATGGCTGAAGAGTGCGCGGATTTGCGCCGTTGGCGGGAGCAGTTGAGAGACCCTTCCACACTGGCCGACTTCGCGGGCGCGCTCTGCGAGCCGTGCCTGTGCAAGCTGGCGGCGATCGAGGTACGCATCGCCGGCGACGGTCCCGCGGGCGTGCTCACCGTGGGCACCGCCCTCGCCAGCATCCGCACGGCCGCCGCCGCCGAGCTCGACCGGCGTCAGCGCTAGGGAGAGCGGCCGCGGGCAGCGCGCTGCGGGAGCGACCCCACTACCCCTCTGCCCCCAGCCATCCCGAGCACAGGGCGTTCTTCCCGCCGCCGCGCGCGGTAGCGCGCGCGGCCCGCCCCCGTTGAGCGGACTTACGTGCGCGACATCTTCCTCGCCGACGGCGCCTTCTGGGAGGCCATCCTGGAGAGCGGGCCGGAAACGCTTGACGACGACGACCCGGCGGTCGTGGCGGAGGGCTTGCGGGAGCCGCTGCGCGCGCTCGTCGAGGGTCTGCGCACGGCCGCTCCCCCGGCGGCCATCGCGGAGCACCACGCCGCCATGCTCGCGCACCTCGAGGAAGAGGAGTCGCTCCTCAAGGAGATCGCGGAAGCGGCGGCCGACGGCGGCGCCGTCGACTACGACCTCCGCGTGCGCTGCGATGAGTTCTACAACTTCGCATATCCGCCGCCGCCACCGGCCCGTGGTCGAGCGCCTCCACCTGGTCGCGGGGCGAGGTCGAGGAGTGCCGCGAGGTGGCGGGCTTCCTCGGCATGGGTGGCTGAATGCACCCGTTGCGCGTGCTGGACTGACGCCCTCGCGCGGAACCGCACGCCAGGCACGCCCGCTGGGGCCAGGCCTGGCCGGAACACCCGCTGTGAGGAATGAATGAATGTATCAGGATCTCTGTTTTCGCCTCAGCAAGCGGCTCTCCGGGCGTCTCGGGGCGCTTCTTGTCCAGTTCTGGACGTCGCCGGGGAAACACAACCCCCTGGAAGGCCCCTCAGCCACCGGAAGGCACCCGACCCGATGCCTGCTAGCCCCCGGAAATTCGGCTACCCTTGCACCCCTCATGCGGTCCTCGAACACAGGCCGTCGCCGCCCCGTGGCCACTGCTGTGATCGGTGTGCTGGTCGTGGCAACGCGCAGGCTGGCCCGCGAAGCGCGCGCGCATCCCGCCCTCATGGCGACGCTCGTCATCCTGTGGACGGTCGCGCTCGTGCTGGTAATCGCGCAGGTCCGCTGACAGGAGGGGGCTGGTTGCGGCTCGTGCGCTACTACGTCTACGAGAACCGCCAGCAGCGGCTGGTGCGCATCCACGACGCCGACTGCGGCCACTGCCAGGCGGGATACACTTGTTCAGCAGGGTCGCGGTCCGCCGTGACCTGCCGGAGGGGTAGAACCAGAACGCGAGCTGAGGCCATACCCCGGCCGCGAGCGAGGAACACCCACCGAAGACCGACCGACCCCAGGGAACAACAGGGGCGCGCCGACTTCTACCTTGAGGCCTGTGATTGGGGTGGGGCGGGAGCGAGCGCGATGACGACCACGACCGAGGCGAAGCTGCTGACTGCCGCCGATCTGCTACAGCTCGACGCCGCCGGCATGCGCGGCGAACTGATCCGGGGGGTGCTCTGCGAGACCATGCCAACGGGACACGAGCACGGCAAGATCGTGACGAAGCTAGTCATCAGACTCGGCAACTTCGTCGAGCCTCGAGAGTTGGGGACGCTGGTGACCTCGGACTCGGGCGTTTGGCTGGAGCGCGATCCTGATGCGGTGTGCGAGCCCGACATTGCGTTCACGTCCGGCTGGGAAGATTCCACGCATCACAGGGTATGCCGAGGTGGCTCCCGATTTGGTCGTCGAGGTAGCCTCGCCGAGCGACAGCCGCCGAGAGGTTCACGACAAGGCCCACATGTGGCTGAGCCACGGTGTGCGCCTCGTCTGGATTCTCCACCCGGAGACGCGCACGGTTGATGTGCATCGGCCCGACCAGACTGTAGCTACGCTCTCCGGGGGAGACGCCCTCAACGGGCTGGACGTGCTGCCGGGCTTCACCCGCGAGGTGAGTGCCGTCCTCGGACCGCGGCCGGCGGCGGAGCGGTCCGAGGGGTAGGCCCGCAGGGCTCATCGCCCGTCCGCGTTCAGCAGCCCTCTCGTGGTACTGCCTCTTGCCCTCGAGGCGTACGTTTGTTCTGATAATAT
The DNA here is from genome assembly GCA_026710655.1 of Chloroflexota bacterium. Classification (GTDB taxonomy): domain Bacteria; phylum Chloroflexota; class Dehalococcoidia; order Tepidiformales; family Tepidiformaceae; genus UBA2991. The sequence goes on along the minus strand of JAPOQN010000011.1, from coordinate 1,053 downwards.
GTGAGACCTCCTTCTTCTTCTATGAAGGTCGTCTGATCTGCAAGGCCGACGTGGGGGCCTTCCGCGCCGCATCTACCGATAGCGCCTCCCGTCTGCTGCGTCGTGGCCTTTGCTGTGGGCGTGAGCGGTACCGCCGTGCCACTCACGGGAAGTCGTGTTGGCCGTGCTTCTATTCGCACTCATCGAGGGGCCGCCCTGGGCTTGGTGCATGTTGGTCAACCTGTCTCCAGGGTGTGGGCGCGGCAAGCTGTCGGCCGTCCTCGTTGGGACCAGGACGTTCCGCAGTCGCCCGCATGTCGGCATCGCTCGCATCCTACGAAGCCCGCCAGCCGTCCGGTCGTCGCGCTCCTCGCGTGCTCCTGCTACGCGGCCTCGGCCGCGAGCGCGTGGCGCAACGATGCGGCGGAGCAGCGTGACGATGGCTCTTGGAGCCTCGGCCGCGCGCGCGTGGCGCAACGGCTCGTAGACCTCGCCGCTCTTCCAGAGTGCGAGCAGCAGCACGGCCAGTCGTCTTGCGACCGCAACCAGGGCGCGCTTCTTCGCATTGCCGGCCCCCGACTTCGCGTAGCGCAGCCCCCACCTGCGGAGGTCGCTATCGGGGCCGAACGGGCCGAGGATGTAGTGGGCCGCCTGGATCAGCACCCGCCGCAGCGCCATGTCCCCCGTCTTTGTGATCCGCAGCTGGGTTGCCGGTCGCCGGAGTCGCGGCTGCGGGGCGCCAGTCCGAGGAAGGCGCCGATCTCGCGCGTCTTCGGGAAGCGCTTCGGATCCTCGATGGTGAGGAAAGCGCACTCGGCGTAGCCTGGTAAGCATGACAGAAGCAAAGGAACTCACCCCCGAGGAGGCCGCGAAGCGTCTGCGAGAGATTATGTACGCCGGGTCCAGCAATCAGGTGGACCTCACCTCAGAGCCTATGAAGCGGGCGATCATGGAGCTCGCGGAACGGGCTGCCGCGGCCGAGCCCCCGGAGCCATCAGCCGAGATGGTTACGACATCCCATGGCGTGGGGAGAGGAACGCTCTTCGCCGCGCTTGGGTTCCTCGTTGTTGTCGG
>JAPOQN010000010.1 GCA_026710655.1 Chloroflexota bacterium | reverse complement strand
TCCGACCAGGTTCGTCACGATCTTGCCGTGGAGTTCTCCCGCCGACATGGTTTCGCAGAGCACCCCCCGGATCAGTTCGCCGCGCACGCCCTTGCCGTAGAGCCGCAGCAGGTCCTCGGCGGTCAGCAGCCTGGTCTCTGTTGTCGTCATCGCTGGTCGCTCCCCGCGTCTCTGGAGTCTACAACGCCTCGATGACAGCCGTAGCCCCGGAGTCCGTTCGTCGTGCGCCCTGGCCGGAAAGTCGGAGCAAGCAGGCAGGGATGGGGAAGGCCGGGCGTCACTCCCCCGCTCCCTCCGTCTCCCCCTCGCCTCGGGTATCGGGTGCGGGCTCGGCATCCGGTAGCCGACGGGGGCTCGGCGAAAAGGGCTGCCGGAACATCGCTAATCAGCCACCGGTCGATCGATGCTCGAATCATCGCGTGGGAAGTGATCAATCTTCCCATGTTCATAGCTTCTGCCCAGCTCGACTATAACTACGACTTTAGCGACATATACAACCCCGTAGTTGGAAGCTACTTCTGGGACAATACTTTCTGGACAACGAATTCGTCTTCGCATTGGGGAAGTTGGGACAGCAAGATCCCACCAGTTATTGCGTACCGTGCTACTGCTATTGGAAGCTTTTCTTCGGACCGATTTCCGACGCCTGAATTTCCGGATACATTCGCCACGACCCGATCTGTGGCAGTAGGCACAGATGATGGGCTGTAGACCTGCTATTTTTCGCTTACATGGACCAATCCATATCCAGGTTTTCACCATACGGAGCACTGCAACGCTGGAGGTAATTGACGCTCAACTGGTGGGGGCGACCCACTTGAGAGGAAGCGAGGCGTTCTTCACTTCCCCTCAGTTTTGCGCCTCACGCGTAGCGGTTGATGAGCAGGTACAGGGCAATGACGCTCACCAGGCTCGCTTCGACACATAGCGCGATCAGGAAGCCCCGTTCGCCACGGTTCCCGCTGGAGCTGCGAGCCGAGAGGCCACTCCAAACGGCCACGGCGAGGGTGGCGGGCAGCACCACTTCCGGCGCATAGGCGGCAAAGGGGATGGCGAGGACAAGCAGAACCGCTACGGCGAGGAATGTCAGTGCGGACGTGGCTCCCTCCTTTCTCAGGGTAGCTCCACCATTGGTGCGGACGCAGCGCCTCCGCGGACGTCCTACCGCGTTGTGACGCCCGAAGTCCCTGTTCATCGAGTATCGGGGGAGGATGCTGGTGAGGCTCTCAACCAACCCAGGGTGCCGCGATCTCGTGGCCACTGACGATCGCCAGGCTCCGGCTGGCCGCCAGCAGGCCGACCACGGTCCCCACGGTTACCGGTAGCCCGCGTATGCAGGCTTTGCCGCCCATGACCTCGGGATCGATGGTGATCCTGTTCAACCTCTTCATGTCCATCCGCCTCTCAATGCCACAAGAAGGTGCGGGGCAGGGACGGGGCGAGGAGCGCCCCCTCAACAGGAGGGTATCCCACGCACAACGGCGGGCGCTGGCTGAAGACCCCGACCACCGACCACGAGCCGGGCTTCGATCACGACGCAACCGCAATGCCCACTTCCACATGCAGTTCGTGGCCGGGTCACCCTTACTAGCGAACGCACATCCGGCACGCGCGACTGTCTCGGTGGCCGAGGCCCGCGGCCGCCTGCTGCGCGCCCTCGAGGGTTTCGAAGGGGCCATGCCACCGTCCGGTCGGCGTCGCGCTCCCGAGGCCGTGCTTGCCCTGTCCGTCCTGGCAGTGGCCACACTCCCCGTCGTGGATGCGAGCATGGCGCTGCAGCTGGCTCTCGTAGACGTAATAGCTCACCGGCCGTCGCTCGGCACGCCCACGCAACTACGACCATGACGGCAACGGCCGACACGACAACCAGCGTCACCATGAGCACGGGGGTGGGCATGAGCCCTGCGGACCAGTGGGCGGGCGAGATTTCCTGTTACTGCGACCAACCCGTAGCCGACGCCAAGCGCGAGGTTCACGGTGGCGGCCACGATACCGCCGACCCTCACCTGTGTCCGACACCTGCATGTGGTGCGCAAGCGTAGCCCATCTTGGGGTAGCAAAGGCATCGAGTTGGGTCTGTTTCGGTGGCTGAAATCAAAACTGGAACTGTAACCGCTCCAACGAGAAACATGCAGACGCCCAAGGCAAGCTACCCATCCCGGTCCTCCGGGCTGCAGCCACCACCCTCCAAGGGCGAACACCACGGCCACGGCCATCCAGGCGGAACTATCCACAAAAGGCGTCAATAACATCACAAAACCGCCTCCTGCCACCAAAAGGCTGGCCCCTACACTACGTCCCACAGTTGCGAGCGCGCTCATCGTTGGGACTCTGTCGTAGCCCCGGACGAAAGGCGGGGAAGCGGCGAGGGCGTCGCTGGCGGCCCAGGCTGGGGCCAACGCGGCGAGAGCGGACAAACGTGAGAAATCCCCATCGCGATCCCCTATTCCGGCGGCTACGGGGCCTCCTGGAGCCTTCCACGGCGATCGCGGCGGGCGTAGGTTGGGGAGGCGTGAATGCGACCGTCCGCTACCGCGTGCCCCCCTGCTGGCGCTGCGGCGCGCGCTAAGTAGAGGAAACAAGAACGGCCCCCTCGATCTGGGGGCCGTTCGAGTCCCTGTTTCCAGGTAGGCGCTACATGCCTGACTTCCGAAGTCATCGCGACCACCCGCGCTAGTGCATTAGTGGCATCCGCGGCTCAGTCAAGCAGTGAGCAGGTCCAGTTACTGCCGCCGGCCGGGTTGTCGGGCTTGCAGCGGTACTCATACCGGTAACTGCTGTACCCGTCCTCGGTCACCTCAAGGGCCTCCGCGCGCACGCGGGCTACACCGTCATATGCCACATCGACGCTGCAGGACATGGCCGTGAAGCCGTCCTCGGGAAAGAGCGTGAACGAGTTGTGGCAAACGCCAACGCCAGCGAGGGGGTCGTTATCCTCCACGTAGACGTAGACCGTGCCCTTAAGGCGCACCGGTACCCTGACGGCTGCCGTGAGATTTCTTCCGCGCTTCTCGCCCAACATGAGATCGAAGGACCTGACCGGCCAGCTTTCTTCCGGCGCCGGCGCCACGGTGGAGCCGGCGAGGGGTACGGTGAGGGAGATGTCGGCGTAGCGGTAGGAACCGTTGGAGGTCTCGCTGTCCATGTCCAGCGGGATAGTGCCGAGGGTGCGCCATGAACCGCTGGCCGGGCGCGCGCTGATGTAGTTGCTCTCTGGGTTATCGGTGCGCTCCCATACCCGCACCTCGATGTCGGTGGCGTCCCCCTGGGCGAGGACGGCGAGGGCTCCGCCCACGGCGATGACGGCGAGCAGGGCGAGGATGGTGAGATTCTTGAACACGGGGATGCTTCCTTTGGGGGAGGCGGGATACTAGCACAGACCCCAACGCCGGGCCTCCCCTCTCTCGGGCGTCTCCTGCCGTGATCGTGATCTTTACCTGGTGCGGCGCGCTTGCAGTTGCCGGATTCGGTTCTGCGGTTCGGTGCTTTTCGGCCCATGCCATCCAGCGTCGCAGCCTCTTGAACGGGCTACCGCCCAAAGCATCAATGCCCTCCCGGGCGCCGCTGGACTGAGCGTCATGCCAGCAGCCCCCGCACTGCACCTCTACCTGCAGCCCACTGTCGAGTGGGAACCGGTCCATGTGGGTTACACTACTCTCAGCGGGGCAGTCAAAGTCCCCCTCGAAACACTGTGGGAGTTGGTCGTTCTCGTCCGGGCCGAACGCATCGTGAATGAGCCGGTTAGCGGTGCATGTCTTGCACACGACGCGCACCTAGGTGTACTGACTACACACCTGCGAGACACCTGATCGCAAAGGGGTCTCCGACGAGACTTGGGGATGCAAAGCACCCCAGGTCCCGAAGGAGGTCCCGATGCATGATGCCACCACACCGCCGAAGCGGATGCTCTATTCGTTCGAGGCACGCTGCCGCGCGGTCTCCGCGATGCGCTCGGGCATCAGCCCCGCCAAGGCCGCCGCCAGCGTCGGTGCGAGCCGAGCCAGCGGCTATCGCTGGTGGGCTCGCTACCGGGCCCGCGGCTGGGCAGGCCTGCGCGAGCGCCCCTCGACGCCCAGGCACCAGCCGCGGCGGCTCTCTCCCGCCGAAGAGGCGGAGATTGTCGCCGCCCGCGAGCGCAGCGGCGCCGGCTGGCTCAGGTGGTACAACAGGCGCCGTCCCCACGGCTCGCTCGGCAGCCTCCCGCCCGTCAGCCGTGTCTCACACCTCTGTGTTAAGTACACCCAGGGACGCCGGTCCAGCGCCGGAAGACACCATGAGCGGGCTCCGCACGCGCTCGGCGCGGGCCGGGCCGGGCGCGACAAGGATCTGCATGCGGGGAATGCGCGACTGGCTCGACGTGCTGCTCGCCACGATGGCACGGGGTCGTGGTGGGAGCTGTCGTCGCTCTGCTCGCCGGGCTGATCGGCGAGCCGTCGACGGTCGTGGTCGGGATGCTCGCCGGAGTCGCCAGCGGTGTGGCGACGCTGTTCGTCGCAGGCGCCGTCGTGTCCGTGCGCAGGCGCTAGGCACGAGGGGCCGCTCGCGCTGAATGAGGGCGTCTCCTCGCAGGCGGGGAACGCCCGGCTCCGCACCTCACGAGGCCGGCAGCATCAGGGAAACCGCCGCCGGCTGCAACAAGCCAGCGCCGGGCCGAGCGGAGAGCGCTCGGCGACCGCGTAGAGTGGTGGTCGGCTGGCTGGCTCCGTGCAGAGGAGGCGTCCCATGACGACAGTTGCGCGGCTCTGCTCCCTCTACCTCGCAATCGTGGGGCTGGCGGTGGCGGCCCACTTCATCGCCGTCCCGATCTACCACCCGGGCGGGGACGAGCC
>JAPOQN010000009.1 GCA_026710655.1 Chloroflexota bacterium | reverse complement strand
GCGATGATGGCGGCGTTGATGGTCACGATGCCGGCGCCCTGGATCCAGAGGGCGCGGTACATCTCGGCGCGATGCTCGGCGAAGCGCCTGTCGAGGTAGTCGGTGGTGACCAGCTCGGCGGTGGCATCGCGCACAAACTCGACGACGCCTTCGGCCTGGGCCTCGGCGTGGCCCTTTCCGCGGAGCCTGCGGATCGCCTCGTGCGTGTCGAACGTGAGCGCCATTGCACTGGGAGCATAGCACACTTATTACGATCAGCAAGGATTACTAGTGGATAGTGATTAGTGGATAGTGGCTCGTGGGGGACGGGGTGGACCAGCCACCAGTCACTACCCACTATTCACTACCCCCACCAGCCACTACCGCTATGCTTGCGCGTTATGAAGACAACCATCATCGCCGCCCTCATCGCCGCCATCGCCATCGGGAGCGCGCTGGGGGCGTTCGCGGCCACTCGGACCATCGAGACGGAAGCGGATGTGCACGTGCGCGTCTGGCGGAGCGTCTCAACGGGCAACCTCTTCCTGAGCACGCGCCCGGAGGGGGGCGAGTGGACGACCCACAACACACCGCTGGACATGAGCGCGCGCAGCGACTCGGGGGCCTTCGACCAGAGCAACTTCGTCACGATCACGGTGCCGCTCACGGTGGAGGTGGACGTACCGGAACCGGAGCCGGAGCCGACTCCCACCACGACGACCACCACACCCACACCTGCGCCCACGGCGGAGCCCGAGCCGGGCACGTGCTGCGAGGTACGGGGCATGGAGAGCCACGCTCCCTCGCGGGAGGCCATCGTGGCGGAGATGCAACGGGTCATCGAGTTGGGGGAACAGACCTACGGCCTCACACACAGCGGCCCCATCACGATCAATATCTCCTTCACCCGCAGCGGCGTGCTCGCACGGTACAAAGATGCTTTCGGCTACCGCCCGGAGGAGGCGCCGGACGAGTGCTCGTTTCAGCGGGAGGAGCACATGTTCTTCGCCCCCCAGTGCAGGTCCAGCACGCGCGCAATCGCGAAGGAATGGTTCGTGCGTGCAGTGGGGACGCCCGACGTGAGTCCGCGCTGGATCACGCACGGCACGTTCGACCACTTCCTGACGAGAGCCGTAGAGGGAAGGTACCCCTTCCTGTCGCAGGACCGATTCCAGCGGGCGCTCTTCTACGATCAGCCGGCGGACGTGGCCAGGGACCGGGCCAGCGAGGACATGATGACCGCGGCGGCACTGTATGCGATCCAGCGGTACGGGAACCTCAGGGACTGGGTGGGCATCCACTCGCGCGTCGTGGCGGGCGGGGATGCGGATGCCGCATTCGAGGAGGTGTATGGCGACTCGCTGGCCGAGTTCTACGCGGCGTTCGAGGCGTGGGCATCGCAGGAAAAGCTGATTCTCGTGACGGGCGCGTTTGACTCGTGCGAGGAAGCCGCGCGCAACCTGTCCCCGAGGGGGGGAACTGTGGGCGTCGACGCCGGTTTCCCCGACTACCGCGTGCCGACGGCGAGGGACCACGACGACGACGGCCTCGTGTGCGAGGGCCACCTTCCAGTGAGGTAGTCGAGGGCGAGCGATAGCCCCGGCACCAGCGTATGCTTGGCCAGCCATGAATCGCGCAATCATTGCCGCCCTAATTGCGGCTATCGCCATCGGGGGGTCGCTGGGGGCGTTCGCCGCCACCCAGACGATCGAGACGACGGCTGAGGTTGAGGTGCGCGTCTGGCGGCGTATCTCCGATGGGGCGCTCTTCCTGAGCACGCGCCCGCAGGGGGCGGATGATTGGGACACGCACGACGACGAGGCGCTCGACATGACCGGGCTGAGCCGGTCGGGACGGTTCCAGTTGAGTGACTCGGTGACGGTCGAGGTGCCGGTCGAGGTCGAGGTCGAGGTACCGGATGCCGTTGCGGGGAGGCCAACTCCACGCCCCCTCCCGACTGCGCTGCCGGATGCTGACGTACCCATCGCGGGCCCCTGCTGCGACGTGCAAGGCATGGAGGATGTCCTCCAGGCGCGGCGGAATGTCGTGGCGGCCATGCGCCAGGTGATTGAGTTCGCGCTGGAGACCTACGGCCTTACGCACATCGGCCACATCACAATCCACATCTCCCACTCCACGAACGGGCTCTTCGCGCGTTACGAGGAGGCGTTCGGGGAGGAGTTGGAGGAGCTGCCCAGCGAATGCTCGTTCCAGGAGGGCGAGCACATGTTCTTCGGCCCGCAGTGCCGATCGGACAGGGTCGCGCTGGCGTGGGAGTGGTTCGTGCGCGCGGTTGGGGGGGGCGAGGTGAGCCCCGTATGGGCGGGACACGGGGCGTTCGACTACTTCGCCTCGCACTACGCCGAGGGGGAGGTTCCCGAACTGACGGAGGACCGCTTCCGCCGCGCGCTCTTCTACGAACGGGGCCGCGACATTCGCCTGGACCGGGCGAGCGGCGACATGATGACGATCGTCATGCTGTACACGATCCAGGAATACGGCGAGTTCGGGGACTGGCTGCGGTTCTACAGCAGTACGGCGGCAGGTCTGGACGTGGAAACCGCCTTCGAGGCTGCCTTCGAAGTTCCCCTGGGGGAGTTCTACGAGACGTTCGAGGAGTGGGCGGACCAGCAGAAGCTCATCCTCACCTCGACCGCGTTCCAATCCTGTAAGGATGCCTCAGAGCACATCAGGGTGCGGACCGGCTCCGTGGGCACGGGCCAGGGCTTCCCCGACTACCGCGTGCCGCTGGAGCTGGACGACGACGACGATGGCGTCGTCTGCGAGGGCTTCCAGGCGCCGGACGAGTAGGGGCGGGCGGGCGAGCTGCGCTCGCGGCTGTTGGCTGTTGGCTATTGGCTGTTGGGGACCGGGGTGGGCGAGTTGCGCTCGCGGCTGTTGGCTGTTGGGCACGGGGCGGGCCGACCACCGACCACCAGCCACTCGGTCCCACTAACCACTAACGACCGGCCACCAGTAGACTTGCGCGCATGTGGAAGACGATCGGGTTGCTCAGCGTCGTGTGCCTCGGGTTCATCGGGCTCCTGGTGGGGCTCACGCTCGGCGGGATGGGGTAGGGGGCGCTGCGCGCCCAGTAGTGGATGGTGGCTAGTGGCTAGTGGCTGGTCCCCGCCCCCCGCCCCCATCAGTCACCAGTCGCCATGACGGACGGAATCGTATCGCGTCACCTGAACCGGCGGCTGAGCCGTCCGGTGGCGGGGTTGCTGGCGGGGACGGGGGTGTCGCCGAACGGGGCGACGGGGGTCACGCTGCTGTTCTCGCTGGGGGTGGGGGCGCTGGTGGGGCTGGGGTGGCAGGTGGCGGGGGGAATCGGCATCCAGCTGGCCAGCATCATCGACGGGGTGGATGGGGACCTGGCGCGGCTGACGGGGCGGAGTTCGCGCTTCGGGGCGGCCCTGGACGCGATCGCGGATCGGTACGCGGACGCGGCCATCCTGGGGGGAATGACGGTGTACGCGGCGCGCTTCGAGGAGTGGTCGCGGCCGGAGGTGGTGGGGGCGCTGGCGCTGGCGGGGGCGCTCACGGTGAGCTACAGCCGGGCGCGGGCGGAGGCGGAGGGGCTGTGGCCGGTGGGGGGTGGTCGGTGGTTGGTGGTCGGTGGTCGGTGGGACGTGGGGTCGGTGCTGGGGATGCTGGCGACGCGGGACGTGCGTCTGCTGGCGGCGGCGGCGGGGACGGTGGCGGGGCAGTGTTACTGGACGCTGGTGGGTCTGGGGGTGGCCAGCGGGGTGACGGTGGCGGTGCGGCTGGTGGCGGGGAGGTTGGGGCGGTAGGGGGTTACAGCACGCGGCTCGCGATGGTGAGGGAGACGGCGGCGACGGCGACCATCAGGCCGAACATCGTCGCGACGGCGGTGTACTGGGCTCGCCACATTTCGGCGCGCAGCTCGGCCATCTCGGCGCGGAATTCGGTGCGGGCCACCAGCAACTCGGCGCGAAGAACGTCGCCGGTGACGACGGAACTGGCAGCCTCAGCCATCACTCGAACGCGTTGGCGACAGCGACGATGACGCCGAGGGTCGCGACAATGGTCGTCCCGAAGAGCCAGAGGGCACGGTACAGGTCGGCGCGCATCTCGGCACGGACCGCCTGCAACTCGGAACGAAGGACGTCGCCGGTGACGACGGTGCTGGTGGCTTCCTCGACGACTTCGACGATGCCGTCGGCCGCGGGCTCGGGGAGTCCGCGCTGGAGCAGCTTCTGGAAGGCCTTGCGGGTATCGAAGGTGAGGGCCATCGCGTCGATAGGATAGCACAGTTGTTGCGGTTCGGAATGGTTGATAGCATGGCAGCGGGATGTCGTTGACGTTCGATACGCAGTGGATTCGCACGCCGGCGCAACGGTGGCGATGATGGCGGATGCAACAGGCGCGCTCGTGACCGGTGAGCACCTCGACGCCACACGGGAGTACCTCGACGCGCGGCTGGACGCGGGGTTCGCGGGCATGCGGGCGGAGCTTCACCACGCCCTGCTGATCTTCGGGCTGGGCATGGCGGGGTTCGTGATCGGGGTGGCGGGGGTGTCGCTGGCGGCGGCGGCGTTGCTGTTCAACTAGGGATGGTCGCGAAGAGCCACTAGCGCCCACCCCTTACGCTGTAGGGGTATGGCGAGCGCGGTTGCGGATGTGCGCGAGGGTCCCGGGGTGGGGCTGACGGAGGCGGAGGCGGCGCGTCTGCTGGAGGCGGGCGAGGGCAACGTCGACACGACGCGCCACCGCAGCACCTGGGACGTGGTGCGGTCGAACGCGATCACGTTCTTCAACGTAGTCCTGCTGGTGCTAATCGTGGCGCTATTCGTGGTGGGGGAGTTCCGGGACGGGTTGTTCGTGGGCGCGGTCGTGTTCGCCAACGTGGTGGTATCGACGTACCAGGAGCTGCGGGCGGTGCGAACGCTGCGGGAAATGGTGGCGCTCACCGCGCCGACGGCGCTGGTGGTGCGGGGCGGCGAGGAGCGCGAGATCGTGGCGGAGGAGGTCGTGCGGGGGGACCTGATCCACCTGCGGCCGGGGGACCAGGTGGTGGCGGACGGGCCGGTGACGGGGCGGGCGGGGGAGGTCGACGAATCGCTGCTGACGGGCGAATCGGACTCGATCCGGAAGGCGCCGGGGGACGAGCTGCTGTCGGGGTCGTTCTGCGTGGCCGGGGACCTGTACTACACGGCGGAGCGGGTCGGGAACGAGGCGTACGCGCTCAAGCTGACGGCGGACGCGCGCCAGCTGGTGCGTCGCATGACGCCGCTACAGATCCACCTGAAGCGCCTGCTGCGAGTCCTGATGGGGGCGACGATCGTCCTGACGGTGGCGCTGCTGATCTCCTACAGCGTCGAGGACCGGGGCCTGGCGGAGTCGCTCAAGGCGCTGGTGGCCACGGTCACGACGATCGTGCCGGTGGGCCTCCTGCTGGGGATAACGGTGGCGTTCGCGGTGGGGGCGGTGCGGGTCTCGCGGGCGGGGGCGATCGTGCAGGACATCCAGGCAGTGGAGGCGCTCAACTACGCGGACGTGGTCTGCCTGGACAAAACGGGCACGCTCACCGCAAACCGGCTGACGGTGCAGGGAGTTACGTGGGCGCCCGGCGTCCCGGGGGTGGAGGGGTGGCTGGGGGCGTTCGCGGCGGCCACGGCGGACGAGAGCAAGACGGCCTCGGCGCTGGCGGACCGCTTCGCGGGGTTGAAGAACGCGGGGGTGGTCGAGGCGCAGGTGCCGTTCAGCTCGGCGCGGCGCTGGAGCGCGGTGCGGCTGGTGGCGGGGCCGGAGCGGCGCACGTTCGTGCTGGGCGCGCCGGAAGCGCTCATCGAGGTGGGGCAGGCGGACGGGCTGCTGACGGCCTACGAGTCGGCGAGCGCGCGGGGCATGCGGGGGGTGGCGTTCGCGGAGGTGGCGTCGTTGCCAGACCCGGAGGCGCCGCTCACGGGGCTGCGGCCGCTGGGGCTGATTACGATCGGCGACGTGCTGCGTCCGGAGGTGCGGGAAGCCTTCCAATTGATGGCGGAGCTCGGCATCGAGCCCAAGATCATCAGCGGGGACAACCCGCAGACGGTGTCGGCCCTGCTCCAGCAGCTTCAGATCCAGACGCCGGGCGGAGCGATCGCAGGTTCGGAGCTTGACGGGCTCCCGGAAGAGGGGTTCGCAGAGGCGGTGGAGTCGCACAGCATCTTCGGGCGCATCTCGCCGCAGCAAAAGAGAGCCATCGTGGAGTCGTTGCGGGACCAGGGTCGCTTCGTGGCGATGGTGGGGGACGGGGCGAACGACGTACACGCCTTGCGCGCGGCGGATGTCGCCGTGGCGATGGAGTCGGGCACGTCGACGGCGCGGGCGGTGGCGGGGATTGTGCTGGTGCGGGACTCGTTCTCGGCGCTCATCCGGGGGGCGCAGGAGGCGACCTTCGTGCTGGGGAACTCGGCGCGGCTGAGCAAGCTCTTCGTGGCGAAGAGCGTGTACGCCTACCTGCTCATCTTCGCGACGAACCTGCTGGGGCTGGAGTTCCCGTTCCTGCCGCGTCACGGCTCGCTCACGGCGATGCTGGCGCTGGGCATCCCGGCCATCTTCATCTCGATCAGCATCCCGCCGCCGCAAGCGGGCAAGGACTACCTGACGAACGTGCTCCGCTTCGCCCTGCCGGCGGGCATCTCACTCGCGATCGTGGCGATGCTCGTGCAGGTCTTCGTGGAGTGGGCGTTCAACCAAGGCACGGAGGAGTCGCGCACACTGGTGTCGCTGGTGATCGGGTTCACCAGCATCGGCTTCATGATCGAGGTGCTGGGGTTCGAGGGAGCGTCGTTCCGGAGCCTGACGCGCCCGGTGATGACGCTGTTCCTCGGAGGGCTGCTGGGGTTCGCGCTCGTGCTGACGGTGTACACGCCGTGGCTGCGCGACTTCTTCGACTTCTCGCCGATCAACGCGGGGGAGTGGGCGGTCGTGGGCGTGGGGACGGCGGCGGCGCTGGCGGGTCAGTACTACGTGAGCCACCACTGGCGCGAGATCATCGCGTTCATGCTGGCGACGCCGGGGAAGAAGGACCGGCTGCGGGGCCGGCCGGCGTAGGGGCCAGGCTGGGCGGGGAGCCTTCAGGCCGGCTGGTAACGCTGAACGTCTATCTCGCTTGCCCGCGCTCGCATCAGCGACGAGTCGTACCACGCCTGCATCCGCAGCATCAGGTCCATATTCAGACCGAAGGCCTTCTCAACCCGCAGGGCCATTTCCGGAGAGAGCGCCGCGTTCCCGTTCAACAGGTCCGACAGGGTCGCGCGGCGGACTCGGAGGACTTCCGCTGCTCGCGTCACGGTGAGACCCAACTCCTCGATGACCTCTGTGCGAATGAAGTCCCCTGGATGGGAGGGCGACATGTTGATGCTGACCGAGTCATCCACCATCAGTGGTAGTCCTCCAGGTTGAGTTGCTCAACATTCCCTTCTGCTTCCTCGAAGGTGAGCCGCCAGTTGCCGGAGACCGAAACGCTCCACTGTCCCCGCCTCTGCCCCGACAGTTGGTGTACACGCCACCCGGGTGGCGCATTGGACCGAAAGTCTTCCATCTCCTCCGCGAGAATGAGCACCGTCAGCACATTGCGCACCCGTGCGGCCAGGGCTGGTGGAAGAAAGCGGGTGCCGTCCTCCTCAAGAAGCTCTCGCAATCCCCGGTGGCGAACGGAGATGATGTTCACGAGCTAGTGTACGGTGTCACCGTTCGCCCAACAAGCCCCAGCGGGTCAAGCGTTCGCCTACCAACCCCTTTTCGCGAGGACCTCTTCCTCGGGGAGGGAGGCGACGGCGAGGCCGCGCATGGCGGCGCCGAGACCGCGCGAGACCTGCGCCAGCAGCTCGTCGTCCTGGTAGTGGGTGACGGCCTCGACGACGGCGTTGGCGACGGCGGGGGGGTTCTCCGACTTGAAGATGCCGGAGCCGACGAACACACCGTCGGCGCCGAGGCGCATCATCAGGGCGGCGTCGGCGGGTGTGGCGACGCCGCCGGCGGCGAAGTTGACGACGGGCAGGCGGCCCTCGTCGCGGACGCGCTTCACGAGCTCGACGGGAGCGCCAAGGTTCTTGGCGGCGGTGTAGACCTCGTCCTCGGAGAGGTTGCGGAGGCGGCGGATCTCGTCCTGGACGGCGCGCATGTGGCGCACGGCCTCGACGATGTCGCCGGTGCCGGCCTCGCCCTTGGTGCGGATCATGGCGGCGCCCTCGGCGATACGGCGGAGGGCTTCGCCGAGGTCGCGGCAGCCGCAGACGAAGGGCACGGTGAAGGCGTGCTTGTCGATGTGGTGGGCCTCGTCGGCGGGCGTGAGCACCTCGGACTCGTCGATGTAGTCGACGCCGAGGGCCTCGAGGATGCTCGCCTCGACGAAGTGGCCGATGCGCGCCTTGGCCATGACGGGGATGCTGACGGCCTCGGTGATGCGCACGATGATCTCGGGGTCGCTCATGCGGGCGACGCCGCCGTCCTTGCGGATGTCGGCGGGGACGCGCTCGAGAGCCATCACGGCGCAGGCGCCCGCTCCCTCGGCAATCTGGGCGTGCTCGGGCGAGACCACGTCCATGATGACGCCGCCCTTGAGCATCTGCGCCAGGCCGGCCTTGACCGTCCAGGTTCCGCGCTCGCTCGCTCCGTTCTCGCCGACGTTTTCGAGCCGCTCGACTGCTTCGCGCTCGCTCATTTCAGCTTGCTCCGCTCGTTCGCTCGACTGCTTCGCGCTCGCTCATGCCTTGTCTCCCCACCCACTACGGGGCGATATCTGCAGGTCTCTGGTTTCTAGCTTAGGCCGTTTTTCGGTCAGTGGCTGGCGCGGCGGCGCACCAGCGTGAGTCCGTCGCGCACGGTGAGCATGACCACCTCGACGCGGTCGTCCTGGGCGAGCCGGGCGTTGAGCGTGCGGATGGCCGCTGTGTCGTCGGTGTCGTCATCGTCGTCGAGGACGCGGCCGGACCAGAGGACGTTGTCGAAGGCGATGAGGCCGCCTTCTGCGAGCTTCGGCAGAACGGCTTCGTAGTACCCGGGGTAGTTCGACTTGTCGGCGTCGACGAAGACGAAGCCGAAGGGGCCGTCGAGCGAGGCGATGGTGTCGAGGGCGGGGCCGAAGTAGAGGTTGATGCGGTCGCCGAAGTGGCTGCGGTCGAAGTTGGCCTGAGCGATATCGGCGTGCTCGCGGCTGATCTCGCAGGTGTAGAGGCGGCCGCCCTCGGGGAGGGCCTCCGCCATGGAGAGGGCGGAGTAGCCGGTGAAGCAGCCAATCTCGAGCACTTGTTGGGGCCGGACGAGGCCGACGAGGAAGTTCAGCAGGCGGCCTTCGAGGCGGCCGGTGAGCATGCGCGCCCGCTCGCCGAGCGCTTCCGTCTGTCGTGCGACCTGCTGGAGCAGTTCCGGCTCGGGCGTGGTGCTGACGGCGGCGTAGTCCTCGATCTCAGGACGAACGAGGTCGTTCATGTGCTTCAGGCCTCCCGGACGAAGGGCACTGTAGCCCTCCTTCTTAAACGTCCTGGCGCCAGATCTTCGGCTCCGCGCCGGTCATCATGTCGCTCAGCGCCGAGACCTCGACCCGCCAGGGGATGAGCTTGAGCGCGCCGAACTCGGGGTTCTCCACCGACTGGAAGAACATCGCCGGGTCGTAGCCAACGGGCGGGGGCGCGTTCTTGATGAGGTCCCAGACGCGCTGCTTCTCGGCGGGGTCGTCGTCCCATTCGGCCTTGCACTCGACGTAGACCTGCTGCTGTCCGAGGGGGTTGCCGGCGGGCAGGTCGAAGTAGACGACGGAGACGTAGGGATTCTCCGCGATGTGCCTGGACTTAAGGGAAGTGCGGCCGGTCGCGATCCAGCCGGTCGAGCCTTCCCAGACGGGGTGGAGGATGCGGGAGCGGGGGCGTCCCTTGCGGTCGATCGTGGTAACGGTGCACCAGACGAGGCGGTTGACGCGGTCGTTGAACTGCTCGGCGATGTCCGCGAAGGAATCGACTTCCATTAAGTACCTCCGGCGCACCGCTCCGGGCGGGCGCGCGACGGGCTACGATACGCGCTGATTTCGTGGAGGGGGCGCGGGCGATGCCGGTCTATGCGGTGGGCGAGAAGGTTCCCGTTATCCACGAGAGCGCATTCATCGCGCCCACGGCGACGGTGGTGGGGGACGTGCGTATCGAGGAGGGCGCCTCGGTCTGGTACGGGGCGGTGGTGCGGGGGGACACCTCCTACGCGGTCATCGGGAAGGGCGCGAATATCCAGGACGGGGCGGTGGTGCACGGTCGCGCAACGGCCCCCGCGCTCATCGGCGAGGAAGCCTCGATCGCGCACAACGCCATCATCCACGGGGCGACCATCGGGGCGCGGGCGCTCATCGCGAACGGGGCGCAGGTGCTCGACGGGGCGGTCGTGGAGGAGGGGGCGCTGGTGGCGGCGGGGTCGGTGGTGCTGCCCGACACGGTCATCCCGGCGGGGATGCTGGCGGCGGGCACCCCGGCGGAGGTGAAGCGCTCCATCGCGGGGACGCCCTCGCAGGAGTGGGTCGAGAACAACCCGGGTCGGTACGAGCGGCTGGCAGCCGAGCATCTCGCCGGGTTAAGAGAGATAACCCATAACAATGCGAGACTGCCAGGACCATGACAGCGCCTGGCGCTCGCGTCCTCGCCACCGAGGGGGGACCCTCGGGCTGGTACAGCGGCATCCCGCTGCTGGGGCGGCTGCCCGTGGAGTGGCAGCCCAACCCGCGCGTCTTCCTGACGATGCTCCCGGTGCTCCTCTTCTATGGGCTCACCAAGGTGGCGCCGGCGGAGATTGCGATCGCGGGCGGCTTCGCGGCGGTCACGGTCGTCTTTTTCCTGACGCGCGAGACGCCGGTGCTCAGGCTCATCGCCATCTTCGGCTACGTCGTCACGGCGGCTTCGGCGCTGACCGGCATCCTCCTGACGAACGAGAAGGCGTACCTCGCCGCGGGTCCGGTCGGGGATGCGCTGATCCTCCCCATCTACGCGTGGACACTCTGGCGAGGGTGGCCACTCATCGGCGCCATCGGTCGCGAGATCTCGCCGCGCATGGTCGGCAACCTGCCCGTAAACGCCCCAATCTTCGTGAAGGTGACCGTCGTCTGGGCCGCCTACGAAGCGACCAAGGCGCTCGTGCTGACCTGGATGCTGCTGAACCTCTCCATCGGCGAGTACCTTGTCTACGGCCGCCTGTTCGGCTGGCCCACGACGGCCGCGCTGGTCTTCATCTGCGGGACGTTCGTGCTGCGCGAGGCGCGCAGGCACCGGACCGAGCAGGAACAGCCGCCCGACTACGCCTCGGCGTCGAGCAGCCCGGCGGCGGCGGCCTCGTAACCCAGCGGCGACACGGCCACGTGCTTCGTGAGGGCGTGCACGTCGCGCCAGGCGCGGGCGAGGGGCGATCCGGCGTCGAGCGAGGCCGAACCGCCCGCCTCGAAGAGGAGGGTGGCGGCGCGGGCGGCGCTGTTGGCGGCGTGGATGCAGGCGAGCGACACGCGCGCGGCCTCCTCGCCTGCCAGCGAGTCGCCGCTCACGACCGTGTCCCAGCTCGACTGCGCAACCTCGAAGAACCAGGCGCGGGCGGCGCTCACGAGCGCCTCCGCCTCTCCGAGGCGCACACGCGCGCCCGGGCGGTCGCCCAGCGACTGGCCGGTGTACAGCGACTGGCGCGACCCGGCGAGGGCCAGGAACTCGTCGATGGCGTGCCGCCCGATGCCGAGGGCGACGGCCGCGAACGACGTTTCCGCGTGGTGCTGGAAGGGGTAGCGGTAGAGGGGACCGGTCTCGAAGGTCCACTCGCCGAAGACGTCGAAGGAGCGGCGGAAGGGGACGAGGCTGCTCTCGACGCGGAAGTCGTGGCTGCCGGTGCCGCGCATCCCAACCGGGTCCCAGGTCTCGACGATCTCGACCTCGCCGGCGGGGAAGGCCATGGCGCGGATGACCGGTCCGTCGCCGCCGTCTGCGCGCCGTTCGCCCTCGAGGATGCAGTTGGCAGTGAAGAAGGTGGCGTGGTGGGCGCCGCTGGCGAAGTTCCAGCGACCCCCGGCGAGGTAGCCGCTGTCGACCGGTTTGGCCGTCCCGCCGGGCTTCCCGGAGCCAGCGATGAGGGCCTCGCGCGGCCCGAAGATCTCCGCGGCGGTGGCGGGTTCGAGGGCGCCCGCGAAGAGCCCGCCCCCACTCCCGATGGTCACGGCCCAGCCGAAAGAGCCGTCGATGCGGGAGGCGGCCTCGAACACCTCGAGGGCGGGCGCCAGGTCGAGCTCGGGGGCGTCGACGGAGCGGGGCAGGTAGAGCCGCCACAGCCCCGCGTCGATGATGCACTCGGCGACGGGCGCGGTCGTCTTCGCCTCACGCTCGGAGCGCTCCGCCTCGGCGGCGACGAGCGGGGCCATGTCAGCAAGGGCGTCGAGGTAGGGGGTGGCGGCGTTCATCGGGGGCAGGGTAGCAGCGGCGGGGGTATCGTTCGCCTTGCGCAGGACGTGACGAACATTGGTACGTATGTTCTAATGATCGTGGCGGGAGCCGGGAGGTCGAGGATGAGCTCCACATCGTCGATCGAGTGGACCGAGGCGACCTGGAACCCCGTGACCGGTTGCACGAAGGTCAGCCCCGGGTGCGCGCATTGCTACGCGGAGACGTTCGCCGAGCGTTTCCGGGGCGTCCCCGGCCACCCCTACGAACAGGGCTTCGACCTGACCTTGCGGCCGGAGCGGCTGGAGCTGCCGCTGACGTGGCGGAAGCCCCGGATGATCTTCGTCAACAGCATGAGCGACCTCTTCCACGAGAAGGTGCCGGCGGAGTTCGTGGGGCGCGTGTTCGACACGATGGAGCGCGCGCACCAACACACCTTCCAGGTGCTGACGAAGCGCCCCGAGCGGGCGCTCGAGCTGGCGCCGGACCTTCCCTGGCCGGCCAACGTCTGGATGGGGACATCGGTCGAGAACCGCCGCTTCCTGCACCGCCTCGACACGCTGCGGGACATCCCCGCGGCGGTGCGCTTCACCTCGTGCGAGCCGCTCCTGGGGCCGCTCGACGGGATCGACCTGCGCGACATCGGCTGGGTGATCGCGGGCGGGGAGTCGGGGCACCGGGCGCGGCGCATGAAGCCGGAGTGGGCCTGCGCCCTCCGCGATGCCTGCATCTCGGCGGGTGTCCCTTTCTTCTTCAAGCAGTGGGGGGCGCACAACGAGGTGGGGAAGCGCGTGGGGAAGGGGAAGGCTGGGAGGCAGCTGGAGGGGCGGCTGTGGGGGGAGATGCCGCTGGTTACTCAGGCCGCAGGAACGTAACGCGCGTCCCTGGGCCCCAGTAAGCCTTGGTCTTACTCGGAGGGCGGGTTACCTCAATCGCCCCCGCCCCCTCCCTCTGGAGCTTTCGCAGCACGTCCCTGCCGTGCGTCTCGCGGAAGGCGGTCTCTAGCAGCACAAACCTGTCGATATCCTCAGTTGGAACCTGTGGTTGGTCCCTAAAACGCTCGATGAGAAGGTCCTGAAGTTGTTCCAAGTCTGGCTCCACCTCGAATAACGTCGCCTGCGCTGGGTCCGGCGCCGTAAAGTCCGAAAAGACGATTCCTCCGGCTTGATCGACCTTCCACATGGCCTCCTTGATGGCACGAATCCCATCTTCGCTGTGGGTGGCAAATGCCAGAAAGTACTCGGTCCGATTCCCAGCATCCTTCATTTCGAACAGGCGGACATACTCCATACCAATGCTCCGCAACTGACGCGCGTAGAGCGTGCTCAGAAAGACCTTCTTGTCATCCGCAGCCCGCCCCCTCGCGTCGCGCCACTCTCTCGTGTCAAAGAGGTCATCTAGGTGTGCCTCGAAGTCAGGGTGGTCGAGGAACCGGATGATCGGCTCGTACATGAGTGAGACGAGCAGCTCCGTCTTGCGGAATCGAGCCAGGCGGCGCAGCAAACTGAGGGGAAGGCCCTTCACACCGAATGGGTCGACCATGACGAACGTCGGGCGGCCTGGGACCAGCCCTCGGTCCCTTAGAAACTCGATTCCCTCGAATGCCTCGCCGATGTGCTCCTCGAACGTCCCACATCGGACTCTGACCTCAACGTTCCGAGGAAGCTGGCGGGACTCCACAATGCTCTTGAGCATCTGGAAGCGCGGGGGATCCTGCTCGATGAATAGGAATGCGAACGTGCAGTGACCCATGTTGGGGAGATGGCGGTGTTCTGCCAGGGCATTCAACGCAATAACGGGAGACCCCGGCTCGCCCCCTGAATACACACCTGGTCCGGCAAAGCCGTCGACGAAGTCGATGCGCCCCCTCGTGCTTGCCAACTTCGGGTAGTAGGCCTGGAGGTACCGGCGCAGGATCGAGTGCTTGGCGGCTGTATGGGGTTCTAGTGGCCATATCGTGTCATCGGGCACGGCGAACATATGTACCACACCGTAGATGGTTGATCCACCCCCACACCCGCTGCGGCTTGCCGCCCCTACCCCCCGCGCTTATCTTTGTGGCGCAAATCACAAGGGCCTCGGGGGCGGCCTTGGCGGTCGCGGCTGCGCGGCCCGCAGCGCCCCTCCGGCGTTCGACGGCGAAAGCGAGGCCATGAGCTTCTACGACACCTGGTCGGCTGTCTTCATCGCCTCGATCGCTGGCTTCATCCTCGTGTTCACGGCCCTCATCGGGGCGCGCCTGCTGGGACCGTTCGCGCGCGAGCGCGGCAAGGGCGTTTCCTACGAGTGCGGCATGCTTCCGATCGGCCGCAACTGGGCGCAGGTCCACGTCCGCTACTACATCTTCGCGATCATGTTCCTCATCTTCGACGTGGAGACGATCTTCATCTTCCCCTGGGCGGTCACCTTCTTCGACCTGCCTGCGTACGCGTTCTGGTACATGTTCACCTTCATTGTCGTGCTTAGCGCCGGGCTCCTGTACGCCTGGCGACGCGGCGTACTGGAGTGGAAATGAGCGACGAAGCAGCCTCTGCCCCCGAGGGACCGGTGATGCCCGCCTACGTGCCCGACTTCGGGAACGAGGCCGATCGCCTGACGCCCGTCGACCTGCCGGAGCAGACGGCGGCCTACCGCATCGTCATGCCGGGCATCCTGCAGACGGGCGTCGATACGGTTCTGGCGATGAGCCGCAAGAGCTCGCTTTGGCCGATGACCTTCGGGCTGGCCTGCTGCGCGATCGAGATGATCGGCACCTTCATGGCCAACCACGACCTCGACCGCTTCGGCATCGTGCCCTGGCCCAGCCCCCGCCAGAGCGACGTGATGATCGTGTCGGGAACGGTCACGAAGAAGATGGCGCCGGCGATCAAGTTGCTCTACGAGCAGATGCCGAACCCCAAGTACGTCATCTCCATGGGCGCCTGCGCGACCAACGGCGGGCCCTACACCGAGTACGACCGCGTGCTCCAGGGCGTCGACAAGATCATCCCGGTGGATGTCTACGTGCCGGGCTGCCCACCGCGCCCCGAGTCGCTCCTCGACGGCTTCCTGCGGCTGCAGGAGAAGATCATGGAAGAGAAGAGGATGGTCGGGTGAGCGCCGAAGCGGTCATCGGCGAGCCGGAGATCGTGGCGCTCGTGCGCGAGCGGCTGCCGAACATCCCCTTCGAGTTCTCCGAGACGAAGACCTACGCCGACCTGCGAGTCGCGCCCGAGCACCTGCTCGCGCTCGTGACCGGCCTGCGCGAGGACCCCGAGCTTTCGTTCGACCTGCTCCGCAACATCGTCGCGATGGACATGGAGGAGGACGGGCTCGAGGCGAAGTACCAGCTCTACTCGTTCCGCCACGGCCACGCCCTGCAGCTAACGGCGCCGGCGCCCATCCCGAGCTGCGAGCTGCCCAGCATCACCGGGCTGTATCCCGCGGCCAACTGGCACGAGCGGGAGGCGGCGGAGATGGTGGGGCTGGTGTTTACGGGGCATCCCGATCCGCGCAACCTGCTGCTGGAGGAAGACCTCCGCATCCACCCCCTGCGCAAGGCGCACCCGCTGCAGAAGGCAGAGATCCTGCAGGGCATCGAAGACGGCCCGCCCGGGGTGGAGGTCTAGATGTCGGTCTGGCCGGAGGAGCGCGTTACCACCGCCGAGGGCGACCTCGACACGGTCGACATGACCGTGAACGTGGGCCCGCAGCACCCGGCCACGCACGGCGTGTTCCGCATGGTGCTGACGGTCGACGGCGAGCTCGTGGTCGATTGCGAGCCGTACATCGGCTACCTGCACCGCGGCCTGGAGAAGCTCTCGGAGAACGCCGACTACCGCCAGGCGATGGGCTGGTGGGACCGCACCGACTACCTCGCGGGGATGTGCTGCGAGGGCGCCTACACGATGGCCGTCGAGAAGCTGGCCGGCATCGAGGTTCCGGAGCGCGCGGAGTACATCCGCGTGATCATGATGGAGCTCTCGCGCATCAACTCGCACTTCATGTTCCTGGGCGCCTTCGGGGCGGACGTGGGCTCGTTCGGCACGAGCTTCGTGTACGCCTGGCGCGAGCGGGAGCGCATCTACGACCTGTTCGAGGAGGTGGCGGGGGACCGCATGTTCCCCACCTACTTCCGCATCGGCGGGGTGACGATGGACCTGCCCGACAACTTCGAGTCGCGCTGCCGCTGGGTGCTCAGCTCGGTCCGGCAGGGACTTGAGGACTTCGACGGGCTGCTGACGGGCAACGAGGTGTTCGTCGAGCGCTGCAAGGACCTCACACCGGTCACGCCCGAGCAGGCGATCGCGTGGGGCTTCACGGGGCCGATGCTGCGCGCCACGGGCGTGCCCTGGGACATCCGCAAGGCGGAGCCCTACAGCGTCTACCCGGAGCTCGACTTCGAGATTCCGGTGGGGCTCCAGGGGGATGTGTTCGACCGCTTCCACGTGCGGCTGGCGGAGTGCTACCAGAGCGTGCGCATCATCGAGCAGTGCCTCGAGCAGATGCCCGAGGGGCGCGTGCTCGCGCCGAAGCTGCCGAAGACCCTGCGCATCAACGAGGGCGAGATCTACATGCCCACCGAGGGCACGAAGGGCGAGTACGGCGTCTACATGATGGCCAGGGGCGGCACGCAGCCGTACCGCGCGAAGCTGCGCTCCCCTTCGTTCTGCAACCTCTCGGCGCTGAAGGAGCTGGTGGTGGGCAGCTACGTGGCCGACGCGATCATCATCCTGGGGTCGCTCGACATCGTGCTGGGCGAGGTGGATAAGTGACCGAGCTGCCCTTCGGCGATGCGTTCTTCGGCCTGAGCTGGCTCGATGCGATCATCCGCATCGTCATCATCGTGCTGCTGATGACGCTCGTCGTGGTCTACCTGACCTACGGCGAGCGCAAGGTGGTGGCGCGCTTCCAGATGCGGCTGGGTCCGACGCGGACGGGTCCGATAGGACTGCTGCAGGGCTTCGCCGACGCGATCAAGCTGCTTATCAAGGAAGACATCCGCCCGCGCAACGCCGATCGCTGGGTGTTCGAGTTCGCGCCATACCTGACGTTCATCCCCGTGTTCCTCGTACTGGTGGCGCTGCCTTTCGCGCGCGACTGGGGCGTGCGCAACCTCGCGCTGGGCATGTTCTTCGTGTTCGCGGTGCTGGGACTGAACATCGTGGGCGTGCTGATGGCGGGGCTGGGCTCGGGCAACAAGTACGCGCTGCTCGGGGGCGTGCGCGCCGCCGCGCAGATGATCAGCTACGAGATCCCGCTGGTGGTGGCCCTGCTGGCCGTGGCGATGGTGGCGGGCACGCTCGACCTGAACGCGATCGTGAGCATGCAGGACACGCGTCCCTTCATCCTCATCCAGCCGCTGGCCTTCGTCATCTTCTTCACGGCCATGCTCTCGGAGCTGCACCGCGCGCCGTTCGATATCCCGGTGGCGGAGTCCGAGATCGTGGGCGGCTACTTCGTCGAGTACTCGGGCATCCGCTGGAGCATGTTCCAGCTGGCCGAGTACGCCTCGTTGTGGGCCTTCAGCATCTTCGGGTCGGCCATCTTCCTGGGGGGCTGGCAGTTCCCCTTCGGCGACGACTGGGGCTGGGGCTGGCAGCTCGCCCTGACGCTCATCAAGAGCCTCATCATGATCATGCTCATCTTCTGGGTGCGGGCCACGCTGCCGCGGCTGCGCATGGACCAGCTCATGAGCTTCTGCTGGAAGGCGCTCATCGAGGTGAGCTTCGCCCTTCTGCTGGTGAACGGCCTCTTCCTCTACTACGGCTGGCCGGAGCCAATCCTGGCGGCGGTCAACTGGGCGGGGGCGATCCTGTTCCTGGGCGGCATCTACCTGCGGGCCGTCCGCAAGCCCTCCACCAAGAATCTCGTGGGCAGCTACAAGCACGCCGAGGTACCGAACCAATGATCGGCATTCTGAAAGGCCTCGCGACCACCCTGTCGACGTTCGCGCGGCGTCCGGTGACCATCCAGTACCCGGACGAGAAGCACGAACTGTCCGAACGTCAGCGCAGCTTCCCCGTGCTGACGTGGGACTTCGATCACGACGAGCCCTTCTGCACGGGCTGCAACATCTGCGTGCGGAATTGCCCCGTGGATTGCATGACGGCCGTGATGCACGACAACCCGAAACACCCCGAGGGCACGAGCGACCGCCGCAAGATCGTCGAGAAGTTCTGGATCGACTACGCGCGCTGCATGCGCTGCAACATCTGCATTGAGGTCTGCCCCTTCGAGGCGATCTCGATGGACAACACCTGGGAAGGTCACGAGCAGGCCACCTACGACCGCCGCGACCTGCACAAGGACATCGAGGACCTGCTCGAGGCGAGCAAGGCGGGCAAGCTCGACAACCCCTTCCGGCCGCTGGACAACATCGAGGCGAACACGGCCCTGGCCGAGGGCGAGGAAGTGCCCGTCATCGGCTTCGCCGGGGCGCGCCCGGAGGCGCGGCAGGCGCAGGCCGAGCGCATCGCGCAGGGTCTGGGCGCGGCCATCCAGGAGCGCGAGCCCGAGGTGCAGGCGCAGGCGGCTTCAGCCGCCGCGGGCGCCAGCGCAGAGGACGACGAAGTGGCCACGCTCTCGCCGCGCAAGCTGCGCGCGCGCCGCATGAAGGCGGAGCGCGACGCTCGCGCCGAGCGCGAGGCGGGCGAGGTGAGCGCCGAGACGATCGCGGCGCTGCGGCGCTACGCCAGCGAGTTGTACACGGAGATCACGGGCGAGCCCGTGCCCCCCATCGGCACGCCCGCCCCCGCCGCAGCCGCTGCCCCGGCAGCGCCCGCCGCCCCTGCGGGCGACGTTGGCGACCCGAACTCGCCGCGCAAGGTCCGCGCCCGCCGCATGAAGGCGGAGCGCACCGCGCGCGGGCACATCGAGCAGGGCGAGGACGTGCCGGCGGACGTGCTGCAGATGCTGAACGACACGGAGAGCGACCTCTACAAGGAGATCACGGGGAACGACCCCGCTCCGGCAGGCGCGGCTCCGGCCGCGGCCCCAGCCGCCGCCCCCGCGGCCGCAGGCGCGCAGGGCGATCCGAACTCCCCGCGCAAGCTGCGCGCCCGCCGCATGAAGGCGGAGCGCACCGCGCGCGAGCACATCGAGCGGGGCGAAGCCATCCCCGAGGACGTCGCGGCGACCATTACGGAGCTCGGCGGTACCCTTCCGACCGCCGAAGACGCGGGCGGAGGGGCGTAGCGCGTGACCACCGAAGTCCTCTGGTGGATCTTCGCGGTCGCCATCGTGGCGGTCTCGGCGGGCGTGGTGTTCGCGCGCACGGTCATCCACTCGGCCATCTTCCTCATCCTCAGCCTCGCGGGCGTGGGGGCGATGTACCTCTTCCTCACGATCGAGTTCATCGCGCTCGTGCAGTTCCTCATCTACGGCGGGGCGGTGACGGTGCTCATCCTGCTGGCGCTCATGTTGACGCGCATGGCCTCCTCCGGGGAGCCCGAGCCAACGACGGGCGTGCAGGCACCCTTCGGCGCGCTGGTGGCGCTGGGACTGATGGCGACGCTTATCGGCGTAGCCGTTTCGACTGCCTGGCCGGGTGACCTCGGCCAGAACGCCGTGGCGGTCTCGATCGAGACCATCGGCGAGGCCATGTTCCAGGACTTCGGCGCCCCCTTCATGATCACGGGCGCGCTGCTGCTCGTCGCCTTCATCGGGGCGATCGTCATCGCCCGGCAGGAGGATGACGAGTAGTGGTTCCCATGGAGAACTACCTGGTCCTCAGCGGGATCATCTTCTCGCTCGGCGTCTACGGCGTCCTCGCACGGCGCAACGCGGTGCTCGTGCTGATGAGCGTGGAGCTGATGCTGAACGCGGTCAGCCTGAACTTCGTGGCCTTCGCCGCCTACCTCGACCCGGACAAGGCGACAGGCATCGTCTTCGCCGTCTTCGTCATCGCCGTGGCCGCCGCCGAGGTGGGCCTGGCGCTCGCCATCGTCATCCGGCTCTTCCGCAACCGTTCGACCGCCAACGTGGACGAGGCGGCCACGATGCGGTGGTAGGGGGAGCAATCGATGGCTGAGCACGCCTGGATCCTGGCGGCCGTACCCGGGATCGCCTTCATCGTGATGGCGGCCTTCGGCCGGAACCTCCCGCGTCAGGGCGACTGGCTGGCGGTTCTGTGCGCGGCGTCCATCTTCGCGCTCTTCTTCGCCGTGCTGGCGAACTTCCTCAATCTTGGCGAGAGCGCCTGGCCCGTCCTCAACAGCATCGAATGGACGGCGATCGGCGACTTCCACCTGCGCATGGGCATCGCCGTCGACCCGATCACGATCGTGATGCTGGCCGTCATCACCACGGTGGCGCTGATGGTGAACATCTTCTCCGTGGGCTACATGAAGGGCGAGCCGCGCTACTGGTGGTACTTCGCCGTCCTGCAGCTCTTCGTCGCCTCGATGCTGATGCTGGTGCTGGCCGACAACCTGCTCCTGCTTTACGTGGCCTGGGAGCTGGTTGGCCTGAGCTCGTTCCTGCTGATCGGGCACTACTGGGAGCGGCGCTCGGCGGTAGAGGCGGCGAAGAAAGCGTTCATCACGACGCGCGTGGGCGATGTTGGCCTGCTCATCGGCATCATCCTGTTCTGGGACGCGACCGGCACCTTCAACATCCTCGAGATCACGGAGTACGTGGAGCAGGGCGCCATCGGCGATACGCGACTCTTCGTGACGATGATGTTCATCCTGCTGGGGGCGATGGGGAAGAGCGCGCAGCTGCCCTTCCACGTCTGGCTGCCCGACGCCATGGAGGGCCCCACGCCCGTCAGCGCGCTCATCCACGCGGCCACCATGGTCGTGGCGGGCGTCTACCTGGTGGCGCGCATGCTGCCCGTCTTCGAGCTCGCCGGCGACGCGCTCACGGTGGTCCTGGTCGTTGGGCTTCTGACGGCGCTCTTCAGCGGGGTCGTGGCCTTCGCCCAGACGGACATCAAGAAGGTGCTGGCTTATTCCACCGTGAGCCAGCTCGGGTTCATGTTCGTCGCCCTGGGGGCGGGGTACGTGAGCGCCGGCATGTTCCACCTGTTCACGCACGCCTTCTTCAAGGCGCTGCTCTTCCTGGGAGCGGGGGCGGTCATCATCGGCACGCATCACCACCAGGAGATGGGCCAGCTGGGAGGGTTATGGCGGAAGATGCCTGTCACCGCCGCCACTTTCCTCATAGGGTCGTTAGCCCTGGCGGGACTCTTCCCGCTGGCGGGCTTCTGGAGCAAGGACGAGATCCTGCACGCCGTCGAGGGCGTCGGAAGCTGGGCGTTCTTCCTGCTGGCGATCGCCGCCATCATGACGGCCTTCTATACGACGCGGCTGTTCGTCCGCACCTTCCTGGGCAAACCGCAGGACGAGGAGGTCGCCAGCCACTCGCGCGAGCCCGGCCTCGTTATGACGCTGCCGCTCGTATTCCTTGCCTTCATGTCGATCGTCGCGGGCTTCTTCATCTTCCACGGCTTCGGAAACGCCCTCGGCTTCCCCGGCGGCTTCGGCGAGTTCCTGCACGGCGGCAAGCCGTTCCATGTGGACTGGGGCCTCGTGGGCCTCTCCACGGCGCTGTTCGTAATCGGCACCTTCGGCGGCGCCTGGTTCTACTGGAACGGCCGCGTGGACCGATCCACCGTGCTCGCCGAGTGGCAGCCGAAGGTCTACGAGATGATCCAGCGCAAGTTCTACTTCGATGACCTGTACCAGTTCTTCATCGACCGCGTGGTGCTGGGCTTCAGTTACCTCGTGAGCTGGTTCGACCGCTTCGCCGTGAACGACACCGGCGTCGACGGCACAGCTTCGATGACGCACTACACGGGCTTCCTGCTGAAGCACCTGCAGACGGGGCGCGTCCCCAACTACGCGATGGCAATCGCCGTGGGCGTGATCGCGCTCGCGCTCGTCAGCCTGGCGGTCGGGGGCTAGGGCATGGACGAAGCGCAGGGCTACGTACTGCTGACGGCGCTCGCGCTGCCCCTGGTGGCGGCGGGCGTGCTGCTGTTCGTGCCCGGCACGCAGAAGATGGCGGCGCGCTACTTCTCGGCCGTCATCGGCGCGATCCTGCTGGGGCTCTCCGTCTACGTCTTCCTCGCCTACCAGGCGAGCGGCGAGCCGCTGCAAATGCAGCTGCAGTGGGCCTGGATCGAGAACGTCGGCTTCCTCGGCGAGAACGGCATCTCCCTGCACCTGGGCGTGGACGGCATCTCCGCGCTGCTGACGCTGCTGACGGGCGTCGTGGCCTTCGCGGGCACGCTCATCGCCTGGAAGCTGGAGTACCGCGCCAAAGACTTCTTCATCCTCTTCTGGATCCTGATCTCCGGCGTCTACGGGACGTTCTTCGCCCTCGACCTCTTCTTCTTCTTCTTCTTCTACGAGCTTGCGGTGGTGCCGCTCTACATGCTCATCGGCATCTGGGGCTCGACGCGCAAGGAATACGGCGCGATGAAGCTCACGCTGATGCTGGTGGGCGGCTCCGTCGGCATCTGGATCGGCATCTTCGCGGTGGTGCACGAGGCGGGTCTGGGCACCTTCGACCTGCCGACCCTCTGGGAGGCCGGCCAGAACGGGCTCATCAGCGCCGGCACGCAGAAGCTCATCTTCCCCTTCTTCGTCGTGGGCTGCGGGGTGCTGGCGGGCCTCTGGCCGCTGCACACGTGGTCGCCCGACGGTCACATGTCGGCGCCCACCTCGGTCTCGATGGTGCACGCGGGCGTGCTGATGAAGCTGGGCGCGTTCGGCATCATTCGGCTGGGCATCCAGCTGCTGCCCGAAGGCGCCGAGTTCTGGATGCCGGCGCTGCTGGTGCTGGGCACCATCGGCGCCCTCTACGGCGCCATCGCGGCGCTCACGCAACGCGACTTCAAGCTGATCAGCGGCTACAGCTCCGTGAGCCACATGGGCTACGTGCTGATCGGCCTGGCCACCCTGCACGTAGTGGGCGTCAGCGGCGCCGCCCTGCAGATGTTCAGCCACGGCGTGATGACGGCCCTCGTCTTCCTCCTCATCGGGTCGCTCTACGACCAGGCGCACACGCGCGACCTGAGCGACTTCGGCGGGATCGCGAAGGTGATGCCGTTATGGGTGATCGCCTATGTCGTGGCGGGCCTCGCGAACGTGGGCCTGCCGGGACTCTCTGGCTTTACGGCCGAGTTCCACATCTTCGTGGGCACGTTCAAGACGTACCCGGTGTTCGGCGGGCTCGCCATCCTCGCGGCGGCGATCGCAGCCGCCTACATGCTGCGCATGTTCGGCGTTGTCTTCTTCGGCCCGCTCAACCCGCGCTGGCGTGAACTGAAGGACCTCTCGCCGCTCGAGACGGTCTCGGCCGTGCTGCTCATCCTCTCCATGCTGGCGATGGGCCTCTGGTGGTCGCCGTTCACCGACCGGCTCGCCAACACCGTTACGAACCTGCCGGGGGTGACAGGCTGATGCGCGACTTCACCCTCTTCATTCCCGAGTTCATCGCCGTGGCCTCGGCTGTCGCCATCCTCGGGACCGAGCTCATCTGGCCGAAGATCCGCAAGGACTACCTCGCCTACGCGACGGCCGCGGGCGCGCTCGCCTGGCTGATCGCGACCATCCCCTACATCGGCGACACGGCCGGGGACTTCGAGGGCCTGCTCCTCACGGACGACTTCACGACCTACTTCCGCATCCTCGCGGCGGGCATCGTGATGGCCATCTCGCTGCTCTCGGCGCACTACATGCGCGACCGCACGAGCACCGCGGGCGAGTACTACGGACTGCTGCTCGTAGCCGGCACGGGCATGGTCCTGATGGCCGCCTCGCGCGAGCTGCTGACCGCCTACATCTCGCTGGAGCTGCTGAGCTTCTCGCTCTACATCCTGGTCGGCTTCCTGAAGCGCGACCGGCTGAGCAACGAAGCCAGCCTGAAGTACATCCTGCTGGGGGCCTTCTCCAGCGCGATGCTGCTCTACGGCATCAGCCTCATCTACGGCGTCACGGGCACAACCAGCTACGAGGGCATCGCCGAGGCGCTGGCCGCCCGCGAGGGCGGCACGGACGCGGCCACGGTCGTCGGCATCATGCTGATCATCGCCGGCGTGGGCTTCAAGGTGTCGGCGGCGCCGTTCCACATGTGGGCGCCCGATGCCTACCAGGGCGCGCCCCTGCCCATCACGGCCTTCCTCTCGACCGCCTCGAAGGCGGCGGGCTTCGCCCTCATCCTGCGGCTGTTCACGGGCGCGCTCGTGGTGGACGCGGTGGAGTGGCGGGCGGCGATTGCGGCCCTGGCGGCGATCACGATGACAGCGGGCAACCTGCTCGCCATTCAGCAGACGAACCTGAAGCGGCTGGTCGCCTACAGCTCGATCGGGCAGGTGGGCTACATGCTCGTGGCCATCGCCGCCATCGGCTACGGCGACGCGGCCACGGCGGAGCACGCCTCGAGCGCCCTGCTCCTGCACATCGCGGGCTACACGGTCTCGACGCTGGCGCTTTTCGCGGCGCTGACGGCGCACTACAACCGCACGGGCGACGACACCATCCGGGGCCTGCGGGGCCTGGCGGCGACGCAGCCGTTCCTGGCACTGGTGATCACGGCCTCGCTCTTCTCGTTCGCGGGACTGCCGTTCTTCGCGGGCTTCACGACCAAGCTGCTGCTGTTCCAGGCGAGCACGACGGACGGGTTGCTCTGGCTGGTAGGCCTGGGCGCGGCGAACAGCTTCGTAAGCCTCTACTACTACCTGATGGTCATGCGGCAGATGTACCTGTTCGATCCGCCCGAGGGGCACACGCGGTTCCGGCCCACGCCCCTGCTGGGCGCGCTGGCGGGACTGCTACTGCTGGGCGTGGTCTTCATCGGCGTGTACCCGCAGCCCGTGTTCGAGGCCACCGACGCAGCGGCCTCAGCCCTCTTCGAGGTAAGCGCTTCCGTCCTCGCGTACGCGCCCTAGAAACAGCGGAGAAGGACTCGCACGAGGCGGCGGGAGGCTAGCTCTCGGCGATCTCCCCGAGGCTGATCGTGTCCTCGCCGGCTTCGGCGTCGCCGTAGACGCCGGCGGGGACGCCCTTCCAGACCGTGACGATGAAGTCCTCCCGGAAGGGGTCGGCGGTCATCGCCAGCTGCTCGTCGACGGCGTCGATGAGTTCTCGTACGCGGTCGTCGTTGGCGTCGGCAGTGGTGCAGAGGGTGGCGTGGATATTCGGACCCTGCATGTGCAGGTCCACCCGCCCGACAATCTCGCCGTCATCGAGCACCGTATAGGACTCGGAGTAAGGTGTGCGCACCTCACGGTCGAAGCTGATCACGTTTCACGCTCCCGCTGATTGATAGGTGTTCCTGGGTTGCACCGCCCGACGCTCGGGCGACCGGCTGAGCTCATACGGGCCGGACGTGGCCCGCGCCGAGGACCATCCACTTGTAGCTGGTGAGCTCGACGAGCCCCATGGGGCCGCGGGCGTGCATCTTCTGCGTGGAGATGCCGATCTCCGCGCCCAGCCCGAACTGCGCCCCGTCCGTGAACTGCGTGCTGGCGTTCACGTAGACGACGGCCGCATCCACCTCGGAGGTGAAGCGCATGGCGTTCTCGTAGCTGTCGGTGATGATCGCCTCGCTGTGCTTGCTGCTGTGCGCCTCGATGTGCGCCAGCGCCTCGTCCATCGAGGCGACAACGCGCACACCGGCGCGCAGGGCGAGATGCTCGGTGTCCCACGCGTCCGGACCCGCGGGCTCGAGGGCGAGACCGGGTACGTCGAGCCCCGCAAGGAGGTCGAGGACCGGCGCGTCGCCAAGCAGGGTGACGGTCCCCGCCCAGCGCTGGCCGAGAGAGCGCAGCAGCTCCGGCGCGACCGCCTCATGCACGAGCAGCGTATCGAGGGCGTTGCAGATGCTGTAGCGGCGCGTCTTGGCGTTGTCGACCACCTCGAGCGCCATCGCCAGGTCGGCCTCGGCGTCGACGTAGGTGTGCAAGACGGCATCACCGTGCGCGACAACGGGCATGGTCGCGTTCTCGCGCACGTAGCTGATGAGGCCGGCGCCGCCCCGCGGCACGATCAGATCGATGACCTCGTGCATGCCCAGGAGCTCGTCGATGTGGGCGCGGTCGGGGTCGCGGACGACCTGCGCGGAGTCGGCGGGCAACTCCGAGTCTTCGAGCGCGTCCCGCAGCAGGTCGCCAAGCACGGCGTTGCTGTGCACGGCCTCCTTGCCGCCGCGCAGGACGGCGGCGTTGCCGCTCTTGAGGCAGAGCGTGGCGATGTCGATGGTGACGTTCGGGCGGGACTCGTAGATGCAGGCGACGACGCCCAGGGGCACGCGCTTGCGCGAGATCTGGAGGCCGTTGGGGAGCGTGCGCGCGTCGATCGTCTCGCCCACGGGATCCGGCAGCGAGGCGATGTGGCGGGTATCGGCGGCCATGCCGCGGATGCGGGCGGGCGTAAGCGTGAGACGCTCGATGAAGTAGTCCTCAAGGCCCGCCTCGCGGCCGGCGGCGAGGTCCTGCTCGTTCGCGGCGAGGATCGCGCTTTCGCGCTCCAGCAGGAGCGTGGCGATTCGCTCAAGGGCGCCGTTCTTGGCGTCGGTGGAAGCAATCGCGAGGCGTCGGGCGGCAGCGCGGGCGGCCTCGGCCTGCTCTCGCACGCGCGATGCAGTGGCAGTCATGCGAGTAAGTGTAGCCGCCTGTTGTGTGTACGTCCGAACCACGCCTAGGCTTAAGCAGCACAGGGACTCCCCGAGAGCCCAAAGCGGCGGCGACATGCTCCTCGCCCTCGACATTGGCAACACGTCAGTCCATATGGGACTGTTCGCCGAAGAGAAACTGGCGGCGACGTGGCGCGTCGGGGTGGAGGCCGAGCGATCGGCCGACGAGTACGGCGTCCTGATGCTGAACCTCCTCGCCACGAGCGACCTGACGGCGGAATCGGTCGACGCCTGCATGATCGGCTGCGCGGTCCCGCCCCTCCTGCCCACCTTCCAGCGGGTCTGCGCGCGCTACTTCGGCGTGGACGCCATGGTCGTGGGGCACGGCATGCGCACCGGCGTGCGCATCCTCTACGACAACCCCCGGCAGGTCGGCGCCGACCGCGTGGTCGACGCCGTAGCCGCGATCGAGCTGTACGGTGCCCCCGCGATCGTCGTCGACTTCGGCACGGCGACCGTCTTCGATGCGGTCAACGGCGACGGCGACTACCTCGGCGGCGCGATTGCGCCCGGCATCGGCATCGCCAGCGAGACGCTCTTCAGCCGGGCGGCGATGCTCTCGCGCGTGCAGCTCGAACGTCCTCCCGCGGCCATCGGCCGGAACACCACGCACGCCCTGCAATCGGGAATCCTGCTGGGCTACGTGGGGCTGGTCGAAGGCATGGTGGCCCGCTTCCAGGAAGAGCTGGGCGGGGGCGCCACCGTCATCGGCACGGGCGGCTGGGCAAGCCAGATCGCCGCCGAGACCGACGTGCTCGACACAGTCGACCAGAATCTGACACTGCAGGGGCTGCGTCTAATCTATGACCGTAACCTTGGCTGAGCCGTCCAGTCCGTTCCGTGAGCGCGCGCTCGACGGGCGCTCCATCGCCCTCGGCGTCACCGGCAGCATCTCCGCCTACAAGGCCGCGGACCTCGCCAGCAAGCTGCGCCAGGCCGGCGCCAGCGTCGAGGTGCTAATGACCGAAGCGGCCACGCGCTTCATCGCACCCCTCACGTTCCAGTCGCTCACGGGCCAGGAAGCGATCGTCGACATGTTCGAGACGGAGGAGGCGGAGGCGCACGTCGAGGTCGCGCGCCGCGCGGACGCCTTCGTGATCGCGCCGGCCACGGCCGACTGCCTGGCGCGCCTCGCCTACGGCGGCGGCGGCGACATGGTGACGCTGACAGCCCTCGCCACCACGGCGCCGATCGTGGTGGCGCCCGCGATGGACTCGCAGATGTGGTCGAACGCGGCCGTCGCGGCCAACGTCGAGGCCCTCGTCGAGCGCGGGGTCGAGGTGGTTGGGCCGGAGGAAGGCCGCCTGGCGAGCGGACGCCACGGGGCAGGACGGCTCGCCGAGACAGCCGCCATCGTGGGGGCAGTACGGGCCGCCATCGGCCGGCGCGAGGGCGACCTGTGCGGCCGCTCCGTGATCGTGACGGCGGGAGGCACGCAGGAGCCGCTCGACCCCGTGCGCTACATCGGCAATCGCTCCAGCGGACGCATGGGTTTCTCCCTCGCGAAGGCGGCTCGCGACCGGGGAGCACGCGTCTCGCTGGTCACGGGACCATCCCCGCTGAACACGCCCTACGGCGTGAACCGCATCAACGTCAAGACGGTCGAGCAGATGCTGGAGGCGCTTGAGCCGCTCACGGAGACCTGCGACGCCCTCCTGATGGCGGCCGCGCCCGCCGACTTCCGCCCGCTCGAAACCGCCGGCCAGAAGATCAAGAAGGCCAGCCTGAGCGAGGACGAGATGCGGCTCGAGCTGACCGAGACCCCCGATATCATCTCGACGCTGCCGGGGGGCGGCGTGCGAGTCGCCTTCGCCGCCGAGACGGAGAACCTGAAGGAGAACGCGACGGCCAAGCTGGCCTCGAAGCGGGCCGCCTTCATCGTCGCGAACGACGTGACGGCGGCGGGCAGCGGCTTCGGCACGGAGACGAACGAGGTCACCATCTTCCATGGCGACGGCGAGGCGGAGCGGCTGCCGCTGCTGAGCAAGTACGCCGTCGCGCACGCGATTCTCGACCGGGTGGCGGCGCTGCTGTAGGCGGCTGGCGCAACCTACAGCCAATAGCCAGTAGCCATCGCGTTGACGTAAGCTCGACACGATGACGCACCGTTCGGACGGCGTGCAGCGACGTTGCACCTGTACGGCGGGGGCCCCCCCGGGGGGGGGCCCGGCGG
>JAPOQN010000008.1 GCA_026710655.1 Chloroflexota bacterium | reverse complement strand
GTTTCTCGTCCCAAGTCCGCCCGAGGATTACCTCCGCTTCAAGTACGGCCCTGATTGGGCCACCCCGAAGCAAATCGGCTACGAGAAGGACGTCCTCGACAACATGCCGGAGGGGACCGTGCCCGGTCGTGCCGGGCGGCTCCGACAGTTTCTTTCGGTTCACCTCTTCGCACGTCAGGCCGCGAGACTGCTCGTGCTCGACGGCGGCGGCAATCCCGTTCCCGGAGCAGAGGTGGTCGTCGCGGGTTTGAACCGATCGCAGACCAATCGCAGGGGCGTCGCGAAATTCTATTTGCCCGGAGCGGACACCTACGCGCTTGCCGTTACCGCCGGTGGCCGCGAGGAAGTGCTCTACGAAGAGGCGCTGGCCCCTGGTCGGATGTACGTCTATCGACCGGATCCGGCCAGGCCAGCCGGGCGGTACTTCGCGCTCACCGAGGAGTAGTCCGGGCGCGCGGGCAGTAGCGTCGGGGCACGCGTCCCCCCGCTCAGACGGCTCGTCGGCCTCACTGATCAACACAGCTTGGGGGGGTGAAGGGCGACACTCCCGTTGGGCCAGCGACTACAGGGCGAACAGCACCTCGAAGGTGGTACTGCCTACCGTCAAGTTAGGTCCACCATTTCCGGCCCAACTTGACGGTAGGCAGTACCCGAGCCGGCGAGGGCTACCTCCTCGGCCTCGCCGCCCCGCAGGCGACTGTCCTCTGGCATCGGGATCGTGTAGCGGATCGTGGCGGCGCCCGGGGGCGACGGCGATCTCCTTTCCGCCGCGAGCCCTATGGCTCGAAGCCGGCCTCGCGGATCAGCTCGATGGTGCGTTCCAGACTGGTGCCGAGACGGTCGAACTCGCCGAGATCGACCGGTCCGGGCGACTGCGCGACTCCTTCAAGCTCGACGCCCGTGGCGAGCGGGTACTCGAAGTTGGCCTGCCCGAAGTACTCCTGCGCGACCTTGCTGGTGAGGAAGCGGATGAGCTCCTGGGCGACGTCCTTGTCGCCGGAGGTCGTGGCGCCGATGGCCGTGGCGATGGTCACACCGCCAGGGTCGCCCTCCTGGAAGCGGTGGTTCTCGCTGGGGGTGGAGGGGTCCTCCACCTTGATGCGCAGGTTGTAGTAGTGGTTGACGAGCCCCAGCTCGATCTCGCCGCGGGCCACCGCCTGCACGATGGAGACATTGTTGGGATAGACGGGCGCCCCGCCGTCGTGCAGAGCGGTCAGCCAGGCGAGGGCGACGTCGTCGCCGTGGGAGATGCGGAAGAGGGTGAAGAAGTCCTGGAACGAGCCGTTCGTGGGGGCGAGGGCGACGCGTCCGAGCCACTTCTCCTCGGTGAGTTCGTGGATAGAGGTGGGGAGGTCGGCCGGGTCGAACAGCTCCTTGTTGTAGACGAGCACCCGCTGACGCCCGGTCAGCGCAACCCAGTAGCCGGAGGGGCTGGAGGGGGCCAGCCCGAGCACTTCGTCGTCCAGTTCGGCCAGCAGGTCTCGTTCGGCGAGGAAGCCGATGGGGCCGGGGCTCCTGGAGATGAACACGTCGGCGGGGGTCCTGTCGCCTTCCTCCTGCAGGAGCAGGGCGAGGTCGGTCGAGCCGCCGTAGCGCACCTGGACATCGATGCCGGTGTCCTCCGCGAACCGCTCAAGCAGGGGTCCGATCAGGTTCTGGCTGCGCCCGGAGTAGACCGTGATGGTTTCCTCGTTATCGCTACAGGCCCAGCCAGTGGCAGCAGCGATAGCAAGAGCAATCGCCAGGGCGAGCACGGTCAGGACATGTCGCAGCCGGGCAGGGCGGAACGCGGACGGGGAAGTGCTCTCCACAGTCGCTCCCATGCGGGTTGATTAGGAGACCCTAATCTCTTCCAGTAGGTGAAGCGCAATAGTGGCCTATGTGCGCACGCTGTGCAAGGGCCTGTCAGAACGAAAGCGCGATGCAGATATGCGTCTGCTCGCCGGCCACGACCTTCATGTGGAAGGAGAGAACGGTGGAGGCGGCGTCTTTGAGGCCCGCTGAGGTGGGTGCGGGCCCTGGTCCTTCGCGTCCGATCGCAACGGCCCCGCCCGTTCGCCCAGCGGTAGCTGGGCCGACGGTGGAATCGCGCTCGTGTGCTTGCTAGAGGCTGAACAGCAACTCGAAGGTGGTACTGCCTAGGCCGCCAGGTCCGGTCCACCGGCGGCGCCCCCTCGTAGGCTTGGGATACCTGTGGTCGATCGGCGGTGAGTGCATCCGCACCGGGATGCGGGCGTGTTCTCAACAGAACACACGAAACAACCACGGATAAGACTAGTATTTTCACGTATATCACATAACTAACACGTTGATTTCGAGGTAGTATCCCCGCGACACTATAAAGCGGATATTCGCTTCGCCGATATCCGCGGTCTTCCTTCCACAATGAAAGTGATGGTCGGAAGTGGGGAATGCAGGAGTCGCAAGCAGATTGAAGTCCACCCGGCGGCGGGTGAAGCGCGTGGCCGTGCCGCTTCTGGTCGCTCTTGCCGCCCTCGCGCTTCTGCTCTCGTTCGCGATGCGGGACTTCGAGACCGCGAGCGCCGACCCACCGCCGCAGCTCAATGCGCAATCGGCTGCCGAGTGCACGGGACCGGGATGGCAGTGGGATCCGGGGTCTAACACGTGCAACGACGTTGGTGCGTGGGTTGATGGAGAGTTCAGGGACAATAGTCCCGGCGCCTACCTTGCGCGCTGCGATTCCCCCGAGGCACTCACCTACAGGGACACCGACATAGGCGTCCCTACCGGGCACACCTTGCTTGACGGGTCGCCGGTCTGCCACACATGGGACAGCTGGACCGAGAGAAGGCCGCACCGCGCTCAGCCGTATCACCCCGAAACGCTGCGCGAGAGGCACGCCGTGCCGCCGACGCCGACCCCGTCGCCCACCCGGCCCAGGCCGCTGCCAATTCCCGTCAGTCTGCGTGATGACCTGGAGCAACGAGCGTCGGAATGCGGAGGGCAGCGCAAGCCGGCGCTGCAGAGTAAGGACGAGTATTTCGCCGGGCTCGACTACTTCTGCGACACGGCTGAGGGGGAGTGGGTTCTGGTCCAGTGGGGGAGGGCCGCCGGGGACAACGAAGTCGACTGGTACACGACGGGGCCTTGCGACAGGCAGATATCCGGCATGGACCCGTTCCGAAACCGGCTCCTGACCAGAGCGAACAACAATTTCAGTCAGACGGCGTGCGACACCTGGTTGCTTGAGGAGCTCCGGAGCGAGTTTGCGAAACGAACGGCGGCGAATGGCGGCGACCCGCCCGACCCTTACTGTTACATCGTCGGGGTAGGCAGGTTCCTGGGCGGCGCCTTTGCCTACGGCCAGGTGTTCCTGAACAAGCCCGACGAGAACGGTGAGTGCGCCAGCACCCCCATCTACTGGGGTTCCTGGAACGAGGCGATCGCCTTCGCCAGTGAGAGCTCCAAGTGTGCATCCGTGTCTCGCGCTCCGAGCCCCGTACCGGTCGACACCAACCAGGCCTCCCCGGCGGTGCCTCAGGGGGCCGTTCTCACCCAGAAGAATGTGGTCACCATCACCTTCAGTGCCGATCTGGACGCGACGACGACGCCGGCGGCCTACAGTTTCGGAGTCAGGTACCACAGCAACGGCCTCAGCTGGCCCGCGAACGGCGTCACCATCCAGGGAAGGCAAGTTACCGTGAACTTCGGGGTCGACCTGAGCGCCGCCACGCTGCAGGTCTACTTCGTCAAGCCGTCTACCAATCCGCTCACTGACACGGACGGCCACACCGTCCAGGCCTTCGACCACTATGCCGTGACCAAGAGCGCAGGAGTGCAGTCAGAGCAGCAGGCGAAGTCGGTGCCGGGGACGAGGTCGGTGCCGGGGGCCAGGTCGGCGCAGCGGTCGACGCAGCGGTCCACGACACCAGTGACACCCACGCCAGCGGCCCAGTCATCCTCCTCCGCTTCCACCGCAACCCCATCGAGTCCCGCCGACGAGGCGCCTGACTACTACGAGTTGACCGCTTCCGACCCGTGTGATCAGCCCTGGCAGGTGCCCGGCTCCTGGAACCGACTGACGGGCTGCCAGGAGCGCTGAGCAGGCGCCGACGAACAGAGGCCCCCGCCGACGGACGTGCCTGACCCGGCGCAACGGCTATCCGCCGCGGCGCTGGGTGGCGGCGGCGGTCCTGTGCTGGCTACGGAGCGAATAGCCGGTCGAAGGTAGTACTGCCTACGTCGAGCCAGGCCCACCAGCCTGGACAGGATCGAAAGGCCCGCGTTCCTGCATTCCGGTTCGCCCCGTAGGAGCTGACTGGCTCCTCCACACGGGCGGCGTCCGGGGCGCCGGCGCCCGCTACTGCTCTCTCCCGATCAGCGTCAGGTAGGCCTCCTCCAGCGAGGACGTGCGTGTGGTCATGTGGTCGACGTGTTCGGCGCCGATGTGGGCGACGATGGGTCCGGCGTCCTGGTCGGAGGGGATGTGAACGCGGACCGTCTGGAGCATGCCGTCCACCCCGAACTCCACGTGCTGGACCTGGGGCAGCTCTCCCAGGGCAGCATCGAGCCCCTCCCGGGGCTCGCGCAGGGAGATCTCGACGACTGTCGCGCTGCCGAACTGCCGCTTGATCGCGGCGGGGCTGCCCTGGGCGACGACCTCGCCGCGGTCGATCACGATGAGCTCGTCGCAGAGTTCGTCCGCTTCGAGCATGAAGTGGGTCGTGAGGAGGATCGTGCGGCCTCGCTCCTTCAGCTCGCCGACGAGCTGCCGGAACTCGAAGGCCCCCAGCGGGTCGAGGCCGGATGTGGGCTCGTCGAGGAAGAGCACGTCGGGCTCGGTGAGCAGGGCCCGGGCAAGGTGGAGCCGTTGCTTCATGCCGCGCGAGTACTCGAACACCTTCGAGCCCCGGCGTTCTCCCAGGCCGACGAGTTCGAGCAGCTCGTCGGAGCGGCGATTCGCCTCGCGGGGCGAAAGGTGGTTGATGGCGCCGAAGTACTGCATGTTCTGCTCGCCCGTGAGCCGGCCGAACAGCCCCCGGTCGCCGCCCAGCGCGAGACCCGTGCGACGGCGAACCTCGCGCGGCTGCGAGGCGACGTCGAAGCCGGCAACACGAGCGCTGCCCTCGGTCGGGAGCAGCAGGGTCGAGAGCATGCGCACGGTCGTGGTCTTGCCTGCTCCGTTCGGCCCGAGCAGGCCGAAGATCGTGCCCGGGCGCACAT
This sequence comes from Chloroflexota bacterium, assembly GCA_026710655.1. Taxonomy (GTDB): domain Bacteria; phylum Chloroflexota; class Dehalococcoidia; order Tepidiformales; family Tepidiformaceae; genus UBA2991. The sequence continues at coordinate 171,948 of JAPOQN010000008.1, read as the reverse complement.
CGAACGAGATGTCGCTGACCGCCACAATCTCGCTGCCCCGGCGAAGGGGACCGCCGCGCTGGAACGTCCGCCGCAGATTGCGGCACTCGATCATGGGGGCGTCACTGGTCATTCCTCACCTCCTGCAAGGATGCCGCGCCGCCTCGCGGCCCGGTCGATGAGCGTGAAGACGGCAAGTCCGACCAGCGCGTAGGCGCCGGCGACCGCCAGTTCGAGCAGGAGGTCAGTGGACACACTCGCCACCGACTCTCCGGCGAAAGCCCCGCGCAATGCCTGAAGCCCGTGCGTGATGGGAAGCCCCTGGGCTACTCCCTCGAGCACGGTGGGAAGACGATCGACTGGGATGATCACCCCGGTCAGTCCAAGCAACCCTCCATACCCGATCGACAGGAAGAGGAACCAGTCCTGGTACAACGCGGCAAAGTTCCCGAGGAGCAGGGAGAACATCAGGACCCCGATAGAGACCACGACTATCGCCACCGCGTAGGTGAGGTAGTTCAGGTCGCCGGCGTTCAGGTCGATCACGAGCACGGCCAGGAGCGTCGTGCTGACCGCGGTCAGGGGACCGTTGTAGAAGTGCCCCACACCGCGGGCGAAGTAGGCGGAGGCCCTGCTGGCGGGGGAGCCAAAGAGCAGGTGCAGCGTCCCTCCCGATCGGTCGTTGGAGAACGACTGCGTCACCCCACCCACGTAGATCCAGGCGATGGCGTACACGACCATCCCGATGCCGAAGCGGTCGACATCCCCAACCGAGGCGAAGCGCCCGATGAGGATGAAGTTGAGCAGGGTCAGGAAGGGCGCAAGCACGATGTTGCTGAAGTAGGGGAACGGCGTCAGCCAGTGGAAGAGGCCCCGGTACGAGAGGTACGCCTGCAGGTAGAAGTTCTGGACCCTGTCCACGTCTCTACCCCTCCGTCAGCCCGCCGGAGAGGCGCGCGCGCTTCTCGGCTCGAAGGAAGAGGGCGACTTCGATGATGGCGAAGGCCACCAGGAGTCCGACGGCCGGCACCCAGTTCAGCGCCACGCGACCGATGTCCTCCTTGCCGTTGATGGACCAGATCAGCGCCTCCATGGCCCAGGCTGTCGGCAGCAGGCGGGCCAGCCACTCAAACCAGTTGGGAAGCAGGGAGATGGGGTAGAAGAAACCACTCAGGACAACGCCCAGGGGCATGATCGCGTTGAAGAACCCGCCCTGGGCGCCGACGAGGAAGCTGAGGGGCGCGAACAGGAACTGGAGCGCCACGACCGCAAGTACGACCAGCGTGAGGGAGAGGGCGAAGGAGACGGTGTGCTCGATGCTGGCGACCTCGTTGGCCACGAGCAGGGCGGCCGCGAAGGACAGCAGCCCCACCATCGCAAAGAACGCGACGAAGGCGAGCGACTTCCCCAGCATCACCAGCGTGAGGGGTGACCGGGACAGCAGGTTCAGCTCCAGCGTGCCCGCCCAGCGCTCGTCGAGGAGGGAGAAGCCGGTCCGGAACACGCATACGTTCCAGACGACGACAAAGGCGGCGCCGACGGCTATCGCGAGCGAGATGCCCTGTTCCGCGCTGGCGCGGGCGATCCAGGCAGCCGCAGCCGCGGTCGGGACCTGGCTGATCGCGATGAGCAGTATCTGGTAACGGCTCGCGGTCACACGCCACTGCTGCAGGAAGGCCCCTTGGAGTGCATACAGGTGGCCCATCACCGCTCCTCTCGAGAGAGACGCATAGCCCGGTTCCCCAGGGTGAGGAACCACGAGTCCCGCCGTGCGAGGACGGCTCCTCGACGGCAGGGAACAGTTCAGAAAGGACTACTGACCCGGCGCTTCAACCAGATTTGCAGGAGTGCGCAGTAGGGTCTAGCCGGAGCCGCGAGCCTCAAGTGCTAGAGGTTGCGGACGTACCTCGCCATCCCCGCGTCGAGGTTGTAGCCAACCGCGTCCCAGAAGCCAGTGGCCCACGGATCGTCCTCTCGACGAGGGCAGTGATTCGCTTCGCGCCCATCTCGGCGAGGCGTCCGTCAATGTCAGACACCAGTCTGCGAGCGATTCCCTGCCGTTGGTGTTTCGGGTGACCCGCCAGCCTGTAGATGTTGCCGCGCCAGCCGTCGAAACCTCCGATGACGGTTCCGACGATGCGCCCCTCCTCCTCGGCAACCAGCAGCACCGAAGTGCTCCCCCTCGCCGCCTGCAGGACATCGTCGAGGGAGTCTGTCACGCCCACCGTTCCATAGGCCTCTCGCCACAGGGCTAGGACCGCCTCCAACTCATAATCACGTACTTCTCTCACGTAGGCGTGACCAGCTATGCCCCTACGCCTCCCAATCCTCTCGAAGGATGGAGTAGAGAACCTCGTCAACGCGGTCGCCGTGAACGACGCGGTTGCTGCGCAGAATGCCCTCGCGCCTCATCCCCACCTTCTCCAGCACCCGCGCCGAAGGGTCGTTGCCGACAATCGCGAAGGAATAGATCCGAGCCAGCTTGCGGTCCTCGAAACCGTGGACGACCACTGCGCGTGCTGCTTCAGTCATCAGTCCACGCCCCCAGAGTGGCCTGGCGAGGGAGTATCCGAGTGTGGCGGAGCCAGGACTCTCCCCGCGCAGGTAGATGCTGCCAGCACACCGCCCCTCATGGACGATTGCCCACATGGAGACGGCCTTGGGGTCACACAGCATGGCCTTCGCTACGAACTCCTCGGCGTCGCGACGGGAGTAGGGTTCAGGGAGTCCAAGAAAGCGGTTCCACTCGGCGTCGTCCGCGTACCTGTGCACGTCTTCGACATCGCCCGCTTGGAACCTTCGCAGGACGAGCCGCGGGGTAGTCAACTCGGGGGGCTGGTTGCGATCGGTCGTCTCGTATTCTCCGGATGGCAGGGTGACGGAGGGCAGTATTCCGCCAGGGCTGCTCCAGTCGCTTCTCAATGTCGCGTAGCGGGCAATTTCGCGTTCTCCTCGCTCGATCTGGTCCCTCCGGTGAACGCCCTCGCGAGTCATTCCGAGTCGCTCCATGACGCGCAGCGAACGCCCATTGCGGGCGTCCGCTTCCGCGAAGATTCTCGCTAGCCCGTACTCCCGGAATCCCCAGTCGACCACGGCGCTGGCTGCTTCCGTCGCGAGACCCTGCCCCCACACATCTCTGGCGAGGTCGTATCCCAACTCAGCCGTCCGGGACTCTTGAGCCACCTCGAGACTCACCAGGCCTACCACGCGACCATCGGCCTCTATCGCAAACACCGCTTCCTTGTCCCACGAGATCACGACGGACCGAGCAACCATGTGTTCGGTGACCCCCCGGTCGTAGGCCCGGAGATAGAACGCTGCCCACTCGGGGTCACTGGCGTAGCGGAGAACATCGTCGATGTCCGAGAGTCGAAACGGCCTGAGGAGAAGGCGTTCGGTCGGCAGTTCGGTGGGCTTGGTCACGCTTGGTGCTCCTCTTCGCCGGCTGAGCCGCCGCTCTCCACCGACAACCCGAGTCACCGGTTAATGCCGCAGCTACCTCACTGCTCAAGCCTCCCCCCATCCGCCGCCGCAGCGAGGAAGGGCGGGGGCCGGGATCCGCCGGTGTTCGTCAAAGCAGGCCTCGACGAACCACGTGCAAGAGCCGACTCGGAATATTCGGATGTGCAGGGCCTGGCGTTCCGCTTCTGCGGAGGCAACCCCAGGTCCGCGACACTGCAAGACGCAGCACGTCTCCCGGTAGGGAGACCGGGGAGCGGAAGTAGCCTGACCTGGGGCTGCTACTGGAGAGCGGCGTGGTTCGCGAGCACCTTGGCGGTCACCGTCTGGAGCGTTTCCTTCTCCTCGGCGCTCACACCTTCCAGGAGCCTGGCCTCGTGCGCTGTCACGCGCTCGTGGAGGTCCGCGATCAGCTCTTGACCATCGCGGGTGAGCCTCAGCTCGACCACGCGCCGGTCATCCGTCCGGCGCCGCCGTCGCAGCAGGCCTCGCTCCACCATCCTGGTCACCACACGGCTGATGCGTGGAGCATCGGCCGGCAGCACTTCCGCCAGTCCGGTGACTGTCCATTCGTTTTTCTCGAGGAAGGTCTTCAGGAGGGCGAATTCCATGTTGGTCAGGCCGAGGGGTGAAATCTGTCGCTCAACGCCTTTCACAAACGCGTTGACGAGGCTCACCACCCCCTCTGCCAGATCGGCAGGCTTTACGCCCTCTCCTGAGGGTCCCTCTTGCACGGCTTCAGGTATGTTGTTAGGCACGAGTCGCTCCCACAATAGGTGCGTTGCACAGTATGTACTATTCTGCGGCTCTGATGCGGGAGTTTACGCTGTTTCCTGTGAGCGTGCTGACGATCGAGGCTCTACAGGCCCGGCCGGGATAGCGCGAACGTGCTAGCTCGCGCTCCGTTTTGCAGGCTCCCGCCCGGCAAATTCGGGAAAAACGGCGCAATTGAGCCAGCGTCCCGGTCTCGATCCCGCCCCTATCTGCTGCACGGAACCCACGTCCCCTCCATGATCGCCCTCGCCGATGTTCTCGGAGTGGTGGAGCCATTTCCTGCTGGACGCGCTGGCCTTGCTGGTGGCGTTGGCGCTCGACCGCCTGCTGCCCGAACCCCCGAACGCGATTCATCCGGTCGTCTGGATGGGGCGCGCCACGAGCTGGCTCGCCAGGTTCGCGCCGAAGCCGCCCGCGGGCGCCTTCCTCTACGGCTGCGCGGTTGTCGTCCTTCTGGTGGGGGCTTCGGGTTTCCTGGCCTGGCTGGCCATGACCGGGCTGGTGGCGCTCGGTCCTGTCCCCTACGTGCTGCTGGGGGCTCTCATCCTCCGCACCACCTTCACCGTGCGTGGCCTTTCTGCAGCCGGGGCAGCGACGCGTCGCGCTCTGGAGGGGAATCGCCTCGACGACGCTCGCGAGAGCCTCAGGAGCCTCGTCAGCCGCGATGCCGCCACGCTGACCCCGCACCTCGTTGCCGCTGCCGCCGTCGAGTCCGTTGCAGAGAACACGACCGACAGCTACATCAGCCCCTGGCTGGCCTTCGCGATCCTGGGCGTCCCGGGCGCGGTAGCCTACCGGGCCGTGAACACCCTCGACAGCATGCTCGGGTACCGCGGCCCCAACGAATACTTCGGCAAGGCCGCCGCCCGCCTCGACGACGTGGTCAACTTCGTACCCGCTCGCATCAGTGCCTTCCTCCTCCTCGTGAGCGGCGCCCTGATGCGTCTCCCGGCCGCCCGCGCCTGGAGGGGCATGCTGCGCGACCGCCATCTCACCGCCAGCCCCAACGCAGGATTGACCATGGGCGCGGCGGCCCACCTGCTCGGGACCGAGCTGGAGAAGCCCGGCCACTACCGCCTCGGCGAGGGTCTCCGCCAGCCCGAACCTGGCGACATCCGTCTGGCCGTGCGCCTCTCCGAGCACACGGCCGTCCTCGCCGTGCTCGCCGCCCTCGCCCTTCTGGCCGCGCGACACGCGGTCATGGCCTGATGGAGTCGTGATGGGCAACGCAAGAACGGTTCACGGCGGCCTCGACGCAGCCGAGCTGCGATCCCTCGGCCTGCGCCCCGAAGAGGTGCTGGACTTCAGCGCCAACATCAACCCCCTCGGCCCATCTCCCCGCGTAAGGCAGGCCGTCGCCGAGGCGGACCTGTCCGCCTACCCCGACCGCGACAGCCTCGTGTTGCGCGAAGCCCTCGCTGCCCGCCTCGGCATCGGCGCGGGCAACATCCTCGTCGGGAACGGCTCCACCGAGCTCATCCATCTGCTGGCCCGCTCCCGCCTCCGGCCGGGCCAGCGCTGCGCCATCTTCACCCCGACCTTCGGCGAGTACGAACCCGCCGCCACTGCTGCCGGTGCGGAGGTCCACGAGCTCCCGGCGAGCGAAGCCGAGCATTTCCGCTGGTCCATCGACGAAGCGGCGGACACGATCCGCGACCTGCGCCCCGCAGTCGTCTTCCTCTGCAACCCGAACAACCCGACCGGCCTGTATCTCGATCGCGACGCACTGGAGCAGGTGGCCGCCGCCGTGGGCGAGCACGGCCTGCTCGTGCTGGACGATGCCTACGCGCCCCTCGCCGACTGCCCGTGGGAGTCGCTTCCCCTCCTGGGCTCGGGGAACGTCGCCATCCTGCGCTCGATGACCAAGGACCACGCCCTCGCGGGGGTCCGGCTCGGCTACCTGGTGGCCCAGCCGGAGGTCGTCGAGGGAGCCCGTGGGCTCCAGCACGCCTGGAGCGTGAACGCCCCCGCGCAGGCCGCCGGCCTCGCTGCCCTGGACGACGACGCACACGTCGATGCCGCGAGGGCCGTCATCCGCGAGGCGAAAGCGCAGCTCTGCGCCGACCTGGACGCCCTCGGTCTGGCCCCGACACCGTCCGCCGCCAACTTCGTGCTGGTCAGGGTCGGCGATGCCGCGAGCGTGCGGAGCGCTCTCCTCCGCCGGGGCATCGCCGTGCGGAACTGCGCCTCCTTCGGCCTGCCCATGCACATCCGCATCGCCATCCGCACGACCGCCGACTGCGCCCGGCTCGTCGAGGCGCTCCGCGAGGTGCTGGCCGGTGAGTAGCCGCGAACCCGCGAAGGTCATCATGGTCCAGGGCACGTCGTCCCACGCGGGCAAGTCCATCCTGACCGCCGCCCTCTGCCGCATCTTCGCCCGGGACGGTTACGAGGTCGCTCCGTTCAAGGCCCAGAACATGTCCCTCAACTCGTACGTCACCCCCGATGGCGGCGAGATTGGCCGCTCACAGGCGGTCCAGGCCGCCGCCGCCATGGTCGAACCCCGGGTCGAGATGAACCCCGTCCTGCTCAAGCCCGAGGCCGAGGCCCGTTCGCAGGTCGTCGTCATGGGTCGCCCCCGCGCCGTCCGCTCTGCTCGTGAGTACCACGAGATGAAGCCGGGCATCTGGGGGGAAGTGACCGCCGCCCTCGACTCCCTCCGCGCCGAATACGACGTCGTCGTCATCGAGGGCGCCGGCAGTCCTGCCGAAATCAACCTGAAGCAGTCCGACATCGTCAACATGCGCGTCGCCCTTTACGCGCAGGCGCCCGTGCTACTCGTCGGCGATATCGACAGGGGCGGGGTCTTCGCCCAGCTCGTCGGCACCATGGTCCTCCTCGACCCCGAGGAGCAGGCGCTGGTGAAGGGCCACGTCATCAACAAGTTCCGCGGCGACCCCTCCCTTCTGACCTCGGGCCTGGAATTCCTGGAGGAACGCACGGGCGTGCCCGTCGCCGGCGTGCTGCCCTGGTTCTTCGATATCCACATCCCCGAAGAGGACTCCCTCGGTATCGAGCCCGGGTCCGAGAGCGCCGCTGGCACGGTCGTCGACATCGCCGTCCTGCGCCTCCCCCACATCGCCAACTTCGACGACTTCGACCCGCTCCGTCACGAGCCCGGTGTGCGCGTTCGCTACGTTGCCTCCGCCGAAGCGTTCGGCGCCCCCGACCTCGTCGTCATCCCCGGCAGTAAGACGACCGCCGACGACCTCGCCTGGCTGCGGGCACAGGGTCTCGCCGGCCGCGTCGTCGAGGCGCGTCGCGAAGGGACTCCTATCATCGGCATCTGCGCCGGCTACCAGATGCTCGGTCGCGAGCTGCACGACCCCGACGGCGTCGAATCGCGACGGCCCGTCACCGAGGGGCTCGGCCTCCTGCCGACCTCCACCACCTTCCTGCGGGAGAAGGTCACCCACCAGGCGAAGGGACGCGTGTCCGAGGGTCGCGGCCTTCTCAGAGGCTGCGAGGGCGCGGAGCTCACCGCCTACGAGATCCACATGGGCGTCTCGCCCCGGGAGGACGCGGCCTCCCCGTTCCTCATCGACACGCGCTCGGGTCGGCGCGTGGACTCGCCCGACGGCGCCCTCGACGAGGAAGGGCTGACGCTGGGCACCTACCTCCACGGCCTCTTCCACAACCGCGACCTCCGCCGGGCCGTCCTGGAGTTCGTCGCGAGCCGCAAGGGCGCCGCCCTGCCCCCTCCCACCGACGACATCGACCCCGACGCCGAGTACGACAAGCTGGCCGCGCTCGTGCGCGACAACCTCGACATGGAGTTGGTGTCCCGCGTGATGGGCCTGGATCGTTGAAGGCGGCGCCTACTCCCGGCTCAGCGCCTTCAGGTTGAGCGGCAGCCCCGCCGCCATGAAGTACGCGTCGTCCGCTGCCGCCGCCACGATCTGGTTCGCCCGCCCGAGCTCGTCCGCGTAGCGCCGCCCCAGCTCGGTCGGAGGCACCACACCCAGCCCCACCTCGTTGCTGACCACGACCCAGGAGGCAGACCCCTCCTCGTACGCTGCCAGCAGCCGTCCCACCTCCTCCGGAATGTCGACCGGTTCGGCCTCCGAGCCCTGCAGCAGCAGGTTGCTTACCCAGAGGGTCAGGCAGTCCAGCAGGACCGTGTCGTAGCGATCCGCCACCGGCGCCAGCGACCCGACGAGGTCGAGGGGCTCCTCGAGCGTGTCCCACGCCGCCGGCCGGCTCGCTTGATGCGCGGCGATGCGCGCCTCCATGTCCCGGTCGCCCGCCTCCGCCGTCGCCACGAACAGGACGCGTTCGGCGCTCGCCGCCAGCTGCTGCGCGTACGTGCTCTTCCCCGCCCGTGCGCCTCCCAGGACCAGCGTCAGTCGCTTGCTCACATGGTGCTCCTCACGACTCTGTGTCTACCAGAGCGGCGCTCCGAAGATCTCCGGAATCGCCGAAAACAACGCGATCCCCAGGACCAGCACGGCCACCTCCCCCACCTCGTTGACCGCCCCGTAGGTGTCGCCCGTCATCCCGCCGAGCATCCCCGTTATCCACCGCCCCAGCCCCAGCGACACCACGACCACGATGCCCAGCAGGATCGCCCCCCCGCCCCCGAGGAACAGCACGCCGGCCGCCACTGCGGTGGCCAGTCCGAACCCCACCTGCCACCGGGTGCGTCCCTCCTGGAACGATGTGCCCAGCCCCCGTTCCCGCGCGTATGGGAACAGCGCCATCGTCGCGACCATGCCGAGTCGCGACAGGCACGGGAACACCAGCAGCAGTCCCGTGCGCGCCTCGTCCGGGATGCCGGCGAGGGCGCTCCACTTCAGCAGCAGCAGGGCGGCCCCGCCGATGACCGCGAACGCCCCGACGTGCGTGTCCCGCAGGATGCGCAGCCGCTCCTCGCGCGCGTAGCCGCCGAACAGCCCGTCGCAGCAGTCGAGGAAGCCCTCCGTGTGAATCGCTCGCGTCAGCACGAGCAGGGCCGCCACGAGGATCGCCCCCACCACCAGCGCCGGCAGCCCCTCCCGCGCCGCCACATCGAGCCCCAGCAGGATCCCTCCCAGCCCCAGCCCCACCAGCGGGAACCACGCCCGCGCCGGACCCATCCGCGCCTCTCCCGCCGGCGCCACCGGAAGCACCGTCAGGAAGCCGATGGCCAGCCGCAGGCTCGTCACCCCATCCCTCCGCCTCAGTCTCCGGAATCCGCGCCGGAGACCCCCGCCTCGTCGAACGTCGCCATCTCCGTCAGGCACGAAGCCGCCGCCTCGACCAGCCCTATGGCCAGCACCGCTCCCGTGCCCTCCCCCAGCCGCATCCCCAGGTCCAGCAGCGGCCGCAGCCCCAGGTGCGAGAGCACGACCCCGTGCCATGCCTCCGCCGAGAGGTGTGAGGCCACGAGGTAGTCGGCGACCGTCGGGCAGAGGCTGTGCGCTACCAGCGCTGCCGCCCCCGAAATGAACCCGTCGAGCACCACGACGCGGCGCGTGAGCGCCCCGCCCAGCACCACCCCCGCCAGCACGCCGATCTCGAAGCCACCCACTTTCGCGAGCACGTCCAGCCCGTCCCCCGCGTCGGGCTGGTTCACCGCCAGCGCCCGCTCGACCACCGCCACCTTGTGCTCCAACTCCTCGTCGTTCCGGCCCGTCCCCCGACCGGTCGTCTGGCGCGCGGGCCTGCCCGTGAGCGCCGCCGTGATGGCGCTCGAGGCCGTCGTATTCCCGATACCCATGTCCCCTGTCCCGACGACCTCCGCCCCCTCATCCGCCAGCTCTCGCGCAATCCCGACGCCGGCCAGCACGCAGGCCTCCGCCTCTTCCCGCGACATCGCCGGCCCCTGCGTCATGTCGGCCGTGCCAGGCCCGATGCCCAGCGCGCGGAGCTCCGGGTGCGGCGCCAGTGGCGTGGCCACCCCCGCATCGACCACGACAAGCCGTACGCCCTGGCGCCGGGCCAGCACGCTCACGGCCGCCCCGCCCGCCAGGAAGTTCAGCACCATCTGCGCGGTGACTTCCTGCGGATACCCCGTGACGCCCTGCGCCACCACCCCGTGGTCAGCCGCCGCCACCACGACCGCCTTCCCCCGGACGACCGGGCACTCCGTCCCCTGGATCGCCGCTACCTGCAGCGACAGCTCCTCCAGCCTCCCGAGGCTCCCCGGCGGCTTCGTCAAACGTGCCTGTCTCAGCCGCGCGGCCTCTCGCGCGACCGGGTCCGCCGGTCCGATCCCTGCCACCACGTCCGCCACCGACATCGCTAGAACTCCAGCCCCGGCTGGGCGCGGATGCCCTGCTCCTCGTACGGGTGCTTGATCAGCTTCATTTCCGTCACGAGGTCCGCGTACTCGACCAACTCCTCGGGCGCGTACCTGCCGGTGATGATGACGTGCATCCCCTCCGGCCTCCGCCGCAGCGTCTCGATCACGTCGGCGACCTCCACCCAGCCGTAGTGCATGGCGTAGGTGAACTCGTCGAGGATGATGATGTCCTCGCCGCCCGCCAGGATCGCCTCCTTGCAGCGCTCCCACTGGGCCACGGCCAGCGCCGTCGTCTGGTCCATGTCCTTCGAGAGCCAGGTGAAGCCGTCCCCCATCGCCTCGATTCGAATGTCGAGCTTCTTCGCCGCTCGATGCTCCCCGAAACGCGCGGTCGAGTGCTTGATGAACTGGAACATCCGCACCCGATAGTCCCGCCCCCACGCCCGGAACAGGACGCCCAGCGCAGCGGTCGTCTTCCCCTTGCCCTCGCCCGTGTTGACGACGACCAGGCCGTGCCGCACCCGCCGGGACCCTGTTGCCGGGGCGTCCCCCTCGACGGTGCCTGCGTCTACCGCGTCATCCTCGGATGGCACTGGCCACACCGTTCCCGCCGGCTGGAGTCCGGCCGTTCTCACCCTCGCTGCCGGTGTGCGCGACGGCATCCGCCCCCGCTGCCGGCTCGATCAGGCTGATGGCGAGGGCGCCCGTCACCGGCTCGCGGTAGATTGCCGACCGCACCCCGAACGCCGACTCGATCGTCTCCGGCGTCAGCACGTCCTCCGGCTCCCCCTCGGTGACCACCCCGCCGTTGCTCAGCAGCACCAGCCGGTCGCAGTAGCGCGCCGCGAGATTCAGGTCGTGGATGGCCGCGATCGCCGTCAGGCCGTTGTCCACCAGCTGCCGGACCAGCCCGAGGATCGTGAGCTGGTGCAGGATGTCGAGGTTCGAGGTCGGTTCGTCCAGCAGCAGCACGCGCGGCTGCTGCGCCAGCGCCCGCGCCAGGAACACCCGCTGGCGCTCCCCACCCGAGAGCGTGTCCAGCGTTCGCGGGGCGAAGTGATCGGTCTCGGTCAGGAGCATCGCATCGCGGGCGATACGGTCGTCCGCCTGCCCCTCCACCGCGAACCGCCCCAGGTGGGGATAGCGCCCCATGAGCACGAGCTCGAAGGCCGTGAAGCCCTGCGTGTAGGGCGCGATCTGCGGGACCAGCGCGAGCATCGCGGCCACGTCCCTGGCTGGCATTGCCCCCAGGTCCGAGCCCTCCAGCCAGACCGCCCCCTGCTGGTGCCGCAGCACTCCCGAGAGCGTCCGCAGCAGGGTCGACTTGCCCGCCCCGTTCGGGCCGATCAGTCCGACGAATTGGCCCCGCTCCGCGCGCATGTCGACCCGGTCCAGCAGCGTCTTCGCCTCGACGCTGAAGGAGACGGCCTGCGCGTCGACCCGTGCCAGTGCGGGAGTGTGTCCGTTCGTGCTCATATCGCCACCTACTCGGCCAGGCTGAAGGATTCCGCCGGCGGATCGGGGAAGTCGTCCGGCCACAGCATGCGCGCCAGGTCCTCCGCTCCGCGAATGTTCCAGTACGACAGCGTCGTGAAGTGCTTGCTCTCCACGACGAAGACCGCGCCGTTCTTGATCGCCGGCAGCTCGGCCAGCGCCTCGTGCTCCAGCAGGCTCTGCCGGAACTCCTCCGCGCCGAACGCAACCGGCTGCGGAATGATGATGATGTCCGGGGCCATTGCGATCACGCCCTCGAGGCTCGTCGTCTGGTTCCCGGTGATTCCCGCTTCCTCGGCGGCGTTCAGACCGCCCGCTGCGGTGATCACACCGCCCTCGGTCGACCGACCGCCCGCGACCCAGAGCGTGTCCGAGTACTGCGTCAGGGCGAGGACCCGCGGCTTTGGCTCCTGCACGCTGGTGACTGCCACGAGTGCGTCGTAGCGCGCCTGCACCTCGTCGGCGAACTCCCAGGCGCGCTCCTCTTCGCCGTAGATGTAGCCCATCAACAGGATCGCTTCGATGCGCGACTCCGGGCCCTGCTCCAGCTCCGTCTGGATGACGGGGATACCCGCTCGCATGAGCGCTTCGACCACCTCGATTGGGAAGAACGGACTGGTCACGACCACATCTGGAGACTGCGCGATGATGACCTCCGGGTCTCGCGAGATCTCCGCCTTCTCCTGCACCAGGTGGGCCACGTTCGAGTAGGTCTCGTTCTTCGTCGCCCCGCCGATGGCCACCAACCGGTCGCTCGGCACGATCGCCAGCGTCATCTCGTCATGCCCGACCGAGGCCGTGATGATGCGCAGCGGCTTCGCGGGAATGCTGACGACGCCGTTCAGCCCCTCGACCTCGCGCGGCCAGCCCATGTTCGTATGGTCGACGATTCCCTTCACGCCCTTGAGCGACCGCGTCGCCGCCGTCGGTTCCGGCGTCGGCTCTGGTGTGGCCGCCTCCGTGGGAGCGGCCGTCGCCGTTGCCGCTTCCGTCGGCGCCTCGGTCGGTTCAGCGGTAGCGGTCGCCGTTGGAGCAGGCGTCGCCGCCGCCGGGGGATCCGGCGTCGCGGGCGACTCCTCGTTGGAGGAGCAGGCGGCCAGCGCCAGCCCCAGCGCGAGCAGGGCCAGCGGCACAACAAGTAGACGGAATGGCTTAAGGGACACCTTGACTCCTTTGCAGCAGGCCCACGCTCATAGCGCGTAGACCTGCCGTTTGTTCTTGATGAGAAGGGCGATGAAGAACGGCGCTCCCACGAACGCCGTGAGAATTCCGACCCGCAGTTCGGCCGGCTCGATGACCATCCGCGCGACGGTGTCCGCCACCATCACGAAGACGGCGCCCCCCAGGGCGCTCATCGGGATGAGCACGCGGTTGTCGGGGCCCATCAGGAGCCGCAGCACGTGCGGCGTGACCAGGCCGACGAAGGCGATGGTCCCGCTCACGGCGACCGCCGCGCCCGTGGCCAGCGCCGCGATCGCGAGCAGGGCCACGCGCGTCACGCCCACGCGCACGCCCATCGAGCGCGCTTCGTCGTCGCCGAGCATCAGCAGGTTCAGGTCGCGCGACATGATCAGGAGCAGGGCGGTGCTCCCCAGGATCAGGGGCGTGGCGATGCGAACGTGCTCCCAGGCGCGCGCGTCCAGCCCGCCCGCGAGCCAGAACAGGATCTCCCGCAGCGCCTCGTTGTCGGGCAGGAAGATGATGATCGCGGAGACGATCGCCCCCAGGAAGGCGTTCACGGCGACGCCCGCCAGCAGCAGAGTCGCCATCGAGAAGTGCCCCCCGGCCACGGCGATGCCGTACACGAGGAACGCCGCCGCAATCGCCCCCGCGAAGGCGAAGACCGGGAGCGCCAGGAAGAACAGCCCCGTCAGCCCCGCCGCGATCGCCACCACCGCCCCCAGCGCCCCTCCCGCCGATACGCCGATGATGCCGGGGTCGGCCATTGGATTGCGGAACAGCCCCTGCATCGTCGCCCCCGCCACCCCCAGCGCCATGCCCACCGAGGCGCCCACGATGATGCGCGGCAGCCGGATCTGCTCGATCACGAGCTGCTCCGTGCGCCCGAACTCGGGCGTGTCCAACCCGATGGCGGAGAGCACGATCCAGGCCACGTCGCCGGCGGAGATGTCGACCGGGCCGAGGCTCAGCGAGATCAGGCCGACGACCAGCACGAGCGCCAGCAGGACCGTCCCGCCGATGGCCAGGCGGGCGCTGATGCCCATCCGCCGATAGCCGCGCAGTGTCGAGAGTCCGACGGCCTGCAACAGAAAACCTCCAGCGTCTCCGCTGGAGGTACCTTGTTCGACCTGCCCGGATCGGTGCCCGGAGATCGAGGGCACCTCTCTATAGCGGAGAAGTGACACCTCTCGTCCAGGCAGGTCTCCTGGCTTACGGGATGGTTAGTGCCGGGCCCTTCCCATCGGCTTGCCGACAGTGGGCTTCGGCTCCGTCTTCCCGATTACAGTGGCGCTACCGCGGCGGATTCTCACCGCCTTCCCTATTCTCCCTGGGACGGGCACCCGGACGAAAAAAGCCGTCGCGAGCGTATGGCTCCCCCTCCCCCACTGTCAAGGATGAAAGGAAGGGAGCCGGTCTAGCGCTCGCCGAACTCCAGGTTCAGCTCCAGCAGGCCGAGCATCACCCCCGGCTGGTGCCGCAGGTTGTTCTTGCCCGGCGCCAGCCGCAGGTCGTCCAGCCGGTCGAGGATGACGTTCGTGGCGATGTTCTGCTCGAGCCGCGAGAGCCCCGCCCCCGGACACGAGCGCGGTCCCTGCCCGAACGTCACGTGCCTTCCCGGGCTGGGACGCGTCAGGTCGATCTCCTCCGCGTTCGGGTACTCGTCCTCGTCGCGGTTCCCCGCCCCGTAACGCAGGTGGATCGTCGACCCCGCCGGGATCGTCACCCCCTGCACCTCGATGTCGTGGATCGGGCGCCGCCCGGAGAGACCCTGCGTGGGCGCGTACAGGCGCAGGCACTCCTCCACGAAGAAGCGCACCTTCGAGCGGTCCGCCCGCAGCTCCTCAGCCAGCTCCGGCTTTTGCGCGAGCACCATCGCTTCCGCCGTGAGCGCGTACTGCGTCGTCTCGTTGCCGCCGATGTGCATCCCGTAGGCGACGCTCACCACCTCCGCGTCCGTGAGCGGGCGCTTCGTGTCGCCGTACTCCACCTGCGTCAGGTAGGAGATCATGTCGTCCTTCGGGTTCTGTCGCTTCTCCCGCACGTGCTTCCCGATGTACTCGTGGAAGGCCGCCAGCGTGCGCGCGTTCTCCGCCTCGTCCTCCGGCGGCAACAGGTTCCGGTGCGTCGATCCGAAGACGAAGCGCCGCACCTGCGCCTCCTCCCACTTCCGCAGCGTCGGCATGTCCTCCAGCGGGAAGCCGAGGATCGTCGTGATCACCATCTGCGGCAGCGGCGCCGCGAACTCGGTCACGTACTCCACCGAACCACGGTCGATCCAGCGGTCGATGAGCTCGTTCACGAAGTCCGTGATCATGTCCCGGTTGCGGTCCGCCCCCACGGCCCCCACCCAGGGGTTCGTGAGCTGCTCGCGGTGCCACCGGTGCTCCACCATGGTGGGGCGAAGCGACAGGCCCGCGTCGATGGCGTCCCCGTGGCCCTCCTTCTGCAGGATCTCCCGCTCCACCTCCTGCCCGGCAGCGCGCTGGCCGTAGTTGAGAGGGAACGTCTCCGTGTCCCGCACGATGCGGGCGACATCCTCGTACTTCGTGAGGATGAAGCCGTCCTTGTCGGGCGTGTCACCCCCGCCCGGGATGCGCAGCACGGGCGCGTCCTGGTGCAGGATGCGGTACGCATCGAACCAGTACTCCTGCGAGCCCGGCGCGAAGAGGTCGACGTCCTCCACGCTGAACGGGCACTGCCCCTCCGCCTCCATCATCGCCACGTCATGCTTCGACATTGAATCAATAGACATCAGACCCCCCGCCGGGCCCGACTCGGCGGCCACACGCAACCCATCACGGCCCGGAATTGCGTCTATCCTACGCCGCCCCGCAACCCCCGTGCGCTACGCTGGACCAATGGACGCCGACCCCAAACCCAAGCAGCCCCCCGAACCCCGCCCCATCGGCCTGGGGAAGGGCCTCGTCGAGATACCTGACTCCTTCTTCGAGCCCCGGACGGAGGATCTGCTCCGCCTGTTTGAGGGCAGGGAGCCTGACGACGACTTCCCAACTATTCCAGAAAGGGGTTGAGTACCCCGTTCCTACGGCCGCGGTGACCCGTACACCGACTCGATCGACTCGCCCGCGTCGAAGCGATCCTGGATGTCGCCCATCGTCGCGATCGCTTCCTCCGTGCCGACGACCGTCTGGAAGAGGCGCTGCTCGTTCGTGAGCGCTTCCGAGAGCCCCAGGTCGTCGTTGTCGATCAGGATCTGCTTCAGCGTCGCCAGCGCCTGCGCGGGGCGGTCGGCCAGGCGGCTGGCCCAGTCCAGTGCCACCTCCACCGACGTGCCCTCCGGCACCACCCGGTTCACCCCGCCCAGCTCGTAGATGCGCTGGGCCGTCATCGGTGTGCCGTCGAGCACCATCTCCGCCGTCGCCGTGCGCCCGATGATGCGCGCCAGCCGGCTCGTGCCGCCGATGCCCGTCGTCAGCGCGATCTGGATCTCCGGCTGCCCGAAGCGCGCCTGCTCCTCCGCGATGCGCAGGTCGCAGGCCCACCCCAGCTCCGCTCCGCCCCCGGAGCAGTCCCCGGAGATCGCCGCGATCGTCACGACCGGCGTCTTCGCCAGCTCCTGCAGGCAGGCGCCCCAGCCCCCGCCCGTCCCCGTCGTCGGCTCGCCGGTGACGGTGTTGCGCAGGTCGCGCAGCCAGGCGTGCTCGTACCAGTGCCCCGGCGTCCCCGCCGCCAGCACCGACACACGCGCCCCGCCCTCGCGCGCCTCCACCAGCGCATCCCCGAGCTGCCCCACGCCCTCCCACGAGCCGTGGTTGTTGATGTCCGGGTTCGACATCGTGATGAGCGCGACGCCCTCGCGCGGTCGTTCCAGCGTGACGATATCGGGCATGACAGAGCCTCCTCCTGCGAGTTCGGGAACGATACAGCCCAACTGCCCCGGCGGGTCAGGTGAGCCACTGGGTCGGGTACACCCTGCGGTGGGACCGGCTACGAACGCTCCTGCTCTACGAACGCTCCTGCTGAGTCCCCCAGGTATCGAAGTGCACGACCTCCTCGACCGGCATCCGCCGCGGCTGCGAGAAGCGCCCGCGAACCGGGTACCCCAGCGGGATGATCGCGACTCCGGTCGAGCCCGCCGGCAGTTCCAGCAGCTCGTCGAGCTTGGGACCCGTCCCGAAGGTCGTCAGCGGTGCGCCGATGCCGTGGGCCCGGGCCGCCAGCGCCAGGTTCTGGATGGCCCCGAAGATGAAGCCGCCGTAGGTAATCCCGGTGCGCGTCGACTCCGGCCCCCCGGCCACGCCCGTGAGCACGGGCACGAGCAGCACGGGCGCCTCGCCGATGTGGTTCGCGAGGTACGTCACCGACCGCAGTCCCGAGGCGTCGAGCCCCGTCTCCGACTCGACCACCTTGTCGAAGTCGGAGAACTGGACGCGACCGCCCTGCTCCAACGCAGCGGGGTCGGCGCGCCCGTAGGTCGCCTCGAACACGCCCTTCCACCACTCGGCGATCTGAGCCTTCTTCGCCTCGTCGCGTACGACCACCCAGCCCCAAATCTGCGAGTTACCCCCTGTTGGTCCGCGGATGGCCGCATCCAGCAGCTCCCACAGGACCTCGTCGGGGATCGGGTCGGATCCGAGGAAGCGTCGCGCTGGGGTCGAGTGGATCGCCTCCAGCACGTCGAGTGGTTCTCGTTCTGCCATCTGTTTACTCCTGTCGTGTCGGACCGGGCTAGGCCCGGCGCAGTTCCATGTAGTTGGCCGCGGGGTCGTGCCCCACGAATGTCTTGCCCAGGTCCTCGTAGTGCCGCCAGGAGATCAGCGCGTGCGTCGCCGCCTGCTGCGCGTCCCGGAGGTGGCGCTCCAGCGGGCTCTCCATGCGGCTGCCCGTCGTGCCCGCCGTGTTGTTGATAATCCCGACGACGTGCCGCACGGCCTGCGCCGAGTGCGCGCAGGCCAGGTAGGCCGGCCAGAACACGTCCCAGTCCGGCTCGAGCCGCCCGCCTTCCGACGGCTTCTTCGGCCCGAGGTTCGCTTCGAGCGCGTCCTGCGTGTCGAGCACGAAGGTACGCGCCGCCATGTAGGTCGCCATCGCCTCGCCGATCCGGTAGTGAACCTGCGGCATGTCCTTCAGCGCCGTCGCCAGGCCCCAGGGCACCTTGTTCATGGCCAGGTCGGTGAACGACTCAATGGCGCCCTTGCAAACCCCCAGGGCCACCGCCGACTTGTTGTAGACGGCGTGGCACGGGTTCCGGAACGTGGGGTTGTCCCACTGCTCGCTCGGCGCAAGCGGACGGGCCGGGAGCAGGTGCTCGGGCGGCACGTAGGTACCGTCCATGCGCACGTCGTGACTGCCGCTCCCGCGCATCCCCGCCGTGTCCCACGTGTCGACGACCTCGAACTCGCCCTTCGGCACCATGAAGGAGTTCTCCGCCCCCTCCTCCGTCGCCTCGTCGATGACCACCGGCGACATCACGAAGTTCCACGTCGCGTTGTGGCAGCCGCTCGCAAACGAGCCCTGGTAGCTCAGCCGCCAGCCGTCGCCCTCGCGGCGGGCGGTGCGGCCGGGGTTGGGGCCATTCGGCGGACCCAGCCCGGAGCAGACCAGCGCGTCCCAGTCGTCGAAGATCTCGTCGCAGAGGGCGCGGTCCATGCGCCGCACGATCAGCCCGTTGATCTCCGAGTTGATGTGCGCGCACCACCCCACCGACCCGTCGATCGACGACACCAGTTCCACGTTCTCGATCTGCTCGCGGGCGCTCACGTCCTCCCCGCCCAGCTCCGCCGGCAGCGCGAACCGGTAGAGGCCGTTCGCGGCCATCTCCTTGGCCGCCCAGGCCGGCAGGTGGCGCAGTTCCTGCGCCTCGTCTCCCGCCGCGCGCAGCATCTCGCGCATGCTCTCGATGCGCTCCAGCATCGGCGTCTGCTTGATCTCGTTCTGCCGTTCGATTATCTCGGGGCGCACCATGCCGCCACCTCCGGTCCGTGAATGCCGCGCGATGATACCGGAGCGGTCGGGCCGTGCGCCGCCCGCGGCTAGGCGCGTCGCAGCTCCATGTAGGTGGGCGAGGGCTCGTGTCCCACGAACGACTTGCCGATGTCCTCGTAGTGCCGCCACGAGATCAGAGCATGCGTCGCCGCTTGCTGGGCGTCGCGCAGGTGCCGTTCCAGGGGACTCTCCATGCGGCTGCCCGTCGTGCCCGCCGTGTTGTTGATGATGCCCACGATGTGGCGCGCCGCCTGTGCAGCATGGGCGCAGGCCAGGTAGGCCGGCCAGAACACGTCCCACTCCGGCTCCAGACGCCCGCCCTCCGATGGCTTCGGTCCCAGGTGCGCTTCGAGCGCGTCCTCCGTTTCCAGCACCCACGTGCGCGCCGCCATCAGCGTCGCCTGAGCCTCGCCCAGGCGGTAGTGCACCTGCGGCATGTCCTTCAGCGGCGAGGCCAGCCCCCACGGCGTCTTGATCTGGGCCAGTTCGACGAACGAATCGATCGCCCCCCGGCAGACGCCCAGCGCAACCGCCGCCTTGTTGTAGACGGCGTGGCAGGGGTTCCGGAACGTGGGGTTGTCCCACTGCTCGCTGGGGGCAAGCGGTCGCGCCGGAAGCAGGTGCTCCGGGGGAACGTAGGTGCCGTCCATGCGTACGTCGTGGCTGCCGCCCCCACGCATCCCCGCCGTGTCCCACGTGTCGACGATCTCGAACTCGCCGCGCGGGATCATGAAGGACGCGGTCGTCCCCTCACCGGTGGTTTCGTCGGTGACGATCGGCGACATGAGGAAGTTCCAGGTGGCGTTGTGGCAGCCGCTCGCGAACGAACCCTGGTAGTGCAGCCGCCACCCCTCGCCCTCCTGGCGCGCCGTCGTGCCCGGGTTCGGTCCGTTCGGCGGCCCGTGTCCCGAACAGACGAGCGCGTCCCAGTCGTCGAAGATCTTGTCGCAGAGGGCGCGGTCCATGCGACGCACGATCAGTCCGTTGATCTCCGAGTTGATGTGCGTGCACCACCCCATCGACCCGTCGATGGCGGAGACCGCCTCGACGTTCTCGATCTGCTCGCGGGCGGTCACGTCCTCGCCGCCCAAATCCGCCGGCAGGGCGAAGCGGTAGAACCCCTGGGCGGCCATCTCCCTGGCCGCCCAGGCGGGCAGGTGGCGCAACTCCTGCGCCTCATCCCCAGCCTGCCGCAGCATCTCCCGCATGCCCGCGATGCGCTCCAGCATCGGCGTCTGCTTGATCTCGTTCTGCCGTTCGATGATCTCGGCGCGCACCATGCCACCACCTCCGGTCCGTGAGTGCGGCGCGATGATAGCGGAGCCGTTCGAGGAGGGTGGCTACTGGGGCAGGAGCGTCACGGTGCCCGTGCCCTGTTCCAGCTCGATGCGGAAACGGCGGAGAAGATCCCACCCCATCAGTGAGGGCAGTTGCTGCGAGTCCACGGCTCCCAGCTCGATCGTCTCGGCAATGGTCTGGAGAGAGCCGTCGTCGTGCGTGAACTCGAACGTCGCTTCCATCTGGCGACTGAGTGCGACTCCGGCAACACCGCGGCGCCGCACGGTCTCCTCAGGTGTCCACGCGGCGGGCTCCATCGCATCCGTGGCCAGATTGAGGCGCACTCTGGCGTCCTTCGCGTGGACGATGCTCGTGGAAGATCCGGTGTCGATCAGGAAGGGCACTGGCTGAGGGGGCCTGCCCGGGATTGCCAGTCGCGTCCAGACGAATGGGCAGCCCCACCGGGCGCTGAAATAGCCGGAGATCACAGACGCCAGTGCCGGTTGGCCGTGATGAACTCCGCGTCGACGTCCTTGCCGAACGCCAACCCCTTCGCGTCCATGGCATCGCTGAGATCGGGGAGGCAGTGAAACGAGGCGACGACCTCCCGGTCCTTGTTGATGGCGACGAACTGCTCCGGATACTGGGCCAGCAGCTCTTCGTAGTGCTCTTCCCACCACCGCCAGGTCGCCTTTGCCTCTTCGAGCTCTCGAAGTTCCTCTGACACGTCACGGGTGACCACGTGGCACTCCTGGGGTCCGCTTCAACGGCAACAGTTGTGCGGACAACTCCCACCGTACCCGCACCGGGCTGCCATATCAAGCATTCTTGTGAAACTCCACCCCCGCCTCCCCTGCGAAGCGCTCCCGCATCACCCCGACCGCCTCCTCCGAGCAGTCCGCCAACACGAAGCGCCGCCCCAGCTCCAGCGCCGCCGCCCCAGCCGTCCCGCTCCCCGCCACCAGGTCGACCACCAGCCCCCCCGGCGGCGACGACGCGCTCACGATGCGTTTCAGCACCCCCAGCGGCTTCTGCGTCGGGTACCCTGTCTTCTCCCTGCCCGTGGGGCTCACGATCGTGTGCCACCACGTATCCGTTGGGAGCTTTCCCCGCGCCGCCTTCTCCGCCCCCGCCAGCTCCGGCGCCATGTACGGGATGCGCTCCACCTCGTCCGTGTTGAACAGGTACCGCGCCGCGTCCTTCGCGTAGAAGAGGATGGTGTCGTGCTTCGGCGGCCAGCGCTTCTTCGTTCGTCCGCCGTAGTCGTATGCCCAGATGATCTCGTTGACAAAGCACTCCCGCCCGAAGACCTGGTCGAGCAGCACCTTCGCGTAGTGCGCCTCGCGATAGTCCAGGTGCAGGTAGAGCGACCCGCTCGGCTTAAGCAGCCGCCGCGACTCCACCAGGAACGGCTCGAGGAACCCGAGGTAGTCGTCGAACACATCGTCGAACGAACGTGACCCCAGCCTGACCGTTTCGTACCGCCGCCCCCCGAACCCGGTGCGGTCGCCCCCGCCTTCCGCCACCCGCCGTGTCCGAATCTGGTTCAGCTCCTGCCGCTTGCCCGTGTTGAAGGGCGGGTCGAGGTACACCAGGTCCACCGCCTCGTCCGCCAGCCCCCGCGCCACCTCCACCCCGTCGGCGCAATGCACAATGCCGCGTGGTTCGGGAGCGCTCATCCTCCGCAGATGTCCACGTCTTTCCCCAACTCGGCCTCCAGCGTGTCCCGCAAGTAGTAGCAGGCCTCGTTGAATGAATCGGCCGGCGAATCGGCCGGCCCCAAACCGGCAAATGTCTCCATGAGGTTGAGCTCGAGCAGGAAGGCCGCAAGTTCTTCGTGGCTCTCGATGTCCGTATCGAGGTTTTCCAGGGCTTTCTTGGCCCCTTCGGAGGGGGCGAGGATCTCCTTGAGCGCCTCGACCAGGGTGTTGTGGGGCTCTGCAAGGTGGCCCGGCGGGGTCAGGCCAGCGACCCTGTCCATGTAGGGTTGGAGGTACTGAGGTGGGCCTTCGAATAGCTCTAGCATCACCCCGACGAGTTCTTCTGCAGATTCGCCGGCCTGTTTCCGTTCGTCGTCGGACCACTCAGGAGATTCGAGCAGGTCCTGAGTATCTCGGATGGCCTCGTCCAAATCGGCGGTCCACTCGACGGCAAACTCGCTTCCCCTCTCCTTCAGTTCAACCTCGGCCTCGACAAGCGCATCCGCGTATTCCTGCGTCGTTAGGGGTTCGGAGGCACCTCCGCACCCTCCCAGAACCAGCAGGCCCAGGACCGCTACGCCGATGACACCCGGCAGTCGCGCTCGCATGCAGACCTCCGTCCCCGTCCCTCGAGACTACACGGGCGTTGGCGGAGTTACGCTACCCGGCCACCATTGGGCCATGCGCTCCGATGGAGGTGCGTCGCCTACCCCGTGACCCCCGGGGGAATGGCGCCCTCGCCGGCTGGACGCGGCGGCGCCACGCTCACCTCGAGCAGCTCAGCGATGTCGAACGCCTGGATCGAGCGCGTGTCCTCGTCCGGCTGCACCGCGGGAATGCCGTCCTCGAACATCTGGATGCAGAACGGGCAGGCCGTCGCCACGATGCTTGCGCCCGTGTTCGCCGCCTCCGCCGTGCGCAGGTGGTTCACCCGCGTGCCCGACTCTTCCATCCACATGTTGCCGCCGCCTGCGCCGCAGCACATGCCCTGCTCGCGGCTGCGCGGCATCTCCACCAGCTCCGCCCCGGGGATGTTCTCCAGCACCTCGCGCGGCGCGTCCATGATGCCGTTGCCCCGGCCCAGGTAGCACGAGTCGTGGTACGTGATCGTCTGCCCGTCCATCTCCTTCGGCTGCAGCTTGCCCTGCGCCAGCAGTAGCTGGAGGAACTCCGCGTGATGCGTGACCTCCCACTGCCCGTCGAAGTCCGGGTACTCGTTCTTGAAGGTGTTGAAGCAGTGCGGACAGGCCGTGATCACGCGCCGCACGCCGATCTCGTTCATCGAGGCGACGTTCGTCTCCGCCAGGGTCGCGTAGAGGAACTCGCTGCCGAGGCGCCGGGCGGGGTCGCCCGTGCAAGTCTCCTGCTGGCCCAGCACGCCGAAGCTCACGCCCGCCTCGATCAGCAGCCGCACCACCGACTTCGTGATCGGCATGTTGCGCTCAACCAGCGCCCCCGAGCAGCCCACCCAGTACAGGTACTCCTGCGACCCGTCGAAGATGGGCACCTCGATGCCCTCCTCGCGGAGCTGCTCCATCCACGTCTCGCGAGTGAGCTGCGTGCCCCGCCAGGGGTGGCCGCGCTGCTCGATGTTCTGCAGCGTCTCCTGCGCCGTCCCCGGGATGCGAGCCTGCTCCATCACCAGGTAGCGGCGCATGTCGACAATCGTGGGCACGTGCTCGATCAGCACCGGGCACTCCTGCACGCAGGCCATGCACGTGCGGCAGGCCCACAGCGACTCGTCCTTCACGTAGTCGCCCACCAGTTCGCCACCGACCTTCTCGGCCGGATCCTTGCCCGCGATCAGGAGAGGCCCGGCGTGGTTCATGTACGACTTCAGGTCCTGGACGATCGCCATCGGCGAAAGGGGCTGGCCCGCCGTGTAGGCCGGACAGGCATCCGTGCAGCGCCCGCAGCGCACGCACGTGTCGGCGTCGAAGAGCTGCTTCCAGGAGAGGTCCTGGACCTTGCCTGCCCCGAGGCTCGCGCCCTCCTCGATCAGCTTCTCGAAGTCGCCCATCGGGGCCAGGTACGAAGGTACTGCCGGACGCTTCAGGAACGCGTTCACGGGCGCGAAGATGATGTGCCGGAACTTCGTCAGGGACATCAGCGTCAGTAGGCTGAAAGCGCCTACCACGTGGATCCACCAGAACACCTGGTGCGCGGTCAGCAGCGCGCTCGCGCTCGCTCCGCCCACGATCTTGGCGATCACCCAGCCGCCCGGCGACCAGTACGACCAGTTCTCGTTCCCGAGGGGAATCTCGTGCCCCCCGATGCGCAGCCCCTCCACCAGGAAACCCGTGAACAGCACGAATCCCAGCAGCCCGACGACGATCGCGTCTTCCGACTGCCGCCGGTCCCAGGTCAGCTTCGCCGGCGCCGGGCCGAAGCGGCGGAACACTGCCATGCCGATGCCCACCAGCCCGATAATCCCGAACAGGTCGCCCACGAAGCTGTAGGCCAGATAGACGCCCCCTTCGAGGAAGGCGTGCTCGCCGCCGACCTGGAAGATCAGGTCGAAGTAGTCGTCGATTGCCAGCAGGATCGTCACCAGCGTCAGGACCGCGAAGCTCGAGTAGATGCACCAGTGCATCACGCCCGCGTAGCGGTCGTTCGTGACGCGTCCAGTGCCCGCTCCCAGCGTCAGCGCGTTCGTGAGCCGCGCCCCCAGGTCGTTGAAGACGTTGTGGCTGCGTCCCAGCCGCCACACCCGCAGGCGCTGCACGAATGCTCCCACGATCACGGCCACGGCGATGCCGAAGATGAAGTACATCACGGCGAAGCCCTGGATGTTGAAGAACACCTCGCGGCTGGCGCGCTCCGTCTGCGCCGTCTCCAGCGCACCGATGGCGGCGATCACCGCTACGGGCACTGCGATGCCCAACACGCTCACGTTGAAGCGGGAGCCCTTCTTCTCAGGCGTGTCCGTCACGGCCGGTGGCTTCTCCGGGGAGGCTGACTGCGCGCTCATGCGTTGTCGTTCGTGGGCGAGCCGTACAGCTTGCGAAGGTCGTTCTTGAGTACCTTGCCCATGGCGTTGCGCGGCAGCTCGTCCACCACCGCGATGTACTGCGGCGCCTTGAACGAGGCGATCCGGCTCTTGCAGTAGGCGTTCACGTCCTCCGGCGTGAGCGTGGCTCCCGGCTTCGGCACGAGCACCGCCTTCACCACCTCACCCCAGTCGACATCCGGAACGCCGATAACGGCGGCCTCGTCGATGCCCTCGTGGTCCTCGAGGCAGTTCTCCACCTCGCCCGACGAGATGTTCTCCCCGCCGCGGATGATGAGGTCCTTCTTTCGTCCCGTGATGAACAGGTAGCCGCCTTCGTCCACGCGGCCAACGTCGCCGGTGTGCAGCCAGCCGTCGATGATGGCCGTGCTGGTCGCGTCCTCCTGCTCGTAGTAGCCCTTCATCACGCGGTCGGAGCGGACGCAGATCTCGCCCTCGTCGCCGGGCTCGAGCAGCACGTTGCGGTCGTCCATGATGCCAATCTCGACATCGTCCATCGGCCGGCCCACCGAGCGCAGGCGCGCCTCCCGCACGTCCATGTCGACGCTCAGGTCGTGGTCCTCCGGCCCCAGGTAGGTCAGCGTGGAGGTCGACTCCGTCTGCCCGTAGGCGTTCATCAGGCCCACGCCCTGCTGCGGGAAGATGTCGCACGCCTTGCGCACCACCTCGTACGGCATGGGCGCCGCACCGTAGGTGATGAGCTGCAGGGTATCGAGGCTCGTTTGTTCCAGGGCGTCATGCTCCATGATGCGTTTCAGCATCGTGGGCACGACCATCGAGTGCGTCGCTCCCTCGTCGCCCACCGCCGACAGCCATCCCTCCGGCGTGAACTGCGGCAGCACCAGCAACGTGCGCCCACCCCAGATCGAGGAGAGCATCGCCGTCGCCCCCGCGATGTGGAAGAACGGCACCGAGACGACCGTCTTGTCGTGTACATCGGGGTCGGCCGGATTCATCGTGTTCGTCACGTAGGCGGTCATGTCGAGGAACGTGATCATCACGCCCTTGGGCAGGGCCGTGGTGCCGCTCGTGAAGATGAGAACAGTGGGCTGCTCGTCGTCCACCTCCACCCAGATGTCCTCCGCCACTGCCCCCGCCACCAGTCCGGCGAAGTCGCGGTAGCCCTCAGCCGGGCCGTCGTAGCTCACGAACGTCTTCGTGTGGGTCAGCCCTGGCCGGATGCGATTGACCAGCTCCAGGTAGCGCTCCGAGACGAACAGCACCTCCGCCTGGCTCACGTTGAGCATGTGCGTCAGCTCTTCGTCCTTGGAGCGGTAGTTCAGCGGGACGAGGGTCACGCCCAGCATCGCGCAGGCGTAGTACGTCAGCACGAAGTCCACGCTGTTCTGCGCCATCACGGCGACCTTCTGGCCCTGCTCCACGCCCAGGCCCCGGATGGCGTTCGCCAGGCGGGTCACCTGCTCCTGCATCTCGGCGTAGTTGAGGCGGCGGCCGGCCCCGCCCACCTCCACCAGCGCCTCCCGGTCGGGCACGACGGCGGCGGAGATCTGAAGGAACTCGATCGTGTTCATGCTCCCTCCAAGGAGCGGGTTTGCGCCTATGTGCGGCGCCACGGGATTCTACCGGCGCCCCGTTCGGGGCGCGAATCAGGGCTGGTGGCTGGTGGTTGGTGACTGGTGACTCGTGGGGTCCAAGGCGTCCCCGTGCATCCCCGCAGCGGTTCCTGGATAGGGAGCCGTCCCCGGCCCGTCGGTACCCACTATTCACAAACCACTAACCACTACAACCGGGGCGGCTTTGGCGCGAACGGCTCCGCCAGCACCCGCCCCAGCTCCTCCTCCACCGCCTCGTCCAGCTCCGCCGCCGGGACCGCCTTCGTGATCAGCCCCCAGCGCAGCGCTTCCTCCGTCCCCACCGGTTCACCCGTCAGGATGAGGTCGGCGGCGGCGCCGGGGGGAATCGTGCGCGGCAGCGTCTGCGTGCCGCCCGCGCTCGGGATGTACCCCAGCGTCACCTCCGGCAACGCGAATTGCGTCCCCTCCTCCGCCACCCGCACGTCGCAGCAGAGGGGCAGTTCCAGACCCGCGCCGAAGCAGAAGCCGTGCATGCGCGCCACCAGTGGCACCGGCAGCGAGAGCATCAGCCCCCAGACGTCACGCTCGTGCCGCGCCCGTCGCGCCTCCAACAGGCTTGGCGCCGTCCCGAACTCCGAGATGTCGGCCCCCGCGCTGAAGGCCCGCCCCTCCCCCCGGAAGCACACTGCTCGCACATCGGGATGGTCGCGGCAGGCCTGCAGGAATTCCCACAGCAGGTCGCGCATGGCCATGTTGATCGCGTTCAGGCGCTCGGGCCGGTTGAGCGTGATCGTCGCCACGCCCCGATCATCGATGGCGAACAGGACCGCATCGGCCATGGAGCCAGTTTACGGCGACTGCAACGGCGAGCGCGGAGCCCAACAGAACGCGCCGGCCACGCGGACCGGCGCGGATGCTTCCCGGAAGGAAGCGTGCTGGCGGTCTATTGCCGCCAGTCGGGCCTGCGGATAGCGCTCTTCTCGCGCATCGAGACGTTCTGGGCGAGGTCCTCGTTCGCCTTCCGCACGAGGTCGTCCAGTTCGTCGCTGCCGAGCTTCATCTCCGAAGAGCGCCAGCGCTTCAGCATCGCCCGGTCCTTGGCGCTCAACTCGGCCTCGCTCGCCATGCGGTTCACGAGCTCGATGAGCATCTCGTTGATTTCGTCGTCGCTGTACGTTACCTGCGCCATCCCCTACCTCCGAACCGTCTCGTAGCGTCCCTTGCTCTTCACGCGACGCATCAGCTTAGCATCGATGGCCCCGTTCAAGCGGTCGTTCAGGGCCTCGGTCAGGCCGTCCAGTTCGGGCGAGCCCTCCTGGTGGTCCGAGCGCCACCGGCGGATGGCCTCCTTCCCCTCAACGGAGATCTCGGCATTGTCGATCGCGACCGCGCTGACAAGCATCATCAGCGACCACGACTCAGGTTCTTCGAGCAAAACAATCATGTGCTATTCCCCAGTGAAGTCTGGCGGGCGCTTCTCAAGGAACGCGCGCACCCCTTCAGCCCGATCTTTGGTCGCTTGCAGGAGCAAGGTCAAATCGGTTTCGAATCGCAGGGCCTGTTCGAGGGGCTGATCGAGCCCCCTCCAGACCGCTTCCTTGGCCAGCCGCGTCGCGATCGGACCCCGCGCCGCGACCGCCTCCGCCGCCCCCCGCGCCGCCTCCCCCGCGCTCCCCGCCGGCGCCACCCGCGACACAAGGCCCCGCTCCAGCGCCTCCGTTGCCGCGAATCTCGCGGGCATTACTTCCTCCGCCTCCAGCCCCAGCAACGTGCGGGCCCGACGAGCCGTCAGGTCGTCCATCGCCACGCCCTCCAGCTCGAAAGATGCCCCCTCCCCGCACACGCGGATATCGCAGCCGAGGGCGAACGCCGCCTCCGCCCCCGCCAGCCGCCCCTCGAACGCGAACACGACCGGCAGCGGGTAGTCCCGCCACAGCCAGCGCACCCGCTCCCCCGGCCACTCCCGGAGGTCCCCCTCCCCCGCCTCGACCACCGCCACGCGCGCTCCCCTCTCCGCAAGCCCCTTGAGCGCTTCCACGACACCGTCCGCGGACACTCCCTCTTCCAGTACCAGCGTGCCGATCGCGCTCATGGTCACAGCCTACCGGCTGCCCGAACCCGCGTCTGGACTGTTGTCGTTTCCCCGCCCACAGTCGAAGGACGATGGCTATCAGCTACCGCGTGCTTTCCGAGGACGACTGGGACCAGTGGGTTGCCACGAGCGCGCTCGCGTTCCTCGACGACATCGACAACGCCGCCGCCTGGGCCGATCCCATCCGCCCCTTGCTCGAGTGGGACCGCAGCCTCGGCGCCTTCGACGGCGACGAACTGGTAGGCAAGACGCACGCCATCAAATTCTCGATGAGCGTCCCCGGAGGCACCCTGCCGACGGCGGGCGTGACCGGCGTCACCGTGGCCTCCACGCACCGGCGGCGCGGCATCCTCACCGAGCTCATGCGCCGCCAGCTCGACGACGTCGCCGGACGTGGCGAACCCCTGGCCGCACTCTGGGCCTCCGAGAGCCTTATCTACGGCCGCTTCGGCTACGGCCTGGCCGCGCAGTCCGACCGCATCAGCATCGACCGGCGCCACACCGCGTTCGTCTCGTCCGTGCCCGACGCCCCCGGCGAGGTCCGCTTTGTCGAGCCCGATGCCGCGCTCGAACGTTGGCCTGCCCTCTACGACCGGCTGCGCGAGTCCCGCCCCGGCATGATGAACCGCATCCCCGGCCACTGGAGCGCCTTCGTCGTCCCCCGCAACAACAAGCCCGAGGGCGGGTTCACGCGCCGCCAGTTCGTCGAATACGCAGGCCCCGACGGACCCGAGGGCTACGCCATCTACACCGTCAAGAGCGACTGGCCCGAGGGCCTTCCCCGAGGCACCGTGCGCGTGCCTGAGTTCGTCGCGACGACCCCTGCCGCCGCGGCCGCCCTCTGGCGCTACCTCTTCGGCATCGACCTCGTCGAGAAGATCAGCATCAACAACCTCCCGCCCGACGCCCCCCTCTACTGGATGCTGGAGGATCCCCGCCACCTCCGCCGCATCCCCCGCGACACCCTCTGGGTGCGCATCCTCGACGTGCCGAAGGCCCTCGAAGGCCGCTCCTATCTCGCCGATGGCCGCCTCATCCTCGATGTGCGCGACCCCTTCGGTCCCTGGGCCACGGGTCGCTTCGAGCTAGCCGTCGAGGGCGGGCAAGCCTCGTGCCGCCCCACGGACGCATCGCCCGACCTGACAGTCGGCGCAGACGACCTCGCAGCTGTCTATCTCGGTGCCGTCTCGGCCTCCACGCTCGCCCGCGCCAGCCGCATCGAAGGTCCCCCGGAAGCCCTGCGCCTCGCCGACGCCCTCTTCGCCTGGCACGCCGCTCCCTGGTGCGCCGACGAGTTTTAGCTACCCGCTTGCCCCGCTGCCGCCCGCCCGCCATGATCGCGGGCGATGGCTGACTTCACCGCCCCCGCGCCCGTCGAGACTGAGAAGAGCGCGGTTGTTCACGACCGCGAGACGCGCCCCGACGCGCCCGCCGACCGCCAGGACCTCGGCCGCATGCTCCTCCTCATCGCAGTCGGCGTGCTCTTCACCGCTGCCCTAGTCGCTCTTGCCTACCAGGCCCGCGCCAGCTGGACCGAGGTCCGCGACTGGGTCGTCCCCGTGACCATCCCCTTCTATGCGATCGGCGGCATCTCCCTCGCCTACCTCGTCCTGCGACGCGCCTGGATGGCCGCCTCCACCGGGCTCACGCTGCTGTTCCTCACCGTCGCGCTTACCGGCTTCAACCTCTGGCGCGCCGCCCTCACCACCGGCCCCGACGGCCTCCGCGATAGCCTCTCCATCACCGCCGGCGTCCTGCTCGGGGTCACTATCGCTGCGCTTGCCGCCGCCATGATCTGGGTCGAGGCGCGCCGCCCCAGCCGCCCGCCCGCTCCCGAGCTCTAGCCATGTGCCGCAGCATCAAGCGGCTGCGTGGCCCCGAGGGCATCGCCGAAGACGACGAGATCCGCGAAGCCTCCCTCCAGTACGTGCGCAAGGTGAGCGGCTTCCGTGCGCCCTCGCGCCGCAACGAAGAAGCGTTTGAGGAAGCCGTCGAGCAGGTCGCCGAGGTCACCCGCCGCCTGCTCGACTCCGTTACCCGGCCGCGCTAGCTGCCTCTTCAGGGGTTCCCACGCGCTATCCTCTACAGGGCGAGGCCACTAGGTGGTTGTGTGCCCCGCACCGGAGGTTCCACCGTGTCGACCGTTGCTGAAATCCAGCGAGCTATCCTCGACCTTCCCGAGGCCGACTATCGCCAGCTGTGCCAGTGGATCAGCGACTTGGACTGGCAGCGCTGGGATGGTCGCATCGAGGCCGATTCGGAGGCCGGTACCCTCGACTTTCTGGTCAAAGAGGCCCGTGACCCTGCCGAGCAGCGCGCTCTCGAAGACCTCTAGGTGCATCGAACCACCCCTCGATTCTGGAGGCGCTTCGATCGGCTGCCTGAGCGTGTCCAGCGGACTGCCAGGCGAAACTTCCGTCTGCTGGCGGAGAACCCGGCCCATCCCTCGCTCCGCTTCAAGAAGGTTGGCAAATTCTGGTCGGCCCGAGTAGGCCGTGACTACCGAGCGCTCGCTGTCGAGGATGGCCACGACTTCATCTGGGTGTGGGTTGGAACCCACGATGAGTACGATCGGCTCATCGCATCGTAAGAGGCTCGCCCGTTGCGACTGTCGTCTCGCAACCGAGCACGCGGCCGAACTGCCGCACGAACGCCTCCGCCACCTCCGCCACCGTGACCGGCCTCCCCGCCTCCGCCACCAGGTTCGTCATCTCCGTGTCCTCGAGCCCGCACGGGTTCATCAGCGCGATGTGCCCCATGTCCGGGGCCACGTTCAGCGCGGCCCCGTGCATCGAGACGAAGCGCCGCACGTGCAGCCCCACGGACCCGATCTTCCGTTCCCCCACCCAGGCCCCGCGTGCGCACTCGTGCCGGTGGCCCTCCACGCCCCACTCCCCCAGCACGCCGAACATCGTGTCCTCGAGCGCCTCCACGTAGTCGACCACGCCCATCCCCCACGCGCGCAGGTCGATGATCCCGTACGCCACCAGCTGGCCCGGCCCGTGGTACGTGATGTCGCCGCCGCGCTCCGTCTGCGCCACCTCGATTCCCGCAGCCCGCACCATCTCCGCCGTCGCGCGCAGGTTTGGCTCCGGGTGGTTGCGGCCCAGCGTGAATACCGGCCGGTGCTCCGTCAGGAGCAGCGTGTCGACGCCCTCCCCGCGGACGCGCTCCGCCTGCAGCTCCTGCTGCAGCCGGTGGACCTCTCCGTAGTCGGTCAGCCCCAGGTCGCGAACGAGCACGGCGCGATTGCCCTTCGAAGCAGCCATGCTCCTAGCGTAGCGAGGCCGAGCGCCCTCCGCGATTAGCCGCGGCCCGCCGCCTCCACGCCAATCTCCTCGATCGTTTCCCAGTCTTCCTCGCGCAGGGGCTGCAACTCGCCCTTCCGGTACTGATCGTACAACCGGAAGAGCGCGTCCTTGTGTGGACGCACCCGCCCGATCGGACATGCCTCCCAGTCCTCCACCGACTCGTCGCAGTAGCCCGTGCGCAGCTCCCCGCACTTCGGCTGCAGGTAGCCGCCCAACTCCGGGACGGCCCTCGCGACCTCCGCCCGCATCAGCGCCGCCACCCGCCGGAACTCCCACTGCGCGCGCGTGCACAGCCGCAGGTCGCAGATGTGCAGCAGACTCTGGAAGTTCACCGTGATCTTGAAGTTCGTGCTCGTCGCGTTCGGTAGCAGGAAGCGTGCGTCCTCGGCCGGCACCCCTGCCTCCAACAGCTCCTCGTAGAGCGCCCCCGCCTGCCCGAACAGCTCCTCCATCTTCTCCGACATCCCCGCCTTCTCGACGCTCCTGGGGATGCTGTAGGGGAACTCGCCCTTCTTGTAGGTCACGTACCGCTGGCTCTGCTGCTCGAAGGAGATGCCCACCCGGTGCCGCACGAACTGGTGGCTGAAGGCCCGCGAGACGCCCGCGATGGCGAACTCGAACCAAACCTGCTCAAGCGGGCTCGCGTGGCCCGTCTTCAGCCGCTCGATGATGAAGGCCTGCATCTTCTCCCGCGGGATGCGCTCGTCCTCGATGCGCGCCGCCACCTGCTGCGGCGTCAGCTGGCTGTAGCACGTGCGGTACGCCATGTAGAGGGACCGCATCGGGTCCTCTGAGTGCGACAGGAGATTAACTTCGATAGCCATGTCAAACCGCCTATGCAAATTACCAATTTGCGTCAGCAAGTCAGTTATACCCCATGAGAGCTTCCCCGGGGTATTGAGGGTGCAACAAGACCTGGGCGCCTACGGTTCCTGCACCTTCGTCAAGGTTACCCTCAATTGTTAGGTCGCGTGAGCTGCGATCTCGCGTGAGTTGCGATGTATCGGCCGGGTCCGGTTCTCCCAGACGCTCCGATACGATGGATACCCCATGAGCCAGCGCAATCTGCTCTGGATCCGACACGCCTTGCCGGACCCGGACCCCGCAACCCCCGCCCATACGTGGCCTCTCACGCCGAAAGGCACGGAGGCGGCCGCGCGCCTCGCCCGCTCCTTGTCGGAACTCCCGCTGCCCCTCTCCGTCGTCGCTAGCAGCGAGCGCAAGGCGATTGAGACGGCCGCGCAGGTAACGGACGCGCTCGGACTCGACCCCGCCGCCATCTCCGCCGATCTCGCCGAGGTCCAGCGCCCCTGGGTCCACGGCGACTATCGCGCCGCCGCCCGCGCCTACCTCCGCTCGGGCTCCGCGCCCGGCTGGGAATCCCATGCCGATGTCCTGCAGCGCGTCTCGCGCGCCCTCTCGCAGCACTGGCGCCCCGAGGGCACGACCCTCGTCATCGGCCACGGCCTCGCGATTGGCATCTGGGCGTCGGACGCTGTCGATGGTCTCGACATCGTCGAGTTCTGGGAGGGTCTCACCTTCCCCGATGCCTGGCTGTTCGACGAACACGATCGGTCGTTCCGCCGCCTCCCGGAGTGACCCCGACCCTCAACCCTCCCCCAGCGCCTCCCGCCCCTCGACGCCAATCCCGAGCAGATAGCGACCCGCCTCGCACGCGCGCCCCGCGGGCTCCGCGAGCAACGTGCGCACGTCCGCCGGTGTGTCGAGGTCGAGCGCCAGCACTTTTCCCTCCGCCCGGCGCACCGTGAGCCCCGCCTCCCGGGCGGAGGCCTCGTGCAGGTCCCCGCTGCCCTTGCCGTAGGCCAGCGGGAAGCGCCCCGGCGGACGCAACAGCATCGCGTTGGTCCCCCCGTCCCCGGGACGCACCAGCGTCACTGAGGGCGCTGGAGGCGCCTGTGCGACCAGGTCGCGCAGCGCCTCCGCGGTGGCTAGCGGCAGATCCGCGTGCAGGATGAGTAGTTCGTCGACGTCCAGCCGCTCGGCTGCGCGCTCAAGCTGCGCGCTCAGACCCCGTAGCTCCGGCTCCTCTGCGAGTGCACGGACGCCCGCCGACAAGGCCGCGCGAACGCCCGCGTCCGAGGTCAGCACCACCGCCTCCAGCCCCGCCCCTTGCACCGCCTCCAGCACCGTCCCCAGCGACCGTCGCACCAGCTCCGCCCGCTCCTCCGGCGCTAGGAGCGCAGCCAGCCGCCCTTTCGCGCGGTCGAGCCGGTTCACCGGGATCAGGACGGTCGTAGCCATCCCCGCGATCGTACCCCGCGGTGCGCTATGCCTCGTTGTGCGTCAGTCGCAGGCCAAGACCCCCGCCGTCGAGCTCCGCCTCCCCCATGACCGCCAGCGACGACCCCTCGACCGCTGCCCGCAGACCCTCGCGCGTCGGGCTCTCCTCGTCCCCGTCGCTGACAAGCCATCCCTCGCTCCCCTCCACCACCGACAGCATCCACGCCAGCTTGCTGACGCTCTCCGCCGTCAGCTCCTCCCGCTGTGGCCACCACGCGATCTGGAGCGCCGGCTCCGCCACCTGTAGGGAGCTCGCCACCGTCGGGCGCGGCTCAAGCCGGCCCGCCTCGGCGAGTACGTCGTCCGGGGGGTCGATGAGCATCGCGCGCACGCCATCAGCGCCCAGGCCCAGAGCAGCGAGCACGCTCACGCGGAGGCCGGCCCTGCTAGGCGAGCTTGCCGTGGCACTTCTTGAACTTCATGCCGCTGCCGCAGTGACACGGGTCGTTGCGCCCGATCTTCTTGCCGCCCGGCCTTGGCGCAGCCGCCACGGCCGCGCCCCGACCCCGCGGTGCGGCACCGTTCGAGGCCCCGTCCTGACGGGGCGCCTGCTGCGGCTCCGGCCTGCGCGCCGTCCCGCCGTTGGGGGTCGGTGGCGGCAGGTCCTGCGCCCGCATCTTGAACACCGTCTGCGCTACCTGCCGCCGGATGTTCCCCTGCAGCTGCTGGAACATGTCGTAGCCCTCGCGTTTGAAGGCCACGAGCGGGTCCACCTGCGCGTACGCCTGCAGACCCACGCTCTGGCGCACTTCCTCCACCGCTGTCAGGTGTTCGCGCCAGTGGTAGTCGATCGACTCCAGCAGGAGCCACTGCTCCATGTTTCGCGCGATCTCCTCCCCCACCGCATCCTCGATCTCCTCGTAGCGGTCCTCGATCCGGTCCAGGGCCACGTCCGCGATGCGTTCCTGCTGCTCCTCCACCTCCTCCAGCGGCGGCAGGATGTCGGGCGGCATGATCTCGCCCAGCTCCGTGTGGACGAGGGTCGCGTCGAAACCCTCGTCCCGGTTCCGCCCGACAATGCCGTCCACCTCCTCCGTTACGAACGAGAACACGTTCTCGCGCACGTCCGCGCCTTCCAGCACCTTGTCCCGCTCCGTGTACAGAACCGCCCGCTGCTCGTTGATGACGTCGTCGAACTCCACCAGCCGCTTGCGGATGTCGAAGTTGTAACCCTCGACCTTCTGCTGCGCCTGCTCGATCGCGCGCGTCACCATGCGCGACTCCAGCGGCACGTCCTCCGTCATCCCCATCTTCTCCAGCATCCCCGGCACCCAGTCCGGCGCGAAGCGCTGCATGATGTCGTCCCCGAACGACACGAAGAAACGGCTCGAACCCGGATCGCCCTGCCGCCCCGACCGCCCCCGCAGCTGGTTGTCGATGCGCCGCGACTCGTGCCGCTCCGTCCCGATCACGTGCAGGCCGCCCGCCTTCGCGACCCCCTCCCCCAGCTTGATGTCGGTGCCGCGACCGGCCATGTTCGTTGCGATCACCACCGCCCCCGGCTCGCCCGCGTTCTCCACGATGTGCGCCTCGCGCTCGTGCTGCTTCGCGTTCAGCACTTCGTGGTCGATGCCTTTCCGCCGCAGCAGCGCCGCCAGGTACTCCGACTTCTCGATCGAGGTCGTGCCTACCAGCACCGGGCGCCCGTGCCCGTGCATCTCCGCGATCTCCTCCACCACCGCCCCGAACTTCGCCTTCTCGTTGATGTAGACCATGTCCTCATAGTCCGCGCGGACCATCGGCATGTTCGTCGGGATGGCGACCACGTCGAGGTTGTAGATCTTCGCGAATTCCTCCGCCTCTGTTTCCGCCGTACCCGTCATCCCCGCCAGCTTGTCGTACAGCCGGAAGAGGTTCTGGAACGTGATCGTCGCGTGCGTCAGCGACTCCCGCTGGATGGGGACGTTCTCCTTGGCCTCCACCGCCTGGTGGATACCGTGGCTCCAGCGCCGCCCCGGCATCATCCGCCCCGTGAACTCGTCGACGATCACGATCTCGCGGTCCCGCACCACGTACTCGCGGTCCGGACGCTTCAGGTACTCCGCGTCGAGCGCTGCCTCGAGGTGGCGCGCCAGCCGGGGGTCGCCGCCGAAGACGTTGTCCACCCGCAGCGCCCGCTCGATCTTCGCGATGCCCGTTTCCGTCAGGGCCACGTGCTTCGCCTTCTGGTCGATCTGGTAGTCGAGTTCCGCGTGCAGCCCCCGCACCGCCCGCGCGAACATCTGGTAGGTGCTGCTCGCCTCCTCCGCCTGCCCGCTGATGATGAGGGGCGTGCGCGCCTCGTCGATGAGGATGTTGTCCACCTCGTCGACGATCGCGTAATAGAGCGGCCGCTGCGTCTTCAGCTCCTGCTCCCGCACCATGTTGTCGCGCAGGTAGTCGAAGCCGAACTCGTTGTTTGTGCCGTACGTGACATCCGTGCGGTACACGTCGCGACGCTCGCAGGGACGCAGGTCGTCGAGGCCGCCTTCGCCGTCCTCGCCGGGCCGGTACCCCGGCTCGTACAGGTACTGGATGTGGTTGTTCTGGATCACGCCGAGGCTCATCCCGAGCGCGTGGAACACGGGTCCGTACCAGGCCGCGTCGCGCCGGGCCAGGTAGTCGTTCACCGTCACCAGGTGGGCGCCTTTGCCCGCCAGTGCGTTCAGGTAGAGCGGCGCGATCGCGGTGAGGGTCTTGCCCTCACCGGTCTTCATCTCCGCGATCTTCCCCTGGTGCAGGACCATCCCGCCCATCAGCTGCACGGGGTAGGGACGCTCCCCCACCTTGCGATGGGCCATCTCCCGCACGGTCGCGAACGCCTCGGCGGCCAGGTCGTCGAGCGTTTCACCCTGCGCCAGCCGCTTGCGGAATTCGTTGGTGCGCCCGCCCAGCTCCTCGTCGGAGAGGCGCGCGAACTCTTCGCCCAGCTCCTCGATCGATTTGATCCCGGAGCTGAGGCGGCCCACCTCGCGCTCGTTCGAGTCGCCCACAATGCGATTGATGAAGCCAAGCTTCGGCATGGGTCCAGTGTATCGCGCGGCGTCCTAGGCGCGGAACGCCGCGTTTCCCGTTCCTAGTCGATCAACGCCGCGATCACGTCGTCCACGATCGCATCCGCCTTCGAACGCATCTCATCGTCGTTCGCGTCCTGGATGGGGTGAGGCACGAACAGGCGCTGCACTTCCGGCAGTCCAAGCGACTCAGCCTGCGCTTCCGCCGCCTCTTCGAACTCGTCCGAAGCGATGAACACCGAGGGGATGCCGTTGATTTCCAGCCAAGTCGTGTCGTGCACACTGCACGTCGTACACGACCCTCAGTCGGCTAACCCTTCGACGACGAAGTCGGCCTCCTTCGCCAGCTCCTGCCGCAGCGCCTCCGGCGCCGGCTTGGTGAAGGTCGGCTTGCTGTAGCGGAGCACGTCCACCTCGGGAAGCCGCTCGCGCAGGCGCACCTCGAGCTGATCGAGCAGCACGTCGCCACGCGGCTTCGAGATGTCCAGCAGCGCGACCGTGCCGCTGATCGCCTCCGGCCGCTGCGTCAGCGAGCGCCGTACCGGAACGCGCTCGTCCGTGGGATCCAGGATCGTTGCCATGAGGCGCCTCCCGGCAGAGTTCCGCCGTGCCCGAATTATAGCGCCCGCCCCCAGCCCTTCGGGGCGCTACACTGGCTCCATGTCAAACAGCCCCGATCTGGAGGAGCTCCCCATGGCCCAGCAGAGCCTTGCCATCTCGATCGAATACTGCGTCCCCTGAAACTACACCGCACGGGCCGCGTGGACGGCCCAGGAACTTCTCGCCATGTTCGCCGACCAGACCGCTTCCCTGACCCTCGTGCCCGGCGCGGGCGGCGCCTTCGAGGTGCAGGTCGATGGCGACCTCGTCTACTCGAAGAAGGCGACCGGTCGTTACCCGGAGATGAAGGAGCTGCAGGAGGCCATCGCCGACCGCCTCTCCTAGCCACCAACAGCCAACAGCCAAAGCCCGACCGGAGGTTGCAATGCCCTTCCTGCTCGTTCGTCTGGAGTGCAAGTACGGGAAGACCCAGGAGTTCCAGGAGATCATGTCGCACCTCGTGCCAGTCCTCGAAAAGAAGGGCTGGCGCCTGCACGGCGCGTACCAGAACAGCATCGGCCGCCTCAACCGCTGCTACGACCTCTGGGAAATGCCCGATGCCAACGCGGTGCGCTCCGTCCTCGCCCTCGCGCGCGAGGATCCCGAGTTCAGCGAGTGGTCGAAGGGCCTTGGCGACTGCCTCGAGGAGGAGGAGCTCGAATTCATGAACGAGCTCCCCTACTCGATTGAGGCCCGCGAGCGCCGAGCCGCCGCCGGGGGCTGACCCCCGGGGAAGTCGGCGGCCGATGGGCCCTGAACCTTTGCGTTCCCGCCAGAGTTATCGCCGGGCGCACCAGTACACTCGCCCGGCATGTCTGAGGTAGCGAGCGTGTCCCGCGAAGCCGGCCACATGGAGGGTGAGCAGGCCGCTGCTCCCTGGTGCCCGCCACCCCCCGCGACCCCCGCCTGGCCCGAGACCTGGAACCTGCCTCCCGGCGTCGTTCCCCGCCAGACCCTGCGCGAGGCGGAACGCCTCGGCATCATCACCACCTCCGCCGTCGAGGTCCCCGAGAGCGGCTTCCAACCCGCCAGCCTCGACCTCCTCCTCGGCCCCACCGCCTACCGCATCGGCTCCAGCTTCCTGCCCAGCCACCAGACCGTGCGGGAACGCCTCGGCGACCTCCAGATCGATAAGGGCATCGACATCCGCTCGGGCGGCATCCTCGAGCCCAACCGCCCCTACCTCATCCCCCTCATGGAGGGGCTCCGCCTCCCCGCCAACGTCCGCGCCTTCACCAACCCCAAGAGCTCCACGGGCCGCGTCGACATCTTCACCCGTGTCGTCACCGACTACTCCCACCGCTTCGACGACATCGCTCCCGGCTACGAGGGCGCTCTCTGGCTTGAGGTGTTCTCCCGCTCCTTCCTCGTGAAGGTGCACGCGGGCATGGCCCTCAACCAGCTCCGCTTCATCGTCGAAGATCCCTCCGGCAACGCCGCTCCCCCCGCGCTTCCCCCGTCCGCCCCCGAAACGGTGCGCATCCAGCTCCGCCCCTCGCCCCAGGAGCCCGACACGGGGGATGCCGACGGCGGTCCCATGCCCGTCGGCTTCAAGGCGAAGCGCAACAACAGTGCCCTCCTCGACCTGGAGCGCCGGGACCACGACCCCCGCGAGTTCTGGGAACCGATCTGGCCCGCCAACCGCCTCGTCCTCGAACCGGAGGAGTTCTACCTCCTGCGCTCGCAGGAGCAGATCGCCATCCCCGCTGAGCTGGCCGCCGAGATGGTCCCCTTCGACCCCACCAGCGGCGAGCTTCGCACGCACTACGCCGGCTTCTTCGACCCCGGCTTCGGGGCCACCGTCCCCGGCGGCCTTCCCGCCGTCCTCGAAGTCCGCGCCCACGACGTGCCCTTCATGCTGGAAGACGGCCAGGAGGTCGCCCGCTTCCGCTACCAGAAGCTCGCCGGGCCGCCCGACCGCCTCTACGGCCGCGACTCCGGCTCCCACTACGGCGACGAGCGCCAGTGGCGCTTCCTCAGCAAGCACTTCCGTTCGTGGGGACAGCTCCCCCTCCGCTTCTGACCCTACCCGCCCCGCCGTCGCTGCCCCTCGGACCCCGATAGCGATAGACTGAGCGCCCACCTTTCGGAGCGCATCATGTCCAAGATCGGCCGACTCCTCACCGCCATGGTCACGCCCTACACCGCCGAGGG
Organism: Chloroflexota bacterium; assembly: GCA_026710655.1. Lineage (GTDB taxonomy): Bacteria > Chloroflexota > Dehalococcoidia > Tepidiformales > Tepidiformaceae > UBA2991. The sequence continues at coordinate 131,917 of JAPOQN010000008.1, read as the reverse complement.
CGAGGTCGACTACGCCCTCGCCCGCCGCCTCGCCGCCTCCCTCGTCCGCGCCGGCAACGAGGGCGTCGTCGTCACCGGCACCACCGGCGAGTCGCCCCTCCTGAGCGACGACGAGAAGGCCCGCCTCTGGGAGGAGATCAAGCAGGAACTCGGCGATGGCGGCACCGTTGTCGCCGGCGCCGGCACCAACGACACCCGCCACTCCGTCGCCCTCGCAAAGCGCGCCGAGGCCGCCGGCGCCGACGCCATCCTCGCCGTCGCGCCCTACTACCTGCGTCCGCCCCAGGCTGGCATCATCGAGCACTTCCGCCAGATCGCCGAGAGCACCGGCACGCCCGTCATCGTCTACAACGTGCCCGGGCGCACGGGCGTCAATCTCATCGTCGATACGCTCCTGCGCCTCTCCGAGATCCCCAACATCGCCGGCAACAAGGAGGCCAACGGCGACCTCCACGCCGCGGCCCGCGTGCTGGAGACCAGGCCCGACTTCCGTATCTGGAGCGGCAACGACAACGACAACTTCCACCTCTGGTGCATGGGCGCTTACGGCGCGATCAGCGTCACCGCCCACATCGTCGCCGGACAGCAACGAGCGATGCTCGACGCCGTCCTCGCCGGCGACCTCGCCGCCGCCGCCGCCATCCACCGTCCCCTCGTGCCCCTTACCGATGCCTGCTTCCTCAACGGCAGCCCCAGCACCATCCGCTACGTGCTGCGACAGCTCGGCGTCGACATTGGCGCCCCCCGCCTCCCCGTCGTCGAGCCCGACGATGCCGTCGGCGCAAAGGTGATGGCCGAGGTGAAGCGGCACCAGCTCGACACCTTCACGGTCGCCTGAGCCTGGCCGGCGACGGGGCGTTGGCGGGCCTCTTGCGATGTTTGGCTCCCCTGCCCCCTGAGTGTTACCGTCCCCTCCCTGGAGTGAGGCGATGAGCGGCCTCGGCATCGGTGAGCGGCTGATCGAGGCTCCCCCACACCGGGGGCCTTCCCCTTGCGGTGGCCCGCGCGGCACCCCCGAGCCCCCCCCGCCCCCCCCCCGCCGCTACCTCCAATCCCTCGAGGACGAACGCTTCGACATCATCCCCGCGCCGGTCTATGCGCGCGGATTCCTCCGCTCCTATTCCCAGTACCTCGGTCTCGATACCGCCCCGCTGCTCGCCCGCTTCCCCCAGGACGTTCCCTCGCCGGGTCCTTCCTCCCCGTCTGGAGCCCCTGCTGGCGAGGGTCGCTCCGGACGCGGCCCCTCCGCCCTGTTCGGCTCGCGCGTCCCCGAGGAGCCCATGATCGGCGTCGATATCGGCGTCGCCATCCCCAACCGCCGCATCGGCACCCGTCCCTTCTCGTTTGCCCGCACCGGCCTCCTTGCCGCCGTCGCAGTGGGCGTCACCGCGCTCGTGGTCGTGCTGGCCATCGTCATCGCCAACCTCGGCGGTGACGACGAAGCGGGCGGGGAAGCGCCGGCGCCCGCCACCGGCTCCACCGCCACCACCGAGCCCGACGATGTCGCCACGAGCAGCGGCCTCGACGTCGAACGCGGCGTCGTCCCCGACGTGATCGGCCAGCCCGAGGACATCGCCCGCCTCGCCGTCGAGGAGGCGGGGTTCGTGGTCACCGTCGTCACGGGACGCAACGAGCAGTACCCCCGTGGCACCGTCTTCGAGCAGGCCCCCACCGCCGGCGTCGAGCAGGAGCCGGGCCGGGGCGTCTTCATCGCGGTGAGTGAAGGCCCCTAGAAGGCGGGCAGGGTTCCCTAGCGGGGTCAGCCGTTAGCATTGGCCCATGAGCGAGATTCCAACCCTTGATCCGCCCCGTCGCGTCCTCATGGGCCCCGGCCCCAGCGGCGCCGATACCAGCGTGCTGGCCGCCATGGGCCTGCCCCTCCTCGGCCACCTCGACCCCGAATTCATCCGCATCATGGACGAATGCCAGCAGATGATGCGGCAGGTCTTCCGCACCGAAAACGAGGTCACCCTCGCCACCCCCGGCACGGGGACCAGCGGCATGGAAGCGGCCGTCATGAACCTCCTCCAGCCGGGTGACCGCGCCATCATCGGCATCTGCGGCTACTTCGGCGACCGCATCGCCCAGATGGCCGCCCGCACCGGCGCCGAGGTCACGATCGTGACCGCCCCCTGGGGCTCCCCCATCCCCGAGGAAGCCATCGAGCGCGAGCTGCGGGCCGGTCCCGCCAAGCTCGTTGCCATCGTCCACGCCGAGACCTCCACCGGCGTCCGCCAGCCCGTCGAGGGCATCTCCGCCCTCTGTAAGGCTCACGGCGCCCTCCTCCTCCTCGACTGCGTCACCTCCCTCGGCGGCGTGCCCGTCGAGATCGACGAGTGGGGTGTCGACGCCGCCTACTCCGGCACGCAGAAGTGCCTCTCCGCGCCCCCCGGCGCCTCCCCCGTCACCCTCTCCCCCGCTGCCTGGAGCGCCATCCAGGCCCGCGAGGCGCCCTCCAACAGCTGGTACCTCGACCTCGGCCTGCTCGAGGCCTACTGGGACAGCCGTCGCGCCTACCACCACACCTCCCCCATCTCCATGACCTACGCCCTCCATCGCGCCCTCGCCCTCGTCCTCGAGGAAGGCCTTGAGAACCGCTGGGAGCGCCACGAGCGGCACGGACGCGCCCTCCAGGCCGGGTTCGAGGCGATGGGCCTCGTCCTCCACGCCGACGCCGACCATCGCCTGCCCGTCCTCACCACCGTCAGGATCCCCGAGGGCATCACGGACACCGACATCCGCGGCGCCCTGCTCCAGCGTTTCGGCATCGAGGTTGGCGGCGGCATCGGTGAGCTTGGCGGCCGCGTCTGGCGAGTCGGCCTCATGGGCGAGTCGTCCACGGCCGGCAACGTGCTCTTCTTCCTCGCCTCCCTGGGACGCCTCCTGCGCGAGCACGGCTTCCAGGCCGACATCGGCGCGGCCCTCGACGTGGCCGCGACGCGCCTGGACGGATGAGCTCCGGCCCGCGGCGACTCTTCCCGCTCGCCGCGGGTGTGCTTGCGAGCGCCCTCCTGATTGCCTGCGGCGGCTCCGCCCCCGAGCCGCCCCGGTCAACCCCGACCGCCGCCCCCGAAACCCCGACCGCCACTCCCACCCGCCCGCCCGCCTCCCCCACCCCTACGCCCACATCGCCACCCGAAACTCCATCCACCCCACCTCCGACCGCCACCGAGGCGCCAACCCCCGCCGCCGTCCTCGTCCCCGCCTTCCCCGGCCTCCCGGAGCTGGAGCGGCCCATCGCCCTCATCGATGTGCCCGAGCACGACCTCTTCCTCATCGTCCTGCAGGAGGGGCGCATCCTCTCCGTGCCCCGGGACGGTCCCTACGACGAACCCAGCACCGTCCACGACCAGCGCGAGAGCACGGTCTGCTGCCACGAGGAGGGCCTCCTCTCCATCGCCCTCGACCCCGAGTTCGCCACCACCGGCTACGTCTATGCCTACTACAGCATGGATACCATCACGCGCGTCACCCGCCTCTCCCGCTTCGAAACGACCGGACAGGGCGGAACCTTCGCCTTCGACGACGGGAGCGAACTCGTCCTCCTCGATCTGAGCCAGCCGTACATCAATCACAACGGCGGCACGGTGCTCTTCGGCCCGGACGGGATGCTCTACCTTGGTTTCGGAGATGGTGGGGCCGCCAACGATCCCCACGGCCACGGCCAGAACCTCGGCACCTTCCTCGGCTCGATGATCCGCATCGACGTCCGCAACGCCTCCACCGGGCAGCCCTACGCCATTCCCGCAGACAACCCCTTCGTCGACCAGGAGGGCGTGCGCCCGGAGACCTGGGCGTTCGGTCTGCGAAACCCCTGGCGCATGAGCTTCGACCGGGAGACCGGCCTGCTCTGGGCCGGCGACGTCGGCCAGGGCGAGGTCGAGGAGATCAGTGTCATCGAGGCGGGCGGAAACTTCGGCTGGAACATCATGGAGGGCTCCCGCTGCTTCTTCCCCCGCCAGGGGTGTGACCGCACCGGTCTGACCCTTCCCGTGTGGGAGTACACGCACGCCTTCGGCTGCTCGATCACCGGCGGCTACGTCTACCGCGGCGACGCCATTCCCAGCCTTCGTGGCTGGTACGTCTACAGCGACTACTGCAACGGCCTCGTCTGGGCCATTGAAGCCGAGACGGCCGCGGCCCGCGGCTTCGTCGAGCCGGTGCTCCTCTGGGCAGGCGGCCCCAACGCCGTCGTCTCCTTCGCCGAGGACTCCGCCGGCGAGCTCTACCTCATCAGCTTCCACAACGAGCGCATCTACCGCCTCGTCGCCCCGTAGCCAGCTACGCCATGTCGTCCATGGTGAGCCCCCACCCCTCGGCGCGACGGTCGCGTTCCCAGACGTCGTCGGGCGTGGCCCGGCGGGCGGGGATGAGCCGCAGGGCGTCCTCCCCCAGGGGCCAGCGCACAGGCAGCCGCTGCTGCAGCTGGACCGCATCGGCGATGGCCATCCCCACCGCGTCCGACCCCGGACGCGTCGCCGCTACCCCCTGGAACTCCGCCAGCTTGCGCTCAACCCCGGGCTGGTACGCGCTCCGACCCGCCCGTACCGTCTCGCACACGTCGAGGCCGCGCGTCTGCCAGTCGCTGCGGTACTGCCCCGGCTGCAGGATCGTGACCTGTACCCCGAAGGGCGCCACTTCGTCCGCCAGCGCCTCCGACATTGCCTCGACGGCGTGCTTCGAAGCTGCATACATGCCCCGCAGCGCTCGCGGCACCTGCCCCGAGAGCGAGCTCACGTTCACCACCTTGCCCCACCCCTGCTCGCGCATCACCGGCAGAACCGCCTGCTGCAGCCGCCATGGCCCAAGCAGATTCGCGTCGAGCTGCCGCCGGCACTCGTCCTCGCCTAGATCCTCCAGCGGCCCGTAGAGCCCGTAGCCTGCGTTGTTGACCAGTACGTCGATGCGCCCGAACCGTTCCCGCACGGCCTCCACCGCCGCCTCGATCGATGCCGCATCCGTCACGTCCAGCGGGAACGTCACGACGCCGTCCTCGAATCCCTCCCGCACCGCCTCGCCGTCCCGATCGGGGTCGCGCATCGTGGCCGCGACGAGGCTGCCCCGCGCCGCGCACTCCCGCGCCGCCGCCGCCCCGAATCCCCGCGACGCCCCCGTGATGAGCACGACGTTCTCCCCGCCCCACTGCCGCTCCACGCCGCCCTGCTCCCCGGGCCGGCGCCACGTCCGCAGCGTCCCCGCCCGCCGCAGCGCCTCCCACTCCGCCTCCGTCGCGTTGAGGCGGGACTCGATCAGGTGCGTGCTGTCCTCCCCTACGGGCCAGCGCATGGGCAGCGGCTGTTCCAGCTCCACCATGTCCGCCATGGCCACCCCCACCGACCCGGAGGCCGGACGCGTCTTCGCCCGCGCCCGGAAATTCGCCAGCGCCGCCTCGACCGTCTCCTGGTAGGCGCTGCGGCCCTCGAGCTGCGGCGCCGCCACGTCCAGGCTTCCCGTCTGCCAGTCGCTCACGTACATGCCGGGCTCCAGCACGCAGACCTGCACGCCCGTGTGCCCTACCTCGAAACGCAGTGCCTCCGACATCCCCTCCACTCCGTGCTTGGCCGCCGCGTACATCCCCAGCCACGCTCCCGCCACCCGCCCCGCCAGGGAGCTCACGTTCACGATCTTCCCCGCCCCCCGCGCCCGCATCGATGGCAGCACTGCCTTCGCCATCCGCCACTGTCCCAGCACGTTCGTATCGAATTGGCGCCACACCTGCGCCTCCGAGACCTCCTCGATCGGTCCGTACAGCCCGTATCCGGCGTTGTTGATGAGCACGTCGATGCGCCCGAAACGCGCCAGCGTCTCCGCCGCCACCCGTTCCACCGCCTCCACGTCCGTCACATCCAACTGCGCCGCGGTTACGCGGTCCTCGTGCCCCGCCACGATCGCGGGCCCGTCCCGCTCCGGGTTCCTCATCGTCGCGACAACGTGGTTGCCCCGCGCCGCGATGCGCCTCGCCGCCTCGCCACCGAATCCACGCGACGCACCCGTTATCAGCACCACCTGTTCGTTCACGTTCGCCTCCGCCGGGCAGGATAGCGAAGGCCGCCGCTTGTGGCCCCGGCAGGCCCCAACCGGAGGCGCTGCTACACTCGCTGCCGTGAACGCCGAGGCGCTCCCCTACACCCTGCTCATCATCCTCATCGAGCTCGCCATCGGCAGCCTCTGGGTCACGCTCGCCTCCGACCTGCGCGGCGGCGTCACCCGCGGCTTCGTCCTGACCATGACCGGCGCGGCCGCCATCGTCGCCGGCCTCGCCTACTGGCTGGCCGTCTCCCTCAATCTCGCCCCCGACGTCGACGGGTACCTCATCGACCCCGACTGGTTCGGGCCTATGAAGACACTCCTGCTGGTCGTGACCGGAACGTCGGCCTTCTACGCCTTCATGGTCTTCATGGGCTGGGACCCCATCGGGCGCATCGTCGCCATCGGGGGATCGGTCGTCGGCGTTATCTGTGTCGCCTTCCTCGCGGGAATGCTCGCGCCGCCCGTCTGGGGATATCCGGGCGTCCTGCTCGCGCTCCTCGCCGGTACCCTCGCGATGGGCGCCGTCTCCACCTCAATGACCTGGGGCCACTGGTACCTCACTGAGGGCTCCCTGCCCGCACGCCCCATGCGCGAGCTTGCCTGGATCCTGATCGGCGCCATCGTCCTGCAGGTCGTCCTCCTCGCCATCAACGCAGCCGTGCCCGAGCGCATCACGCCCACCCCCTCCAACCCCGTCGAGGGCGGGCTGCTGGCCAACCCGCTCTTCTGGTTCCGCATCGGCGTTGGCCTCCTCTTCGCCTTCGTCCTCGCCGTGCTCGCTCTCCGCACCGCCCAGATCCGCTCCATGCAGAGCGCCACCGGCCTTCTCTACATCTGCATGGGCGCCGTCTTCACCGGCGAGGTGCTCGCCCGCGGCGTCCAGTTCCTCACCGCCCATCCCATCTAGGTCCGGGCCAGCCTATGGTTCAGCCCGCTGGACACCCGCCAGCCGGTCGAAATCCCTGTCGTAGCTCACTATCTCCGTGATGCCCTGCCGCTCCATGTGGGCCACAACCAGGGCGTCTTCAAAGTCGAGAAAGGGGGATGAGGCGTAGATATCAAGCGCGCGGATGTAGACCCCTTTCTGCGGCAGCCTCAAGCCCCGGAGAGTCAGGATTGGCACGAGTCGCGCCCGGATCTCCTCATGGCTGAGACGGTACGGCGCACGTTGCGAGGCGAGCACATATACAACCTCGGTGACGATTGCCTCGCACGTGACCAACTCCTCCTCTCCCCGCTGCAGGCTCTGGAACAGTTGGTAGCAGGATTGAGCCTTGGCCTCATCATCCCTCGTCAGGTACCTGACGATGATGTTCGTGTCGAGAAACCTCACGCTTCCCGCATCTCGCGTACGGTCGCCTCGGCCTTGGCGTCCTTCGCATCCCTCTCGATTTGCCCGAAGGCCTCTGGGTGGGCAGAGGCCTTTACGGAGCCAAATGCCGACTCAAGACTGAAGGAGGCCGCTGCGAGCGACACGGTGCCATCGTCTTCGATTGTGAAAGCCACCTTGTCCCTCGGTCTTAGGCCCAGGAGCCGCCGCACTTCAACGGGAATCGTCACCTGGTTTCGCTGCGTGGTGGTCGTGGTGATCTCTCGCACATCCCAATGATACCTTGAATTCCCAATGGGAAGCAATGGAGTCATTGGGATACTGAACGTCTCCGTCCCGCGCCTCGGATGGTAGGATGCCCCCGCCGTCGGAGGCGTCTATGCAGCGCGACCGCGCCTGGGAGATTCTCGCCGAATTCGCGCAGGAAGAGCGCACCCGCAGGCATGGGGTCGCCGTCGAGGCGGTCATGCAGGCCTACGCCCGCAAGCTCGGTCAGGACGAGGAGAAGTGGGGCATCGTCGGCCTCCTCCACGACTTCGACTGGGAGATTCACCCCACCGAGGAGCTTCACCCGAAGGAAGGATCGAAACTGCTCGAGGCGCGCGGCGTGCCCGAGGACATCCGCTATTCCATCCTCTGCCACGCCCCCTTCCTCGGCCTCGACTACACCCAGGACATGGACCGCGCCATCTACGCCGCCGACGAGATGTCCGGCTTCGTCATCGCCTGCACGCTCGTGCGCCCCGACAAATCGCTCTCGACGCTCAAGGCCTCGTCCGTCAAGAAGAAGATGAAGGACAAGGCCTTCGCCCGCAGCGTCAGCCGCGACGACCTCCGCAACGGCGCCGCCGATTTTGGTGTTGAACTCGATGAGCACATCCTCTTCGTCGCCGATGCGCTCAAGCCCGTTGCCGAACAGGTAGGCGTAAACACATGAACCTCGACCCTCCCGATCGCAATATCTCCATGGAGCTTGCCCGCGCCACCGAGGCGGCCGCCCTCGGCGCCGTCCCCTGGACCGGCCGGGGCGACAAGAACGGCGCCGACGGCGGCGCCGTCGACGCCATGCGCACCATGCTCAACACCATCGACATCGACGGTGTCGTCGTCATCGGTGAGGGCGAGAAGGACGAAGCGCCGATGCTCTTCAACGGTGAGCAGGTCGGCACCGGCACCGGCCCCCAGGTCGATATCGCCGTCGACCCGATCGACGGCACCACCCTCCTCTCCCTCGGCCGCGCCAACGCCGTCAGCGTGATTGCCGCCTCCCCCCGCGGCTCGATGTACAACCCGCACGACATCTTCTACATGGAGAAGATCGCCGTTGGACCGGAAGCGAAGGGGAAGATCGACCTCTCCGCCCCGGTGCGCTGGAACCTCGAGCAGGTCGCCGAGGCCCGCGGTATTCCCCTCACCGAGGTCACCGTCACCCTGCTCGACCGCCCCCGCAACGACGACATCGTCTCCGAAATTCGCGCCGCCGGCGCCCGCATCATCTCCATCACCGACGGGGACGTTGCCGGCGCAGTCATGGCCGGCATGGACGGCACCGGTGTCGACATCCTCCTCGGCATCGGCGGCTCCCCCGAGGGCGTTTCCGCCGCTTGCGCCATGAAGGCCCTCGACGGCGACATGCAGTGCCGTCTCTGGCCCCGCCACGACGCCGACCGCGCCCTCGCCGCCGAGCGCGGCCTCGACCTCACCCAGGTCCTCACCCTCGACGACCTCGTCAACGGCGACGACTGCTTCTTCGCCCTCACCGGAATCACCACCGGCTACCTCCTTCGCGGCGTCGAGGTCACGCGCTCAGGCGCCCGCACCCACTCCCTCGTGATGCGCAGCCGCTCCCGCACCATCCGCACGATCGAGGCCGAGCACCACACCCACAAGGTCGAGCAGTTCCTCGCCATCTGAGGGACCCATCGCAGGAGAGAGAGCGCCAGCCATGACCACCGAAGCCGAACTAGCCGCCTGGGTGCGCGAATACAGCGACCACTTCGGGTTCTCGTTTCACGCGAAGGACCCCACCATGATGCGGCCCTACTGCCACGTCCCCGCCCTCGGCATCGGCGGCGGCCGGGTGAACCTCATCTCGACCGTCGAGGAGTCGGACGCTCGCTGGGCCGCCGCCCACGCCGGCCTCCCGGAGGACTACGACCACAGCGTCCTCCACACCGTTGACGTCACCTTCACCAGCCCCACCGCCGCCTACGTCACGGTTAACTGCGGGCGTTACAACAAGGCCGGCGAGGAGTACGTCAATTTCGACGCCTCCTACGTCGTGGCGCAGGTCGAGGAAGGCTGGCGTATCACCACCTGGATCGGCCACCGGTAGACGCCCGGCCCGTACGACGTGACCGACGCGCTGTTGCGCCGTGCCTGGGCTCTCAAGGGCAGGTGAAGATACCCCTCCCCAGGTGCTGCTTCAGCGATCCCTGGGGGGCCCGGATCCTGACTCACGCCAGCGGCGGTAGCGCCTGGACTGCTGCGGTCGGCCTCTAAGGAGAGGGGTGACGATCAATGCCACGCCACCGGCCACGAAGAGCGCTACGAGGAGCCAGAGTTCTAGCATAGGAGGGGGCGATCCTACCACCCTCCCACGCCGGGTGACGCCCTATTCCGGCTTCGTGACTGACAGGATCCGTTCGCGTCCCGACGAGGGCAGCAGCTCCAGCCGCACCCCGAGGTCGCTGTTGATGTAGGTCACGCCCAGGATGCGCGCGCCGTCTTCGTCCACGCTCGCCATCTCCAGCTCCGCGCCCTCCGCTGTGAGCCGTTCGATCTCTGCGTCGAGGTCGTCCACGAAAGCCCCCAGGTGGTGGATGCGCGAGCCTTCCCCCGCCTCCCACACCGTCCCCGGCACCGCCTGGATCAGCTCGATGTAAGGCGGTCCCTCGGCCGTGTAGGCGAACCGCGACTTCATCACCTGGATACCGGCCTTCGTGCGAACGCGCACGTTCGCCGCCCCCGGAGGCCGCGGCCAGCTCGCCCCGAAGCGCTTCGCGATCTCCTCCATGCCCGACTCGATCTCGGGCACGATGATGCCGACGTGAAACACGTCGTCGTAGTTGATCACCCTTAGCCGCCCTCGCCCCGCAGGTTCGCGAGCATGCCCTCGCGCAGGTGCCCCGGCAGCAGTTCCTGGCGAATGCCCAGCGGGCCGTTCATGTACGAGACCGCCATCATGCCGCCCCCGACATCGAGCGTTGCCTCGAGCTCCACGCCTTCCGCCATCAGCCGCGCCACCTCGTCGTCGAGGTCGTCGACGAAGGCGCCCAGGTGGTGGATGCGCGACCCCTCGCCAGCCTCCCACGGCGTGCCCGGTACCGCCCGGATCACTTCCAGGTAGGGAGGTCCCTCGGCCGAGTACACCCCGATCACCTCCGCTCGCGTCTCCCCCCCCGCCGTCTTCACCAGCACATCCGCTCCGGAGGTGGGTGGCGGGTCCGGGAACGTCACGCCGAAGCGGTTCGCGATCTCCTTCAGGCCCGACTCCAGGTCCGGCACGATGATGCCCACGTGGAACATGTCTTCGTACTTCATGCGCGGCAACCTACGCCCCCGCTCGCCTCCCCCGCAAGCGTGTATCGTGCGCCCGGGGCAACGCATGGCTGGACCGCTCGCTGGAGTCCGCGTCCTCGATCTCTCCCGCGAGGTCGCCGGCGCGTACGCCACCAAGTTGCTCGCCGACTACGGCGCCGACATCCTCAAGCTCGAACCCCCGGGTGGCGGCCCCCTCCGCTCCTTCGGCCCCTTCCCCGGCGATGAACCCCACCCTGAGCGCTCCGGCCTCTTCCTCCACCTGAACACCAACAAGCGCTCCCGCGTCCTCGATGTAACCGACCCCGCCAACGCTGAGCAGGTCCGCGCGCTGGCCGCTGGGGCCGACATCGTCGTGGAGGATTTCGCGCCCGGCGACCCCGCCTCCTGGGGTTGGGGCTGGGAGGCGCTCTCCGCCGCCCGCGACGACCTCGTGCTCCTCTCCATCACCCCCTTCGGTCAGACCGGCCCCTACCGCCGCTACCGCGCCTCCGAGATCACCCTCCAGGGGTTCGGCGGGCCCATGCACATGACCGGCAACGCCGGCCTTGGGCCCTTGAAACACGCCGGCCACTTCGCCGGCTACCACGCCGGCATCATCGCCGCCTTTGCCGCCAGCCTCGTACGGCTCCGCGTCGAGGCAGGAGGCAGCGGCGACTGGATCGACCTCTCCGTCGCCGAGTGCCAGGCAACCTCCCGCGACCGCCGTAGCTCAGCCCTCCTCGCCGCCTCCTACGCGGGAGTGGGCGGAGGCCGTGCCGCCGCCGGTCTGCGCGTCGCCGCTGGGGTGCGCCCCTGCGCGGACGGCTACGTGAACATCATGGGTGCGGGCCCGCGGCTCCATGCGCTCCTCCACCTGATCGACCGCGAGGATCTGCTTGAGCATCCCGACATCAACGCCCCCTTCAACCTGATGCCTCCCGCCCTCGCCCAGGAAATCGAAGACGCCTACGGAGGCTGGCTCGCCGAGCGCACGAAGCGCGAGATCATCCCCCTCGCGCAGGGGCACCACCTGCCCTGCGGCGCCCTCCAGACCACGAAGGACCTGCTCGAGGACCCGCACTTCCTCGAACGCGGTGTCTGGGAGCCCATCGACCACCCCGAGGCGGGGCGCCTCCACTATCCCTCCCGCCCCTTCGTCATGTCCGCCACCCCCCGCCAGCCCGCGCGCCGAGCTCCCCTTCTCGGCGAGCACGAAGGTGGCGAGCCGTTCGCCCCACGCCCCCCCGCGCCGCCGCCCGCCCGCCCCCTCCCCCGCGGCCGCCTCCCCCTTGAGGGCATTCGCGTCGCCGAGGTCACGGTTGTCTGGGCGGGTACGCACGTCAGCCAGGTGCTCGCCGACTGGGGGGCGGAGGTCGTGCGGGTCGAGCCGGTGAACCGCATCCAGCCCGCCACCCGCGGGGCGGAGGTTTCCCTCACCGGCGAGCAGGTGCGCCGTGTCGCCGAGCAGGGCCAGGTCATCAGCACTTACCCCGACTTCGAGCCCCGCGACGACCCCTGGAACCGCAATCCCGGCTTCAACGTCGGCGCCCGCAACAAACGCTCCATGACCTGCGACATCATGGCGCCCGAAGGCCGCGAAACCATCCGCCGGCTTGTCGAGCGCTGCGATGTCTTCATCGAGAACAACGTGCCCGAGACGATGGCGAAGGCCGGCGTCAGCTACGAGGCCTTCCGCGAGATCAACCCCGAGCTGGTCATGCTGCGCATGCCCGCCTTCGGGCTCAGCGGGCCCTACAGCGACTTTCGCGGCTTCGGCATGCACGCCGAGGCCACAGTCGGTCACACGCTCCTCCGCGGCTACCCCGATGCCGAACCCGAGCTCACCGGCGAGGCGCTCGCCTCCGACGCCATCGCTGGAGTGCACGGCGCCCTTGCGGTCGTCATGGCCCTCCGCCACCGCCAACGCACCGGCGAAGGCCAACAGATCGAGATGGCCCTCGCCGAGTCCTTCCTCCCCATCCTTGGCCAGTTCCTGCTCGACTACGACATGAACGGCCGCGTCGCCAGCGCCCTCGGTAACACCCACCCCTGGAACGCCCCCCACGATGCCTACCCGGCTCGCGGCGACGACCAGTGGATCGCCATCGACGTCGCCACCGACGAAGAGTTCGCCGCCCTCTGCCGCGTTCTCGGCGACGAATCGCTCCCGACCGACCCCCGCTTCGTCACCGCCGAAGCTCGCCGCCACAACCGCGACGCCCTCGACGAGGCCATCGCCGCCCTCACACACACCCGCGACAAGCACGAACTCTTCCACGCCCTCCAGGCCCGCGATGTCTGCGCCGCCCCTCTCCTCGACGCGCTCGACGCCCAGGCCGACCCGCACCTCAACGCTCGCGGCTTCTTCGAGGAGGTCTACCAGCCGGGCGTGGGGACGCATCGCTATCCCGGCATGAACTTCAAGCTCAAGAGCACCCCCAACGCCATCCGCCTCCCCGCCCCCGCCCTCGGCGAGCACAACGACTGGGCCTACCTCGACCTCCTCGGGTACACCCGCCCCGAACTCGACGCCGTCATTGCCAGGGGCCAGGCCGGCACGCGCTACGCCCCCGCCCTCCTCCCCGGCAACCGGGGCTGACGCGTCCACTGGCAATTTGCTCCCTGCCCGTTGACAACAGCCTTCACTCATGGCAACCTACAACTACAACCCCTGTCGCCTCGGCGATTGGGTCGAGACCGTCCTTGTGGCGGTCTCTGTCTTTGTTGGGGAAGGGCGATTGATCACCAACCTCTACATCGACGGATTCAACCTCTATTACCGGGCCTTGCGAGGCACGCCGTTCAAGTGGCTGGATCTTCAGCAGCTGGCTGAGAATCTCTTCCCCGAAGACACCGTCAACAGCATCTATTACTTCACCGCTCTTCTTGAGGCGCGTCCGCACGATCCCACCCAGCCGCAGCGGCAACAGGTCTATCTGCGGGCCTTGAGGACGCTGCCCGGTGTCCAGCACTTCTTCGGAGCCTTCAGGTCCAGGAACAAGCGCCGCCCGCTCGTTGAGCCAGTACCGGGATTGCCAACCCATGTGTGGGTCAGGGACTCCGAAGAAAAGGGTTCGGATGTCAATCTCGCCACCCGGCTCTTGGTCGATGGGTTCAAGGGGAGGTACGAGCAGGCAGTAGTTGTCTCCAACGACGCGGACATCGCCGCCGCCATGCGCTATGTGCGCGATGACCTGAACCTGCGCGTTACGGTCGTCAATCCAGATCCCAGGAACTCGAGCCCGGCTGCCTTGTCCGGTTCGGCAACCCGGGTCAAGCGTCTTTGGAAGAGCCATCTGCGGAAGAGTCAATTCTCCCAAACCCTCGTCGACCAGGTTGGTACCTTCAGGAAACCACCAAGCTGGTAGCACTCCGCCCCGTTGGCCCGCGTTCGCGCCCCCGCCTACAGTGGAAGTCGATGCTCTCTCCCCGGCGCCTGTGGCTGTTGGCCAAGCACTCCGTCCTCGGGTTCTCCGACGACAACGGCCCGCAGATGGCCGCCGCCATCTCCTACTATGTCCTCTTCTCCCTCTTCCCCCTCGTCATCTTCACCATCGGTGTGTTCGGGCTCGTGTTTCAGGACAGCGACATGGAGCGCCGCCTCATCGACGAACTGACCGGCCTCCTGCCCGTCGATGCCGGGGGCGCCCAGGATGTCGAGAACGCCGTCCGCGAACTGACCGGCGCATCGAGCGGCGTCCTCGGCGTCCTCGGTCTCGTCGGCCTTGCTTGGGCCGCCAGCGCCATGTTCGCTGTCATCCGCCGCTCCCTCGACATCGCCTTCGACCTCTCCGGCAGGCGCCCCTTCCTCCGCCAGAAGATCGTCGACTTCGGCATGATGGCCCTCGTCGGCGTGATCTTCCTGGCCTCGCTCGGGGCCACGACCACCATCCGTGTCGCCCGCGAGGCCATCGAGGACACGCAGGTGCTGGGCGCCCTTGCGGAGGGGCTGGGGATCGGCTGGAGCGTGGCCGCCTTCATCGCGCTCTCGGCCCTCTCCTTCGTGGCCTTCGCCCTCCTCTACTGGCTCGTCCCCGCGACCCATGTCCGGCTCAGGCATGTCTGGCCTGGAGCGCTCCTCGCTGCCGTCGTGTTCGAGGCCGTCAAGCTCGCCTTCGGCATCTACCTCGAGCACTTCAGCCGCTACGACCTCGTCTTTGGCTCGCTCGGCGCCGTCATCGCGTTCCTTTTCCTCGTCTTCCTCGGCGCGAACACGTTCCTGCTCGGCGCGGAGATGTCGGCGACCTACCCGCGCGTGCAGCAGGGCGAGTTCGACCGGCCTGACGGCCTCCCCCGCCGCACACCGCGCGAGGCCGCCTGGCGCGCGATCCGCGGTCTGGTGGTCCACGACGACGAGAAGCAGGAGCCCGAGCCTCCCCGGGAGGGCAACGCCGGCTGAGGCCCCGGACTTACCCCGCCTTGCCCCTCCCCTTCGCGCCATGCCGGTCGCGATGGCACGATAGAAGCCCAGCGAGGAACCGATGACGGAAAACGAGACCAGCGGTGCGATCCAGCGGTACGGCGGGTACGCCGTGCTCGGTGTCGTCGTGGTCGCGGTCGTCGTGCTGGTGGTCTGGCTCTTTGCCTTCCGCGGTGGCGACGAAGGCCCTGTCGCCTTTGATCCGGCTGCCCCGGAAGAGTTCGGGACCGTCGGCCTCGAGATTGGCCTCATCGACGACCACCGCCCCGAGGTCGGCCAGCCCGCACCCGACTTCGCCCTGCGCAACGCCCGCGACCCCGAGCGCGTCGTGCGTCTGTCCGACTTCCGCGGCACGCCCGTCGTGCTGAACTGGTACGCGAGTTGGTGCGGTCCCTGCCGCCGCGAGATTCCGGACTTCCAGAAGGCCTACGATGCGCTGGATGGCGAGGTCGTCTTCATCGGCGTGAACCTTGCCGAGGACGCCGATCAGGCCGTGGGCCTGCTCGATGTCTTCGTGGCCAAGTACCCGGCTCTCCTCGACGAAGACGGCGAGATCGCCGCCCACTACCGGCTGCCCGGCATGCCCACCACGTTCTTCATCGACGCCGATGGCATCGTGCAGTCATCCGGCGCCGGCCTCATCGTGGAGGAAGTCCTCGTCGAGGAGCTCGCCCGGATCGGCGTCACCTACACGCCGGAATAGCCCGGGCAGCCCGCTACAGGTCCGCCACCTGTGGCGCGATCTCGGAGGCGAAGTACTCCGGCCCCTCGTCCGAGTCGAAGTCCATGTGCTGCAGGACCATCTCCTGCAGACCCAGCTCGGCCAGCTTCCCCAGCTTGTCGACCACCTCGTCGGTGGTCCCGCTCAAAATGCCCTTCCCCTCCATCCGTCCGATCATGACCCGCGGCGAGGCCTCCGGGTCCAGGCTGAAGTGCGCCATCGTCTTCGCCGTGATGGCCTTCAGCGTGCGCTCGTTCGGCCCCACGACCGGGAACACCATCATCGAGCGGTAGATCGTCGCCGGGTCGCGATCGACGGCCTCGCAGTGCCGTTCGAGCACCTCCAGCTTGTGCGCGTACCCCTCCGGCTCCGTCACCGTCACGCAGTTCCACTCGTCCGCGTGCTCGGCCGCGATGCGCAGCGTTCGCCGTTCGCCCGCCCCCCCGATGAGCAGCGGCGGCCGCCCCGGCGCCGGCTGCGACTGGTACCCCGCCTCCTCCAACTGGTAGAAGCGCCCGTCGAACGAGGCCGGCTGCTCCGTCCACAGCGCGCGCATCAGCCGCACCGCCTCGTCGAGCCGGTCGAAGCGCTCCTTGAGCGGCGGGAAGGGGATGCCGTAGGCGCGATGCTCGGCCTCGTTCCACCCCGCCCCCAGGCCCATCACGAAACGCCCCCCGCTGAGCAGGTCGACCTGCGCCGCCATGCGCGCGTCGTTTACGGGCCGCCGGAACGTGATCGGCGTGACCAGCGCCCCGAAGCGGTACGAGTGCGGCTCCCGCGCGATCGCGGCGAACGACAGCCACGCCTCCAGCGACTGCAACTGCCGGTTCCCTGTGAAGTAGTGGTCCGAGCGGAACAGCGAGGCGAACCCCAGCCGCTCCGTGAGGTTCGCGATGTGCAGCCAGCGCTCCCACGTGAGGTCGTTCTGTCCCTCGACCATCAGTCCAATTCGCATGACCGTCTCCTTCTCAGGTTTGCTGCTCCGAGGCCCGCCCGTCCTGCCAGCGCCACCCCACGACTCGCGTGGGGCGAAGCCGGATGAGGGGCAGCCCTTCGAGCGCCATGGCACGGTAGCGCGGGTAGCGACGCCGCAGCGCCTCGAGCGCCGCCGGCCACTCCCCGCCCCCGTCGAGCACGGACGCCTCGCCCTCCAGGCGCAGCCAGGCCAGCCGCTCCCAGCGCTCCTCGTAGTGGTCGACGAGCAGCGTGGCCCGCGGGTCGCGCTCGATGTTGCGGATACGCGCGAGCCTCCCGCCCTGCTTCGGCTTCTCGTCGATGGCGATGGCGATGTCCCCTTCGACCAGCGCGTAGCAGACCGGCACGAGCTGCGGCAGGCCGCTGCGCGCGATCGTCCCGAGCACGCCCGAGCGCTCGTCCTCCAGCAGCCGCGCCTGCCACGCCTCCATGCGCGAAGGGTGCGGGCGAGCGCCGGGCCTGTCCAGCGAAAGCCGCCCCTCGCGTACAGTGCGATCCATGCCCCGGACCGTGATCGCCGGCGACTTCGGCGGGACGAACCTGCGCGCCGCCCTCGTCAGCGAAACGGGCGACGTGCTCGTCCGCCACGAAGTCGCCAGCACCCCCGACGCCTCCCCCGAACAGGTCCTGGAGCGCATCGCGGAACTGCTGACTCACGTCCGCGACCGCGGCGCCCAACCCCCCGTAGCCGCCTCCCTCGCCGTCGCCGGCCTCATCGACGCCGAAGGCGGCAGGGTCATGGTCTCGCCAAACATCCCCGCCTTCCGCAACCTCCCCCTCACCGCCCCGCTCGCCGAGCGCCTCGGCATCCCCGTCTCCATCGAGAACGACGCCTCCGCCGCCGCCCTGGGCGAGCACCACTTCGGCGCCGGCAAGGGGACGCGCCACCTCCTCCACGCCACCCTCGGGACCGGCATCGGCGGCGGCCTCGTCGTCGATGGCCGCCTCTACCGGGGGGCGCAGGGCCTCGCTGGCGAGATCGGCCACGTCGTCCTCGACCCCGCCGGACCGCCCTGCGGCTGCGGCGCACGCGGCTGCCTCGAGGCGATCGCCGGCGGCGTCGCCTTCGGACGCCGTGCCCAGCGCCTCATCGAGTCCGGCGCGGCCCCGATCCTCGCGGGGATCGCCGCCGACCGCCCCGCTACCGCCGGCGACCTCGCCGAGGCGGCCCGTCGCGGCGAAGCCGCCGCCATCGCCGAGATACGCAACGGCGGGCACACCATCGGGATCGGGCTGGGCAGCATCGTCAACGTCCTCAACCCCGACGCCGTCACCCTTTCCGGCGGCCTCCTCGGCATGGGCGACCTCCTCCTCGACCCCCTCCGCGCCGCCATGGCCTCCCTCGCCTACGGCCCCGCCGCCAGCACCCCCGTTCGCACCAGCACCCTCGGCGAGGACGCGGGCCTGCTCGGAGCCGCCGCCGTCGCGCTGGCGGGATGAGCGGTGAGCTACGCCTTCTCCTGGGTTCCAGGGGGAGCCAACTCGTGGAGTTCAAGGGGGCGACCAGCGTTCTTCGCTTCGAGCCAGCGGTTGAGGGACTCCTCGGTCTCACGGGATGGCCACCCCGCAATGAGTCCCTCGACGCTGATGTCCTCGTCGAGGTCTGTCCAGTGGATGTGAGCACCGTCGCCCGAGAGGTCCCAGTTGTTCCGTTCGTCTGGCGTGGCATGCACAAGACGGGGGAACCACGTGAGCGGTACCGAGATTGTCCTGCCATCAACGAGTTCCGCGGTCAGGCACTCTCTCGTCACTCGTATCGACGCAGCGGAGGGCGACTCAATCTCCAGAACGGAAGTTGCCATGCCAGCCCTCCACGAGTTCCCGCCGGTGTCCCATTATGGCCCCCTAGCCACTGCCTGGCTGGCGCACTAACCATCCCGTCCCCACCATGGACCCGTGACCATCTGGATGCGCCGTGCCGGCGCCGTGCTCCTCGGCCTGGTGTTCTTGCTCGTACTTGGCGGCACGCTCCTGGTGGCGCCCGTTGACACGACGCTCTCAAGCCCTGACTTCGTCTCCGACCAGCTGGAGCAGGCCGACGCCTACACGTTCGTCGTCGATGACCTCGCACTGGCCCTGCTCGAGGACGCCTGGCGCCTCGATCCCGGCGAGTTTGGCGAGGACTTCGCCCAAAACCCGCTGGCCGCTTCGGGACTGACGCCGCAGCAGGTGGCCGATGCCATCCGCCGCGCCCTCCCTCCCGAGGATCTCGAGACGCTAGTCGCGCCTGCCCTTGAAGACGCGGTGGCGTACGTCACGGGAAGGGAGGACGAGGTCACGATCCGCGTCGATGCGGCCGCGCACCTCGACGCGCTCGTGCGCGAGCTGACCGTCCTGTTCCGAGACTCCGGCGCCTACGAGCGCCTCCTCGAACGTGAGCTGACCTCCGTCTTCGCCCAGTGGGTGGACGAGGGGCTGCCCGCTGACGGTGAGAGCTCCGGGTGGGTCGGAATCCTCCGCGGGGACAGCGGCGAGGAGGGCGGCAGGCTGGTAGATGTGTTCACGCGGGTGGCCACACCCGAGTGGATGGCCCGGGAGCTAGAAGGCGCGGGCGTCGCAGCCGTCGACTACGCCGTAGGTCGCAACGACGCACTCGCAATCCGCATCGGCGTTGATGAGGCCGGGGCGGAGGAGGCCGCCGCCGAAATCGCGGCCATCATCGCCGAGGCCGCCGCCTTCGACGTTGCCTACGCCAATGTCATCGAGCCGGCGACGAGGGAGAGCGTCGCCGAGGTCTCCATGTTGCCCTACGGCATCGTCCTCACCCACACCGAGGTTCTCAACGCCGTGAGCGATGCCATCGCCGGCGAGTGGCTCGACGCGCAGGCTGCGATGCTCGCCGACGACCTGGCTGCCTACGTCACCGGCCAGTCCGATGCGTTCGCGACGACGTTCGACCTTACGCCGGTCAAACCGGCCGCCTGGCATTCCCTGACGGCAACGGCGTCCGCCTCGCTGCGCGATGCCCTTCGGGCCCTGCCGGACTGCGCCACGGCTGCGGAGAACACGACCGCCCGCGCCGCTCTCCGGCAGGAGTTGCCGTCCTGCATCCCCTGGGACGTCCCCGCTGCCGACATCGTCGCCATAGCCGTCCCCGCAATCTCAACAGCCATCGACGAGTCGGTGCTGGCGCGCGTGCCCGACACGGTGACCTACACCGAACAGGACCTTCGCGAGGCCCTCGAACGCGACGGCGGGTCCGACGCCCTGGTCGCGCTCGACGACATCCGTGACCTTTTCGTCGAGGGCTGGACCTACACCGAGGCGGACCTGCGCGCCGACCTCGACGACGACGCCTTCGACCTGATCCAGGACGTGCGGCTGGCGCTCTCCGACGGCTACGTCCTGAAGGCGTCGGCGGAGTCCCCCGATGGCCTGGAGGAAGGGCTGGGCGAGGCCCGCGATGCTGTCGGCTCCGCGTGGACCAGTTCCTGGATCCCGGCCCTCGTCGCCGCCGTCCTCCTGCTGGCCGTCGCGTTCCTCGGCGGCAGGAGCTGGCGCGGGCGGCTCGCGTGGGCGGCCGGGACGCTGCTCGTGTCCGCCGCGGTGCTCGCTGTCCTCTTCGGGCCCGTCACCCAGTCGGCTACGGAAGCGGTGTTCGATGAGGTCCGCAAGGAAGTCGCTGCCGATCCCGACTCGCAATTCCCCACCACGTCCGAGGTCCTCACCGACAAGCTACTCGACGTCCTCGAATCCGTCGTCGACGAAGCCACCGGCACTGTCGCGCGCAACAGCCTCATCCTGGCCGGCGTGGGCGTCATCGGCGTTCTCGCCGCGGTCTTCTGGAGACGAATTGGCGTCGCCCTGGGCCGGGAGAGCCCCTGACCCCTCAGCCTGAACCCTCGTTGTGCCAGGGCCCCATTCCTCGTCCGCTGCCCTCCCCCACCCTACCCCACATGTTCACCCCACCGCCCCTTCACCAGCTCCTGCTGACCCGAACCGAGAACCGCCCCAACCGACCCTTCGCCGGCGGGCTCGCTGCCTTCATCACCATCCACCAGACCGGCAACCCCCGGCCCACCGCCGACGCGCACGCCCACGCCCGCTGGATGGCCCGCGAGGCGCCCTACTCCTGGCACGCCACCATCGACGACCACGAAGTCTGGCAGTCGCTCGACTGGGGCGAGCAGGGCTGGCACGCCGGCGACGGGGCCGGCGGTCCCGGCAACACTACCTCCATCGGCCTCGAGATATGCATGCACGAGGGCATCGACGAAGCCGCCGCCGACCTCAACGCCGCCTGGCTCACCGCCAGCCTCCGTCTCGACGGCCACGGTTACGAGGGCGTCGTCCAGCACAACCACTGGTCTGGGAAGAACTGCCCTGCCCTCATCCGTGCCGAGCCCGGACGCTGGGAGCGCTTCCTCGAACAGGTTGCCCGCTTCGAGGAGCTCCAGACCCGCACCCGCTTCGACGCCCGCATCACCACGCTCGAACAGCGCGTCGCCGCCCTCGAAGCCGCGGTCGCCGCCGCAACGCCGGCCGAGCCGGTGGCGGGAGCCGGGCGCGAGGCGTAGCGGCGCAGTCGAGCGACCGGGCGAAGCGAGCTAGTATTGAAGCGCAGGCACGCC
Organism: Chloroflexota bacterium; assembly: GCA_026710655.1. Lineage (GTDB taxonomy): Bacteria > Chloroflexota > Dehalococcoidia > Tepidiformales > Tepidiformaceae > UBA2991. Next base: position 110,348 of record JAPOQN010000008.1, on the reverse strand, counting down.
TTCGTAGCTCAGTTGGAAGAGCGACGCATTCGTAATGCGTAGGTCGTCGGTTCGAATCCGACCGAAGGCTCCATTGCCTGGCTGTTGGCTCCTGGCCGCTGGCCCTTGGTCCCCTCTCCCCCGGATGCCCTTGCTGCCCCTGGTGTATGCACCCGCCCGACGCCGCACTCAGCCGTGCGCAGCGCAGCGGAGTGCGGCGCTCTCCTCAGCCGGGCGTTAGCCCGGCGCTCCCCGCAGCCGCCCGCAGGGCGGCGCTCTCCTACCGATACGGGCGCAGCGCCTCGCGGATGTCCTCCACGATCTCCGCCGGTCGCTCCGGCGCCGCGAAGTGGCCGCCCCCGTCCCGCGCCCGCGTCCAGACGAGGTTGTAGTACTCCTCCGTCCAACCCCGACCCTGCGAGGTCATGTCCTGCGCCAGGAAAGTGATGCCCGTGGGCGCCTCCACCACCGGATTCCGGTCGTGCGAGGGACGCCACGGGTTCTTCGCCACCTCCGCGTAGTAGCGCGCCGAGGTCACGAACGCGCCCGTCGCCCAGTACAGCATCATCAGCGTCAGCAGGTGGTTCTTCGAGAAGGCCTGCTCGACTGCCCGCTCGCCCCGGTCGTTATCGCTCCACCAGTAGCGCCGGTCGAGGATCCAGGCGCAGAGCCCCACGGGCGAGTCGTGCAGCGCGTACGAGATCGTCTGCGGCTCGTTCAGCTGCACGGCCACGTGCGCGCTCCCCGGACGCGGTCGGAGCACGCCCGGCTCCACCAGGTCGGGATTGCGCGCCGCTTGTTCCGCAGTTGTTGTGCGCTGCCCGAGCAGGGAGGTCCCACCCGGGTCCGCCAGCACCGTCAGCGGGATCGCCCCCGTGATGTGGATCGCCCCTACCCGGTCCGCGTACTTGTGTCCGAGCTGCGCGCTAACGAGGTTCCCCCAGTCGCCGCCGTGCGCGAGAAAGCGGTCGTAGCCGAGCACGTCGCCCATCAGCTCCGCCCACAGGTCCGCCGTCCGCCAGAAATTGATGCCCGGCACCTCGTGCGGCGCCGAGAACCCGAATCCCGGCAGCGACGGCAGCACCACGTCGAACGCATCCCGCTCGTCGCCGCCGTGCGCGGCCGGGTCCGTCAGCGGCCCGATCAGCTCGTGGAAGTCCCAGAAACACCACGGCCACCCATGCGACAGGATCAGTGGTTTCGGGTCCGGCCCCTTCCCCCGTTCGTGGATGAAGTGGATGGGAACGCCCTGGATCTCCGTGCGGTAGTTCGCGAACCCGTTGATCTCGCGCTCGACCGCGCGCCAGTCGTACTCCCCGATCCAGTAGTCGACCAGTTCCCGCAGGTACGCCCCGTTGACCCCGTAGCCCCAGTCGTCATTGGCGAAGTCCTGCGGAAACCGCGCGTTCACCAGCCGCCGCCGCAGGTCCTCCAGCAACTCATCCGAAAGGTGAACCGTGTACGGCTCCGCAGCCATCGCACCCCTCCCCGCGTTTGGGTCGTCGCAGACTACACCGGTGGTCGGTGGTCGGTGGTCGGTGGTCGGTGGTGGTTCCCGCCCCACTCGTGCCTACCCCGTGCTCCCACTCAGCGCGGCGACAGCCGCGCGTACCCCTCAGCCGGGCGGAGCCCGGCGCTCTCCTCAGCGAGCGAAGAGAGCGCTCCACTCAGCCGCGCGCAGCGAAGCGAAGCGCGGCGCTCTTCTACTTAACCGTTTCGCTGTCCCGGTTGAGGTCGCCTTCGATGCGGATCTCCGGGAGCCACTCGAGCCAGCGCGGCAGGTACCAGTTCGCCGACCCCAGCACGGCCATGCTCGCCGGCACGATCACCGAGCGGATGATGGTCGCGTCGATGATGACGGCCACGCCCAGCCCGAATCCCGCCTGCTGCAGCGGTACGAGGTCGCCCAGCGCCACGCCGGCGAAAACCGCCACCATGATCAAAGCCGCCCCAGTGATGATGCTGCCCGTGGAGCGCACCCCGAACGCCACCGACTCGCGGTTGCTGCCCGTCAGGCCGTAGCGCTCGCGGATGCGGCTCAGCAGGAACACGTGGTAGTCCATCGAGAGGCCGAACATGACCGCGAACAGGAAGAGCGGCAGCCAGGCCTCGATCGTGCCCGTCCGCTGGAAGCCCAGCCATTCGTTCCCGATGCCATGCTGGAACACGAGCACGAGCAGCCCGTAGGCCGCCCCCACCGAGAGCAGGTTCATGATGATCGCCTTCAGCGGCACCACGATGGAGCGGAACACGAGCAGCAGCAGGATGAAGCTCAGCCCCAGGACGACCGAGAACACGATCGGCGTGTAGAGCGCGATCACGTCGACTAGGTCCACCTCCCCGGCCGTGGGTCCGGTCACGAGGACGTTTGCCTCCGTCGCGGCGAAGGCCGCGGGGATGTAGTAGTTGCGCACGCGGCGCACGGCGTCGTGCGCCTCCGGGCTAGCGGGATCCAATGTCAGCAAGGCGGAGACGAGAGCAAGGTCGCCCGCCTCGTTGGCGCTCACGATGGCGCCTCCGAACGCGGTGTCGGCCTTGAGGAGCGCCGTCAGGTTCGTGATCGCCACCGTGATTCCCGGCGAGGAGACGTCGGGCGCGTCCACGACGACCTCGACGGGCGAACCCAGCCCCGCGCTGAAGTCCTCCTGCAGGATCTCGAAGGCCCGCCGCTGCTCGTTCGCAGCCGGCAGCGTCGAAACCCCCGCCATGCCCGACTGCAGCGTGAAGGCTGGCACCGTGGCCGCGATCAGCAGCCCCGCCGACACCACCAGGCTGATGACCGGCTGGCGCATCACCATCCGCGCGATGAAGGACCATGCGCTCGCGCCGCCGCCCTCGTGCAGGCTCATGCGTGGCAGGAAGGGGATCCGCAGTGCGTTGATGCGGTCGCCGAGTACGCTCAGGAGCGCCGGCAGAAGCGTAAGCGCGGCCAGCACCGCCACCACCGCCACGGAGATCGCCCCCAGCCCAAGGCTCTGGTAGATGTTGCTGGGGACGAGCAGCAGCCCCATCAAGCCGATGACGACGGCCCCACCCGAGAAGAGCACGGCCCGGTTGGCCGTCGCACCGGCGCGCACGACCGCCTCGTCGATGGTGAAGCCGCGCAGCCGTTCCTCGCGAAAGCGCTGCACGATGAAGAGCGAGTAGTCGATTCCGACAGCTAGGCCGATGGCCGTGATCATGTTCACCACGAAGAAGGAGAGCTGGAAGCCCTGTCCCACCACGAACGCGACCCCGAGTGCCGTCACGATCGCGATGATCGCGATGACCAGGGGAATGCCGGCCGCAACGGCCGCGCCGAAGACGGCGATCAGGATGAGCAATGCGATCGGAACGCCGATTCCCTCGCCGCGCTGCAGGTCGCGCTCCGAGGTTTCCGTGAACGTGCGCCCGATGCTGCCCTGTCCCGAGACCAGCACCTCAAAGCCAGCCGGCGCCTCAAAGTCCTCCACCAGCGAGACCAGCGGTCCCGCGGTCTCCTCCGCCTCCCCGCTCTCCCCGGTAAGTGTGACCGGGATCAGCGTCGTCCGGCGGTTTGTGGAGACGAGGCCTTCGAGCCCGGTCTCGTAGTAGCTCGTTGCCCCCGCGACGGTGCCCTCAAGCGTCCGGATGCGCCCCAGCAACTCGCCCGTGAGCGCCTCGAAGGCGGCATCGTCGACGGTGCCAACGCTCGCCCGAATCACCACGAACTCCTGCGGGGCTTCTGGACCCCGGAGGCGCTCTTCGAGCAGCGTTGTTGCGCGCTCCGATTCGGCGCTGGAGGCGACCGACTCGTCGGTCGTGAGCACGTCCCCGATGTCGAAGGCGAGGCTGCCTGCCACAACGACAAGCGCAAGCCAGGCCCCGATGACGTACCAGCGATAGCGGGCGCTGAGCCGTGCGACTCGCGCGGTGATCGAGTCCTCGAGGTACTTCGAACTGCCGCGAGCCATTGACCACCCTCCCCGACCGGGGCGCCTTCCACCCCCACCCTTTGGCACGCCGGAGGTCGGGTCAAGCGAAGTCGGTTAAGGGTTAAGAAACATTCGGGAAAGAGGTCAGCCGCCGGCGTATCCAGCGGAGCGGAGAGCCTCGGCGATCTCCGGCAGGATCGCGGGGTCGTCGATCGTCGGAGGGGTGCTGTACTCCTCGCAGTCCGCGATCTTCTGCACCGTGCCCCGCAGGATCTTGCCCGAGCGCGTCTTCGGCAGGCGCCCAACCACGATCGCCGTCTTGAACGAGGCGACCGGGCCGATCTGCTCCCGCACGAGCCGCACCGCCTCCCCTTCGATCACCGCGTTGTCGCGCTCCACGCCCGCGTTCAGCACCAGCAGACCCAGTGGCGTCTGCCCCTTCAGGTCGTCGGCAACGCCTACCACCGCGCACTCGGCCACGTCCGGGTGGGCGGCCAGCACCTCCTCCATCTGCCCGGTCGAGAGCCGGTGCCCGGCCACGTTGATGACGTCGTCGGTGCGCGTCATCACGTACACGTACCCGTCCTCGTCGATGTACCCGGCATCCCCCGTCTTGTAGTAGCCGGGAAACTCCTCGAGGTACGCCTCGCGGTAGCGCTCCTCCGCCTGCCAGAGCGTCGGCAGGCTGCCGGGCGGCAGGGGGAGTTTCGCGACGAGCGCACCGATGTCGCCGGCGGCGACCTCGTTCAGCGCGTCGTCCAGCACACGGATGTCCCATCCGGGAACCGCCTTCGTCGGCGACCCGTGCTTCACGGGCATCAGCTCGATACCCGCCGGGTTGGCGCACATCGGCCAGCCCGTTTCCGTCTGCCACCAGTGGTCGATGACGGGCACACCGAGTTGCTCCTCCGCCCATTGAACCGTGTCCGGATCGGCGCGCTCCCCCGCCAGGAAGAGCGCCCGCAGCCCCGCGATCTGTTCGGGCTGGATGAGCTCGCCCGCCGGATCCTCGCGCTTGATCGCGCGGAAGGCCGTCGGCGCCGTGAACAGCACCTTCACGTCGTGCTCGGCGATAACCCGCCAGTAGACCGCCGCGTCGGGCGTCCCCACCGGCTTGCCCTCGAACAGCACGGTCGTGTTCCCGTGGATCAGCGGCGCGTACACGATGTAGGAGTGGCCCACCACCCAGCCCACGTCCGAAGCGGCCCAGTACACCTCGCCCGGTTCGACCCCGTAGACGTTGCGCATGCTCCAGTTGAGCGCCACCAGGTGGCCGCCGTTGTCGCGCACGATCCCCTTCGGCTGTCCGGTCGTCCCCGAGGTGTAGAGGATGTAGAGCGGGTCCGTCGCCTCCACCCAGACGCAGGGGTGCGGCTCCGCCGATGCCTCCGCATCCGCCCAGTCGAGGTCGCGCCCCTCCACCAGGTCCGCCTCCAGCTGCGGGCGCTGCAGGATCACGCAGTGCGCCGGCTTGTGCGTGGCGATCTCGATCGCCTCGTCGAGCAGGGGCTTGTAGGCCACGATCCGCCCCGGCTCGATGCCGCACGAGGCCGAGAGCACGACCTTCGGCGTGGCGTCGTCGATGCGTACGGCCAGCTCGCTCGCCGCGAACCCCCCGAACACGACGGAGTGCACGGCCCCCAGCCGCGCGCAGGCCAGCATCGCGATGACCGCCTCGGGAACCATCGGCATGTAGACGAGAATCCGGTCGCCCTTCTCCACGCCCGCCTCCGCCAGCACGCCCGCCACCCGCGCTACGCGGTCCCGCAGCTCCCGATACGTGAACCGCTCGATGGCCCCCGTGATGGGACTGTCGTAGATGAGCGCCAGCTGGTCCGCGCGCCCGCCCTCCACGTGCCGGTCGAGAGCGTTGTAGCAGGTGTTCGTGACCGCCCCGGGGAACCAGCGGTAGAAGGGCGCCCGCGAGTCGTCCAGCACGCGGTCCCAGCGACGTTCCCAGTGGATCCCCTCGGCCGCCTCGGCCCAGAACGCTTCGGGGTCGGACAGGGAGCGGGCATGAATGTCGTCGTAGGCGGACATGCGGAAACCTCGGTGCTGGACTCGCGGCGGCTAGTCTACGTCGCCCGCCCCCGGGCGTTCGCGAACGCTTAACGAAGCCTGCCTATCGTCCGCGTTGCCGGGGTACCCTCCACCCCAGCGGCTCTTCGGAACGCACCCACCCGGGTGCGTTCCTTCGTTACTGGACCTCTCTCGATGCAACGACTCTTGCGGTGGCTAGAGTGCAAACGATAGACTGTGTAGCACAGGTAACGTGAGATTGCGCCGTGCGAAACATCACCGTCTCCGTTGATGAAGAGACCCATCGCCTTGCTCGGATTCGTGCCGCGGAGTTGGATACCTCGGTGTCGGCGCTCGTGCGTGACTTCCTCAGCGATCTCGCCCGCGGCCAGCCTGGTGGACCCGGTGCGCCCCGCCGGGAGACTGAGCGTGAGCGCCGTGCCCGGATGCTCGATGAAGTAGTCGCCGACATCACCGCCAACGGCGGTGGGTTGCGTATGGCCGACAACCTGCCCCGAGAGTCTCTCTACGACCGCGATGCGCTTCGTTGACACCAACGTGCTCCTCTACGCCGTCAGCGCCTTGACGGAGGACGCCCGCAAGCGTGAGCGCGCCCTCCTATTGTTGAAAGAGGGGGACCTGGCGATCTCAGTGCAGGTCCTGCAGGAGTTCTATCACCAGGCCACGCGGCCCAACCGGCCAGCTCCCATCACACCCGTGCAGGCATTGGGATTCCTTGAGTCAATCAACGCGTTCCCGGTCCAGGCGATCACTCCCCAGGTGTTCCGGGCGGGCGTGGAAGTCAGCCAGCGATTCGGACTGTCGTATTGGGATGGGGCGATCCTCGCTGCGGCGCGCGCCATGGGCTGTGATGCCGTCTTGTCCGAAGACATGAGCTCCAGCCAGGACTATGACGGCCTCAAGGTCATCAACCCCTTCGCCGGCTAGAAGCCTGCCAGCAACCCCCTCACCCGCCGCTCGACCTGGTCCCCGATGGTCATTTGAACGCCCCCTCGCCGCTTCTGTACCCTGACCGCCCTGCGCACGGCACGCGCGCGCCGCCGGGGAGCCCCAATGCTGACCAAGCTCGACGAGACCCTCGCCCACCAGGGCCCGACCACCTTCGACCACGCCCTCACCAGCGACCACCGCTTCTTCGACCGCACCGTCTACGGCGTCCACCACGACGGCGAACTGCAGCTCGTCATGGGTCTCGCCGCCTACAAGAACATGAACGTGCAGGAGGGCTTCGCCTGCGTTCACCAGGGCGACAGGCAGTACAACCTGCGCCTCTCCCGCGCCCTTCGACCCCACATCGGCGAGATGCACTGCGGTCCCCTCAGCATCGAAATCGTCGAGCCCTGGAAGAAGATGCGGCTGGTGCTTGAACCGGGTGACTACAGCCACTCCTTCGACCTCCTCTGTGAAGCGGCCCTGCCCCCAACCGAGGAGGACCACCACTTCGCCCGCGTCAACGGGCGCCCCGTGCAGGACTACGCCCGCTTCGACCAGCTCCTGCGGGTCAGCGGCGAGTTTGTCCTGAACGGCGAGCGCACGGAGGTGCGCGACTGGTTCGGCTTCCGCGACCACTCCTGGGGCGTGCGTCCCGGCGTAGGCGGCTTCGAGCCCCAGAACGGCCAGCGGCCTCGCGGCGACGGCTCCCTCTTCATCTGGCTCGCCTTCACCACCGACGACATGGGCGGCCAGTTCCAGATGGCCGAGGACGCCGACGGCAACCTGCTGAGCCTCGACGGTCACATTGGCTGGCCCGAGGACTCGGGCAAGCCCGACCTGCGCGTCGCCAGTGTCGAACACGACATCTCCTTCATCCCCGGCAACCGCGTCTTCGACACCGCCCGCCTACTCGTCACCACCGAGGACGGCCAGGAGTTCGACATCCGCGCCGAGGCCGTGGGCCGCCCCTGGGCCTACAAGGGCACCGGCTACGACTCCGGCTACGACGACGAGCTCGGGCTGGGCGCCTGGCGCGGCGAGGAACTCCTCGTCGAACACGACATCTACGATGTCTCCGAGCCCGAGGAGGTGGGCCTGCCCGATGGCCGCCGCATCCGCCCGGTCCACCGCGAGCAGCCCGTTCGCCTGACCGTCAACGGCCACCCAGGCTACGGCCACCTGCCCGTGATCAACTGGGGGCGCGTCTCCCGCTACGGGCTCGGCTAGCGGTGGTCGCCCGGGATGCCGTCGCCGCCTACCTCGCCGAGCGCCTGGACGCGCCCGTCGAGATTGCGTCGTTCCGGCAGACCTTCCCCGGCATGTCCCGCGAGACCTGGATGGTGTCCGCGGTCGTCGGCGAGGGCGCCGCCCGCCGGCAGCGCGACCTCGCCGTTCGCATCGACCCGCCCGCCGGCGGCATCGTGCCCGTCGCCCTCAAGGTCGAGTGGCAGGTCTTCCAGCGGCTCTGGGGCTCCCCCGTCCCGGTTGCCGAACCCCTCTGGTACGACGAGGGCATCGACTTTGCCGAAGGCCGTCCCCATTTCGTCCGCGTGCTCGTCGAGGGCAGCCCCGCCATCCCTGGCCTCTACAAGCCCGGCCCCGAGGGCGACGCCCTGCGTCGCGCAACCGCCTTCGAGCACGCGGAGAAGCTTGCGCTTGTGCACACCCTCGACTGGAAGGCCTACGGGTTCGACGAGTTCCTGCCCGTGCCTGAGTCCCCCGCCGTCGCCGTCGCGCACGACTTCGAGATCTGGAAGCAGCACTGGTTCGAGAGGCGCTCCGAGCCCTTCCCCGGCGTCACCGAGATCGTCTACTGGCTCGAGTCCATTATGCCCCCCGACCCCTCCCCGCGAATCAGCCTGTTCAAGGGGAACAACGGCCTGAACGAGGAGATCTTCCGCGATGGCCGCATCGTCGCCATGAGCGACTGGGAGCTCGCTGGCCTCGGCGACCCCGCCCAGGACTGGGCTTTCTCCCAGGGCATGCTCGGCCTCCACGACGAGGAGGAGACACTGCGCCACTACGAGCAGGCCGCCGGCTTCCGGCTCTCCCGCCGCACGCTCGCCTTCTACAAGCTGTTCATGACCTTCAAGGCGATGGTCTGCCTCAATTCGCCCCTGGGGGCGTTCTGCGAGGGGCGCGACCAGCGGCCCGTGCTCCCCTTTATGGGGATGGGCTCGGTGAAGATGATGGAGCACTCCCTCGCTCCCATGGTTGGCATGACCCTCGACGAGGCCACCGAGGCGATCAACGCTCGCTCCCGCCCCACCGACGACCACCGCGAGGAGCAGGGACTGGCATGAGGCCGAGCGCACGGGAAATCATCGAAGGCATCGCCTGGACGCTCGACAAGCGCGTCGCCCCCCACGCCACGGAACCGTGGGCGGCAAGCTCCCTGCGCAGCATCCGCGGGCTCCTCCAGCACCTCGCCGAGCGCGTCGAAGTCGAAGGCCCCCTGCTTGCCGAGGACAACGCCGACCTGCGCGCGGTGCTCGCAGGCGCCCTCGATCGCCTCGGCGAGAACGGCGCCGCCTGGGCGGCGCTCGCGCCCGAGGTGCGTACCGCCCTCGACCGCGCCTGGCGCGGCCCCGCGGCCTACCCCACCGTCGCCTCCCTCACGGAGGAGAACGAGGCCCTCTCCGCCCTCGTCGAGCGGCTCATCCACGCCCTCCACGCGGACGGCCTCGACGACCTCGCCCGCGCCGCCACGATCGCCGCCGTGCGCGAGTACCTGGCCCGCCAGGCCGAACGCGAGCGCCCCCTCTACGTGCCCGCCTTCACCGGCCCGCCCTACTGACCGCCACGCGCGGTAGGATCGCCTCCCTGTAAGGAGTTGGCGATGAAGGTTGGAAGCAGTTACCCCGCGGGCTGGCTCGCGGGCGTTGGTCCCGAGGCAAAACGCTGCGAAGAGCTCGGCTACGACTTCGCCGGCACCGGCGAGATGGCCCACGACCCCATGATTCTCGCGGCCGCCGCCGTCATGGCGACCGAGCGCATCGAGATCGGGACACTCGCGATCGCTTTCGGACGCGCCCCCATGGTGCTGGCGATGGGCGCCTGGGATCTGCAGCAGGCCTCGGGCGGCCGCTTCTCGCTCAGCCTCGGGAGCCAGGTGAAGGGCCACATCCAGCGCCGTTTCGGCATGCCCTGGAGCGCTCCCGCTCCCCGCATGCGCGACTACATCCGCACCCTCCACGCCATCTGGGACTCCTTCGATTCGGGTGATAAACCCGACTACGTCGGCGAGACCTACCAGTTCACGCTCATGAACCCCCTCTTCCACCCCGGCCCCAGCGGCTTCCCCCGCCCGAAGGTCATGCTCGCGGCCGTCGGCGAGGGGATGACCCGCGTCGCCGGCGAGGTCGCCGATGGCGTCCTCCCCCACGGCTTCACCACCGACAGGTACATGCGCGAGGTCTTCCTCCCCAACGTCGCGAAGGGACTCGAGCGTGGCGGCCGCACCTGGCAGGACATCGAGGTCACCGGCGGCGGCTTCGCCGTCTACGGCGAGGACGAGGCCGAGATCGAGCAGAAGCTCGACGCCCTTCGCCAGCCCATCTCGTTCTATGGCTCCACCCGCAGCTACCACGATGTCTGGCGCGTGCATGGCTGGGAGGACCTCGGCATGGAGCTCCACTCGATGTCCCTCCAGGGCAAGTGGGAGGAGATGAAGGCCATCATCCCCGAGGACGTCCTGCGCGAGTTCGCCCAGACCTCCACCTACGACAACCTGCCCGAGTTCGTGCGCGAGCACCGCGAGTACGCCAGCCGCATCAACTTCGCGATGCCGGTTGAGACCGCCGCCCAGCGCGAGCGTTTCCAGCACATCCTGCGCGAGGTCCAGCAGGTCGAGACGCCCCGCGTCCCGCGCGGACTCGCCGCCCTCGAACCTGCGTGACGTGGCCACGGTAGCCGTCATCGGCGCCGGCGCCGTCGGCTCCTACTACGGCGCGCGGCTCGCGCAGGCCGGCCACGACGTTCGCTTCCTCCTCCGCCGCGACTACGAGGCGGTGGCCGAGCGCGGCCTCCGCATCGAGTCACACCACGGCGACTTCGCCATCCAGCGCCCCACCATCGCCCGCGACCCCGCTGACATTGGCACTGTCGACTGGGTGCTTTGCGGCCTCAAGACCACCTCCTTCGACGACGCCCCCGCCCTCATCCGACCCTGCCTCGGCCCGGAGACTCGGGTGCTCGCCATCATGAACGGCCTGGGTGTCGAGGAACGCCTCGCCCACTCGCTCGGTAGCGACCGAATCTTCGGGGGGCTTGGCTTCACCTGCATCAACCGTGGCGAGCCCGGAGTCATCCACCACTATGAGTACGGGCAGGTCGCCATCACTCACCTGCGCGACGACCCCTCCGAGCTCGACCACGCACTCGCCCTCTGGGATGGCGCCACAGTCGAGATCTCCAGCGCTCCCTCCCTCATCCGCGCCCGCTGGGAGAAGCTCTGTTGGAACGTCCCCTTCAACGGCCTCACCGTTGCCGCCGGCGGCGTCACCACCGAGGCCATCGTGACGGATCCTGCCCATCGCGATGAGGCGCGCGCCCTCATGGAAGAGGTCGTCGCTGCCGGCAACGCCGACCTCGCCGCCCGCGCCCGCCCCGAGCGCATCGACGGCGAGGCCGTCATCGCGCGCATGTTCGCCCTCACCGACGTGATGGGCCCGTACCGCCCCAGCACCCTCATCGACTTCCTCGAAGGCCGCGCCATCGAGGTCGACGCCATCTTCGCCGAGCCCGCCCGCCGCGCCCGCGCCCTCGGCGTCCCCACCCCCCGGCTCGACCAGCTCGCCGCCCTCCTCGCCCGCCTCGATCCCGCCCGGGCGTGAAACTACTTGTCTTCATCCGGCTCTGTTTCTGGCGTCGGCACGAATTGCTGTGCTCCGTCCAGACGCCGGTGCATGGCGCTAATGAAAGCCAGCCACTCCAGAGCCTCCGTTTCCGTTAGGGGGTACTCGTCTGCGTGGGTCGTCGCGTTTCGAATTGCAAGGGCGAGTCCCACACCCAGGAAGCGGTAGCCGTTGTGTGCGTCCCTGTCGAGGAGAGTCCACTCGTCGAGAGTCTCGTGGGAGTTGAGCGTGAGGATAGGACTTGTCTCCGAAAACACACGCTCGATTAGTCCCTTTCCCTGACGGTCTTGCGCGTCCGGGTGGTCAGCCAGTTCAGCAACTCGATTGACGTACCGCTCGGCCGCCTTTCGCACAGCTTCCTGATGGTGGTCCCCCTCGAACAGTCGGTGGGCCAGCTCAGTCTCGTGGTGGAGGTGGCGGAGGCCAAGGCTCGGACCTTCCCCCATCAGGCAACGAGCTTCTGGGCCAGCGGTCGCACCGCTTCTGCTCCGATGACTCTCATACGTACAAGGCGATTCGAGGATCGGGGCTTACCCAGCAGCGCAATCTCGTTCATTTTCCCGAGCGTGGTCATGAAGTTAGGGCTGTCGTACTTGTCGTAGGTCTCGGTGGCTTCTCGAATATGACTCGTGCTTGTTTCTAGGCCGACCGCTGTGCGGACGCCGCCGATCAGCAGCGCTATGTCCTGGGTGGCCCTCGATCTTTGCGTAGGCAGTTTCTTGGAGTTCAGAGAAAGCACTGGCTCTTCGCTGCTAAGGTCGAATATCTCCAGCACTTGTTCCGGCTGGATGTCAAAGTAGCGAGCGACTGCGTCAATGCGTTGCTGCTCGGTCGCCAGCGAGGAGTCGACTGGCTCTGGCGCGGGTGGGGCGGTAGGAACCGTTGGGGGGCTACCCTGAACGGGGCCTTCCTCGTTGGCCTGCCCATTCCCCAGCAGGTGGTCAAGCACATGCTCAAAAGCGATCCGCTTCAGCTCCTGATCGTCCACCGCGCCAGCAGCCTCGAGCGCCTGCTCCACCAAATCTCTGTACTGGTTGCCCGCGTCCGTTGTCATGATTCTCCTTGCACGGGGCAGTATCGCATGAGCATAGCACTCCTAGCACGCACGTTCGCTTTGTCTTTGCAGCACTCGCCGATCCCGCCCGGCGCTAAGCTGGAATCGTGACCGCCCAACCCCTGCCCGACGCCCCCGACCGCGAAGCCGCTATCGCCACGCGCGGGCGCGCGCTTCTCGAAGTGGTGGAACCGGAGCACCTCATCGCCCTCAGTCCCGCGTGGTGGCAGGAGCGGCTCATGGACTGGGCCACCCAGGACCCCGAGTTCCGCGTCAAGCTCCTCCGCTTCGTCGACGTGCTCCCCGCGCTGCGCTCCAGCGAGGCCGTCGCCAGCCATGTGCGCCAGTACTTCCGCGAGGGCGCGCCCGCGGCGGTGCGTCTCGGCTCCGAGATCGGCCGCCGTGGCCCCTTCCGCCCCGTTCTCTCGCGCGTTGTCCGCGAAAGCGTTTTCGCCATGGCCGAGCGTTTCATCGGCGGCGCCACGCCCGCCGAGGCCCTGCCCCGCCTCCGCGGGCTGGTCGAGGGCGGTACGGCCTACACGGTCGACCTGCTGGGCGAGGCCACCCTCTCCGAAGCCGAAGCGGACGGCTACCGCGATCGCTACCTGGAGCTGCTCGATGTCCTCGCCGAGGGCCACTCCTGGGAAGCGCCGCTCGACATCCGCAAGCCCAACGTCTCCATCAAGCTCTCCGCCCTCACACCCCACTTCGAACCGGCCGCGCCTTCCTCCACCTACGACTCGCTGCGCGAACGCCTCCTGCCCGTGCTCGAACGGGCCCGCGCCGCCGGCGCCTTCGTCAATATCGACATGGAGCAGTACCGCTACCGCGACCTCACCCACGAAGCGCTCGAACGAGTCGTGCGCGAGGAACCCTTCGCGAAGTGGCCCGACCTTGGCATCGTGGTGCAGGCCTACCTCCGCGACGCCACCGATGACCTCGACCGGCTCGAACGCATCGCTCGTGGCCGGGGTGCGCCTATCACCGTGCGGCTCGTAAAGGGCGCCTACTGGGACGAAGAGGTGATCCTCGCTCGCCAGGCCAGCCACCCGGTGCCCGTCTTCGAGGAGAAGGCCGCCACCGACGAGAGCTACGAGCGCTGCAGCGAACGGCTCGTCGCGGCCTGGCCCCACCTCCGCCCCGCCTTCGCGAGCCACAACCCGCGCAGCCTCTCCGCCGCGATGGTCGTCTGCGACGAAGCCGCCGTCCCCCGCGAGGCCGTCGAGTTCCAGATGCTCTACGGCATGGCCGAGGGGCTGCGCCGTGCCGTCCGCGAGCAGGGCTACCGCACCCGCGTCTACGTTCCCGCCGGCGAGATCATCCCCGGAATGGCCTACCTCGTGCGCCGCCTCCTCGAGAACACGTCGAACGAGTCGTGGCTCGTGAACAAGCACGAGTACCGTAGCCCCGAAGAGGCCCTTCGCCCGCCCCGCCCCGTTCCGGAGGAGCCGCCGCCGCGCCGCCGCGGCTTCCGCAACCATCCCCCGCTGGAGTTTCACCGCCCCGCCGCGCGCGAGGAGATGGAGGCTGCGATCGAGCGCGCTCGCCGGTCCTTCGGGGGCGACCATCCCCTCCTCATCGCGGGCGAACCAGTCGAGCCGGACACATGGATCGAAGTTCGCCCACCTTCAGCGCCCTCTGCCGTCATGGGGCGCGCCGCCATGGCGGATGCCGGCCACGTCGAGCGCGCCGTCGCGGTCGCGCGCGATGCCTTCCCCGGCTGGCGCGACACGCCCGCCCGGAGTCGGGCCCGTGTCCTGCGCCGGGCCGCCGCGCTCATGGACCAGCGCCGCTTCGACCTCGCCGCCACGATGATCTTCGAGAGCGGCAAGCCCTGGCGCGAGGCCGATGGCGACGTGGTCGAGGCGATCGATTTCCTGCGCTACTACGCCGCCGAGGCCGAGCGCCTCGCCCGCGGACTCGACCTCACGACCTTCCCCGGCGAGAGCAACCGCTACACGTACGAGGGGCGCGGCGTGGTCGGTGTCATCGCGCCCTGGAACTTCCCCCTTGCGATCCTCACCGGCATGACCGCCGCCGCCCTCGCTGCCGGCAACGCCGTCGTCATGAAGCCCGCCCAACAGTCGCCCATCATCGCCGGCGCGCTCGCGCGCATCCTCAACGAGGCGGGTGTCCCCGCCGGGGCGTTGCACGCCCTCCCCGGATGCGGCCCCGAGGCCGGGCAGGCGCTCGTCGAACACCCGGACGTCGACATGATCGCCTTTACCGGGGGAAACGCCGCCGGGCGCGCCGTCGCCCTCGCCGCCGCGGAGGTGCACCCCGGTCAGCGCGGCTTCAAGAAGCTACTCGCCGAGCTCGGGGGCAAGAACGCCGTCATCGTCGACGAGGACGCCGACCTCGACCTCGCCGTCGAGGGCGTCGTTTCGTCCGCCTTTGGCTACGCCGGCCAGAAGTGCAGCGCCGCCAGCCGCGTCATCGTCGTCGGCTCGGCCCACGATGAGTTCCGCGCGCGCCTCGCTGCTGCCGTCGAGAGCCTGCCCGTGGGCCCGCCCGACGACCCCTACACGGTCGTCCCGCCCGTCATCTCCGCCGAGGCGCGCTCACGAATCGAGGGCTACATCCAGACCGGCATGGCGGAGGGCAGGCTCCTCGTCCGCGGGCGAGCCCCCACGGGCGAGGGCCACTACGTCGCCCCCCACGTCTTCGAGGCGTTGTCTCCAGCGTCCCCCCTCGCTTGCGAGGAGGTCTTCGGTCCTGTCCTCACCCTCTTCCACGCCGGTGGGTTTGACGAAGCGCTCACCCTCGCCCTCGACTCACCCTTCGCCCTCACCGGCGGCCTCTTCTCCCGCGACCCCCGCAACATCGCCCGCGCCCGCGAGGCCTTCCGCGTCGGCAACCTCTACATCAATCGCGGCACCACCGGCGCCATGGTGGGACGCCAACCGTTCGCCGGCTTCGGCATGTCCGGAACAGGCGACAAGGCCGGTGGCCCCGACTACGTCCGCCAGTTCGCCCTCACCCGCGTCGTCACCGAGAACACCGTCCGCCGCGGCTTCGCCCCCGAGTGGGAGTCCGGCGCCGAAGGCTAGCGTCACTCCAGCTGCACGACCCGCAGCCCCGGCTCCGTCCCTGCGAGCCCCTCCCCTACGAGCCTCCGGTGGCAGTGCTCCGGGGCCGCCTCGGTGCAGAGGAAGCAGGGACTCCGCCCCAGCAACTCGCGGTCAAACGACCCGTAGCCCTGGCGCTCGTCCATGAGTTGCCGGAAGCCGCGCTCGAACGCCTCCCACGACCCGCCTCGCTTCTTGAACGCGTCGAACAGTTCCTGCGACGGCGCGAGTTCCGGCACATGCACGTATTCGATGCCTGCGAGTTCGCGTGCGAACCAGGCAAGGTCGTCCCGCCTTGCGAATCCGGCGAGTTGCGAGCGGTTATGCAGGCGGATATCGACAAGCGTCTCCACCCCTGCCCCTCGCAGGAGGGTGAAGAACTCCTCCGCCGTCTTCCGCGTGAAGCCGACCGTGTAGATAGCGCTCAAGGTCGTCCCTGTCCTTCGAACTCCGTGAACGCGTCCAGCATCAGGACCAGGCACTTCGCGCTCCCGCCGGCCTTCATGAACTCGTCCATCGGCGTCTCCACTACCACGAATCCATGCTCCCGGAGAACGCGCACCGTCTCCGCGCACCCAGTGTTCAGCACGACGGTCTGCCCGGCGAGCACGGCGTTGCAGGCGAAGCGCGCGGCGTCATGCTCGCTCACCGCGATCAGCGCCGAGAAGTTCTCCGCCAGCGCTGCCCGCGCCGCCTCCGTGAAGGCAGGGGGATAGAAGAGCGCGTGCCCCCCGCCCAGCGGGGCGAGGCACGTATCGAGGTGGTAGAAGCGAGGGTCGGTAAGCTCCAGCCGCACTGTCTCGCGCCCGAGCAGTTCGTCCACGTGGTCGAGCGCCCGGAATTCGGTGCGGAAGCGGTACCCCGCGAACCCGACGCCTTCCCCCGGCAGCACGTCCCCTTCGCCCTCCCAGTAGTGCGGCTCGTGGACGGTTTCGATGCGGTAGCCGTGCGCCTCGAACCAGCGAATAAAGCGCGCTTCCTCCAGCTGCCGCTCGGGGAAGCGAAAATTCGCGGGGATGAAGCGCTCCCCCACGACGATCCCCGCGTTCGCCGTGAACGTCATGTCGGGCGTGTCCGCTCCCTGCTCCACCAGATCCACTTCGACGCCGAGGGCCGCGAGCGTCTCGTACAGCCCTCGCCACTGTTCGTTCGCGCGCTCCGTCTGCACCGCGTTGGCGCGGCGCATCCACGGGTTGATCTCGTAGTCGATGCGGTAGTGCGCTGGTTCGCACATCAAGACCCTGCGCGTCACGCCGCCAAGTCTAGGCGAGCGTGCCGTGCTCGTTACCCGCGTATCATCCGCCGCCGACGGAGAAACAGATGCAGCTTCCCTGGCGACTCAAGTTCGGGCTCTTCATGGCCCCGTACCACCCCGTGCGCGACAGCATGAGCCTCAGCATCCGCCGCGATGTCCGCACCATCCAGTGGCTCGATGAGCTTGGCTACGACGAGGTCTTCATCGGCGAACACCACTCCGGCGGTTGGGAGCCCATCTCCAGCCCCGAGGTCTTCATCGCCCACGTCGCCCAGGAGACCCAGTCGATCAAGCTCGGCACCGGCGTCCTCTCCCTGGGCTATCACCACCCCTACATGATCGCCGAGCGCATCCTCCTCCTGGACCACCTCACGCGCGGGCGCGTCATGCTCGGTGTCGGCCCCGGCGCGACCGCTCCGGACACGCCCCAGCTTGGCCTCCACCCCACCCAGCTCCGCCCCCGCCTCGATGAGGGACTCGGGGTCATCCTCCGCCTCCTCCGCGGCGAGGAGGTCACCCACGAGAGCCCCGGCTGGTTCAAGCTCAAGAACGCCGCCTGCCAGCTTCAGCCTTACCGCGAGGAGGGCATCCCCGTCTTCGTCACCGCCACCTCTTCTCCCGGCGGCGCTCGCGTCGCCGGAAAACACGGCGTGGGCATCCTCTCTGGCGCCTCGTTCAAGGCCCTCGGCCCGGGGCTCAAGAGCATCTGGGACACCGCTACCGACGCCGCTACCGAGCATGGCCACACACTCGACCGCCGCGACTACCGCGTCATGACCCGCATCTACGTGGCCGAGAGCCGGGAGCAGGCCTGCCGCGACATGAACGATGGCCTCTACGAGTTCGACTTCGAGTACTTCTCCGGCACCCTGGGCCGTCCGGCGCCCTCCTACGACGGCCGCCCCGAGGACTACGCAGAGTGGTGCGTCGAGAACGGCGCCGCAATCTTTGGTTCGCCCGAGGAAGTGACCGCCGGCCTCAAGCGCATCTGGGAGTCGAGCGGTGGCGGCTTCGGGGGCTTCCTCCTCATGGGCAACGAGTTCGCCCCGCCCGACCGCATGCGTAACCACTACGAGCTGCTCGCTCGCTACGTGATGCCGCACTTCCAGGGGGCGTACGACCGGCCGGCGCGTTCCCACGCCCGCGCCGTGAACGAGCGCGCGGCCAACAACCAGGGCGAGGCGGAAGCCATCGCCGATGCAATCCGCGCCGGCGGCGGCCAGGTGCCCGACACCATCCTTGGGGCGCCAATCACGAAGCGGTAGCGCGGGGGATCCAGCCGGGACCAGATGCCGACGAATCAACCATCCGTCTCGCGCTGGCGCTGTCCCGATTGCGGCCGCGAGTTTGGACGAACGCGCCAGCAGCATGACTGCGCCCCCGCCCTCACCATCGACGAGTATTTCGCGACCGGGCCGCCCCACGAACGCCCCGTCTTCGAGGCCGTGCGCGACCACCTCGCGCAGTACGACGACATCCATATCGAACCGCTGGCGGTTGGCATCTTCTTCAAGCGAAAGAGGACCTTCGTCCAGCTCCGCCCCATGCGCCGCTGGGTGGCCCTCTCGATGATGCTGCCGCGCAAGCTCGATGACCCCCGCATCGCCCGCAAGGTCATCGATACCGGAAGGAGCTTCTACCACGTGGTCAACGTGGCCGGCCCCGAGCAAATCGACGAGACCGTGCGCGGCTGGCTCGACGAGGCCTACCTCAGCGACGCCTGAGAGCGGTCCGGCGCGTTAGCCAGACCCCGACCCCAGCTCGCCCCCGTTCCACTCCTCCCAGAGCTTCACGATCTCCGTGACCCCGGCCGTTGCTCCCAGCAGCTCGGCGGCGTCCTTCCAGAGGTCGCGGGTGCGGGCCAGGATCGGCGCCTCCAGTCCCAGCCCTTCCGCCAGCCCTCCGGCGATGCCCACATCCTTCGCCATCAACGCAATGGTGAACCCGGCGCTGAAATCCCGGGTCAGGATCTCCTCCGCGATCTTTCCCTGCGTTGCCGCGCTCCGGCCCGACGAGGCGTTGAGCACGTCAACCATCTTCGCGGGCTCCAGCCCCATGCGGTCCCCCACGATCAACGCTTCGCAGGCCGACGACAGCGCGGCGGCCGAACAGTAGTTATTGAGCGCCTTCATGGCGTGGCCCGTCCCCGACCCGCCCATTTCGTAGACGACCCGGCCCAGGTGTTCGAACACCGGGTGGCAGCGGGCGATCTCGTCCGGCTCTCCTCCCACCATGATTGCGAGCGACCCGTTTCGCGCCCCCGCAACCCCACCCGAGACGGGCGCGTCCACAACCGCCACCCCGGAGGCGCGAAGGTCCTCCGCGAGCTGGCGCGTGCCCAGCGGCGCGGAGCTGCTCATGTCGATGAGCACGCTGCCGGACGCCATCCCCGCAACGAGGTCGCCCCCGTCCGCCCCGCCGATGGCGACTTCGCGCACAATGTCGCCGTTCGGCAGCATGGTGATGACGGCCTCGCTCGCCTCCGCCAGCGCCTCGAGGCTGGTCGTCGCCCTGGCCCGGTGCTCCGCTGCAAAAGCCTCCGCCACCTCTGGGCGGGCATCCAGGACCGTGAGGGAATAGTGCGGGTCGAGCAGGTGCGCCATCGGCCACCCCATGTTCCCCAGCCCCACGAATCCGATGCGGGTGATCGCCTCCGACTCAGGCATCGCCGTCGACCTCCGCGAACACCTCCCGTGCGACGCGGAAGCCGTCGAGCGCCGCCGGCGCGCCGCAATAGACCGCCGCCTGCAGCAGCACCTCGCGAATCTCCTCGCGCGAAAGCCCGTTGTTCAGCGCCCCGCGAACGTGCAGCCGCAGCTCGTGCGGTCGGTTGAGCGCCGTCAGCATCCCCAGGTTCAGCAGGCTGCGATCCCTGCGCGACAGTCCGTCGCGACCCCAGATCGCGCCCCATGCGTGCTCCGTCACCAGCTCCTGCAGCGGCATGGTGAACTCGTCGGCCTGCGCCAGCGAACGGTCCACGTACTCGTCCCCGAGTACCTCCCGCCGGATCGCCAGGCCCTTCTCGAACAATTCCGAAGGCATATCCCCTCCTTCCCCCGCGTCCCGCCACGGGGCAGCCGGAGCCTACCCGGAAGGAGTCTCGATTGGTATGCGCGCCAGCCTGCTAGGCCTGGGGCGCCTGCTGCACCCAGCTCGCCATCGGGTAGAGGGTGCGCTTCGCGATGCGCCAGCCCTCCTCCGTCCGCACCGCGTGGTCGATGTACGTCAGCATCACCAGGTACGCGTCGCCGTTCGGCTGCAGGTGCGTGGCGTGCATGTACGTCGACATCTCCGCGCTCTGGCCGTCCTCGGCGGGGACGATGTTGACGCTCCCGATCAGGTGCTGTGTCGCGATGTGCCCCAGTCCCCGGAACGTGCCCTCCACGAACTCGACCCACTCCTCTGGACCCGTCCGCTGCGTATCCGCGTTGCCCGCGATGGAGATGTCGGCGTCGGGGGTGAACGTCTGGTGGTACAGCGCCCGACCCGTCTCCGGCTCATCCCGGCCGATGGCGTCCGTGCCCAGCGCGTAGTTCACGGCCAGCTGCCGAACCGCGCTCTCGACTGCCGGCCAATCGGGCCGCTCGCTCCCGCCCGCCGTCTGCAGCACGCGTGGCGTTTCGTCGTTCATCAGCCCTCGCCCTCGGCCCGCGGTTCGCGGCCGAGCTCCTTCATGACCGCCTGGAACGTCTCGTACTCCTGCGCCCCCACGATCGCGTAGGTCTCGTCGAAGATGAAGGTCGGCACCGAGCGCACGCCTGCCATGCGCGCCCCCTCGACCGCTTCCTCCACCCGCTCCCGGTAGACCCCGTCCTCCAGCGCCTGCCGCAGCCCCTCCCCGGGAATCCCCGCTCCCTCTGCGATGCGTACGAGCGTGTCCACGCTTCCGATGTCCTCGAGATCCTCGAAGTACGCCTCGAAGACCGCGCGGTGGAATGCATCCGCCGGCAGACCGTGGTCCGCCACGTATTCCGCTGCCTGGAGCGACAGCAGCGAGCTCGATCGATGCGTCCTCCCCTGCGTGAACTGGATGCCCGCCGACTCCGCCCGCTCCTCCATGTACGTGCGCGCCTCGCTCCGCCGCCCGGAAGGCGGTGGCTGGGGGCGGCCCTCGGGCGGAACGGTCGCGTCGAGCAGGTATGGCGCGAACTGCACCTCGACCCCTTCGTACTCCTGCCTCAGCCGGTCGACCTCACCGAGGCCGAGGTAGCACCACGGTCAGACGAAGTCTGAGACGACGGTGAGGACGGTGCGGGCTGCTGTTTCGCTCATGCCGCGAGTATACGGAGCCTCGCGGAGGCGGGTGCTACTCCCCGCCGGCCGCCGCCTCGGGAAGCGCTTCGCGCGTGCTTGCGTCGCTCAGTCCGAGGCCGGGGAGGGAGCGGTTGAGCCAGCCCGGCAGCCACCAGTTCGCGTCGCTCATGAGCTGCATGGCGGCCGGCACCAGGATCAGCCGGATGACCGTCGCATCGAGGAAGATCGCTATTGCCAGCCCGATGCCGAACTCCTTCACCACCCGCGAGTCGCTCAGCGCGAAGCTGAGGAACACCGCCACCATGATCGCCGCCGCTGCCGAGATGACGCGGCTCGTGGCGGCGAGGCCCCGCGCCACCGCTTCGGCGTTGTCGCCCGTCGCGAGGTATTCCTCTCGTACGCGGCTCACGAGGAACACTTCGTAGTCCATCGAGAGCCCGAACAGAACCGCGAACATCATCATCGGCAGGAAGGACTCGATCGGTCCCGTGCCCTCCAGCCCAATCAGGTCCGCACCCCACCCCCACTGGAAGATGGCGACGAGGATGCCGAAGGCCGCGCCCGCTGCCAGCACGTTCATCAGCGCCGCCTTTATCGGCACAAGCAGCGATCGGAACACCACCATCAGCAGGAGGAAGCTCGCGCCGATCACCGCCGCCAGGAATATCGGCATCCGCTCTCGCACGCGTTCCCCGATGTCGATGAAGATTGCTGTCGTGCCCCCAACCAGCACCTCGGCGTCTGTGTGCGCCATGAGGTCCGGCAGGGAGTCCCGGAGATGGTGCACAAGGGTGTCGGTCTCCTCCGCCTGCGGCGCGCTTGACGGGACCAGCACGATCAATGCTGCTGTCCGGTCCTCGTTGAACGCCGCCGGGGAGACGTTGACGACGTTTGGTTCCGCGGCCACCGCCTCCGGGAGCGCTGCGAAGGCCCGCGCCTGTTCCTCGTTCTCGATGGCGGCGCCGATGATCATCCGGCCGTTGTAGCCCGGGCCGAACCCCTCCGCCAGCAGGTCGTAGGAGCGCCGCGAGCTGAGCGAGGTGGGGTTGCTCCCCGCGTCGCTCGCCCCCAGCCGCACGTCGAGCGCTGGATACGCCAGGACCAGCAGGCCGGCCGTCGCCACGATGAGCCACAGCCACGGCGCCCGCTGGATCGTGCGGGCCAGCCAGTAGCCCATGCCGCTCTGGTTCTGGACGGCGGCGACGCGTATCCCCGGGACCTTCAGCCGGTTCACCCGGTGCCCCACCAGCCCGAGAATCGCCGGCAACACGAATAACGCGACCAGCGCCGCCAGCGCGACCGCCAGCGCGGGACCCATCGCGGTCAGCGAGAGCAGCGGGATCCCCATCGCCCACAGCCCCATAAGGGCGATGACCACGCTGCACCCCGCGAACAGCACCGAGTGCCCTGCCGTCCCTGCTGACTTCACGACCGCTTCGGTGACCGTCTCCTCCGTCGTCAGCGCCTCGCGGAAACGCGTCACGACCAGGAGGGCGTAGTCGATCCCGCCCCCGATACCGATCATCGCCGCGAACTGCGGCGTGAAGCTGGCGAAATTCACGAACGAGGCGCCAACCCCGATCAGGAAGAAGGCCGGGATAAGCGCCAGCAGCGCGGTAAAGATCGGCAGGCCCGCTGCCGTCACGGTCCCGAAGGCGATGAGCAGGATGACTGCCGCCGCCGCCAGCCCCACGAGCTCCGAGCTTCCCGGGGGTTCGCGTTCGCCCGCTGTTGCCACGATGCCGCCCAGCTCCACCTGCAGGTCCTCGCGTGTTACCCGCTCGCGCCAGCTGAAGAGCTCCTCAATGCTGTGCTCTTCGACTTCATTGGCGCCCACTTCGTACTGCGCCGTGATTCGTGCGATCGTCCCATCGGGTGAGATGCGTCCCTGTTCCTCGTACGGGGAGGCCACGGCCAGTACCTGAGGCAGCTCCGCCGCCTCCGCGATCAGCTCCTCGATCTCCTCCCGCACTGCCGGACTTGCCACCCCCGCCGGCGCGCGGATGACGATCTCGGTTGTGTCCCCCGCGGCCCCCGGGAACCGTTCGGTGAGCAGGTCGCTCAGATCCTGCGACTCCGTACCTGGGAGCGTGAAGCTGCCCGTGCCGAATTCGCCCCGCATCGTGCCCCAGAGCACGCCGCAGACGACGACGAAGACGACCGCCCCTGCGATCACGACCCAGGGGTGCTGGCACGCAAATCGCGGCCAGCGGTCGAACAGCCAGGAGCCCTTCTCCGGCTCTCGGGCCGCCTCCGGCATGGTTGGCGCTTCCGCTGCCTCGACGATGGCCGTGGTGCGCTGCACGGGCGCCGGTCGAGGTGTCCGCCGTGCCGGACGCGCTTCGCGGTCCCCGCCACTCAGCGCCCGCAGCGCCATCACAATCGCGCCGCCGACAACGGCGAGACCCAGGAGCCCGGCAATCAGCCGCCCGAAACCGCTCACGAACTCACGCTCCGGTCATGACACTTGGGGGTCGTCGCGCAGGGCGTGCCCCAGCGCTCCGCCGCCGCCGACAACCCTAGCAGGCCCCCCGTTTGCCGCCAGTTCTACACCTCGAGCGCGGCGTAGTGCCCCGAGTGGATGGCCATCTCCAGCCAGCGCGGCGCGAGCGCGTCGCCGACCACACGGACGTCGCCCTCGTAGCCATCCACCAGCTCGGCGAACTCCGTGTTGGGTACGTTGCCCGACATAAGCACGACCATGTCCGCTGGCACCCGCTCCTCGACGTCCGCGTCCAGGTTGCGGACCAGCACGTCCGTCTCCGTGACCTCCGCCAGGTGCGCTCGCGGAATGATGCGGAAGCCGCTCGCGTGGCCGGTCAGCCGTCGCAGCGCCGGCTCCTGCATCAGCGCCCCCGCAACGGCCGACCCCAGCGAGTAGTGCCGCGTCACGAAGGTGACGCTCACACCGGCATCGAGCAGCTTTTCGGCCACGCCGATGGCCGGGTAGTGCCCCACGTCGTCGAGCACGACCGCCGCCGTCCCCGGCTCCGCGTTCCCCTCCGCCACGTCGTAGTACGACCAGACGTGCGGCAGGTGCAGCCCAGAGGGCGGCTCCGTCGGACGGAGCTGCTGGAAGCCGTCCACCCGCGGCGTCGAGCCGGTCGCCACGATCACCGTGTCCGGGCGCTCGTTCTCGAGCCACTCGAACGAGCGGTGCCAGCGGTCCCACTGCCCGGCGTCGACGTTCGTGTTCAGGCGGATGTCGACCTCCAGGTTCCGAAGCTGCCTCTCGAGCCAGTCGACGATGCCGCCGATCTCCTCGCGGTGGGGCAGCTGGCGCGCGACCTGGATCTGGCCGCCCAGCCGGTCCGTCGCCTCGAACAGGGTCACCTGGTGGCCGCGCAGGGCCGCCACTCGCGCCGCCTCCATCCCGGACGGCCCGCCGCCGACCACGAACACCCGCTTCGTTTCCTCCGCCGGCTCGATGTGGTCGTCGCCGAACTTGCCTTCCTGGCCCGCCCCCACGTTGACCGTGCAGCCGAAGCGCATGAGCGGCCCCGTACGCCCGCCGATGCAGCCCTGGTTGCAGCCGATGCAGGGCCGCGTATCCGCCTCCCGGCCCTCCTCCGCCTTGCGCACGATGTCGGGGTCCGCGAGCGTCGCCCGCACCATCGAGACCATGTCCGCCTGGCCCGAGGCGATGATGTCCTCCGCCTCCTGGATGGTCATCACCCGTCCCGTCACGATCGTCGGCTTCGAGAGCGCCTTCGTCGCGACCGTGCTGCGCTCCAGCTCGTACCCGTGCGGCTCGTGCATCCCCCCGATGAACTGGTCGAAGCTGTAGTAGCTCCCCACCGAGACGTCGTAGAAATCGAGCACGCCGTCTTCTTCCAGGGCCAGCGCGATCTCGAGGTTCTCCTGCGGCCCGATGCCGTCCGTCACGCCCTCCGAGGCGGTCAGGCGGATGCCCAGCGGGTAGTCGTCCCCCACCTCCGAGCGGATCGCCACGATCACCTCGCGCGGGAAGCGCATGCGGTTCTCGAACGAACCTCCGTAGTCGTCCTCGCGCAGGTTCGTCACGGGCGACATGAACTGCGTGAGCAGGTAGCCGTGCGCCCCGTGGATCTCGACGCCGTCGAGCCCGCCCTGCTTGCAGTGCCGCGCCGCTCGCGCGTAGGACTCGACTACCTCGTCGATCATCCCCTTCGTCATCGGCAGTGGGAGGACTGTCGAGAGCGCCCCCATCACCCGCGAGGGCGCCCAGGGCGGGCCGCCCGTGAGCGTCATCGCGTTGTTGCCCGCGTGCCAGAGCTGCTGGAACAGCTTCATTCCGTGCCGGTGCGAGGCCTCCGCCAGCTGCTCGTAGTCCGCCACCACCTCGGGCCGGAAGGCCAGCAGCGAGGCCGCGCAGGTCGGGTGCACCGATGCCACCTCGAGGATGGTCAGCCCCACCCCGCCCTTCGCCCGCGCCTCGTGGTAGTCGACCAGCACATGCAGGCCGCCCGCACTCAGACCCGTGCCGTGCGCCGAGCGGATGATCCGGTTCTTGATTTCGAGCCCGTTGATCGTGATCGGGCTGAAGACGTGGGGATACGGCATGGCCTGCCCCTCCTGGCTACTCGTTCGATTCCAGGCGGAACGGCCCGTCGAACCCTCGCCCCTGCACCCAGTCCAGCTCGACCACGATCGCCTTGCCCTTGCGCTCGGGGTCGCGCTGCTGCTCCAGTTCGTGCGAGTTGTCGTAGACCGTGCGGTCGACCTCCGGGTCTTCGTTCAACCGTGCCTTGCCGCCGAACTGGTAGAAGCGCCGCTCCGGCATGTTCGTGTAGACGCACACCACCATGGGATGCGCCTCCAGCGACGACACGAGCGTGCTCCCCGCCGCGTCCCGCGTCCAGAACGCGAGCGCGGAGTCGCCCAGCGTCTGCGCCGTCCCCCGGTAGCTCACTGTCGGCTCCCCGTCCACGGTCACGCCGGCGACCACGATCGGGTGTCCTTCCCCGAAGGCGCTGTTCACGTCGCGCTTGACTGCTTCCGGCAGCACGAGCGCCATCGCTAGGCCTCGTCGCTTTCGACCAGGCTGATCGCCTGCGCCGGGCACATCTCGATGGCGTCCTGGGCCAACTCCACTTGCTCCCCTTCGGGGTGCTCGACCGCGACAACGGGCCAGTTCTCCTCGTCCCGTTCGAAGACCTCCGGCTGCAGGTAGGAGCACTGCCCCGACTTCAGGCACAGCCGCCGCTCGATTACCAGTTTCTGCATCCCCTGCTCCGTTCTACCGGCCCCGCCGGTCAGTTCCCGGCCGGAGCATCCCACGCCACCGGCAGGGTCTCAACGCCGTGCATCACCGGCGCACTGATTTCGGTCGGCTCACCCGTGAGCCGCAGGTTCGGCATCCGCTCCAGCACTAGCTTCAGCGCGACCTTCGCCTCGACCCGCGCCAGCGGCGCCCCCATGCAGTAGTGGATGCCCTGGCCGAAGGCGTAGTGCAGCTTCAGATCTTCGTAGTCGCGCGTCACGTCGAACTTCTCCGGGTCCTCCCACATTTCCGGGTCGAGGTTGGCCGACCCGAACATGCAGAGCACCTTCGTGTCTTTCGGCACCTCAACGCCCAGGAACTCCTGGTCCTTCACCGCGGTGCGGAAGAGGCCGTTCACGGGCGAGTCATACCGCAGGCTCTCCTCGACGCAGGTGTCGTAAAGGTCGGGGTAGTTCTTCGCCAGCTCCATCTGGTCCGGATTCTGGAGGAGCCGGTAGACCATGTTGCCGATGAGTTGCGTCGTCGTCGCACTCCCGGCGATGAAGAGGAAGCCCATGAACCCGACTATCTCGTCGTCCCGCAGCGTGCGTCCGTTTAGCTCTGCCGTGACCAGTGCGGTCAGGGTGTCCTGCGGCATCTCCTCGCCGGCGGCGTACATGGCCCGCCGCTCCGCGATCTTTTCGAGGAAGTACTGCACCTCCGCCGGGCCCCGGGTGGTGTTGCCGGAGCGATCAGCCTCCCCCGCCTGTGCGGCAAGCTGGCGCGCCATCTCCTCCTGCTGAAGCGCATCCGCCGAGATGACGGCGTCCGCCCGCGGGCGCATCTGCTGTACGAGGTCCGGGTCCAGACCGAGCAGCCACGCGATCACGATCAGCGGCACCGGCACCGCCAGCATTTCCATGAAGTCGCCCTCGCCCCGCTCCACGAAGCCGTCGATGATCTCGTCGATCAGCTCCGTGATCTGCGGCTCCATCGCCAGCAGGCTCGCCGGTGTGAAGGCGCGGTTCACCAGCCGCCGGTCGAACGTGTGCTCCGGCGGGTCGACGCTCACGAGCACGCCCCCGCCCGTCCGCGACAACCCCGGACCCAGCTCGCTCGTCCAGTTCTTCCAATCGTGCAGCAGCGCGCGGACGTCCTTCTCGCGAGTCACCGCGTACCAGTCGAACGGCTCCTCCGCGTGGGCCATCGGGCACTCCTCGCGCATGCGCGCGAAATGCGGGTGCACGTTCGCCTGGAACTCGGGGTCAAAGAAGTCGAAGTCAGACGGCACTGCGTTCCTCCGTGACGAAAAACTCTACCTCACGGGCTCGCTGTCGGTTCTGTGGGTCGTTAGCTGGTCTCGGAACCGACCGTGGCCATGGCTTCCGAGGAGAGCCGCTCCTGGTGCTCCAGCGCCATCCGCTGGCAGCGCTCCGCCGCCTCTCCGGTGGTGGCGCCCGCGAGCATGAAGCAGGCTGAGACGACGGTCATATCCGTCAGGTCTTCCAGGGAGAGGCGGCCGGCCATCCAGTCGATGGTGACGCCTCGCCGGACGCTGCTCACAAGTGTCGCCAGGAGTACCGGGTCGACCCAGGGCTGAAGCTCCCCGTCGCTGCGCATCTCTTCGACCGCCTCGATCAACGCCTGCAATCCCTCGAGCCGCAGCGCCCTTCCCAGTGGTCGCGCCCCCGGCCTTGACTTGAACGACTCCATGAGCGTCCTCGTGTAATGCGGCTCATCGGTCATCGTCTCCGCCGTCGACGTCAGGATCGTGATTACGCGGTCGAGCCCGCGCACGCCAACGGCGGGCCCAGCCTCCTCCAGGAGCATCTCATAGTGCTCAAGGACCGCCTCGTAAAGCAGCTCATCCTTGCCACCGAACGTGTTGTAGAGCGTTGGGGCCGTCACGCCGGCGGCGTCGGCCAGCCCCTTCATCGTGACGTTGTCGTACCCGACACGGCCAAGCAACTCCCGCCCCGCGGCAAGCAGCCGCCTCCGCCGTTCCAGTCGCTTCTCATCCCCAAGGGGCATGTTGCCGGAGTCTACCAGTCACCTGCCGCCACGCCACAGCAGCCTTTGTAAGGGAGCCTACGTCCCTACCACTGGTCCCAGTGGACCGTTTCCTCCACAGGCAGCCGCGTGACCGGCCCGAAATTCCCCATCGGGTAACCGACCGGCATCATGCAGTACGCCTCGACCGTGTCCGGCAGCCCCAGGATCTCCTTCACCCGGTCTCGGTCGCGCAGACCCAGCGTCGTCGGGGTCGCCCCCAACCCCAGGGCGCGCGCCGCCAGCAAGACGTTCTGCACCGCCGGCCAGACGTAGCCCCCGCCGCCCGCGCGCGTCGGGTCCGCCTGCGCCTCCGAGAACTCCAGGCAGCCGATCACCAGCGCCGGGATCTCGTGCATGTGCTCGATCTGCCAGACCACCGCCTCCCGCATCCGGTCGCGCTTCGCCTTCGAATGGTGGGGCAACTCCTCCACGGTGTCCGCCGCCATGAAGGCCGTGAGGTGCTTGCGGTTCTCCTCCGCCAGCAGCCGCTTCGTCTCGGGGTCGCGCACGATCACCCAGCGCACGTTCTGCACGTTCGAGCCGGTGGGCGCATGGTTGCCCGCGTCCGCCAGCTTCAGCAGCAGCTCCTCGGGAACCGGGTCCGGCTTGATCCGCCGCATCGCGCGGCAGTTGTACATAACTTCGAAGATGCCCATTTCCTCAGACATAGCGCCCTCCCTGTCACAAGGTGCCTGCGTCCGTGCGAGACTACGCGACCCAGCACTGGAGGCTACCCATGCCCGACCTCCTCTACGAGAAGCGTGACCGCTTCGCCGTCTTCACCATGAACCGCCCCGAGCGCCTCAACGCCCTTGGCGGCACGATGATGGATGACCTCGCCGCCGCACTCCGCGACTTCAACGCCGACCCCGACATGCGCTGCGGCATCCTCACCGGTACTGGCCGCGCCTTTAGCGCCGGGGCCGACCTGAAGGAGATGAACCAGCGCAACGTCGACCGCGGCGAGCGCGAGGCTCCCACCCGCACCTTCGACCCCGCCACCACACTCCCCTTCTCCCGCTCGCCCAAGCCCTTCATCGCCGCCATCAACGGGCTCTGCATCGCCGGCGGCCTCGAACGCGCCCTCGACTGCGACATCCGCATCTGCTCCACCGAGGCCTGGTTCGGGCTCTTCGAGGTGAAGCGCGGCATCCTCGCCGGCTACGCCATCCACCACCTCGCCCGCCTTATCCCCTTCAGCGACGCCATGTACATCCTCCTCACCGGCGACCGCGTGGAGCCCGACGACGCCCTCCGCATGGGGCTCGTGCGCGAGGTGCTCGATCCCGACGACCTCATGCCCCGCGCCGAGGCGATGGCCGGCATGATTGCCGAGAACGCCCCTCTTTCCGTGGAGGGCAGCAAGTTCATGGCCCAGCAATGGCGGCAGCTCATGATCGACGAGTCGTACCGCACCGGCGAGTGGGTCAGCCGCGCCGTCCTCAACTCCGAGGATGCGAAGGAAGGGCCCCGCGCCTTCTCCGAGAAACGTCCGGCCCGCTGGCAGGGCCGCTAGCGATCGGGCTGCGGGGCGAAAGTGTTCGTTCCGGGCAAAACGAATTGATCCATACACTTTCCAGAAGGAGCACTCCATGACCTCCAACGAAGCCCCCCTGCGAGTCGGCCTCATCGGCGCCGGCGGCAACATGAAGCTGCGCCACATCCCCGGCTTCAACGAGACCGGCGAGGTCGAGCTCGTCTCCGTCTGCAACCGCAGCGAGGCCAGTGGGCGCGCCATCGCCGAGGAGTACGGCATCCCCCGCGTCGAGCCCGACGTTGCCACCCTCCTCGCCGCACCCGATGTCGATGCGGTCTGCATCGGCACCTGGCCCTACATGCACCGCGACCTCACCATCGCCGCCCTCGAAGCAGGCAAGCACGTCCTCTGCGAGGCGCGCATGGCCATGAACGCCTCCCAGGCCCGCGAGATGCTCGCCGCATCCGAGGCCCGCCCCGACCTCGTCGCCCAGCTCGTGCCCGCCCCCTTCGACTTCAAGAGCTGGAAGACCGTCCGCCGTCTCCTCGAAGACGGCTCCATCGGCGACGTGCGCGAGGTGCACGTCACCGTCCTCAACGGCGGCTCGCTTGACCCCGCCGCCCCCCTGCACTGGCGCGAGCGCACGGACCTCTCCGGCATGAATGTCATGTCATACGGCATCTACACCGAGATCATCGGGCGCTGGTTCGGCCCGACGCGCTCCGTTCTCGCTCACGGCGCCACCTATGTCCGCGAGCGCACGAACGCCGAGACGGGTGAGCGCGCCGCCATCGAGGTTCCCGACAGCCTCGGCGTCTTCTTCGAGCTCGAAGGCGGCGGGCGCGTCACCTGCCGCTTCGGCACGCAGCTCCACGCCGCGCCCCCCGAAGCGAACGGCATCTCCGTCTACGGCTCGGCGGGAACGCTCCACTGGCGCCCCGACACCATGACCTTCGCCCCCCTCGGCCAGGACCCCGCCCCCCTCGACCCCGACCCCGGCACCGCCGGCGAGTGGCGCGTCGAGCAGGACTTCGTCGACTCCATCCGCCGCGGCGCCCCCGTCACCCTCACCAGCTTCCCCGACGGCGTTCACTACATGCGCCTCATCGAGGCTACCCACCGCAGCCGCACCGAAGGCCGCGCCGTTCCGCTTTCCGAGGTCTAGGCCCCGCGAACGGAAACTCGGCTGGATGGCCTGCCTGCGCTACGCTCGGAACGCGCAGGGCGGGAAGGCTCCGCTCGCGACCACCGAGGCTCATCCTTCATGTTCTTCGCCGAGGGCGTTGCCAAGTCCTTCGGGGCGCGTGATGTAATCCGCGACCTCTCGTTCGTCGTCAGCGACGGCGAGCGGGTTGGTCTCGTCGGGCCGAACGGGGCGGGCAAGTCGACCGTGCTCAAGCTCCTCGCGGGCGAGCTGGAGCCGGATGCGGGCGATGCCGGGAGGCGGGGTGGCCGCGTCGGCTACCTCCGCCAGGAGACCGGACTCGACTCCCGGGAGACGCTGGTCGCCGAGATGTGGGGCGCTTTTCCCGATGCGCTGGCCATCGAGCTTGAGCTCGAAGAGGTCGCGCACAGCATCGAGCAGGCCAGCGACGGCGCCCTCGACTCGCTGATCGAGCGCCAGGCGCGGCTCTTCGACGACTTCGAGGCCGTCGATGGCTACCGCATCGAGGCCCGCATTGGGCGCGTGCTCGATGGCCTCGGCTTCAGCACGGAGGATCGTGCGCGCCCCTGCGGCGACTTCAGCGGCGGCTGGCAGATGCGCGTGGCCCTCGCCCAGGCGCTCGTGCGCCGCCCCGAAAACCTGCTCCTCGACGAGCCCACCAACCACCTCGACAGCGACTCGCGGGACTGGCTCGCGGGTGAACTGAGCGAATACTCCGGCGCGCTCCTGATCGTCACCCACGACGGCGACTTCCTCGACCAGGTCGTCGGTCGCGTCCTCGACCTGCGCGATGGCGCCGTGCAGTCGTACACGGGCAACTACAGCGACTACCAGCGCCAGAAAGCGGAGCAGCTCAAGGCCCAGGACCGCGCCGCCGGCCGCCAGGAGCGCGAACTCGCGCGTCAGCAGCGCTTCATCGAGCGGTTCCGGGCGAAGGCCACGAAGGCGACCGCCGTCCA
This sequence comes from Chloroflexota bacterium, assembly GCA_026710655.1. Classification (GTDB taxonomy): domain Bacteria; phylum Chloroflexota; class Dehalococcoidia; order Tepidiformales; family Tepidiformaceae; genus UBA2991. The sequence goes on along the minus strand of JAPOQN010000008.1, from coordinate 78,181 downwards.
GAGCCGCGAGCGCCAGATCGCGAAGATCGAGCGCGTCTCGCGCACTCGCAAGGAGGCTGCCGTCTCCTTCGAACTCGAAGCGACCGGCCGCACCGAGCGCGATGTGCTCGTCTGCAGCGGCGTCTCGCACGCCTACGGCGACAACCTCGTGCTGCTCGATGTCGACCTCCATGTCGAACGCTCACAGAGGGTCGTCCTCGTCGGGCCCAATGGCAGCGGCAAGAGCACCCTGCTGAAGATCGCGTCCGGCGACCTCCCGCCCAGCGAGGGCGCCGTCGAGTGGGCCGGGCGCGCCGTCGCCGCCTATTACGATCAGCACCAGGACGAAGCGCTCGACCCCAACCGCACGGTTCTCGAGGAGGTCGCGGTCGCCGCGCCCGCCGCGCCCGAGGTTCGGCTGCGTTCCACCCTCGGCCAGTTCCTCTTCCGCGGCGATGCCGTCTTCAAGCGTGTGGCCGTGCTCTCCGGGGGCGAACGCAGCCGCGTCGCCCTTGCCAAGCTCCTCCTCCAGCCCTCCAACGTGCTCCTCCTCGACGAGCCCACCAACCACCTCGACCGCACCACCCGCCGAAAGCTCATCGAGGCGCTTGAGCGCTACGACGGCACGCTCCTCTGCGCGAGCCACGACCCCGCCCTCGTCGAGCGCGTGGCCACCCGCGTGTACGAGGTCGCCGACTGCGGCGTGCGCGAGGTGCTCGAGCACCGCCGCGACTAGCGTCCGTCCCGGCGCCCCACCCGGCTCCCCGTCCCTGTAAGGTTCGGGCCGCCACAAACGTGCTTCGGAGGCGCCCCATGCCACAGGCCGAACCCTTCACCGTCGCTGTTCCCGACGAGGACATCGCTGACCTCCACCGCCGCATCGACCGCACCCGCTTCCCCGCCGACTTCGCCAACGAGGACTGGCGTTTCGGCATGAACCGCGAGTACCTCGAGTCGTTCCTCCACTCCTGGCGTCACGAGTACGACTGGCGCGAGACGGAAGCTCGCATCAACTCCTACAACAACTACCAGGTCGACTTCGACGGCGTCCCCGTTCACTTCATCCACGAGCGCGGCAAGGGCCCCAACCCCATGCCCCTCATCCTCACCCACGGCTGGCCCTGGACGTTCTGGGACTTCGAGCAGGTCATCCGCCCCCTCACCGACCCCGCCGCCTTCGGCGGCGACCCAGCCGACGCTTTCGATGTCGTTGTCCCCTCCCTGCCCGGGTTCGGCTTCTCCACGCCCCTCCGCGTCGACGGCCTGCAGACCAGCAAGGGCGTCGACCTCTGGGCGCAGCTCATGACGGACGTGCTCGGCTACGAGCGCTACGCCGCTGCCGGCGGCGACTTCGGCGCGATGATGTCGGGCACCCTGGGCTTCCGCTACCCCGAGCGCGTGCTCGGCGTCTACCTGACCCTTCCCTCCCTCCCCTCGACCGGCGTCCCCGACAACCTCCCCGAGCCGGGCAGCACGAGCCAGCTGGTGGGCATGCTCATGGGCCCCGCCATGCGCACCAGCCGTGACGACTTCGCCCCCGAGGAGCGCCATCGCTACGACGTCATGGAGGAGCGCTGGGCCACCGCCCTCTCCCACATCGCCGTCCACACCACGGACCCGCAGACGCTCGCCTTCGCCCTCCACGATTCGCCTGCCGGGCTAGCCTCCTGGCTCGTCGAGCGCCGCCGCAACTGGAGCGACAACGACGGCAACGTCGAAGAGGCGTTCTCGCGCCAGTTCCTGCTCGATACGGTCAGCATCTACTGGTTCACGGAGAGCTTCGTCACCACCTCGCGCTGGTACTGGCACACCTTCCGCACCCCGCCGCAGGCCGTGTCAGACCCCGAGGCCGCCCGCAAGGTGCCCCTCGGCATGCCCGTCTTCCCCAAGGAGATGGTGTTCGTGCCCCGCGCCGCCGCCGAGGCCGCGGCCAACGTCATCCACTGGACCGAGCAACCCCGCGGCGGCCACTTCGCCCCTGCCGAGGTCCCGGAGCTCTTCACCGACGACCTCCGCGCCTTCTTCCGCCAGCTCCGCTAGGAGCCGTCAGGCGAGTTCGAGGTTGGGGAAGTAGGTCGAGTAGAACCCGCGATCGCGGGTCAGCAGTCTGTCGGCGTGAACAAGGGCGTGCGCCCCGATGAGGAAGTCGGCGACGAGGTGCTGCCGGGTTCGCAGGGGCTCACCGCAGGACTCGCACCGGACCGATTGTTGAGTGCCGCACCGTGCACACACCAGTGACCGTGGCCGGCGGCGGGTGTAGCTACGCCAGGCGTCCCCCGCAAGGTGCAAGGCTGGTCTGCCTGGTGACTCCAGCCGGATGGCCGTGTCGTCCAGGAACCGGTCAAGAGCCTCGTGACCCGCGAACTCCCCGGCGAGTTCGGAATAGACCGCGTCCATGATGACCATGGCTCCCTCTCGCCGTGCCGTCTCAAGCAACACCCATGTCTCTTCCCGGTGAGGAGCGTTTTCGATAACGAGGTCGAGCAGGATGTTGGTGTCGAGGGCTGAGATCACCGGCCCCGCATCTCCTCGACTATTTCATCGGGCGTCTGCTCCCGCTTTCCGAGGTAGCCCACCCACTTGTCGAAGGGGCTTTCCTCGACGTCCTTCTCCAGGACGAACTTGCCGTCCTTCTCAACGAACTCCACCTTGTCGCCTGCTCGCAGGCCGAGCCGGTCCCGCACCGCCTTGGGGATGGTGACCTGTCCCTTGCTGGTGATCGTCATGCCCGCCATGAGGCGCTCCTGGGTATTACTACAGAGGTCTTACCACCAGTGTAATACCTAGGGCTACCCGGTGGAATCCCTCTGCCCCTCCACGAACCCCAGCACCTCGCCTGCGATCTCCAGCGCCCGCGACGAGTCCGTTGCGTCGTACGCCTCCGCGGGGACGCCCCCCGGGATGGTCGTCGGGTAGCGCGCCCCCAGGTGGTGCTTGTCCAGCAGGATGGCCATCGACCTGACCGCCTCGAACGTCGGGTCGAACGCCACCGCGTCCTCGCAGAGGTCGGCCAGCGCCCCGCCCCAGACCGCCTCCGCCCCCTGCCCCAGCAGGAACGCCGTAACCGCCTTCTCCGCGCACTGCTGCGCGAGGAAGCAGGCGAGCGCGTGCCGCCCCGCCTCCGCCACCAGCCGCCCGTCGGCCAGGTCGTGGCGCGCCTGCGCCAGCCAGCGCCCCGCCTCCCGCTCGCCGCTGCCGGGCGACTCAGGCATTGTCCGCCAGCGCCCGGCGAAGCACCGGGTCGCGCTCCCCCAGCTCATCGAACTCTTCCGGTGTGTACACCCAGAAGTGCGTCGCCACCCGCGGCTGCAGGTGCGACACGAAGAAGTCCGCCCGCCGCCGGAACGGCTCGTCCGTCTCGCGTACCAGCACCAGCTCCAGCGCGCTCCCCACCTCCACCTCTCCCCGCGCAAGGTCGCCAGTCAGGTACGAGCGCTCGACGCCCAGCATGGGCAGCTCGCCCGCCATGCGCTGCAGCTCCGCCTCCAGCAGCTCGCGGCGGCGTTCGGCGAAGCCGATCATGACCGCCATGCGCGTCAGGTCGTAAACAGCGTCGGTGCGCTGAGGGGCGGCATGATCTCGTCCGGCTCGAGCACGTACGCCTCCTTCTTGTAGACCTGCACCCGGTGCGATCCCAGGTCGGGCACGTACATGAGCCCGCGCCCATCGACCCGCACCGAGCAGGGAGCGCGCAGGAAGCGCTGCTCCTCCAGGTTTGCCATCTCGCGCAGCCGCAGCGTCTTCAGGTTCGTCAGGATGTAGCGCCGGCCGATCGCCGAGAGCGTCGCGTCGCCCAGGAACTTCTGCACGTACCGGCCTGTGTGCGCGAAGAGCTGCACGCGGTTGTTCCCTCGATCCGCCACGTAGATGTCCCCGTGCTCGTCGACCGCCACGCCGGCGGGCCGGTTGAACTCCCCGTCGCCGTCGCCGCTGCCCCCGATGACGAGCAGCGGCTCGCCCGCCGCGGACAGCTTCTGGACGCGGTCGTTGCGCCAGTCGGCCACGAACACGTCGCCTTCCTCGTCGACGGTGAGGCCCCAGGGCATGTCGAACTGTCCGGGCTGGCTGCCGTAGCTGCCCCACCCGTCGAGGTGGCGCCCTTCCGGCGTGAAGCGCTGGATGCGGTGGTTCGCCGTATCCGCCACCACCAGCTGCCCCTCCCCGTCGAACGCGAGCCCCGAGGGACGGTTCAGCTGGCCCGGCTCGGAGCCGTGCTCGCCCCACTTTCGCACCACCTCCCCCTCGGAGGTGACCACGGTAACCGTGTGCGTGCCTTCATCCGAGACATAAAAGTTCCCGTCCGGTCCCCGCACGATGCACTGGGGCCAGAGGAAGTCGGCGGTGATTGCGCCGAGGTCGTCGTCGTCCTGGCTCAACCGCCGGACGTGCGCCGCCGCCTCGGTGCGGCAGACCACGAACAGCACGTCGTCGTCGCCCAGCGCGAGGTCCGTCGGGTAGGAGGTCACGCGGCGCATCCCCACCGTCCTCAAGTAGGGGAAGCCCGCTCGCAGCAGTGCATGCGCCTTCGGCACGGCGATACCCTCAGGCCGCCGGCTTCGGGGCGAACGGCTGGACCTGCTCGAAGTCGCCACCCACGATCGGCGATGCCTCGACTCCCATCCACTGTTCGAGCATCGTGCCGTAGATGCCGCGGAAGTCGATCGTGTGCTTCAGGTCCTCGCCGTTCAGCCAGTCCTTCGGCTTCACCGACGGGTACTCCGCGTAGAGGCCGCCCTGTACCCGCTCTCCGAGGATGTAGGCGCCCCCGCCCGAACCGTGGTCCGTGCCTGACCCGTTATCGCGGATGCGCCGCCCGAACTCGGTGAACACGAGCACGGACACGTTGTCGGCCGCGTCGTGGTTACGCAGGTCGGTCAGGAAGTCCGAGAGCGCCCCGCTGAGCTCACCCAGCAGCCGGTCGTGGTTCCCCGGCTGGTGCGAGTGGTAGTCGTAGCCCGCGTGCTGCGTGTAGAAGACGCGCGTCCCGAGTCCAGCTGTGTGTACCCGCGCCGCGTCCCGCAGGGCCGAGGCGATCGGGTTCGTTCCCCACTCGACCGTCGACGTGTACTTGCCCGGCACCTCCGCCAGCACGTCGGCCCCCGAGAGCACGTCGCGCCCGGTCTGCCCGAGGTAGTCGCGCACCACGCCCGCGCCCACCGCCGGTGTGTACATCCGCCGGAAAAGGTCGAGGTTGGCCTCGCGCTCCTGCTCCTGCTCGATGCTCGTCATCAGTCCGTAGCTGTCGAGGTCGCCGACCGAAGTCACGGTCACACCCGGGGCGGCGCAGGCGCGCGGGAGCCCCCGCCCGAAGCTGACCGCCGTCAGCGGGTTTTCGCTGCGCGGGTCCAGCTCGCGCACGAGCTTCGCGATCCAGCCCTCCGTCGAGATCACGTCCGGCTCGCAGGTGTGCCAGATGTCCATCCCGCGGAAGTGCGAGCGGCTCGAATTCGGGTAGCCGATACCCTGCACGATCGCCAGATCGCCGCCGTCGTACAGCTCCTTCAGCCGCGAGGCCGCCGGGTGGAACCCCAGCGGGCTCTCCCCGGAGAGGGGCAGGACCTGGTCCTGCGGGATCCCCACGTGCGGGCGGGAGTCGTAATACGTCCCCTCCGTGTAGGGGATGAGCGTGTTCATGAAGTCGAGCCCGCCGGTCAGCTGGACTATGACCAGGACCGGATCGCTGTTGCCGTTGCTAGCCATCACGCCCTCCTAGGCGAACTGATACTCGGGCGCCGCCACCACGAGCGTGAGCATGCGCGCGACCCGCTCGTCGTGCGCGCCCGAGCCCGTGGCCGCTCCCGCGAGCAGGGTCTCGCGCGTCTCCGTGCTCGCATCGAGCGGTCCGGCTGCCTCCAGGCAGCCTTCGACCAGCACCTCGGCGGCGGGCGCGTCGCCGTTCGCGAGCCGTCCCGCTAGCGCCCGCGTACCCGGCGCCTGCGGGTCGCCCACCTGCTGGACGGCGAAGTTGACCCGCTCCATGAGCGTGCCCCCATCGATCCACTCCTTGCCGGTGTGCCAGCCCTCCACGCTGGGCGGGTCCAGCAGCTTCTGGCCCATCGCCCCCATCGCCGTCTGCAGCGTGCCCATCAGCGGCGTCGCATCCTGCAGCGTCCCCGAGAGCTTGAGCACCCCAGCCACGAACTCCGCCGGCGACTTCACTTTCGCGAAGCGCGCCTGCTTGAAGAAGTCCGCGTTCAGCAGCGTGCGCATCACCGCGCGCAGGTCCCCCTCCCGCTCCAGGAAGACCGTCGCCAGCGTCTCGATGGCCTCGGGGTCGTTCGGTTCCTGCACGCTCCAGGCCGCTACCTGAGGCTCGTCCGCCACGAAGAAGTTGTACAGGTGCCGCGCGATGAACCGCGCCGTCGCCTCCTGCCGCACGATGATGTCGATCACGTCCTCGCCGTTGAACGGACCCGTCTCGCCGAGGAACGTCTTCTCGCTGTCGTCGTGGTCTTCGGGGCGGTACACGAAGCGCGCCGGGTAGGCCCCGTGCGGATAGAGGGGGATGGGCTGCTCGAACGTCCAGCCGGTGAAAGCACGGCCCGCCATCTTCACGTCCGTCTCGTCGTACGCGCCGATGCCCATCGAGAACAGCTCCAGCAGCTCGCGGCCGTAGTTCTCGTTGGGCGCGTCGCGGTGGTTCTCGCAGTTGTCGAGCCAGTTGATCATTGCCGGATCGCGCGAGAGCGCGACCAGCAGGTCCCGCATCTTCCCCAGCCCGAACTGCCGGAACGTCTGGATCTGGTCCGCCATGGAGAGCATGTGCTCGCCCTTGAACCACGCCGTCGCGAAGACGTGGTGCCAGAACAGCGCCATCTTCTCCTCGAGCGGCCGCTCCGTGTTGACCATGCGGTACACCCAGCGTCCCGCCGAGGCGCCGGTCGTGTCCGGCGCGGTCATCTGCGGGTAGTAGCGGTGGAGAACGTCGTCGTCCGGTTCGGGGAAGCGCTCCGGGTGGAGCAGGTCCTCCACGACCGCCTCGTAGGGGCGTTCGGCGAGCGTTCCCAGTTCGTCCTGGGTAGCGCCCACCCCCGCCCGTCGCATCAGGTGCGCCAGCAGCGCCGTTCGCTCGTCAGCCATTGTTCTTCTCCCGGCCTGAGTCAGCGTGTGCGCAGACTATACCCAGCCCGGCAAGGCCCTATCAGCAGGGGCGCAGCGCTCCTACAGCTCCATCTCCCGGAGATCCTCCGCCAGCGCCAGGGGCGCGTCCGTGACGGCTGCCACCTCCCCCGGGGCCCAGCCCGGCGCGACCTCCCGCAGCGTCAGCCCCGCCGGCCCCACCTCCACCACCGCCAGGTCCGTCACGATCAGGTCCACGCAGCCCCGGCCCGTCAGGGGATAGGTGCACTCCCGCAGGATGCGCGGCCTTCCATCTTTCGTCGTGTGCTCCATCGCCACGATCAGGCAGCGCGCCCCCACCGCCAGGTCCATCGCCCCGCCGATGCTGCCCCCGCCCCGCTCCGGCACGGACCAGTTCGCCAGGTCGCCCCGCGCCGAGACCTGTAACCCCCCGAGCACGGCCACGTCGATGTGCCCGCCTCGGATCATCGCGAAAGAGGCCGCGCTGTCGAAGAAGCTGGCGCCGGGGTTCAGCCGGATCGGCTGTCCGCCCGCGTTGACCAGTTCCGGGTCGAAGGCTTCCTCGCTGAAGCCGCCGTAACCGAGGATGCCGTTCTCCGACTGCAGCAGGATGTTCGCCTCCGGCGGCACGAACGCCCCCACGAGCGTCGGTAGCCCCACGCCGAGGTTCACGGTGCTCCCCGGCGCGAGCTCCCGCGCCACCCGCATCGCGACCAGCTCGCGCGTGAGCCGCGCCTTCCCCTCAGCGGCCATCCCAGCGCACCTCCACGGCGTCGCAGCGCACGATGCGGTCCACGTAAACCGCCGGCGTGTGGATCGCGTCCGGCGGCAGTTCGCCCGTCTCCACGATCTCCTCGGCCTCGACAATGACGAGGTCTGCCGCCGTCGCCATCACGGCGTTGAAGTTCCTGCCCGCCAGGCGGTAGTACAGGTTGCCCAGCCGGTCCGCGCGATGGGCCCGGATGAGGGCGACATCCGCCCGCAGGGGACGCTCCAGCAGCCACTCCTCCCCCTCCCAGTTCACGACCTCCTTCCCCTCCGCTACTTGCGTCCCCACCCCGGTGCGCGTCAGGAACCCCCCGATGCCCGCGCCCCCCGCGCGGATACGTTCGGCGAGCGTGCCCTGCGGGACCAGCTCCAGCTCAACCTCGCCGCGACGGTACTGGGCCTCGAACTTGCTCTCGCGGGCCGTAGAGGCGCGCACCGCGAAGCTTGCTATCGCCTTCGATACCTGCCGGTCTTCGCACAGCTCGTCGAGCCGGTCGCCGAAGCCGATGTTGGTTGCCATCACGGTCAGTTCCCGCGTGCCCCGGCGCTTCAGCGCGAAGATCAGGTTGGTCGGCGACGCCGCCGAGACGAATCCCCCGACCATGATGCGCGCGCCATCCTCGATTCCCTCCAGGGCTTCGTCCGGGCTTTCGTAGATGGTTGCGGTCATCGTTCGCTCACCGGTGCTGAGAAGCTCCCCCCAGTGGCGTAGGCTGCGCCCGCGAACGCCACTGCGTCAAAGCACCGAAGGAGTGAAGTATGGCCGGAGAGCTCGAAGGCAAGGTTTCCATCATCACCGGCGGCGGCTCCGGCATGGGCCGGTCGTCGGCCCTCATGTTCGCCCGCGAAGGCGCCGCCGTCGCCATCGCCGACGTCAACGACGAAGGCGGCGAGCAGGTCGCGGCCCAGATCGAAGACAGCGGCGGAAACGCGGCCTTCATCCACACCGACACCTCCAGCGAGCAGGACGTGCTCAACCTCGTCTCCCAGACCGTCGAAAAGTTCGGGCGGCTCGACTCGATGGTCACGGCCGCCGGCATCTCCTACGCCGACTACGTCGAGGGCGACGAAGCGACCGACCCCTTCCTCCATCCGGAAACCGCGACCATCCTCAACAAGCCCACGGAGCGCTGGCAGAAGGTCATCGACGTGAACCTCACCGGCGTCATGCTCTGCGCCCGCGAGGCCGCCCGCCAGATGGTCGCCGAGGGCCACGGTGGCACGATCGTCAACTTCTCCTCGATCGCCGCCTACGGCCCCTCGCCCGGCATCATGGACTACTGCGTGGCGAAGGTCGGCGTGATCATGCTGACCCGCTGCTTCGCCGTGGAGTTCGGCCCCCACGGCATCCGCGTCAACGCCGTTGCCCCCGGCCCCATCGATACGCCCATGACGGCTTCGCTGCAGCGCACGGGCGCGCTCCAGCAGCAGGGCGGCGCCCTGCCCCTGGGCCGCATGGCACAGCCCGAGGAGGTCGCCGAGGCGGTCCTCTTCTTCACCAGTGACCGTTCGAGCTACGTCACCGGCAAGACGCTCGGCGTCGACGGCGGCACTAACACCGTTTAAGGCTGCGCCTCAACAGCGCCCGGGAGGAAGACATCGTGGCAGGAGAGCTCGAAGGCAGGGTTGCCATCGTGACCGGCGCCGGCTCGGGCATGGGCCGGGCGACGGCCCTCATGTTCGCGGGCGACGGCGCAGCCGTTGCCATCGCCGACGTCAACGACGAGGGCGGCGAGCAGACCGCCGCCCAGATCGAGGATCTGGGAGGAGAGTCCCTCTTCGTCCACACCGATGTCTCCAGCGAACAGGAGGTCGTGAACGCGGTGGCCGAGACGGCCGCCAGGTTCGGTCGCCTCGACTCGATGGTTGCGGCTGCCGGCATCTCGTACGCCAACTACGTCGAAGGCGACGACGACACCGACCCCTTCCTCCACCCGGAGGCGGGGGTCAGCCTCAACAAGCCCACCGAGCAATGGCAGAAGGTCATCGACGTGAACCTCACGGGCGTCATGCTCTGCGCGCGCGAGGCGGCCCGGCAGATGGTGAACGAGGGCCACGGTGGCACGATCGTCAACTTCGCCTCGATCCTCTCCTACAACCCCTCTCCCACCCTCATGGACTACTGCGTCTCAAAGGCCGGCGTGGTCATGCTCACGCGCTGTTTCGCCGTCGAGTTCGGCCCCCACGGTATTCGCGTGAACGCCGTTGCCCCCGGCCCCATCGAGACGCCCATGCTGGAGCGCGTGAGTCGCGCGAGCGGTGGGAGGGGACAGGGCGGCCACCTCCCCCTCCAGCGCACTGCCAGGCCCGAGGAGGTCGCCGAGGCCGTCCTCTTCTTCACCAGCGACCGCTCGAGCTATGTCACCGGCAAGACGCTCGGCGTGGACGGCGGCACCAATACCATCTAGCGCCCCCCACGTCCCGCAACACGGCTCCAGAGGAGAGATGTCATGGCAGGAGAGCTCGAAGGCAAGGTTTCCATCGTTACCGGTGGCGGGTCCGGCATGGGCCGGGCAACTTCGCTGTTGCTTGCACGCGAGGGCGCGGCGGTCGCCGTCGCCGACGTCAACGATGAGGGCGGGGAGCAGACCGCCGCCCAGATCGAGGACCTCGGCGGAGAGTCCCTCTTCGTCCACACCGATGTCTCCAGCGAGGACGACGTCGTCAACGCCGTCGCCCGCACGGTGGAGAGGTTCGGGAAGCTCGACTCGATGGTCACGGCCGCCGGAATCTCCTACGCCAAGTACGTGGAGGGCGACGACGACACCGATCCCTTCCTCCACCCGGAGGCGGGCTCCAACCTGAACAAGCCCACGGAGCAGTGGCAGAAGGTCATCGACGTGAACCTCACGGGCGTCATGCTCTGTGCGCGCGAGGCCGCCCGCCAGATGGTGAACGAGGGCCACGGCGGCACGATCGTCAACTTCGCCTCGATCAACGCCTACAACCCCTCGCCCATCTTGACGGACTACTCCGTCTCCAAGGCTGGCGTCGTCATGCTCACACGCTGCTTCGCCGTCGAGTTCGGCCCCAGGGGCATCCGCGTCAACGCCGTCGCCCCCGGTCCCATCGAAACGCCCATGCTGGCGCGTGTGCAGAGGGCTGGAGTGTCCGGGTGGGGGAACGTGCCTCTCCAGCGCACGGCCGACCCTCACGAGGTCGCCGAGGCCGTCCTCTTCTTCACCAGCGACCGCTCCAGCTACGTCACCGGTAAGACGCTTGGCGTGGATGGCGGTATCAGCACCGTCTAGGGGCTGTCTCGCCCAACGAAACGACCCGCTACCAGGATCCCGGAGGACAGAACCATGGCAGGAGAACTTGAGGGAAGAACTGCGATCATCACCGGAGGCGGCTCCGGCATGGGCCGGGCGACATCGCTGATGTTCGCCCGCGAGGGCGCCGCCGTCGCCATCGCCGACGTCAACGACGAGGGCGGCGAGCAGACCGCCGCCCAGATCGAGGACCTCGGTGGGAACGCGCTTTTCGTCCACACCGATGTCTCCAGCGAACGGGACGTCGTCAACGTGGTGGCCGAGACTGCCGGGAGGTTCGGCAAGCTCGATTCCATCGTCACGGCCGCCGGCATCTCCTACGCCAACTACCTCGAAGGGGACGACGACACCGACCCCTTCCTCCACCCGGTGGAGGCGGGCTCCAGCCTCAACCGGCCTACGGAGTTCTGGCAGAAGGTCATCGACATAAACCTGACCGGCGTCATGCTCTGCGCCCGCGAGGCTGCCCGCCAGATGGTCAAGGAGGGCCACGGCGGCACGATCGTCAATTTCGCCTCGACGGCCGCTTACAACCCCTCGCCCAACATGACCGATTACTGTGTCTCCAAGACGGGCGTGGTCATGCTGACGCGCTGCTTCGCCGCCGAGTTTGGCTCCCACGGCATCCGCGTCAACGCCGTCGCCCCCGGCCCCATCGAGACACCCATGCTGGCCCGCGTGCACCGCGCCCGCGGCGGCCCCGAGGGCTGGCGGTCCCTGCCCCTGGGCCGGACGGCCCAGCCCGAAGAGGTCGCCGAACTCGTCCTCTTCTTCACCAGCGAACGCTCCAGCTACGTCACTGGCAAGACGCTCGGGGTCGACGGCGGCACCAGCACGGTCTAGGGAAGGGCGGTAGGCGCTACAGCTCGTCCAGCGGGCGCGACTGCGACTGACCCTGCGCGAACATCTCGTCCAGGGCCAGCAGCGCCTCAAGCGTGTCCTGCACGCGCAGAGGTACCGCGAATTCGCGCGGGATCAGCGGCTTGTTGATTGCCGTGAAGAAGAACTCGCGCGCGTACCTCGGCACGTCGCTCTCGACCAGCAGTTGCAGGCCGTAGTTCGCCTGCCGCACCAGCCGTTCCGCCACCTGCTCGTGCGGCGGCCCCAGCGGCTGCGGCGAGCCGTCCTCGATTCCCAGCGCAATCGGCCGCGTGCTCTCGTGAAACGGCCCTTCGCCCTCGTACGAGATGCTCATGTACGTGATCACGTGCCCGTCGGCGCTCGTCTCGGTGCGCAGGCCGCCGATGCGCTCGAACCGTCCCCGCATCGAAGCCTCCTCGCCGTCCCGGCCCGCCGATCGTTACAGGTTTCGCCGGCGGGTTGCCATCCCCACGGGCGCCCTGTGAGCGCCATCACCGACCGTAGTGCCTGACATTACGCAATCTTAACGTTGTCGGTGCGGTCCCCGTACGCGAGTCGTACGCTGGTAGCAGGCATGGAGGTGAGTTCGGTATGAAGTGCGAATTCCTCACGCTCGCCGATGCCGCCCAGGTCCAGGGCGACCGGATCCTCATCCTCGGACGCGGCCTGCACTGCCTCACGACCGGTGAGGGCTTCCCCTTCAAGCACCACCTCGGCGTGGCCGCCAGCCTCCTTGTCGGGGGCCTCGAGACAAACCAGCGCCACCGCTATGCGATTCGCGTGAGCCCCGAGGACTCCGCCGGCGAGTCTGTCAACATCGAGGGGGAATTCGAGAAGGCGCGTCCCGAGGACACGCCCCTCGACGACGACCAGCACCTGCTGCTCGCCGCCAACCTCGATCCGAGTTTCGACACCGCCGGCCCCTACGTTGTCCAGATGCTGGTCGACGGCGAGGAGCTCGCCCGCGCCAACTTCACAGTCATGGACGCAGCCCCCGCCTCCGCTTCCTGACCCCCTCCCCGACCCCTCTGGAGCGCCCTCCCCCACCCGTGCTAGGCTCGTATGCGACGTTGGGGACTCGTCTAATGGTAGGACAGCAGATTCTGGATCTGTATGTGGGGGTTCGACTCCTCCGTCCCCAGCCACTTCAGTCACAAGCAAGGTTCCCCTCCAGTAACACCGGTACGTGCCCTTTGCCTTGACCGCTCTCACGGCGGAGGTGCTGGTAACCTGACCCGACCGCGGAACAGGCGGATGGGTCGACCGGGCGCGTGTCACGGTTGTCGGTTCGCGCCGGTATGTCGGGCATTGAAAGGGGCTGGTCATGGTCGAGGTGCACTCGGACGCTTCGGAACTTCCGCTGGAGGGGGTCAAGGTGCTCGAGATAGCGAGCTGGATCGCGGCACCTGCCTGCGGTCGCATTCTGAAGGAGTGGGGGGCCGAGGTCGTGAAGCTCGAGCCCATTAACGGAGACGCACTCCGCGGGATGGGCAATCCAGCAAGGATTCCGGACCTGAGCCCACCGTTCGAAATCACGAACCCCGGGAAGAGGAGTGTCGCCCTGAATTTGAAGGCGCCGGAGGCCCTGCCGCTCCTGCGCCGGATGGTGCTTGCGAGCGATGTCGTGCTCACCAACCTGCGTCCAGCGGGTCGGGCAGCACTCGGCCTCGACTATTCGGAAATTGCGGAGTTCGCGCCAGGCCTGGTGTTCTGCGTGGTCTCGGGCTATGGCTACGAGGGGCCGGCCGCCAACCTCCCCGGTTTCGACGGTGCCGCCTACTGGGCTGCTTCGGGGATGGGCATGGCCGTCAGCAGCGGCCTGGATGAACCCGTGGCGCCACGGCCTGCTGTTGGAGACCATGCGACGGCCATGTCTGCTGCGGCGGGAATCTGTGCGGCCCTTCTCGCCCGCACTCGCACAGGGCGTGGCCAGCTGGTGCACACGTCCCTCGTCGGCAACGGGACGTATCAGCTGGGATGGGACTATGCGAACCTCGCATGGGTGGGGCAGGCGGCTCCGCCGCCCAGTCGCCGGAGCGCAACGAATCCGCTCAACAACTCCTACCAGTGCGCGGGGGGCGAGTGGCTTGTACTCGTCAACCTGCAGTCCGATGTGGCGTGGGGACCGTTCTGCAAGGCCATGGGTCTGGAGCGGCTGTTGCAGAACGAGGAGTACGCGACCGCGCGCGGCCGAGCCATCCACCGCGAAGAGCTGGTGGCGATCCTTGATGAGGCCTTCGCCGAGAAGAACCGCGCTGATATCGGAAGGGAGCTTGAGCGCCGGGGCGTGATCTGGGCTCCCCTTCGAACACTTGAGGAAGCGATCGAGGATGAGTCACTTGAGGGCGCGGGATTCGCGAACGCACAGTCGGGCGACACGACCCGGAGAATCCCGCCAGCTCCGGTCGACTTTGCGACCGCTCCCCGTCTGGGTGGGGAGCTCGCCGAGGTCGGTCAGCACACCGAAGAGCTCCTGCTCGAACTGGGGCTGGACTGGTCGGAGATTGAGAGCGCCAAGTCGGCCGGGGCCATTATCTAGGCCCGGCTATCTAGTCCCGGCAATCCAGTCCCGCGGTGCCACCCGCGTTACCCAAGAGCTGGACCTCTAGCTCAAGAGCTCGCAGTACAGTCGCCTTGGTCAGCCAACCGCCTACGGCGGTGGGCGGACCTCTTCTAAACGCGGATGCCGACGCTCTCGGCGGCAGTGTCCGATAGATAGCGCCAGCTCTGGGGAGGCGTCAAGCCGTCCTCGACCGCCGACAGCTCGAGAGGCATAGCAAGCCGCTGGGGCGATTCCACATGAATCGCTACGGCACGCCGATGCCCTCGGTAGTAGCGGCGGAAGGCCTGCTCCAGAATGCCAACGCGTGACTTGTGCTTCTGCCAGATGGTGCGCGGCGTACCGTCCTCAATGTGCCCCGCCTTCACCCAGCCCACGACGCGCTGCACAGGCGCGGTGGCGTAGATGACGATGTGCGATGTGCTGTTGGCGAGCCGCGCCTTCCGTAGCTCGACAGTCTTCGTGCCGTTGAGCAGGGCTTCGGCGTATTCGGGGTGAACCGACATCAGAACGATGCGGCCAGGCGACGGGTCAGCCATGCGATGCCTTCCTTATTTCGGACCTGCGTAATGGATTGAGGCGCTGCATTCAATACCCCTGCGTTCCGCAGGTCGTCGAGCGGCCATCCAGGCTCGATCAGCCGATCCTGCCGGAATAGGACGGCGAGGGCGGATGGGCGGGTCATCTCGTCGATCTCGGCGTAGCTGTAAACGGTCCGCTGGCCAGCGAACGCTGCAACTGCCGATGGATCCCCTGAACGCATGGACTCCTCGACTACGCCCGCGGCGCTGACCGCCTGCCAATCGTCGGAGCGGTAGAAGAGGATCGTATCGCCGCGAGACGGTGGCGTGATCGCACTTTGGCTGAGGTAGGCCTTCCGGAGTGCGTTACCGAACGGATCGTCGTCCGGCAGGAGCCGGGCTGGCTCACCAGGATGGTCCGGGAAGAGCCGCGTGTGGTAGCGGGGTTGAATTGGGATCACATAAACACTGGCGTCGAGAGTGAGATCAACGGCGGGTGGTCCAAACTGGCGGTGGTATGCGAAGTGGTCGGGCTTATCGGTGGTCGCCGGTGCGAGGTGCTTGACCATCACGAGTTCGCCAAGAGACGTTTCGCCGCCATGGCGCTCGAACCCGAAGTCCTCAAGCATCGTGATGAGAGCCGTGTGGCGCTCGAACACAGTGAGCCAGACATGCTGGTAACGATTGGCGTGAAGTTCGGTGAACACGGCCTTGAGTAGCAGTTCGCCGTACCGCCGGCCCCTATATTCGTCAGCGACCTTGAAGGTAGAGAGCTTCATCACCTTGCCACCGAAGCGGTACTCGTCGTCATCCGACTTCCAGATACAAATTCCGGCGCATTCACCTCCAGGTGATTCGATCACCCATGCTTCGCGGCCCTCACGGCTGACCTTCTCCAACCATTGGTCAAATTCCAGGTAGTCGCTACGCAGGCTCTCGAAAATGGGGTCATCACTTCGTAGAGAGTGGAGCGCCCGCGCTGCCACTTGCGGCGGAGGCCGTTGAGGACTGCTGACGAGCGTGTCCAGGAGCGCAAGAGCGTCGGCGATCGTAAGTACACGGTCCTGCGATACGCCCAGCCGCCGTGCCTTCCGGTGTATGCCGTCGTCGTTGGTGACAAGGTAATGAACTGCATTGGCAACAAGAGCAGCAAGAAGGAGGTGATCGGCCCAATCGTTGCTCTGAGGATCCACTGCGCCAAGTACGCCTTCAACGTGTTTGATGCCCGGTGGATCGGCCAGCGCTTGGTACTTGGCAAGCAATACTTGACGAGTGAGCCGGCGGTCAGGGTCTCGGTCTGTTGCGAGCTCGCGGAGTGTTTCCGGGTGGACCAAGAGATGGAAGTCAAGTTGTGCAGCGCGTTGTACTACCTGCACTGCAAGTGGAGTGTCTCCTTCCACACCCGCTGGACTGGTTGGTTCCAGGGGGATCAAGACGTTGGCGTCGAGGAGAAACCGCTGCATCGATTCGGGGCCGCCCCTCCGTCCAAGGCAACAGCCCTGTCGGGCAACTCTAGCATGTGCTTGTCGCCCTAGAGTGTTGCCACTAGGTCAAAAGTCTGCAGTACATTCGCCCCCGCCCGGCCAACCCCCTCCCCCGCCCGGCCAATCCCCTCCCCCGCCTGACCGCTACTCCACCGTCACCGTCGACGGGTCCACGCCCAGCCGCACGAGGAGCGCGTCGAGGTCTGCTTCGCTTTGCAGCTCCCGCACCAGCGACAGGAACAGGCGCAGGTCGCCTGTCTCCTCCCAGACGCGCTCGACCTTCGGCCCAATCGGGTCCGACGACTGCGGCAAGGTCGCGTAGGACCCGTAGAAGGCAAAGTACGCCTGGTTGATCTTGCGGATGAAGATGCCGTGTTCCATGAAGTGAAGGCGGCCCTCCTCCATCAGGGCTTCCGCCTCCTCCACCCGTCCCTCCGCCAGCAGCGCGTCGACCTGGAGTCGCAGGTCACGCATCTCGATCTGGAAGACGAGCTGCGGCGGCTCCCTCGCCGGAGCCCGACCATCTCCTCCTTCCGGCAGTTCCACCGGGTGCAGCTCCCGGGCGATGCGTGCGATCTCCCGCTCCGCCACGTTGGCCACCGTCTCGTTCAGCGTGGGCCCGTCGGGCGTGTTGTAGGCAAGGCCCAGCGGGTAGAAGGCGAGGTAGAAGTGAACCCACTCATGCGACGCCGTGCGCAGGACCGAGTAGTACGAACGGTCCTCGCGAATGATCGCCGGATAGACTGCCAGCCCCCCGATTGGCAGCACCACCGACACCGTGTCCTCGTTGTCCGTTTGCCCCTCGATCAGCTCGATCTCGTCCAGAGTCAGGTCCGGCTGCAGGAGCGTGTACCCTTTTGGTCGGATCTCGTTCCGGGGGGAGCGGACGAGTACCCGCGGCGGGTTCGTCAGTTCGATGTCCACCGCCGGCCAGAGCACCTCGACTTTGCCGAAGAGCGGCAGCGGCCGCCGCAGGCCCGCCTCCTCCGCCGCGTTGGTCACGTACCCCTCGATGACGCGCTCGACATCGTTCTCGTAGAGCGCACGCTCGTTCGTGAGCGCCTCCAGCAGCGCCCTGTCCGGTGACTCCGCCTGTAACTCGGCCCGGATCAGGGATGTCAGGCGGAAGTACTCCCGTAGCCGCTCCTCCCCATCCTCCTCGGTCAGCTCTTCGCCCACGCCCAGCAGGCTGAAGATGGACCCGGCCAGGTGGTCAGCCTGCCAGCGCGCGATCGAGTATTCGTACTCGGCCAGCGCCCCCCGCCCCAGGACGAGGCTCAGCGTGATGGTCAGCGCCAGCGTGAACGTGGCCGCTGCCGTCGTCGAGAGCAGGACAAGCGGTGGCTGCCACGGATGCAGCTCCACCGGTCCGGCGTCCAGCCCGGCGAGGCGAAATCGCTTCATCCCTCCAGTGTAGGGTCTGCCCGATCGCCCCCGCCCCGCCCCCTCCCGGCGATACAATGGCGGTGCTCATGGCAGCAGGGTCGCCGGCAGCTCCGGGAACGGCGTTCGAACGCCCCTCGGCCCGCCGTTTGCGTTACGCCTCCTTCGAAATGCGCGTTGCTGCCGTCGCGATCGATGCCGTCGCCCTCTTCTTCGTCGGGGGGGTCCTCATCATCGCCGGCTCGGTCAACCTCCTCCTCTCCTCGGACTTCGACCGCGTGAACGCCTCCGGCGACGCCGTCGGCCTCTTCTGGGCGCTCGTCGCGGCCGTGCCCGCCGCCTGCTTCCTCTACTACTTCCTCGGCCTCGGGTTCTGGGGGAAGACCGCCGGCGGCGCGGTCATGCGCATCAGCGTGGTCCGCTCCGACGGCGCTCCCCTGGGCCTCCTCGGCGCCCTCGCCCGCGTGACCGGCATGCTCAGCTACGTGCTCGTTCTCGGAGTCGGCGCCGTTCTTGCCTACGTCCTGCGTGGGACACCCGTCGCCGCCGGCCTCTTCGTCGGCCTCAGCCTGCTCATCTGCGTCGCGGGACTCCTCTGGGCCGTCTTCGACCCCTACCGCCGCGCCCTCCACGACCGCATCGCCGGGACCATTGTCGTAGAGGCCGTGTAGGGTGAACGGATGCTGAACCGGCGTTCGACCTTCCCCCGGCGTGGCCCCGTCAGCGAGCGCGTCTTCGGCAAGGCCTACGCCGAAGCGGAACACGGCGGCACCTGGCTCGCCGCCGGGATCTTCGCTATCGCCTTCCTTCTCTTCATCGCCTCCCTCAGCGTCTACGAGATGACGCGTCCCGACCGCGCCCAGACCCTCCTCGCCACCGGCATCGCCTCCCTGACCGACATCGATCAGACGCTCGCGGAAGGCATCCCCGCCCTCCGCGACGAGGCCCGCGCTTCCACCGAAGAAACCGTCGAGATGCCCGACTACCCCCTCCCCGTCACCCTCACCCGCGTCGAGGCCCTCACCGCCGACGCCGCCACCATCCGCGCCCTCCTCCTCGACCGCTCCGCAAAGCTCGTCTACGCCACCGGCCTCGACGCCTTCGACGAGACCGGCGAGCAGTCCGTCGACCTCTTCTCAATCTCCACCCTCATCCGCGAGCTCGTCGGGTTCCTGACTGGCGACGTGCATGACCGCGCGCGCTGGGTGGCCCTTGGCGCACTCGTCCTCGCGACGCTCATGGGGGCGGCCACGCTCGCCCTCAACCGCGGGTTCTCGCGCTTCACCTCGTTCGGACTGGCCGTCCTGCTCGCCTCCGCGCCCGGCTACTTCGTCGCCCGCGGCGGGAGCTACCTGATCGACCGCTTCGGCTCCGAGGATCCCTTCCTCGGCGACCTGCAGGTGATTGTGCAGGCGATGCTCGACGTGCCCGAGCGCAACTTCCTCATCGCCGGCGTGCTCGGCCTCATCATCGCCGTCGCCGGCCGGCTGCTCCACTGGATCGCCAACGCCTTCTTCTCGGACGAATCCCTCGACCCCGTCGTCTACGACGACGGCCCCGTCCTCCCCTTCACCGCCGTCCCCGGCCCCACGCACGAGCTCTCGGGCGGGGCGGGCATCGGCCTGCCCCTCCCCGACCTCTCCGGCCTGCGCCGCCGCCTTTCCGCCCTGTCGCTCCCCGCCCGTGCTCCCTCGTCCCCCGCAAACCCGCCGGGTGGCCCCGAGGTCGGCGGTACCCGGGACGACGAGTCCTAGCCCTCGGCCTCCGCCTGCAAGTCAGCCCCCGTCGGTAGCCAGTTCCAGGAGGTTGCCCACCGTCCTCCAGTTTCGGCCCGTGCTGGTCGTCGAGAGGACGGAGTCGAAGTAGCTGTTGGTCAACTTGCTGCGGGCAAACCCGTTTGGACAGTGGAGAAAGACCTCGCGACCCACGACCGCGAACTCGTCACCGGGCGAGCGATTCGGATCCAGGGCCTCTACCTGCTCGGGGTTGGGTGCATCCGCCAGGAAGAGGACGAGCAGTTTGTCCGCTTCGGCCCCGGCTTCGGCAAAGGGGTTCGCCTCAACGATCGCCCGGAGATCCCGGGCCGTGCGCGTGATCACCGGAACGCGATAGCCGAAGCGACTCTCGATCGACGCGCTGATCAGGGACGGGATGGCCTCCGCCAGCGTTGTGCCGGCCCGAAAGAGCACGTTCCCGCTCTGGACGTAGGTCCGCACGTCCTCGCACCCCGCCTCCCGGAACAGTGTGGCGAGGTCCTTCATCGGCAGCTTGTTCTTCCCGCCAACGTTGATCCCGCGGAGCAAGGCGATGTTCAAGGCGACCCCCCGCCCTCCGCCCGCAGCGCGCTGCTCGGGCACGCCCCTTCCAGCGGACACGCCTCGCAGCGTGGGTTCCGGGCGCTGCACGTCCGCCGCCCGTGCTTGATGAGCAGCATGTGGAAGCGGTAGTACGCCTCCGGCGGTAGGAGCGCTTCGAGGCGTTCGTGCGCCTGCTCGGGCGTCGTCTTCGGCGGGACGAGCGCCAACCGTTTCGCCACCCGCTCGACGTGCGTGTCCACCGGCAGCGCCGGGCGCCCCAGCGCGAACAGCAACACGCAGGCGGCCGTCTTCGGACCCACCCCCGGCAACCCCCGCAGCCACGTCCGCGCTTCCTCGAGCGGCTCCTCCTCCAGGAACGCGAGGTTCCAGTCCGGGGCCCGCGCCCGCACCGCCTCCAGGATGCGCTTGATCCGGGGCGCCTTCTGCTGCGCCAGCCCGCCTGTCTGGATCGTGGCGATGAGCTCATCCAGCGGCGCCTCCGCGATCGCGTCCCAGCCGGGGTAGCGACGCATTAGCTGCACGAAGGCGCGGCCGCTGTTCTTGTCCGACGTGTTCTGCGAGAGGACTGTCAGCACCAGCTCCGCCACCGCGTCGCCGTGGGGCCGCGATTCCGGCTCCCCGTAGAGCTCGGCCAGCGCCGTCAGCATCGCGTCCGGATCGGGGGTCACGCGGCCATTCTGGCACGCCCCGATCCCGCAGCGCCTCCGTCCGCTACGATCTCCCCGTGACCGCACACGAGATTCGTCTCACCGACCTGACCGGCTGCGGCGGCTGAGCGTCCAAGGCGGGCCCTGAGGCCCTGGCGCAGGTTCTGTCGCCACTGACCGCCGCGTTCGATCCCGAACGGCACCCCAACCTCCTCGCGGGGCTCGGGACGCCGGACGACGCGGCTGTCTACCGCATCAACGCCCGCACCGCCGTCATCGCCACCGTCGACTTCTTCGCCCCCCTCGTCGACGACCCCTGGCAGTACGGCGCCATCGCCGCTGCCAACGCCATGTCCGACGTCTATGCGATGGGCGGCGAGGTTGTGCTCGCGTTGAATGTCGCCGCCTTCCCGGAGGACCTGCCTTCCGAGGTCGCCGCGGAGATTATTCGCGGCGGCGCGGAGAAGGTGGCCGAGGCTGGTGGCGCTGTCGCCGGTGGCCACACCATCTGGGACGACGAGCCCAAGTTCGGCCTGAGCGTCCTCGGCCTGGCGAACCCCTCCCGCCTGCTGCGCAAGGCCGCCCTCCGTCCCGGCGACCGGCTCTACCTGACCAAGCCCCTCGGTACGGGCGTCATCCTCTCCTCGACCGGCAGCGGGGGCGGCGACCCCGCCTGGCTCGATGGGGCCATCGACTCGATGCTGCGCCTCAACCGCCACGCCGCCCACCTCGCCGTCGCCCACCGCCTGCGCGCCGCCACCGACGTCACCGGCTTCGGCCTCCTCGGCCATCTCTGGGAGATGGTCGAGCGCTCCGGCGTGTCCGCCACCATCGACGCCTCCGCCCTCCCCCTCCTCCCCGGCGCGCTCGAGTCCGCCGCCATGGACGCCCACACCGGCGGCGAGGGTCGCAACCGCGACTGGGTCGGCGACAACCTCACGGTCGGCGCGCGCGTCTCCCCCGAACTGGCCGCCCTCGCCTTCGACCCGCAGACCTCCGGCGGCCTCCTCCTCGCCTGCCCCGCCCGCAAGGCGAAGGCCCTCGAAGCCGCCTTCGCCGCCGACGCCGAACCCCTCCACCCCATCGGCCGCGTCCGCGCAGGAGAGCCGCACCTCACCCTCCGCTAGCGCCCCCGCCCTCCCCTTCCTACACTGCCCCCCATGACCGCTGCCGCCACCGAGTTCGAGACCGTTATCGGCCTTGAGGTGCACTGCCAGCCCATCACCCGCAGCAAGATGTTCTGCGGGTGTAGCGCCGAGTACTCCGGCGCCGACCCGAACACCCACGTCTGCCCCGTCTGCCTGGGACTGCCCGGCGTCCTGCCCGTCATTAACGAGGAGGCCATCCGCCTCATCGTCAAGACGGGCCTCGCCCTCAACTGCGAGATCTCCGACTTCTCCAAGTTCGACCGCAAGAACTACCCCTACCCCGACCTGATGAAGGGCTACCAGGTCAGCCAGTACGACCTCCCCATCTGCCACGGCGGCTGGCTCGATGTCGACGTCGAGGGCGAGCGCGCCCGCGTCGGTATTACACGCGTCCACATGGAGGAGGACACCGCCCGCCTCCTCCATCGCACCGACCCCATCACCGGCGAGGGCTACAGCCTCATCGATATCAACCGCTCGGGCACGCCCCTCATGGAAATCGTGAGCGAGCCCGACATCCGCTCGCCCGAGGAGGCCCGCGCCTACCTCGTGAGCCTGCGCGCCATCCTCCGCGCCATCGGCGCCAGCCGCGCCAACATGGAGGAAGGCAACTTCCGCTGCGACGCCAACATTAGCCTGCGCCCCCGTGGCCAGGAGGCCCTTGGCTCCAAGGTCGAGGTCAAGAACATGAACAGCTTCCGCGGCGTCTACGAGGCGCTCGTCTTCGAGATGGCCCGCCAGGCGGAGGTGCTCCGCGAGGGCGGCGTCATCCCTCAGGAGACGCGCGGCTGGGACCAGGAACGCGAGGAGACCGTCTCCCAGCGCTCCAAGGAAGAGGCCAACGACTACCGCTACTTCCCCGAGCCCGACCTGCCCCCCCTCGCCCTCAGCCGCGACTTCGTCGAGGGCGTACGCGGAGAGCTTCCCGAGCTCCCCGCCGCCCGCCGCGAGCGCTACCTCGGCCTCGGCCTCTCCGACTTCGAGGCCTCCACCCTCGCCGAGGCCCGCGACCGCTCTGACTTCGCCGATGCCGTCGCCGCCGCCCTCCCCTTCGACCCCGCCCGCACCGCCAAGCTCGCCGCCAACTGGGTGCTGGGCGAGGTCGGGCGCTGGGCCAACGAGCACGACGCCGAGGTCGAGCAGTTCCCTGTCGCCGCCGTCGCCCTCGCCGAGCTGATCGAGCTGGCCGAGGGTGGAACCGTCACCGGCCAGGTGGCCAAGCAGGTGTTCGACGAGATGGTCGAGAGCGGCAAGGCCGCCGCCGTCATCGTCGAGGAGGGCGGCCTCGCCCAGGTCCGCGAGAGCGATGAGCTCGTCGAGATCGTGCGTAAGGTCATCGCCGAGAACGAGAAGGCCGTGGCCGACTACCGTGGCGGCAAGACCGCCGCCATCAAGCGCCTCCTTGGCGGCGTCATGCGCGAGACAAAGGGGCGAGCCAATCCCCAGGTCGCCCAGGAGCTGCTGGCCCGCGAACTCGACCAGCAATAGGCCGGTTCGTCATCACGGCATCTTTTGAGATCGGGCACGTTATGCCTTCGGGACAGGCCCTCCCGCTGGTAGACTCTCCCAACGTAATGCCACGCAGGATGCGCAATCACAGCCTGTTCACCTGGCTCTATCCAGGGATGCACATCAAACGGTGGCTCCTCCTTCTTGTCGTAGGCATGACGCTCCTCAGCCTCGGAGCCGCCTACCTCTTCCGCGAGGCCTACCTCGCCTACGACTTCCCCGGCGTCGCTCACTATCTCACCCTCCAGATGATCCCGCGCTGGGCCCGAGGCGTCATCTTCATGTGCGTGGCCCTCGGCGCCGTCGGGATCGCCTTCTGGAAGCTGAACCAGTCCCTCCTCTATGCCGTTGTCCGGCCCGGCGCCCAGAACGGGAGCATGGCCCAGTCGCTCTACACCAAGCGGGTGCTCAGCCGCGGTCCCCGCATCGTCGCCATCGGTGGCGGGACTGGCCTCTCCGTGCTCCTCCGCGGACTCAAGGAGCACACCAGCAACCTCACCGCCATCGTCACGGTCGCCGACGACGGCGGCTCCTCCGGACGCCTGCGCCAGGACTTCGGCGTCGTCGCCCCGGGCGACATCCGCCAGTGCGTGGCCGCACTCGCCGAGGCCGAGCCCCTCATGTCGCGCCTCTTCCAGTACCGCTTCCGCTCGGGCGACGGGCTTGAGGGGCACTCGTTCGGAAACCTCTTCATTGTGGCCATGGCCAACGTCACCGGAAACTTCGAGACCGCAATCCACGAAGCCAGCCGCGTCCTCAACGTGCGCGGCAACATCCTCCCCTCGACCCTCGTCGACGTCACCCTCTCCGCCCGCACCCAGGACGACGAGCTTGTGCATGGCGAGCACAACATCACCGAGCACGGCGCCCGCATCCGCGAGCTCTTCCTCAATCCCTCGGATGCCGAAGCCCACCCCGATGCCGTCCGCGCCGTCCTCGATGCCGACCTCGTCGTCATTGGTCCGGGTAGCCTCTACACGAGCGTCCTCCCCAACCTCCTCGTCGAAGACCTGCGCAAGGCGCTGCTCTCAACCAGCGCCCAGCGCCTCTTCGTCTGCAACGTCGCCACCCAGCACGGCGAGACGGACGACTTCGGCGTGTCCGACCACATCGAGGCTATCGAGCGGCACACAGCCCCCGGCCTCATCGAAGCGGTCGTCGCCAACAACAACGTCGCCTCCCTGCCCGAGGAGCTGCACTCCAGCCCCGTCACCCTCGCTCACCCCGACGCCCGCGTCTTCGAGCACGTACGCGTGGTCCAGGCCGATGTCGTCGCCGGCGAAAACCGCTACCGCCACGACTTCCAGAAACTCGCCGCTGCTATCCTCGACGTGTACCATGGCCGGGAGAACGGAGCGCTTGAAAGCGAGCGCACACCTGCCGAAGAAGCCGTTCTCGTTACTCGCTGATGCTGAACGCCATCCAGATTATCGTCTCCGCGCTGCTCATCGTTGCAGTCCTCTTGCAGGTCAAGGGCTCGGGCTTTGGCGCCGCTCTTGGCGGCATGTCCGGGGGCTCCGTCTACCGCACGAAGCGCGGCCTCGAGAAGACACTCTTCCAGGCCACGATCATTCTCGTAATCGTGTTCCTCTTTGTGTCCTTCCTGAGCGTCCAGTCCCAGAGCTAGCCCCTTCGTAATGTTCCGAGCGGTTGCGAACTCGCGGCGCGCTCTCCTTCCCGCGGCAATACTCGCGGCGGGAGCGGTGGCTGCCGTCATCCTCGTGATCGTCCTCCGCCTGCCCGGGGAGGACCCACCCGAGCCCCTTCCCACCGTCACTGCCCCCGAACAGAGCGTCTACGTCGAAGGCGTCGTTGGCGCCTGGCAGCGCATCAACCCCCTTTTCGCCACCGACAACCCCGTCGATCAGGACCTCTCCCGCCTCATCTTCGCCGGCCTGCTGCGCGCCGGGGAAGACGGCCGCCTCCTCCCCGACCTCGCCCCCTTGCCCGAGATCGGCGAGGACGGGCGCACCTACACCTTCCGCCTCCATCCCGGTGTCCGCTGGCACGACGGAGCCCCCGTGCGCTCGCTCGACGTCGCCTTCACCATCGACCACATCCTCGCCCCCGACTTCCAGGGCGCCCCCCGCCTGAGGGATGCCTGGACCGGCGTTGAGGTCCGCACCCCCGACCTGCGCACGGTCATCATCCGCCTCCCCGCCGCCAGTCCCTCGTTCCTCGCCCGCTTCGCCACCGTCGGCATCCTGCCCGAGCACCTGCTCCAGGGTCTCGATGGCGCCGGTCTCTTCGACGCGCCCTTCAACGCCCGCCCCGTTGGCGCCGGCCCCTACCGCCTCGACTCCGTAACCTCGCTCGAGGCCGCCCTCAGCGCCTACCCCCGCTACCACCTCGGCCGCCCCCAGATCGATGTCATCAAGGTGCGCTTCCTGCCCGACTTCTCCGCCGTGCAGCACGCCCTCGAGCAGGGCGAGATCGACGGCGTCTTCCTGCGCCAGTCCCTCAGCCAGGAGCAACTCGACTCCCTCGACGCGATTGACGGCTTCGTCCGCGAAGACCTCCAGCGCGCCGTCTCCCTTGTGCTCTTCCTCAACAACGGCCAGGCCGCCTACTTCCGCGATCCGCGCGTGCGCGCTGCCGTCTCCCTTGCCCTCGATCGCGAGATGCTCGTGCAGAATGCGCTCCTTGGCCTCGCGACGCCTTCATCCTCGGCCATCGCACCCGGCACCTGGGCCTACGACCCCTCCCTCGACAGCCCCCCCGGCGACCCTGAGACGGCCGTTGCCCTGCTGGCCGAGGCGGGCTGGCAGCGAAACCCCACAAGCGGCGTCCTCGTCCGCCAGGGCTCCGAGTTCCGCCTCACCATCCGCACCGACAACGACCCCCGCCACCTCGCCCTCGCCGGTGAGATCGCACGACAGCTCGAGCCCATCGGTATCCGCGCCACCGTCGCGAGCACCAGCTTCACCGTCCTCAGCCGCGACTTCCTCGCGCCCCGCACCTACGACGCCGCCCTTGCCGGCTGGGACCAGGGGCCCGATCCCGATCCCTACCTGGCCTGGCACAGCTCGCAGGTTGCCCACCCCGGGGCCAACATCGCGAACTACGGCGGCATCATCATCGACGCCCTCCTCGAGCGGGGGCGCACCACCGTCAACACCCTCGTGCGCCTCGACGCCTACCAGCAGTTCCAGGACCTCTGGCGGCGCGAGACCCCGAGCGTCGTCCTCGCCTACCCCCACATCCGCTACGTCCGCGCGACGACCGTGGAGTCGCCTCCCTTCGGCGTGCTCTTCACCCCCGCCGACCGTTTCCTGAACGTGCATAAATGGCGCATTGGATGACCGCTCCGATTCCCATCGTCCTCCTGACTGACTTCGGCACGCACGACACCTACGTGGGCCAGGTGAAGGCCGTTCTGACTGCCCGCGCCCCCGGCGCCCCCCTCATCGACCTGACCCACGAGGTCTCGCCCTACGCCATCGACGAGGGCGCCTGGCTCCTCGATACCGCCCTGCCCTTCCTCCCCGCCCCCGCGGTCGTGCTGGCCGTGGTCGACCCCGGGGTTGGCAGCGAACGGCTACCCATCGCTGTGCGCGCCCCCGTTCCCGGCGACCCCACGGCCGTCCGCTACTTCGTCGGCCCCGACAACGGCCTCCTCTCCGCCGCCATCCCCCCCGATGCGCGCCCCTCCCAGCCTGGTCCCTGCCCCGCCCCGGACGGCCTCGACGTTCGCGCCATCGAGAACCCCGAGGCCCGCCTCGCAACCGTCAGCGCTACCTTCCACGGGCGCGACCTGTTCGCCCCCGCCGTCGCCCGGATCGCCGTCACGGGCGATCATGAGTCTCTCGGCTCCGCCCGCGACACGCTCACGCTCCTCCCGCCCTTCGTGGGCCGCAGGGAGGGGCAGTCGGTCCACGGGACCGTCATCCATAGCGATCGCTACGGCAACCTCGTTACGACCATCCGGAAGGAGCAGCTCCCTTCCAGCTTCATTCTCGACATAAACAGTCACTGCATCGAGCGCGTGGTCCGCACCTTCAGCGACGCACCACCGGGCGCGCTCGCCTGTCACGTCGACTCCAGCGGCTTCCTCGCCATCGCCGAGCGCGAGGGCAACGCCGCCGAACGTCTCGGCGCCGCCCGCGGCGATGCCGTGGTCCTGAGGCCCCGATGAAGCCCTCCGAGGTCCGCACGATCTTCATGGGCTCGCCTGAGTTCGCGTTGCCGTCTCTCCGGGCGTTGGCCGAGCGGGGCTACGACCTGCGACTCTCCGTCACCCAGCCCGACCGGCGCGCCGGTCGCGGGGGCCGCATGCGCGCCCCCGCCGCCAAAGTCGAGGCTGAGCGCCTCGGCATCGACGTCTTCCAACCGGCTTCGTTTCGTGACCCTGATGCGGTCGCCACCCTCGCAGCCGTCGAGCCCGACCTCATCGTCGTCGCCGCCTACGGACGCATCCTTCCCCGCGCGGTGCTCGACCTGCCACGCCACCCGGTCGTCAACGTCCACCCCTCCCTCCTGCCCCGTTGGCGAGGCCCCTCCCCCGTCGCCGCCGCCATCCTCGCCGGCGACGAAACCACCGGCGTCTCCATCATGGAACTCGTCCCGCAGATGGACGCCGGCCCCGTGCTCGCCGCCCGTCCCTTCCCCATCGCCCCCACCGACACCACCGCCGCCCTCGAAGCGCGCCTCGCGGAGGAAGGCGCCGCCCTGCTCGTCGAAACCCTCCCCGGCTGGCTCTCCGGGGAGCTCCGCGCCGTCCCCCAGGACGAGGCGAGCGTCACGGTCTGCCCGCTGCTGGAGAAGGCGCACGGCCACCTCGGCGTTGCCATGACGGCCCGGGAGGCCGAGCGCGCCGTCCGCGCCTATGACCCCTGGCCCGGCGCTTTCGTGACCTACCAGGGCGACCGCCTCGCCATCTGGAGGGCGTCACTGGCGGACGCCGGCGACGGGCTCGTACCCGGCGCCATCACCCTGGTCGCCGGGAAGCCCGCGGTCGCCTTCCGCGAGGGAGCGCTCGTCCTCGACGAGGTCCAGCGGAGCGGCTCCCGCCGCGTCTCCGGCGAAGCCTTCGTCAACGGCGAGCGTGGCCGCCTCGCCGGTTCGGTCGGTCTCGCGTGACCAGCCTCCTGCGCCTCTCCCCCGCCGAGCTCGAGGAGGCCCTCGCGTCCCTCAACGCGCCCCGCTACCGCGCCGACCAGGTCCTGCAGGCTCTCTACCGTCGCGGCATCGACTCCCTCGACGCCATGACCCAGCTCCCGGGTGAACTGCGAGAGCGGATGCGCGAGGCGGGCCTCGCCCTCGAAGCGCCGGCCGTCATCCGCGAGGTCGCCAGCGACGACGGCGAGACCACCAAGGCGCTCCTCGCCCTGCCCGGAGGCACGACGGTCGAGACCGTCCTCATGCAGTACCCCCGCTCCGGCCGCGGTCCCCGCTCGACCGTGTGCGTCTCGACCCAGGCCGGCTGCGCCATGGGCTGCGTCTTCTGCGCCACCGGCCAGATGGGCTTCGAGCGCAACATCCCCGCCGAGGACATCGTCGCCCAGGTCCTCCACTTCCAGCGCCTGCTCGCGCCTCGTGGCGAACACGTCACCAACGTCGTCTTCATGGGCATGGGCGAACCCCTCGCGAACTACGCCGAGACCGTCCGCGCCGTTCGCCAGCTCACCGATCCCCGTGCCTTCGACCTCGCCCAGCGGGCCATCACCGTCTCCACGGTGGGAATCCCGCGCGCCATCGACCGGCTCGCCGCCGAGAAACTGCAGGTCGGTCTCGCTATCTCCCTGCACGCCCCCGACGACGCCCTCCGCCGCCGCCTCGTCCCCACCGCCCGCCCCAACTCCGTCCGCGAGCTGCTCGACGCCGGTCGCCGCTACTTCCGCGCCACCGGACGCCGGGTCTCCATCGAGTACGCCCTCATCGATGGCGTCAACGACGGGCCGGGTCAGGCGCGGGCGCTGGGCAAGCTGCTGCGCGGGGCCGGGATGCACGTCAACCTCATCCCCCTCAACCCCACCGCCGGACCGTTCGCCGCGCCCTCCCGCCGAGGCGTGCGCGAGTTCCGCCGCATCCTCACCGAGGCAGGCGTGAACGCCACCGTGCGAATCGAGAAGGGCGCCGAGATCGCCGCCGCCTGCGGACAGCTCCGTACCGACGTCGACGCTGCTAGCGGAAGAGGCTCCGCAGCATCCCCCGGCCCAGGCTGAGCGCGAAGCTCCCCACCGCCAGGCCCAACCCCACCGCGAACGCCGTCCGCAGGTCGAACCACGTGTGTACGTCCCCCCGCACCACCGGCGCCGCCAGCACGCCCACATAGGCGCCGTCGCACGCCGCCGACTTCGTCGCCAGGACCGCTGCCGCGCTGTCCCGCAGGGTCGCGCGCTCCGTACGCATCGCCGCCACCGCGCTCTGCTCCATGCTCACCGCCTCCGCCTCCAGCCGGACCACCGCCCCCTGCTCGATCGAGACCTCTTCCGCTTGCACCACCCGGGCGTAGTCGCGCCGGATGCCCGCGAAACGATCGGGGTCGATGCCCGCTCGCCTGCTGCCCCGTTCGAACCCTGCCATGCTGCTCCTCCAGCGCGCGTACGCTAGACCCCGGCCCAGGAAAGGGCAATGCTCCCCGCGTGCGCACCTCGGACTTCGACTACGACCTGCCCCCCGGGCTGATCGCCCAGGAGCCGGTCGAACCCCGCGACTCCGCCCGCCTGCTGCTCGTCTCGCGTGCCACGGGCGCCCTCGCCCACCACCACGTTCGCGACCTCCCCTCCCTCCTCCGCCCCGGCGACCTGCTCGTCCTGAACGACACCCGCGTCATGGCCGCCCGCCTCCTCGGCCTGCGCGCCGATACCGGCGGACGCGCCGAGCTGCTCCTCCTGCGTGAATACGACGACGGCGCCTGGTCCGCCCTGGTCCGTCCCGGGCGCGCCGCCACCCCCGGCCGTCAGTACCGGCTGGAGTCGAGCGATGGTCCCCTCACCGCTACCGTCCGCTCCCGCGAGGAAGACATCGCTGTCGTTACCTTCGATCGCCCAGTCGACCCCGCATCCGTCGGCTCCGTGCCCCTCCCGCCCTACATCCAGGGTTTTGAGGGCGACCCCGAGCGCTACCAGACCGTCTACGCCCGCGAAGCCCGAAGCGCCGCCGCCCCCACGGCCGGCCTCCACTTCACCCCCGACCTCTTCGAGCGGCTGGATGAGGCGGGGGTCGAGCGCGAGTTCCTCACGCTCGAGGTCGGGGCTGGCACCTTCCGCCCCGTCCGCACCGAGGACCCCGCGGAGCACGCGCTTCCCCCCGAGCGCTACCGCCTCCCGCCCGCCACCGCGGAGGCCATCCGCGGCGCCCGCGCCGAGGGCCGCCGCGTTGTTGCCACCGGCACGACCGTCGTGCGGACGCTCGAACACGCCTTCGGCCCGGCGGCGGGCGCGTCCGAAGGGGAGACGGCTCTGTTCATCCGGCCCGGACACACCTTCAACGCCGTAGACGCGCTCCTCACGAACTTCCACCTGCCCCGCTCGACGCTGCTGATGCTCGTCTCCGCCTTCGCCGGGCACGACCTGATCCGCGAGGCGTACGCCGAGGCCATCCGCGAGCGCTACCGCTTCTACAGCTTCGGCGACGCGATGCTCATCCTGCCCTAGACGTCCTCCGCCAGCCCCCAGCGCCCCTCCCGGAGTGCCACGATCCCGTCCCGCGCGAGCGCCTCCAGGTAGTGCTCACACGCCACCCGGTGCTCTTCCGGTAGGCGCGCCGCGATCGCGTCCGCGCTCTGCGGCGACCCCTCCGCCAGCATCGCCACGATCCGCCCCCGCGCGAATCGCGCCGTCGCCTCGAACGGCGCCGCCTCCCCCTTCGGGACCGCCACGTGGGGCGCCGGCCGCCCCGCCGCCAGCCACGCGCACCCCCGCGCCAGCGGGCATACCCCGCAGTCCGGCGACGAGGCCTTGCAGACCGTCGCCCCCAGGTCCATCACCGCCAGCTGGTGCGCTCGCGCCCCCCGCGCGGGCAGCCACGCCTCCGCAGCCTCCCGCAGCTCCGAGCCGTACGGCGCACGCGCTCGCGCTTCGCCCAGCAGCGCTCGCCCCACCACCCGCGCGACGTTCGTATCGAGCGCCGCCGTTCGCCGTCCCCCCGCGAAGCACGCGACCGCAGCGGCCGTGTACGGCCCCACCCCCGGCAGCGACAGCAGCTTCGTCTCATTCACCGGAATGCGTCCGAATCGTTCCAGTGCCTCCCGCGCCGCCCGCTGCAGGTTCACCGCTCGCCGGTTGTAGCCCAGCCCCGACCACTCCCGGATAACCGCCGCCGCCGGCGCCTCCGCGAGGCTCGCCGCCGTGGGCCAGCGCCCCAGCCAGGCCTCGTAGCGGGGACGCACACGCTCGACCTGCGTCTGCTGCAGCATCACCTCCGAGACCAGTACCGCGTAAGGGTCGCGGGTCAGGCGCCAGGGAAGGTCGTGCCGGCCGTTCGCGCGATACCAGCGTCCCAGCGCCCGCCGCAGCCGCGAGAGCCGGCCGGGCGCTGGGACGCTAGTCGTCGTCCTCGATCTCCTCGCCATCGCCGCCGCTACCCGCCGAAGGCACGATCGCAAAGCCGCCCTCGCTGCGCCGCCTGGCGCTCCTCGGTGGGACCGCCTCGAGCTGCTCGATGAGCCCGGCCAGTTCGTCCGCGGTCATGCCCTCCTGCGCGACCACGCCTCCCGCCCCGCTCTCCCGCAACGCCCCCAGGTCGGCGCTCGAGATGCCCGGCGTCACGGTCACAATCAACGGCGCCCCGCAGAGCGCTCCCACGCGCGACAACGAGATGCGCCGGGCCACCGTAAAGGTCGCCACTGGCGCCCGTACCAGCACCGCGTCCAGGGAGAGGGGGGCCAGCGCCCGCAATGGCGCGTCCTCCCACGCCTCATCCACCTCCAGCACCAGCCCGAGCTCGCTGTCGACGATGCCCGCAGCTGCCGTCTCGGGGTCGGCGATGACGAAGTCGGCGCCCGCCTCTTCGAGCGCCTCGATGCCCTCCGTTGCCAGCGACGCCACCTGGACGCCCGCGAGCCCGTCGAGCCCGTCCAGCGCCGCCACGGCGGCATCCGCATCGTCGGCGGCTACGGCCACGAAGTCCGCGCCCGCCTCAAGTGCCTCGCCCGCCGAAGCGCCAGTCGCTCCGAGCAGCAACGCCCGGTCCTTCTCCGACGCGCGCGCGCCGAATCCCATTGCCCGGGCGCCTTCGCCCCTCCGCTTGCGCTGGAGCGCCTCGCTCAGCTTGCTCACACTGTTCCTCCCGTACTCCCCACCGGCTTGCCGCCTCGAACCACGCCCGCGATCGCCGCGGGCCGGGTCAGGCAGCGAATGTCGGTGAGGGGATCCTCGCTCAGTCTCACGATATCGGCGGCCAGCCCCACGCGCAGCCTGCCGGTCTCCTCGTCCAGTCCCAGCAGGTCCGCCGCCCAGCCCGTCGCCGCCAGCAGCGCAGCCCCCGGCGAGAGCCCGTGGTCGGCCATGCGGACCGCTTCCTGGGCGTTTTCGCCGGGTCGGTTCAGCGGCGTTCCCTGGTCCGTGCCCATCGCGACCCGAACCCCCGCCGCCAGCGCCCGCTCGTAGCTCGCGAAGTGGTCCTCCAGCACGGCCTGCCCCTTTTCGACCGCGTACGCGGGGATGCCCGCCTCCGCCCCGGACGCGATGTGGTACGGCGCCGTCAGCGTCGGCACGAGGTAGGTGCCCCGCTCGATCATCATCGCGATAGCCTCCTCGTCCAGCCAGACGCCGTGCTCGATCGAAGACACGCCCGCCGCCACCGCGTTCTTGATGCCCACCGTCGATTGCGCGTGCGCCGCCACTGTGCGGAACGCCTTGGTCGCCTCCTCCACGCCCGCCGTCAGCTCCTCACGTGTGAACGCGGGCGAGCGCGGGTTCACACCGGGCGTGAGCACGCCCCCGCTCGCGAACAGCTTGATCGCCGTCGCCCCCTCCCGGATCTCCTCGCGCACGGCCTTGCGGACTTCGTCCGGTCCGTCCGCCTCGCGCGCGATGAACCCGTGCCCGTGTCCGCCCGACATCGTGACGCCCATGCCCGCCGCCACCACCCGCGGCCCCTCCACGTCCCCCGCCTCGACTGCCTTCGCCAGGTCCACGTTGAGCCGATCGGCCGCCCCCAGGTCCCGAACGGTGGTGACCCCGCCCGCGAGCGTCGCGCGCGCGTGCTCAGCCGTGCGCCAGGCGCGGCGCGCCAGCGAGGGCCGCTCCCCCGGCGTGAGCTCGGCCGGGTCGCCCGAGGAGCTAATGTGCACATGGCAGTCGATGAGCCCTGGGATGAGGTACTCATCGGAGCAGTCGACGGCCTCCGCCCCCTCCGGCGCCGCCACATCCCCGAGCGCAACGATGCGTCCCTCGACGCACAGCACGTCGCCGCGCACGAAGGTGCGCGTCTCGCTCTCGAAGAAGGCTCCCCCGCGCAGGAGCAGTGGCCGGTCTTCAGTAGTCGACAACGCTTCGCATTCTCCCCGCCCGCCCTCGTGACCGGCAAGCCGCCCGCCGCCCCGCTATCCTCCCCCCTTCTGGAGGAGGTACCCCATGGCGAAGATGATCCTGGTCGGGTTGGTCGAGCCACCGACCGCCGAGGCAGACGAACGATTCCGCGAGCGCTACCTGGGCAACCACATCGAGGACATCGCCAACTGCCCCGGCTTCCTTTCGGGAACGGTGTACGAGCTCGACCATCCCCACGACGACTTTCCCGTCATCTCCCGCTTCCTCACCATCTACGAGCTTGAGGCCGACACCTGGGAGGAGGCCGATGCCAACCTCAAGGCCTGGATCTCCGACCCCGATGCCTATCCCGGCCGCCTCTCCGGCGAGGGAGCGCTCTCCATCGTTGGCTCCGGTTGGTACAAGTTCGAGCGCGCCTACCACACGCGCGCCTGAGCGCCCGTTACGATTCGCCCATGCTGATCGGCTACTTCACCGAGCGCCCCTACCAGGACCCAGGCGCGAGCTGGTGGGGAACCACCGGCCGCCGCCTCGTTGACCTCGACTCCAGCAACGGCGAGTACGACCCCGTCCTCGGCGCCGACCTCTACAACCGCTACATCGACGAGAAGCTCTACGCCGAAGAGATGGGCTTCGACGCCCTCGCCCTCAACGAGCACCACAGCACGCCCTTCTGCATGGGCAGCGCCTGCAACGTCGAGGCCTCCATCCTCGCCCGCATCACGAACCGCGCCAAGATCGTCCTCATCGGGAATATCCTCCCCATCTGGGACGACCCCCTCTGGCTGGCCGAGGAGCTGGCCATGATCGACACCATCTCGAAGGGCCGCCTCGTGACCGGCTGGGTGCGCGGAACCGGCCGCGAGAGCATCGCCCACGACGCCAACCCGCCCTACAACTGGGAGCGCTTCCAGGAAGCGCACGAACTCATCGTCGCCGCCTGGACACGCGAGGGGCCCTTCCGCTGGGAGGGCGAGCACTACGACTACCGCTACGTGAACCCCTGGGCGCGTCCCTACCAGTCGCCCCATCCGCTCATCATGATCCCCGGCGCCGTCAGCCGCCGCACCGTGCAGTGGGCCGCCCAGCGCCGCTACCCCTACGTCATGCTCGCCACGCGCCTCGAACCGACCCGCCTCTCCTTCGGGTACTACGACGAGTGTGCCGCCGAGATGGGCTACGAGGCCGGTCCCCAGCACCGCGGCTACCTCTTCAAGGTGCACGTCGACGAGACCGAGGAGCTGGCTGAGGAGGTCGGGCGCAAGTTCCTGACCGGGCCCGGCAACATCTTCCTCGAGGGCAGCCGCGGCGATGTCCGTGGCCACCTCCAGAACCTGCCCGGCCTCACCGACCGCCGCGCCCTCCTCCCCACCGGTGGTGTCCGCCAGGTCGCCGAGGCTCGCGGCCAGGCCACCCCCAACGACCCCGACCTCCGCCCCATCGCCCTCGACTCCGCCGAGTCCTACAAGAACGTCGAGGAGACCTACAAGGGGCTCGTCGAGGCGCAGTCGATCATCACGGGCACGCCCAGGACCGTGATCCCCAAGATTCGCAACGTCCTCGAATACCTCCGGCCCGGCAGCATCTTCCTCTGGGACGGCGACGGCTCGATGTCGCATGACGACGCCATGCGCAGCCTCCGCCTGATGGGTGAGGAGGTGCTCCCCGCCGTCCGCGAGATCGGCGAGGAACTCGGCCTCGACAGCCCCTTCGAGGTCGACCCGGCCACCAACGAGCCAGCCGTCGAGACCCCGTCCTAGCGGCTCCCCTTCATTTGCGCAGGACTCTGTCGCCTAGCCCAGCAGCCACGTCATCCAGGGGCGCCTCTTCACGCAGGGCATCTCCTCGATGACCGGGTCGAGTCCAAGCACCCGTCCCGCCCCCAGTGCCCCCAGCATCGCAAAGACAGCGATGTAGACGATGTAGTAGTCGGCGAAGAGGTCGTACTCCGGCGGGAACTGGGCGAGGTAGAACAGGAACATCATGACTGCCGCGAACAGGAGCGCCAGCCGGGTCGCGACACCGAAGACGAGGGCGAAGCCCAGGGCAATCTGACCAACCACCACCAGCGGGTCGATCACAGCGAGCGCCGTAGCGTCCGCGCCGAGGTCCTGGAACCAGCCATGGAGCGGACCGCTGGTGCCGTGAACAAGGAATCCCTCAGCGGTGAACCCGTTGATTGCCTTGTCGAATCCGGCCCAGAGGAATATCCAACCCATGAGGAGCCGGAGCAGAAGGGTGAAGGGTGCGATCGGAAGCGGATTTTCTGTGAGCTTGTTCATGGCCCACCCTCCAAAACAGCCTCAATTCCACCTTACACCCGAAAGGGGTGGGAAATGCAACAGTGAGGTTTAGCAAGCCCTAGATGAGTCCGCTGCCCCGCAGTCGCGGGTCGAGCACGTCCCGCAGAGAATCGCCCAGGAAGTTGAAAGCGAGCACGGTCAGGGAGAGCGCGATCCCGGGGAAGATCGGCAGCCACCAGGCCGTGTAGAAGTAGGCCCGTGCGCTCGGCCCGATGTCGACCCCCCAGGAGGGTGCCGGCGGCGGCAACCCGAAGCCGATGAAGGCGAGACCCGCCTCCGCCATGATCGCCGCCGGGACGATGATGCTGGCGTTCACGATCGCGAGTGGGAGCAGGTTCGGCAGGATGTGCCGCAGCATGATCCGTGCGTTCGATGCCCCGATGACCCGCGCCGCCTCCACGTAGGCGGTCGATGCTTCCTGCAGCACGTTGCCGCGGAGCACCAGCGTCGTCAGCGGCGCAAACGACAGTGCAACGGCGACCACGAGGACCGGCAGGCTGCGCTCGATCGCCGTCGTGAACAGGATTAGCCAGAGGATGCCGGGCATCGCGATGCCCGTTTCCAGGAGCCGTAACAGGATGGCGTCGACGGAGCCCTTCAGGAACCCCATTGCCAGCGCCAGCACCACGGCGACCGTCATCGCGATGCCTACCGAGCCGACGCCGATGATGAGCGCCGGCCTCGCCCCGTAGATAACCCGCGACCACATGTCCTGTCCCGCGCTGCTGGTGCCGAACCACCAGTCCGAGTTGGGCGGCTGCAGGTAGCCGGTGGAGTCGAGCTGCCTGCCTTCCGCGAGCGCGATACGGCGCACGTCGCGTTCGCCCTCGCCGATGGTCTTCAGGTAGGGCGCGAAGATCGCCGCCACCACGACCATGAGGATCACGATGATGCCGAACAGGCCGCCCGGCTGAAGCCGGGCGAAGCGCCAGGCCGCCCTCCCGCCCCGCGCGAGGGCCGGCCCACGTTCCAGGGCCGGCCCAAGGCCGAGGTCCTCCTGGCCAGGGGTAGCTGTCGTCACCGCGCACCGCCCTGCTCGACTGCCGGCGACACTGCGGTATTACCCGCCGGACTGCAAGCATGCAGAACGCCGCCCCGG
The DNA here is from genome assembly GCA_026710655.1 of Chloroflexota bacterium. Taxonomy (GTDB): domain Bacteria; phylum Chloroflexota; class Dehalococcoidia; order Tepidiformales; family Tepidiformaceae; genus UBA2991. The sequence goes on along the minus strand of JAPOQN010000008.1, from coordinate 40,813 downwards.
AGGGCGGCGTTCTCGGTCGTTGCCGTGTGCGGACCGGACCCTAGATGAGCCCGCTGCCGCGGAGCCGCGGGTCGAGCACGTCCCGCAGTGAGTCGCCCAGGAAGTTGAACGCCAGCACTGTGAGCGAGAGCGCCAGCCCCGGGAATACCGGCAGCCACCACGCGGTCTGGAAGTAGGCCCGCGCGTTCGGCCCGATGTCGGCGCCCCAGGACGGAATCAGCGGATCCAGACCCAGTCCGAGGAAGGAAAGCCCCGCCTCGGCCAGGATCGCCGCCGGGATGATGATGCTCGCGTTGACGATCGCCAGCGGCAGCAGGTTCGGCAGGATGTGCCGGAACATGATGCGCATGCTCGAGGCGCCCACGACTCGCGCCGACTCGGCGTAGGTCGAGGCCGACTCCTGGATCACGTTCCCACGCAACACGAGTGTCGTGAGCGGTGAGAACGTGAACGCGATCGCGAAAATGAGCACGGGAATGCTGCGATCAAGCGCGGTCGTGAAGAGGATGAGCCAGAGGATTCCCGGCACCGCGATGATGACCTCGATGATCCTTAAGAGGAGGCCGTCAACCACTCCCTGGAGGAACCCCATGGCCAGCGACAGGGAGGTCGCAACCACGATGGCTACACCCACCGCCCCGATGCCGATCATCAGCGCGGGGCGCGCTCCGTAGACCACGCGGGACCACAGGTCCTGGCCCGTGCGGTTGGTCCCCAGCCACCAGTCCGGGCCCGGCGGCTGCAGGACGAAGTTGACGCCCGAAATCTCGCGGCCGTCATCGCGCCACACGCTGCGGATACCGCGCTCGCCTTCGCCCGCGGTGTTGATGTAGGGCGCGAACGCCGCCGCCAGCCCGATTATCAAGATGATGACGATGCCGATGGCCCCGCCGGGCTGGAGGCGCACGAAGCGCTTGGTGAATGTCCACGCCGACGCGATGGCCGACCGGTCGTCAATGCCCGTGAGGTCGAGGTCGTCTTGAACGGTAGGTGCTGATGTCACGTTGGGACCCCCGTCCTAGTACCGAATTCGCGGATCGATGTACGTGTATCCGATGTCCACAAGGAGCCGGATGACCACGAACCACGTCGCGAAGATGAGCGCTGTCGCCTGGATGACCTGGAAGTCGCGATCGCCCACGTTGTTGACGATCCACCAGCCCAGCCCGGGAATGTTGAACAGCGCCTCGATGATGACCGAGCCGCCCAGGATCAGGCTGAACTGCAGACCCGCAACCGTGAAGACCGTGATCATCGAGGGCCGGAAGGTATGGCGCACGATGATCAGCGTCTCGCGCAGGCCCTTCGCCCGGGCTGTGCGAACGTAGTCGCTGCGCATCACCTCAAGCATCGAAGAGCGCGCGATGCGGGCGAGGTAGCCCGCGCTCGATACCCCGAGCACGAGCGCCGCGATCGCGAGGATCTGGAGATGCGTGCTCGGTTCCGACCAGCCTGTCCAGTCAGGCACCCACCGTTGCTGCCAGAAGAATGCCGGTAGCGCCACGATCAGCGTCCCGATCCAGAAGTTGGGAATGCTCAGCGCGAGAATCGCGAAGAGCCTCGCCGCGTAGTCGCTTAACTTTCCTGCTCGAATCGCTGACAGGATCCCGATCGGGAGCCCGATGCTCATGCTGAACGCGATACTCAGCATTCCCAGCTGGAGCGTATTGCCCAGCCTCCACCAGATCTCGTCGGCGATCGGCTTGGGCGGCACGATCTCCTGGCCGAAGTCGCCCTGGAAGATTTCCGAGGCCCACTTCCAGTACTGCTCCGCCGTACACGTCACGTCGCCCAGGAAGTTCTTGGACTTGTCGCAGATGTCCAGTCCCAGTTCGCGACGCAGCCCCTCGATGCACGTCTGGTCGGCCACTCCCGAAGCGCCGCACCGCACCGCCGCGGCATCGCCCGGGATGACGCGCATGAACACGAACACCAGGATCGATACGGCGATGATGGTCAGCGGGATCAAGATCAGCCGCTGGATGATGTAGGTCTTCACGAGCCACCGCCTGCGCTAAGGTCGAGAAAAGGGGCTTCCGGGGACTATAACGCCCCCGGAAGCCCCGTTGTCGAGACTACTGGCTGAGGGCCTAGCCCTCGAGCCAGACGTTGTGCGCGCGGAACATGCCGAACGCCGCCGTCTCGCCGCCATCCGGCGGGAGAGGAACGTTCTGCAGCCGCGAGCCTACGGCGGTGTACTTCGTCGTACCCGTTGGCAGCGGAAGGGTGCAGCAGAAGCGCGTGAAGATACGCCGCTGCATCTCCTTCAGGATCACAGCCCGCTCTTCGTCGTCGAAGGTGGCTGCCTGCCGGTCGGCGTAGTCCTGCAGCTCCCGAGCGTACGGATGCGTGACCTCCAGCGCCGCGCGCACGGCCTCGCCCTGCGGCCCGCCGCCGGTCTCGGCGTAGTTCGGGTTCTCGGGGTTGACCCACGGGTCGGAGATGTTGACGCCCTTGTACCAGTTGCCGCCCCAGATGGCGCCGTAGCCGTCCGGCGTGTAGGCCACCAGCGCGTTCCAGTCCGGCATCGTCGACACGGCGTTGTTGCCCGCGATGAAGAAGTGCCAGTCCTTGGTGCCGGTGGGCCCGTTGGCCGAGGCGATGTAGGTCGCCAGCTCGAGCGGGTTGTAGTTGACCTTCACGCCGAGGGAGTCCTCGAAGCTCTGGCCGATGAACTGCACGTAGCTGTAGTCCGGAATCCAGGCTGCAACCGTCGTGTCGAGCTCGGGGAAGATATCGGGGCCGTTGTTGGCCTCCCAGAGCTGGCGTGCGCCCTGCGGGTCGTAGACCTGCAGCTCGCGGATCTCCTCCTGGGAGAGCGCGTAGTTGGGGAACGCCGTCGGGCTGACCGGCGCGCTGCGGCGGCCTTCGCCGCCGAGCACCACGTCGATGTAGCCGTCCCAGTCCATCGCCATCGAAAGGGCCTTCGAGAGCTCCGGATACGGCGTCCACTTGGCCGCTGCCAGCTGGATCATGCGCGAGCCGTCATCGATCGCCGGACCCGTCAGAACGTTGACGTTCGGCTGGCCCTCCCACTGATCGGCCGTGATCTTGTCGATTGAGCCGTAGTAGTCGGCATCACCGGCGAGGAACCGCGACTGCGCCGCCGCCCCGTCCGTGATGATGACCGCCTCCATCTCGTCGATGTAGGGGAAGTCCTTGTTGAAGCGCGTCCCCGGAATCTCCTCGGGGTGTTCGTAGTAGTTCGGGTTCCGCTTCAGCGAGATCCGCGTCTCCGAGACGTCGTCGAACATGTACGGGCCGCTGCCCGCGTTGATGCCCGAGACCTGCCCGAGGTCGCCCGACTCCTCCGCCATGATGCGTTCGGGCGCCGCCACCACAAGGGAGGCCGCCGCGAAGGCGCGAAGGTTCGAGGAGAACGGCTTGTTCTGGTTGATCGTCAGCGTCAGGTTGTCCGGCGTGTCGAAGGTCGCGCCCAGGCCCGGGTCCATGAACGAGAAGAACAGCTCGTTCACGTTCGAACCGCGGTTCGCGCGGGAGTCCGGGTAGCGGGCCAGGTTGAAGGCCCAGTCCTCGGACGTCACTTCGCGGCCACCGGCCGCGTCCGGGTTGTAGCGCACGCCCTCGCGCAGGTTGAACACCAGCGTCTCGGCGTCTACCTGCTCCCAGCTCTGGGCGGCGTCCGGGTAGAACTGATCCTCGAGGATCGAGAACGCCATCATCTGGCTGTAGGTCTGCGCCATGCCGTACGGGAACGTGATCGTGATCGAAGGGTCGAAGCCCGTCGGGTACGCCCGCTCCGTCCAGTTCAGCTTCCCGCCGTAGCGAGAGCGGTCCTCGGGGTCGGCGGCTGCGGCCTGCGCGGCAGCCTCGGTCGCCTCAGCTTCGGAAGCCTGCTCGGCAGCCTCGGTCGCCTCAGCTTCCGCAGCTTGCTGTGCGGCCTGCGTTGCCGCCGGAGCGGCGGAATCGTCATCGTCGTCGTCGTCACCGCAGCCGGCCAGGATCGCCGCGGAGCCGGCCGCGAGCGTCGCCCCGCCTGCCAGCACGCCCCTGCGCGATACGCGCCGGCGCCAGTACTTGCCCCAATAGCCTTCTTTCAAGTCGTCCCTCCTCAGGACTTGTTTTCGGTGCGACGCCTTTGGCGAAACCGCACCAGGCGCGGGGCGCAATGTCCCCACGCGGATTCGCGGCATTCTACGGACCTTCTTACTGGGGGCAAGCCTTTGCAGCGCCCCCAGGGCGCGGAAAAACGCCGCCCCGGAGGGCGGCGTTAGACCGTCGTGGCGGGTGGCTATGCCGGGCCCGCTAGCCCTCCAGCCAGATGTTGTGCGCTCGCCACATGCCGAACGAGGCCGTCTGGTCGGTGTCCGGCGGCTGCGGCAGGCCCTTCAGCCGCGAGCCGACCGCGACGTACTTCGTTGTCGGCGTCGGCAGCGGGAATGTGCAGCAGTAGCGCGTGAAAATGCGCCGCTGCAGCTCCTTCAGGATGTCGGCCCGCTCCTCGTCGTCCGTGGTGGCCGCCTGGCGGTCGGCGTAGTCCTGCAGTTCCTGCGCGTACGGGTGCGTGATCTCCAGCGCCGCGCGCACGGCCTCGCCCGCTTCCGAGCCGCCGGTCTCGGCGTAGTTCGGGTTCTCGGGGTTGACCCACGGGTCGGAGATGTTGACGCCCTTGTACCAGTTGCCGCCCCAGATGGCGCCGTAGCCGTCCGGTGTGTAGGCAACCAGCGCGTTCCAGTCCGGCATCGTCGACACGGCGTTGTTGCCCGCGATGAAGAAGTGCCAGTCCTTGGTGCCGGTAGGCCCGTTCGCGGAGGCGATGTAGGTCGCCAGCTCGAGCGGGTTGTAGTTGACCTTCACGCCGAGGGAGTCCTCGAAGCTCTGGCCGATGAACTGCACGTTGCTGTAGTCCGCAACCCAGGCCGCGACCGTCGTGTCCAGCTCAGGGAAGATTTCGGGGCCGTTGTTGGCTTCCCACAGCTGGCGGGCGCCCTGCGGGTCGTACACCTGGTACTCGCGGATCTCCTCCTGGGAGAGCGCGTAGTTGGGGAACGCCGTCGGACTGACCGGCGCGCTGCGGCGGCCCTCGCCGCCGAGCACCACGTCGATGTAGCCGTCCCAGTCCATCGCCATCGAAAGGGCCTTCGAAAGCTCTGGATACGGCGTCCACTTGGCCGCCGCCAGCTGGATCATGATCCCGCCATCGTCGATCGCCGGCCCCGTGATCATGTTGACGTTCGGCTGGCCCTCCCACTGATCCGCCGTGATCTTGTCGACGGGGCCGTAGTAGTCGGCATCACCGGCCAGGAAGCGCGCCTGCAGGGCGGCGCCGTCCGTGATGATGACCGTATCCATCGAGTCGATATACGGCATGTCCTTGTTGAAGCGCGTCCCCGGAATGTCCTCGGGATGTTCGTAGTAGTTCGGATTCCGCTTCAGCGAGATACGGGTCTCCCCGATGTCGTCGAACATGTACGGGCCGCTGCCCGCGTTGATGCCCGACACCTGGCCGAGGTCACCGGACTCCTCCGCCGCGAGGCGCTCGGGCGAAACAACCACCAGCGAGGCCGCTGCAAAGGCGCGCGTGTTCGAGGCGAATGCCTTGTTCTGATTGATCCGCAGGGTCAGGTCGTCCGGCGTGTCGAATGTCGCGCCCTGGTTCTCGTCCATGAACGAGAAGAAGAGCTCGTTCACGTTCGAGCCGCGGTTCGCCCGCGAGTCCGGGTATCGCCGGAGGCTGATGTACCAGTCCTCCGAGGTCACCTCGCGTCCCTCGGACGCCTCCGGGTTGAAGCGCACGCCCGGACGCAGGTTGAACACCAGCGTCTCCGGGTCGACCTGCTCCCAGCTCTGGGCCGCGTCCGGGTAGAACTCGTCCTCGAGGATGGAGAACGCCATCAGCTGGCTGTAGGTCGTCGCCATCCCGAACGGGAACGTGATCGTGATCGAGGGGTCGAAGCCGGTCGGGTAGGCCGGATAGCTGTAGTTCAGGTGGCCGCCGTAGCGCGAGCGGTCTTCCGTCTCGCTTACCTGCTCCTCGGGCTCGTCCTCGGCGCTGGCGTCGGCTTCCTGGGCAGCCGCAGCCTCGGTCGCCTCCTCTTCGGCAGCCGCGGCCTGCGTAGCCGCAGCTTGTGTGGCTGCCGGCGCTGCGGCGCCATCGTCGTCGTCGTCATCGCCGCAGCCCGCGAGGATGGCCGCCGAGCCGGCCGCCAGCGTCGCGCCGCCGGCGAGCACTCGCCTCCGCGAAACCCGCCTGCGCCAGTACTTGCCCCAATAGTTCTCTTTCATGTCCTGCCTCCTCGGGATCTGTTCGGTGCGATGCCTTTCGCGACTCCGCACCGGGCGCGGGGGCCATATCCCCCGCGAATTGGGGACATTCTACCGGCGATTGTGCCTCACCGGGGAGAGGCCTTCCCGGAGGCGTCCGGCGCAAGGAAAAACGCCGCCCCGAAGGGCGGCGTTAGACCGTCGGTGGCAGGTGGCTATGCCGTGTCGGCTAGCCCTCCAGCCAGATGTTGTGCGCTCGCCACATACCGAACGCCGCCGTCTGGTCGCCGTCGGGCGGTGGCGCCAGGCCCTTCAGCCGCGAGCCAATCGCATGGTACTTCGTCGTCTGCGTCGGCAGCGGGAGGGTGCAGCAGTAACGCGTGAAGATGCGCCGCTGCATCTCCTTCAGGATATCGGCGCGCTCCTCGTCGTCGGTGGTGGCCGCCTGGCGATCGGCGTAGTCCTGCAGCTCCCTGGCGTACGGGTGCGTGATCTCCAGCGCCGCGCGTACGGCCTCGCCCGCCTCCGAACCGCCGGTCTCGGCATAGTTCGGGTTCTCGGGGTTGACCCACGGGTCGGAGATGTTGACGCCCTTGTACCAGTTGCCGCCCCAGATCGCGCCGTAGCCGTCCGGCGTGTACGCAACGAGTGCGTTCCAGTCGGGCATGGTGGCGACGGCGTTGTTGCCGGCGATGAAGAAGTGCCAGTCCTTCGTGCCCGTGGGGCCGTTCGCCGAGGCGATGTAGGTCGCCAGCTCGAGCGGGTTGTAATTCACCTGCACCCCGAGGGAGTCCTCGAAGCTCTGACCGATGAACTGCACGTGGCTGATGTCGGGCGCCCAGGCCGCGACCGTCGTGTCGAGCTCGGGGAAGATCTCGGGGCCGTTGTTGGCCTCCCACAGCTGCCGTGCGCCCTGCGGGTCGTACACCTGGTACTCGCGAATCTCCTCCTGGGAGAGCGCGTACTTGGGGAATGCCGTCGGGCTGACCGGGGCGCTGCGGCGACCCTCGCCGCTGAGCACCACGTCGATGTAGCCGTCCCAGTCCATCGCCATCGAGAGCGCCTTCGAAAGCTCCGGATACGGCGTCCACTTGGCCGCCGCCAGCTGGATCATGATCCCGCCGTCATCGATCGCCGGCCCCGTCACAACCTCCACGTTGGGCTGGTCCGCCCACGTGTCGGCGTCGATCTTGGAGACCGCGCCCCAGTAGTCGGCATCCCCCGCCAGGAAGCGCGCCTGCCGCGCCGCACCGTCCGTGACGATGACGTGTTCCATGGCGTCGATATACGGCATGTCCTTGTTGAAGCGCGTCCCCGCGATGTCCTCGGGGTGCTCGTAGTAGTTCGGGTTCCGCTTCATGGTGACTCGCGTCTCCGACACGTCTTCGAACATGTACGGCCCGGAGCCTGCGTTGATGCCCGAGACCTGACCCAGGTCCCCTGATTCCTCCGCCATGATGCGCTCCGGCGCCGCCACGACCAGCGAGGCCGCTGCAAACGCGCGCAGGTTCGACCCGAACGCCTTGTTCTGGTTGATGCGCAGCGTCAGATCGTCCGGAGTGTCAAAGGTCGCGCCCTGGTTCGGGTCCATGAACGAGAAGAAGAGCTCGTTCACGTTCGAGCCGCGGTTCGCACGCGCGTCCGGGTACCGGGCCAGGTTGAAGGCCCAGTCCTCGGAGGTCACCTCACGGCCGCCGGCGGCCTCGGGGTTGTAGCGCACACCGGCCCGCAGGTTGAACACCAGCGTTTCTGGATCGACCTGCTCCCAGCTCTGTGCAGCGTCCGGGTAGAACGTGTCCTCGATGATGGAGAACGCCATCAGCTGGCTGTAGCTCGTCGACATGCCCTGTGGGAACGTGATCGTGATTGAGGGGTCGAACCCCGTCGGGTAGGCCGAGAGGCTGTAATTCAGCGTGCCGCCGTAGCGCGAGCGGTCCTCGGCCTCGCTTACCTGCTCCTCGGCCTGCTCGTCGCCGCTGGCGTCGGCCTCCTGGGCCGCTCCGCCATCATCTGCTGGCTCATCGTCGGCGGCGGCGGCCTGCGTTGCCGCAGCCTGTGTGGCCGCAGGAGCCGCCGAGCCATCGTCATCATCGTCGTCGCCGCAGCCCGCGAGGATGGCCGCCGAGCCGGCCGCCAGCGTCGCGCCGCCGGCGAGCACCCGCCTCCGCGAAACCCGCCTGCGCCAGTACTTGCCCCAGTAGCTTTCCTTCATGTGGTCCTCCTCAGGACTGCCCTCAAAGTCGGTTGCTCCCATGCGGAGCCCGCACCGGACCCGGGGCGTATCACCCCAATCTGGATTCCCGACAGTCTACCCGCCGTGTCAACGACTGGTGTGAAGGTTGGGGTAACGGCTAGCGGGCGTCCGGCGTGTTGTCGAAGCCCGCGGTAATCGGGCTGTCCACGCGCTGCCCTGTGCTCCCGTTCGGGCTGTACCCGTCGACGATTTCGCCAAGCTGGTCCCGCCCCGGCGCTGCGGGCACGTCCTGTGGCTGTCCCGGCAGCGAGGCCACGTGCAGCGTCTGCGTGGGGAAGGCGAACTCCACCCCCAGGTCCTGGGCAAGACGCATGATGTCGAGGTTGAGCACGTGCCGCGTGCGCAGCTCTTCGTTCCAGTCCTTCGCGTCGATGAAGCAGTACACGAGGACGTCGAGGGTGACCGCGCTGAACCCGTGGAACTCGACGATGTAGAAGTCCTTGCGCATCCCCGGATTCGAGCGGATGAGCGCACGCACGCCCTCCACAAACGCCTGCACCTGGTCCGGCGTGGAGTTGTACCCCAGGCCCAGCGTCGTCTTGTAGCGCCGCCACTGGCGCAGGCCCATGTTGTCGACGTGCGTATCGACGATGCGCGCGTTCGGCACTGTCACCACCGAGTTGTAGAACGTGCGCACCCGCGAGGAGCGGAAGCCCACATGCTCCACCGTCCCCTCGATGTCGTTCATGACTACCCAGTCCCCCACCTGGAAGGGCCGGTCGGCGAAGATCGTGACGCCCCCGAGCAGGTTCCGGATGGTGTCCTGGGCAGCCAGCGCCACGGCCAGGCCGCCCAGGCCGAGCCCCGCAAGCAGCGAGGTCACGTTCACCCCCAGGTTGCCCAGCACGAACACCGCCCCGATCAGCACTACCACCCCCTTCAGGGCCGAGCTCACCAGGGGCACAAGCTGGTCGTCGAAACGGCTCGCCGTCTGCTCTGCCCGTCGCTCAAGCACGTCTGTCAGCACATCGACGCCGCGGAAGCCCAGCACCACCAGCGCCCCCGCTCCGAACAGGCTCGCGACCTGGTTGACCACGTTCTCCACGCTCGACTCGAAGCCCAGCGTGGGGAAGCCGAGGATGACCGTGATGGCCGCGATCAGCGCCAGCATCGCCCGCCCCAGCCTCGCCCGCTCCTGGTCCCAGAACTTGCGGTCGTCCCCGTGGAGACGCGCTCGCACATAGAGCCGCAGCGCCTGCGACACCAGCAGGTGGACCACTGCCGCCACCACCACCAGCACGCCGATGCCGATGAACTGCTCGACCTCGATCCCGATGTAGGTATTCTTGAACCAGTCCGGCGTCAGGAAGAGGGCCACGCGATCCTCCGCTTCGCTGTAGCCTATCATCTGCTAAGGCGCATAAGCACGTTCCGTTCAGGCCTGACCGGAGCCACCAACAGCCAATAGCCAACAGCCAGGAGCCCGAGATGCCCCACCGCCCCTTCGTCCAACTCGCCTACCACGTTCCCGACATATTCGAAGCGTCCGAGCGGTGGGCCTCTGAACGCGGCGCCGGTCCCTTCTTTATCAACGAGCACATCCCCATCGACCGCGCGATCTATCGCGGCCAACCGGGCGAGTTCGACCACTCCTCCGCCTACGGACAGCTCGGCTCCGTCATGCTCGAGCTCGTCCAGCAGAACAACGACGGTCCCTCCGCCATCCGCGACATGTACGCCCCCCACGAACAGGGCCTCCACCACTGCGCCACCATCGTCCCCAGCTTCGAGGAGGAGCTCGCCCGCTACGAGTCGCTCGGTTTCACCGTCGCTAACCGCTTCGTGCTCGCCGGGGGCATGGAGTTCGGGTTCATCGACACCGTCGCGGCCTACGGGCACATGGTCGAGGTCTACGAGGGCCTGCCGGGACTGCTCGAGTTCTACGAGTTGATCGCCGCCGCCGCCGAGGGCTGGGACGGCTCCGACCCCATCCGCCGCGTCGCCGACCTGAACCGCACCGCCTAGGGCGCTGAGCCCTCCATGACCCAGGTCGACATCGGAGACGAGTCGAAGCGCAGCCCCTCGCGGTCCGGCTCCAGGTTCGTGATTGTGAGCGCGAACGGCTCGAGGTAGTCCGCCCCGTCTTCCGTAATCTGGAAGGGCTGGTCGTGTCCGGGGTAGATGATGTTGGCGGCGCTCAGCGCCTTGGCCACGCTCTCCCGCGCCTGCGAGAGCGACCCGAAGACGATCGGCGGCTGCCGCGACTCCAGCACCCACGTCGAGTGCACGGCGTCGCCGGAGACGCAGACCGTCCCCGCCTCCGTCTCCACCAGCAGCCCGATGCTTCCAACCGAGTGCCCCGGCAGCTCGATCACGCGCACGCCGCTCGCGATCTCGTCCCCCTCCACCACTTCCTGGAGCTGGTGCGTCTCCAGCGCGAGTCCGGTCCATGCCGGGGTCGCCCAGTCGTTCTCGTGCGGCGCGCTCGCGTAGCTCCGCTCGCGCGGATGCAGCAGCACCGGCGCCTCCGCGAAGCGGTCGAAGTTCTGGGCGTGGTCCCAGTGCGCGTGCGTGAGCACGACGGCGTCGATGCTCGCTTCCGTCAGCCCGCGCTGTTCGAGGGCCGCGCCCAGCTCCCGCCGCCGCCCCACGTGCGCCGGGTCGACCAGGATCAGCCGTCCATCCGACTCCACCAGCGTGACCGAGCAGAACCCGGGACTCCCCTTGTTGGTCCGGAATGAGAACCCGTCCAGCAGAACATCCACGGTAGCCATGCAGGGAGCTTACCCCGCTGCCCCCTGCCCTGCGTACAATCAGGCCGCGCGGAACTGCGCCGCGGGAGGTCGTCCATGAGTCGTGAAGAGCTGGTTGCCATGACCCGGCGCGAGGTGGACAACCTCGCCGCCGACCGCATCGACCTCGCCGATGACGTCTACAAGATTCCCACGAGCGCCTACTACGACCCCGACCGCTGGAATCTCGAGGTCGACCGCATCTTCAAGCGGCTACCCCTCGCCCTCGGCTTCTCCTGCGAGCTGCGCGAACCCGGCGACTATCGCTCCCTCGAGGTCTGCGGCGTGCCCGTCCTCATGGCGCGCGACATCGATGGCGAGGTCCGCGCCTTCGTGAACATGTGCAGCCACCGCGGCGCCATCGTCGTCGATGAGGGCGGCGGCAACTCCCGCGGCTTCCGCTGCCCCTACCACGCCTGGAGCTACGACCTCCAGGGGAACCTCGTCTCCATCTTCGACTCCGGAAACTTCGGCGATGTCGACAAATCCTGCTACGGCCTCACGGCCCTCCCCACGGCCGAGCGCGCCGGCCTTGTCTGGGTCACCCTCAACCCCTCCTCCGATGTCGATATCGACCTCTTCCTCGCCGGCTACGACAAGATGCTGGACCACCTCGGGTTCGCCGACTCCCACGTGGTCGGCCGCCAGAACCTCGACGGTCCCAACTGGAAAGTCGCCTACGACGGCTACCGCGACCTCTACCACATCCCCATCCTCCACCGGAACAGCTTCGGCCCCGACTCGGCCTACCAGCCCGACTACTACGCCTGGGGGTCGCACGTGCGCATGGTCTCCCCCACCCGCTTCGCCCGCGCCGCCGACCTCCCCGAGGACCAGTGGGAGACGGAGGACATGACCCCCGGCATCTGGACGATCTTCCCCAATATCTCCATCGCCGGCGGGCGCGGATCCGCCGCCTACGATGGCCAGGGCGCCTCGCCCTTCATGATCTCCCAGATGTTCCCCGGCAAGACGCCCGAAGAGTCCGTCACAATCCAGAACTTCCTCCTCCCCGAGGAGCCCAACCCCGACGATGACGAGCGCTACGCCGACATCATGAAGATGTACTACGACGTCGTCCTCGACGAGGACTACTACACCGGCCTCCGCGTGCAGCGGGCCCTCAAGACCGGCGCCAAGGACCACTCCCTCTTCGGTCGCAACGAGGGCGGCGGGCAGATGTTCCACAAGTGGGTGCAGGCCCTCATCGATACGGAAGATGCCGACCTGAACGCCCTCTTGGAACGCGGCATCGAAGCGTAGGGCCGCTGACGGTGGTGGACCGGCAGTTCTCCGAGTCACACCTCGCCGCCCTCTACGACCCCCTCCATGGCCGGGAGGGCCGCGACGACCTCGCCTTCTACCTGCCCTTGGTCATGTCCGCCGGGAACGTCCTCGACGTGGGATGCGGGACCGGGGCCCTGCTGCACTGGGCCCGCGAGCAGGGGCATACCGGCCGCCTCGTCGGCCTTGACCCCGCCGAGGGGATGCTGCGGGTGGCGCGGAGGCGGTCCGACATCGAATGGGTGCTCGGCGACGCGGCCTCAGCGGAGCGGTACAGGGATTTCGATCTCGTTGTCATGACGGGCCATGCGTTCCAGGTCTTCGTCGAAGATCGGGAGATACGCGCCTCGCTAGCGGCCATCCACTCGGCGCTTGTCGGCGGAGGCGCTTTCGCATTCGAAACCCGCAACCCCCTGGCCCGCGCGTGGGAACGGTGGATTCCGGAACACGGTACGGAATTCGTTGACGCCACCGGCGCCGTCGTGCGCTCCGAACACCAGGTTGAGGCGCCTGTGGCGGCGGATGTCGTCCGCTTCACCACGACGTATACGAGCGATCGATGGAGCCGTCCGGAGATAAGCAGCAGCACCCTTCGCTTCCTCGATCGGGAGGCCCTCTCCGCGTTCCTGACCGAAGCCGGATTCACGATCGACGAGCAGTTCGGAGACTGGGACCGGAGCCCGCTCACCCCCGCGAGCCCCGAGATCATCACCATCGCGCGCCGCCCCTGAAGGGCCACTGCTTCGCGACGCTGACCTGGCGAAGCCTCGCAGGGCTCGCCTCACTGGTCCGCTCCCCAGCAAGCGACGGTACCGCTGGTCGTAACGCCGCAGGTCTGCCCGGAGCCGGCGCTAACAGAGGTGAACTGCTCCAGCGGTGGCGTCGCCTCGCCCCGTGCGTTCTGTCCCCAGCAGGTGACCGAGTGATCCGCGCGCACTCCGCAGGCGTGTTTCCACCCTGCGCTGATGGAGGTGAAGGCTCCCCCGGGCGGCGTCGCCTGACCAGTGTCGTCGGCCCCCCAGCACACGACAGACTGGTCGGCTCTGAGTCCGCAGGTGTACCGGGCGCTGGCGTTGACGGAGATGAACGTCCCGCGGGGCGGGGTGGCCTGACCATATTCGTCGGCTCCCCAGCAGACGACGGACCCGTCGCCCCTGATCGCGCACACATGGAAGTCCCCGACGCTGACCGAGACGAACGCTCCGTCCGGGGGGCCGGCCCGCGCAAAGCTGGTGCCCCAGCAATGCAAGGAGCCCTCACCGGCGACCCCGCAGGCGAAGTCGAGTCCCGCGCTAACCGAGACGAACCCGTTGTCCGGCGGCGCAATCTCGGAATCGCCACCACTGCCCCAGCAGGCCACGGAACCGTCGGTCGTCAGCCCGCAGGCCTGGTGCCGCCCGACGCTGATGGAGGCGAGCTCCCTGTCGGGGGGCTCGCCGACGGAGCCCCAGCAGACTGCCATGCCGCCCGCCTGGAGCACGCATGCGCCCGTGTGCGACAAGCTGATCGCGGTTACACCATCGAGACCCTCCCAGGGGTCGCTCTTCAGCCAGGCGGGAACGGCGAGTATCGCGAATATTCCGGCGCCCCCTACCAGCGCGACGAGGGCGGCCACCCAGCCATACCCCCACTCCCGCTCGCCCCTGCGCGGCCGAGCACCTCTGCGACCGCCCGGCAAGATCGTCACGACCGTACCCAATCCGGCCAGCGCCCGCCCGGCCCGCGGCCCGCTCTTCGCCGTCGCATCGAACCACCTGGCCGCATCCCGCTCGCCACGATACATGGCCTTCTCCGCCTCTCCCGCACTGGTAGGCTTGCCGCGCGAGCGCGACTCGCGCGGGGGTATCGCCATGAAAGGTTCGGAGGACATCGCGAAGAGCTGGCTCGCCTACGGCGTCGAGGCCATCTTCCTCGTTCCCACCAACCTCTTCGATTCCCTCGTCATGCTCGAAGGGACGGGCGTCCGCCGTGTCCTCAGCCACGGCGAGAAGGCCGCCGCCTACATGGCCGATGGCTACGCCAAGGCTGCCGGCCGTCCCGGGATCGTCATTAGCCAGGGCGGTCCCGGCGCGACCAACCTCGCCGCCGGCCTCGCCGAACCTTGGCAGGCCTCGACCCCCGTCATCGCCTTCACCGGCGCGCGCTCCGGCGCGCAGGCCTACAAGAACGCCTACCAGGATGTCCGCGCCCACTTCGAGAGCGTTACCAAGTACAGCGCCGATGTGACCCGCACCGAGCGGCTCGCCGACCTTGTCCCCCAGGCCTTCCGCGAGGCCACCTCGGGCGACCCCCGCCCCGTCCACCTCGCCATCGCCGCCGAGGCGGAAGCCGGCGAGGCGGACCTCCCCGAGCCCACCGGCGACCCCCGCTACGCCACATCCCCGGCGGTCCGCCCCCAGCCTCCTGCCGAGGGAGTCGAGGAAGCCCTCGCCCTCCTCCTTGAGGCTGAACGCCCCGTCATCATTGCCGGCGGCGGCGTCATGTCCTCGGGCGCCTGGCCCGAGCTGATCGAGCTTGCCGAGAAGCTCGCTATCCCCGTCGCCACCTCCCTCTCCGGCAAGGGCGCGATCAACGAGAACCACCCGCTCGCGGTTGGCGTGCTCGGCTCGTACGCCCGCAAGTCCGCCAACGAGATCGTCGCCAACGCCGACCTCGCCCTCATCGTCGGCACCCGCACCGGCAGCCAGAGCACCAACGGCTGGACCCTCCCCGGCCGCGATGCCGACATCATCCACATCAACGTCGACCCCTCCGAGCTGGGCCGGAACTTCCCCGCCAACACCAGGGTTGGCATCTCCGCCGACGCGAAGATGGCCCTCGGAGCCATCGTCGCCGCTGCCGGCGACACCGTGCGCCCGCCCGGCGAGTGGGTCGCCGAGGTCCAGCGCATCGTGCGCAACTGGTGGGAGGGTAAGGAGCCCCTGCTCGCCTCCGGCGACTCCCCCATCCGCCCCGAGCGACTCTGCCGCGAACTGACCGAGACCCTCCCGCCCGACGCCGTCATCGTCGCTGACACGGGCTACGCCGCCGCCTGGTCGGGAGCCTTCGTTGAACTGCGCCAGCCCGGCAAGCGCTTCCTCCGCTGCGAGGGGTCCCTCGGCTGGGCCCTGCCCGCCTCCGTCGGCGTAAAGGTCGCCGTCGGCGACACGCCCGTCGTCTGCTTCACGGGCGACGGCGGCTTCTGGTACCACCTCAGCGAGTTGGAGACGGCCGTTCGCTACGGCCTCAACGTCGTTTACGTCGTCCTCAACAACCACGCCCTCGCCTTCGATACCCACATCCTCGATTTCCGTTTCGACAGCAAGGCCTACGAGCTCGCCGAGTTTGGCGATGTCGACTTCTCCGCCGTCGCCCGCGCCGTCGGCTGCGAGGGTGTGCGCGTCACCGACCCGACCCAGCTCCGGGGCGCCATCGAGGACGCCCTCGGCAACGCTCGCCCCACCGTCATTGATGTCGTCATCGACCACGACGCCGTCGCGCCCGTGACCGCCTACGACCGCGCCGGCCGCCGCGAGCGCATGGTCGTCGACGACCTCGACGAGATCGTTACCAGCCGTGCGGGTGGCGGCGCCCCCCAGTGACCTCGCCGCCCACCCCACCCCTCCGCAGCCCCCTCGCCGCGCGCGTCCTGCCCTCCCGCTACTACTACGGGTGGTACATCGTCGTGGGTGTGGCCATCGTCATGCTCGGCGGCGTCGGCGTGGGGTACTACGGACTCGCCGTCTTCCTGAAGCCCCTGCAGATTGCCCACGGCTGGTCCAACGCGAGCGTGAGCGGCGCCACCGCCCTCTACTTTGTCGTCTCGGGGCTCGCCGCGGCCGTGGTGGGCCCCTACATCGACCGGCATGGCCCCATGCCCTACCTCACGGCCGGCCTGATTCTCACCGCCGTCATGGTCGGTTGCATCGGCTTCGTCGAGGAGCTCTGGCAGCTCTATGCCGTGTACACCCTCCTCGCCGTGGCGTTCGGCCTGGCCGGGGGCGTCTCCACCAATGTCATCATGGCGCGCTGGTTCATCCGCCGCCGCGCCCGCGCCATGAGCATCTCCGCCACGGGCGTCTCCTCCGCGGGGGTCATGCTTCCGCCTCTCGGGGCCTGGCTGATTGCCTCCGGCGGCCTTGAACTGACCACCCCCGTCATCGCCGCCTTCACCATCGTCGTGGGCTTGCCCGTCATCTTCTTCGTGCTCGTCTGGGATCCGAGCCAGATGCGCCTGCCGCCCGACGGCGCCGTCCCCGCCACCGGCCCTCCCGCCCACGCGGGGCTCAGCGATGAGGTCCAGACCCGCCGCTGGACGCTCTCCCAGGCCATGCGCACGCTCTCGTTCTGGGCGGTCGCGATCGCTTTCGTGCTCGTGCTGCTCTCACAGACGGGCTACCTCATCCACGAGATCGCGTTCCTGGAAGATCGCACCGGCTCGCGCACTGCCGCCTCCCTCGCCCTCAGCCTTGGCGCCATCGGCAGCATTGTCGCGCGCCTCATCGTCGGCGCCTTCGCCGACGCTCTCAGTAAGCGCCACCTCACTGCTGGACTCTTCGCCTTCCAGGCCGTGTCCGTGTTCCTGATCACCTTCATCGACACCGAGGTCACCAACTACGTTTTCGCCTTCACCTTCGGCCTCACCATCGGGAACATCTACATGATGCAGTCGCTCCTCACGAGCGAGATATTCGGCTACGTCTCCTTCGGGGCCGTCTTCGGCATGATTTCGTTCACGAGCCAGGTCAGCAGCGGCGCCGGACCCCTGCTGGTCGGGCTGTTGGAGGAAGCGACGGGCGGCTACGAAACGCCCTTCCTCGTGACCGCCGGGGTCACGCTCGCCGCCGCCGTCGTCGTGCTCCTGGCCCGGCCCGTGCGCCCGCTCGAAGCCGACCCCCCCTCCGCCTAGCCCCCCGCGTAGAGCCCGTGTTCGCGGATGTAGGCCGCCACCTCGGCCGGTATGTCGTCGCTGCCGGCCCCCGCCCCGATCCGCGCTCGCGCCTCGCTGGAGGCCATGCGTCCGTGCTCCTCGTCCAGCCCCACCGTGATGATGCGGGCGGCGTACCGCGAAGCCCGCTCCGCCACCCACGCCTCCATGTCCGCCACCGTCACCTCCCCCCGGTTCGTGGCGATGACACGGTGGTGTTCGAAGAACGGGTCAAGCACCGACTCCATCGGCCCGTCGTAGTACTGGTCGTCGAAGAGGCGCACGAGCGTGTCGTACCCCAGCACGAAGTCGAAGGTGGCACTTCGCCAGGTCGCACGCAGCGCCGCCGCCTGGTCGGCGATACGCGCCTGGTTCGCCGCCAACACCGCCAGGCCCGGGCGCGAGGCCCCCGCCGCCAGCAGCATCCCGATGCGATCCGCCAGCGCCGCCCCTTCGATGCCCTTCGCCACGTTCCGCGTGGTCAGCAGCGCCGCGCCCCCCTGGACGCCCTCCACCCCCAGCGCGAGGTCGAGCAGGCGCAGGTGTGCACGGGTGGGAGGGTTGAAGGCGGAGGGGAGCACCGCCCACCGCCCCTGCAGCGCCTCATCCCTGTCGAACCGCGCGACCGCGGGGGTCTCCTGCGCCGCGAGCGCCTCCACGCGCGCTTCGAGTGCCGCTTCCATGCCCCGATTCTAGGCGCTCCCGCCTTCTCGCCCGCGCCGCCCTTTCCCTGCCGTTGTCGCTTCCTTGCCACCCCCTTGCCTCCCCTCCCCGCCCCCCCGTAGCGTGGCCACCGTGCCGGTTTCCCGGACGCCGATGGCCGTGCTGCTCCTCGGCGTGCTTGGTGTCTCCTGGGCCGCCATCTTCGTGCGCCTCGCCGATGAGGCCCCAGCCCTCACGATCGCCGCCTACCGCCTCCTCTTCGCCGCCGGACTGCTCCTCCTCTTCGTCGCCTTTGCGCGCGCCCGTGGCAAGCTCGCACTCCCGCCCCGCTCCAGCCTGCCCCTGCTCGTGCTCTCCGGCGTCTTCCTCGCTGCGCACTTCTGGAGCTGGTTCGCCTCCCTTGAGCGCACGTCCGTCGCCTCCAGCGTCGTCATCGTGGGGTTGCAGCCGCTTCTCGGAGCGCTCATCGCCTACGTTGTCCTGCGCGAACGCCCGAGCTCGCGCGAGTACGCCGGCCTCGCCGTCGCCATCGCGGGCCTCATCGTCATCGCCGCCTCCGACCTCGCCCGCGGCATCGAGTTCTTCATCGGCGACCTCCTCGCCCTCCTTGCCGCCCTCTTCGTTGCGGTCTCCCAGACCATCCGCCGCAAGACACGCCACGAGACCGGCGCCGTCCCCTACTCCGCCGTCGCCTACACCGCCGCCGCCGTCACCCTCTGGCTCGCCGTGCTCGTCGTGCGCCCCTCCATCAGCGGCTTCGGCGCCGACGCCTGGACCTTCATCATCCTGCTCGCCCTCATCCCCCAGCTCGTCGGGCACACCTCCATCAACTGGGCGCTCGGGCACCTGCGCGTGGTTACGGTCGGCCTCGCCATCCTCGGGGAACCCCTGCTCGCGACCCTTTACGCCATCCCCGTCCTCGGCGAGACGCCACCGATCGGGGTCCTCATCGGTGGACCGCTGATCGTGGCCGGTGTGGCCCTGGGTCTCAGCGGCTCCGGTTCCCGCGGGCCCGTCGAGCCGCCAGCGTAAGCGCCGTCACGTCCGGAGGCGTCTCAATCGCCCGCCGGATGGCGGCCTCGTGCTCACCGTCGTGCTGCCCCGCCCATCCGGTCAGGTGTGTGCGAAGGGAGGACGCATGCGGTTCGCCCCAGGGGGTCAGCACGCCCGCCACCCGCACCTCCCGCTCCAGCGTCTCAACCCGTACCGCCAGCAGCGCCGCCACCACCGCCTCCCGCGACTCACGCATCGTCGCGACCAGTTCGTGGATGTCCTGAGCCCTCACGCCGTCCATCAGTTCCACTCGCCGCGCCTCGAGCGCTGCCTCGTCCCGGACTCCCCCCGCCCACAACTCCTCCTCCGGGCGTTCCGCCGCTTCCAGCAGCTCGACGACCATCCTGTCGACCGTCGCCACGTGCCGCATGTGGTCCAGGGCCGTCCAGGCGTCGTCGGGCGCCTGCCGGTCCCAGTAGTCTTCTGGCACGGAGGCGATCAGCCCCTCCAGCACATGCCGGTGCGCGTCCGCGCGCTCAACAAGCGTTCGCATCTCGGGTAGGGCGACCATGCCCTGACTGTACCAGAGCCACCGCCCCCGCCCCCGACCTGCCCCTGCCGTGATCGCGGGCTACACTGCCCGAGGTGCGCCTCCTCCTCTTCGACATCGACGGCACCCTCATCGCGAGCGGCGGCGCGGGCCGCGACGCCATCGCCGAAGCCTTCGCGGAGGAGTTCGGCCTTTCCGGCCTCGACGGCGTGCAGATAGACGGACGCACCGACACGGGCATTTTCGAAGACGCCCTCACCCTCGCAGGGGTCGAACCCACCCCCGACGCCGTCGAGCGCATGACCGCCGCCTACCTCACCCGCCTCCCCGAGAACCTCGAGAGCCACGATGGCCGCATCCTTGAGGGCGTCGTTGACCTGCTCGACGCCCTCGATGGAGCGGATGCCGTTGTAGGTCTCGCCACCGGCAACGTCGTAAAGGGCGCCGAGCTCAAGCTGCGCTACTACGGCATCTGGGACCGCTTCCGGGGAGGTGGCTTCGGCGATGTCTCCTCCGACCGCACGAAGGTCCTCGCGGCCGCGCTGGAGACGCTGGCGGCGGCCGGTGGCGTCGATGTCGCGGCCGCCAGCGCCATCGTGATCGGCGACACACCCCGCGACGTCTCCGCCGGGCACGCCATCGGCGCCCGCGTTCTCGCCGTCGCGACGGGTAACTACGACGAGGCTGCTCTCCGCGACGCCGGCGCCGACTTCTTCCTGCCCGACCTGCGCGATACGCAGGCCGCCCTCGACATCCTGCTCGGCTAGCTCCCCAGCGCCCCGATCCGCTCGCGCAACCCCTCCGCTCGCGCCTGCGCCTGCGCCAGGCGATCGCGTTCGCCCTGCACCACCGCCTCGGGCGCGCGCTCCAGGAAGCGCTCGTTCGCGAGCTGCTTCTCAAGCCGCGCGATCTGCCCGTCCGCTTCCGCCAGCTCGCCCTCCAGCCGCTCGCGCTCAGCCGTCAGGTCGACCTCCGGCAGCGCCAGCGCCACCTCCGTGTCGCCGACGCGCGCGAAGGCGTATTCGCCCGACGGAAGCTCCGCGTCCGCGCCCGTGACTTCCGGCTCGACCCGCGAGGTGAACGCCGTCGCCGCCGCCGTCTCGCGAAGCGCTTCCCCCTGCGAACTTGCCCGCAGGTACACCGCTGGACGCGCGCCCGCCTCCACGCCCTTCTCGGCGCGCAGGTTGCGGATGGCGCGGTTCACCTCGATCACGTGGCTCATCGCCGACTCCGCCGCCTCGTCCCGCCACACGCCCGCGCTCTTTGGGAACCAGGCCACGATCAACGCGGGCCCGAGGTCGTCGTCGAGGTGCTCGCGCAGCTTCCCCCAGAGCTCCTCCGTAACGAACGGCATGATCGGATGCAGCAGCCGCAGGCTGTGGTCGAGCACGTGCGCCAGCACCGCCGCCGGACGCTCGTCGCCCTCGCGCAGACGCACCTTGCTCATCTCCACGTACCAGTCCGCCAGCTCGCTCCAGATGAAGTCGTGGATGCGCCGCGCCGCCTCCCCCACCTGGTACGCCTTCAGCAGCGAGTCGACGTCCCCCTCCAACCCCTCCAGTCGCGACAGCAGCCAGCGGTCCTCCAGCGCCAGCGACTCCCGGTCAGCGGCGTGCGGGCGCTTCAGGCGGCGACCCTCCAGCTGCATCAGCACGTACCGCGACGTGTTCCACAGCTTGTTCGCGAAGTTGCGAGCCGCGGCCATCCGCTCCTCGCTGTACTTCATGTCCTGCCCGAGCGTGCCCATCGTCAGCAACGCGAAGCGGAACGCGTCCGCCCCGTACTCCCCCGCCGCCACCAGCGGATTCACGACGTTTCCGCGCGACTTCGCCATCTTTGCGCCCGTTGCGTCCCGGATGAGCCCGTGGAACACGACTGTGCGGAAGGGGACGTCGCCCTCCGGGGCGTGCTCGCGCATGTTGTAGAGCCCGAACAACACCATCCTGGCGCACCAGAAGAACATGATGTCGTAGCCCATCTGCATGTCCGTCGTCGGGTAGAAGTAGCGCAGGTCCTCGGTGTCGTCGGGCCAGCCCAGGTCCGAGTGCGGCGCCAGCGCCGAGGAGAACCACGTATCCAGCACGTCCTCCTCCTGCCGGATATCCGCGCTCCCGCACGACGCGCAAGCCGTGGGGTCGTCGACCGCGACGGTCATCTCCCCGCAGTCGCAGTACCAAACGGGGATCTGGTGTCCCCACCAGAGCTGCCGGCTGATGCACCAGTCGCGCAGGTTGTCGGTCCAGTTCAGGAACGTGCTCGCCATGCGCCCGGGAACGACGCGGATGCGCTCCTCGCGGATGGCCGCGCTCGCCGCACTCGCCAGCGAGACGCCGGGCGCGTACTCCTTGTTCACAGCCACCCACCACTGCTCGCTGGGAAGCGGCTCGACCACCGAGTCGCAGCGCTCGCAGCGCCCCACGCTGTGTGTGTACGGCTCCGTCTTCTCAAGGAAACCGCCGTCCTCCAGGTCGCGCACGATCGCCGTTCGGGCCTCGTCGACGTTCATGCCCTCGTACGGCCCCGCCTCGTCGTTCATGCGGCCGTCCTGGTCGATCGCCACGATCACGTCGAGGTCATGGCGCTGGCCGATCTCCCAGTCGAGCGGGTCGTGCCCGGGGGTCACCTTCAGCGCCCCCGTGCCGAACTCCGGCTGGATCTCCTCGTCCGCCACGACGAGCAACTCGCGACCCATGATCGGCAGCAGCACCGTCCGCCCGATTCGGTCCTCGTAGCGTTCGTCCTCGGGGTGAACGGCAACGCCCGTATCCGCCACCATCGTCTCGGGGCGCACCGTCGCGACCGTCACGGCATCAGGCAGGGGCATGCCACCCTCGCCCATGACCGGGTAGCGCACGTAGTAGAGCTGTGCCTCCTCCTCCTCATGCTCCACTTCCAGGTCGCTCAGGGCGGTGCTGCAGCGCGGGCACCAGTTGATCATCCGCAGCCCGCGATAGATGAGCCCGTCCTTGTAGAGGTTCACGAAGGTCGTGCGCACCGCCCGCACGATGTGCGGGTCCAGCGTGAACGTGTCGCGGCTCCAGTCGGCGCTCGCCCCCAGCTTGCGGTGCTGCTCGTAGATGCGCGGCCGCAGCTGCCGCACCCACTGCCAGACGCGCGCCTCGAACCCCTCTCGCCCCAGGTCGTGCCGCGTGAGCCCTTCCTTCAGCAGCTCGCGCTCCATCACGTTCTGGGTGGCGATGCCGGCGTGGTCCTCGCCCGGGAGCCAGAGGGTCGGCTCGCCCTGCATCCGGTGCCAGCGCACGAGCGTGTCCGTGAGCGCGTCCTCGAGCCCGTGGCCGAGGTGCAGTTCGCCCGTCACGTTTGGGGGCGGCATCACGATGCTGTAGGGCGCCTCCCCCGGCACGACCCGAGCGCGGAAGTAGTCGCCTTCCTCCCAGAAGGCGTAGATGCGGTCTTCCACCGTGCCCGGCTCGTATGCTGAGGCGAGCCGCGTGCTGGCTGGTGCGTCGGCCATTGCCACCCCTCACCGATGCGGGAACGCCGCCCGGCGGCGGCGCTTCACGAAAGTGTAGCAGCCACTCCCGCAACGCTCGGGCGCGCCCTTCAGGCTTCGACCAGTTTCATCACCACGTCGGCCACGTTCGTCGCCGCGCCTGGCAGGTTAGCCACGAGCTCGTCGAGGATTTCGCGGTCGGCCATGTCCGAGATGCCTCGAATCTCCAGGTAGGGCACACCCGAGAAGAGCGCCGCCCTTGCCCCGCCCGCGCCCTCGAACGCCACGGCCAGCGCATCCGTACGGGCGTGGATTTCCTCCCGGCGAAGCGGGTCCCCGATCCACTGGTCGCCGCTCGCAATCGGGCCGAAGTGGACCCGGTAGCGCCCTTCGTCCTCCCCGACCGCCCCGGCGAGCCTCGCGATGTGTTCCCCGGAGCCTTCGAACTGTGGAGGCACGCCTCGCAGTATCCCCGAGTAGAAGTCGTGCTCGACCGTAGCCGTCCCGACGACCACATCGCCTACGCGAACCGACTCCGCCAGCGCCCCCGCTACCCCCGCGCAGACCACCAGGGAGACCCCGGGCAGATGGTCCAGCAGGTGCTGCGTCGTCACCCCGAACTGGGCCTTGCCGAACCCGCCCTCCGCCAGGACGACATCGGCAGCGGCGTACTCCCGCACCGAAACCCGGCCCGTGTGGTGGAGCACGCCGGCGCCCCAGTGCTCATCAAAGGCGCTCGCAAGGGCCTCGAACTCCGCCGTTATCGGTGCGATCACCAGCAAAGACATCGTCCCTCCCTCACCGCAGGCCGAGGTCGCGGCCCTTCCGTGCCGCCAGGAAGAGTCGGGCCTGCCTCCACCACCCATACGCTGCCAGCAGCGTGATTGGGATCACGACCCCCGGCAACCAGACCTGGTCCCCCGCGACGACCCACGCCGCCCGGCGGCGGCGCGCCCTGGAAGTGTAGCAGCCACCCCTTCCGGTCCCGACGGACGTACCCCCGGGCCGCGACCCGTCGCCGGGATGGGGTAATTCGTGGAACGGGACGATAGGATGGCTGCCAGGTGGAGGTGGGGTCCGACGTGTCGCCGGCGAGAACCTGTGCGGACTGTGGCCGGGAGATGCCAGCGGACAGCGTTGTGTGCGCCCACTGCGGAGGCGCACCGGACGACGCGCCCGCATCCAGTGCCACCGACCCAGACGTGGCGGCGCTGGCCCAGCAGGTTGGAGACCTCGCCGAGCGACTCTCTCAGATTGAAACGCTGATAGTCGACCTGCTCGTCCCTCCCCCGCTGGCGCCGGGGGAGACCTGGCAACCGCCCCGGCTTCCGCCTCGCCGACCCCCGTCGGAGGCCACCCCGGCCGAGCCAAGTGGGCCTGCACCGCCACCCGCCCCGGCCGAGCGCCAGCCGGAGCCTGCTGATCCCACCCCGGCCCAGCCGAGCGCGCCTGCGCCGCCACCCGCCCCCCCTGCCGGCGAGCTGGAGCCCGAGGAGGCAGCCCCCGAGGATCTGGCCGCACCGTCCGTTCCGCCAGCCGCCGCCCCGCGCGACCAGGGGTCCATCCCCGCACCAGGCGAACAGGTTGTGCCCTCCGGCTCCCCACCTCTCCCAGGCGGCCCCGGGCCCGCCACGGGCGAGCCCGAGGACGTGGCTGCCATCACGGTCGCTGTCGACCCTGCCGGACCCGTCCCCCAAGGCCCACCCCGTCGCGTTCCCCCTCAGCGGCCGCCGTTCGACTGGGAGCGACTCGTGGGTCGCAACTGGTTCGCCATCATCGGCGCCGTGGCCCTGGCCATCGCCGCCGGATTCTTCCTCAAGCTCGCCTTCGACAACCAGTGGATCGGCCCGGCCGAGCGAGTGCTGCTTGGGGTTGTCGTCGGCCTGGTAATGATTGGCGCTGGCGAGTACACCGCCCGCCGCGCGCCCCCCTGGTCTCGAGCTGTCGTTGGCGGCGGTATCGCGGTCCTCTATCTGTCTATCTACGCTTCCTTCGGCTTCTTCGACCTGATCGCGCTCGTGCCCGCGCTCGTGTTCCTCGGTCTCGCGGTCGCCCTGGGCGGGGCTCTGTCCATCAGGCACAACTCGCGGGTCGTCGCCTTCCTCGCCCTTTTCGGAGCCTTCCTCACTCCCGCCCTCCTGGGCGATGACCTGGGCGACCGACTGTATGTGGGGCTTGGCTACCTGCTTGTGGTCGACGCCGGGATCGTGGTCGTGGCCAGTGTCCGCGGGTGGCGCTGGTACACGCTCGCCGGCATGGTCGCGTCCTACGTTCTCTTTGCCGTCTGGCTCGACCGCATCCCCCCCGATGAGACCATCGGCGCCCAGCTTGGGCTATCGGGTGTGTTCCTCATCTTCCTGGGGGCCGCGACCCTCTACAACATCCTCTGGCGCCGCAAACCCAACCAGTTCGACATGACGTTGATCATGACGAACGCCTTTGCCTTCTACGGCCTCACCTTCGGCATCATGTGGGAAGAGTACGAGCCGTGGTTCGGGCTACTCACCTTCTTGCTGGCGGCCTTCCACGGGCTGGTCGCCCTCGGCGCGAGGCTCAGGCCGGGTGTCTCCCCGGTCGTTCCGCTGCAGCTGGGCGCCACCGCCCTGATCTTCCTCACCGTGGCCGCTCCCCTGCAGTTCACCGGCGAGTGGACGTCGGTGGCATGGGCGGCGGAAGGCGCCGTCGTGGTCGGGCTGGGCATCATCACGCGCAACTGGCTCAGCCGGGTCTCCGGACTGCTGGTGCTGACCTGCGCGGTCGTACGCATCCTCGCCCTCGACACCGGATCGGTGGATGTGGCCGGGTTCGTCCCGGTGTTGAATGGCAGGTTCCTGGCCTTTGCCTTCGGCGTTGCGGGGCTGTACGCGGCCGCCTGGTTGTATGGCTTCCGCGGTGGTCCGGCGCCGCCAGCGTACACGCCGCCCCAGACGACCCTGCTCGGGTTCGCCGTACTGCTCCGCGAACTGGTGAATCTGTTTGTCGCCTTCGAGAAACGCGCCACCCGCGTCCTGGTGACTGCCGCGAACATCCTGACGCTGTGGATCTTCAGCGCCGAAGCCATTAGCTATTTCGACCGCCAGGCGCTGGAGGCCATCGGTAGTGATGCCGCCTCTCGCGCCAACAATTCACTGCTGTCGACCCTGACGTCCACCTGGGCTGGCTACGGCGCCATTCTTGTCGCCGTGGCCCGGTGGCGAGGCGGCAGCTTCCTCGCCCTGAGTGGGCTGGCCGTCCTCGCGGTGGCCACCCTCAAATTGCTCCTGGTCGACACCCTCACCATCGGCATCCCGGAGGGCTCGCACACGGTCGTTCTGAACTTCTACGTGCTCTCCTTCGTGTTCGTGATGGCTGGAATCGCGACGGCAGCCTACGAGGAGAGGCGTGCGGGGGTCTTCTCCCGGTGGCTCGGCTGGCCGGTCATGACGGGCCTGGGTATCGCCGCCGCCGTGGCCGTTGGGTGGGTGCTCACCGCCGAGATCGTGCGCTTTTTCGGCAACCGCGAGCTGGTGGAGGGCGGCAACTACCAGATCCCCGCGCATCTCACGCTGACCTCCGCATGGGCAGCGTACGGCGCCCTCCTGATGGTCCTGGCCCGATGGCGCCGTGCAGGAGGGTTTGTGGTGGGCGGCCTGGTGGTCGTCGCCGTGGCCGGTGGGAAGTTCCTGCTCTTCGACACGTTCTTTGTCGGGATCCCGGAGGGCTCGCACCTGCCCGTCCTGAATTACTACGTCCTCACGTTCGCCTTCGTCATGGGGGGACTCGCGACCGCAGCCTACGTCGGCAAGACTTCCAAGGCCTTCCTGACCGGCCTCGGGATCGCCGCTGCCCTGGCCGTAGGGTGGGTGCTCACCGCCGAGGTCGTCCGCTTCTTCGGCCACCGCGAGTTGGTGGAGGGCGGCAGCTACCAGGCGCCCATGCATCTGACGCTGACATCCGCCTGGGCGCTCTACGGCGCGCTGCTGATGGCCGTGGCGTGGTGGCGACGCACCCGACTCATCGCTATCGGCGGTCTGGCTTTCGTCGCGGTTGCCGCCGGGAAGCTGCTCTTCTTTGACACCTTCTTCATCGGCACTCCCGAGGGGTCACACACCATCTTCCTGAACTCCTACTTCCTCACGTTCGTCTTGGTCATGGTTGGCATCGTGACCGTCGCCGCCCTGGAAAGGATGTCGAAGGTGTACTCCCAGGTGTTCGGCCAGCCCGTCACGATGGGTCTGGTTGTTGCTGTCAATGCGGTCATCTTGTGGGTGTTTACGGCGGAGGTGGTACGCCTGTTCAACCACCGCGAGCTCGTGCAGGGCGGCGACTTCGAGGCCGCCATGCACCTCACGCTGACGCTCATGTGGGCTGGCTACGCGGCATTCGTGATCTCCGCCGGCATCTTCCGTGGCTCACGTGCGCTCCGAGTCATGGGGATCATCATGCTCGCCGTGCCGGTGGCGAAGCTGTTTCTGTTCGACGTGTTCCTGCTTGAGCGCGGTTACCGCGTGGGCGCGTTCAGCATCCTCGGAGTCCTGCTGCTGGCCATGGGCCTCGCCTACCAGCGATACAGCACGACCGTGAAGGGACTCTTCCGGAGCGATCCGGGCGCGGTCGACCCCCCCGAATCCGGGCTGGGCGAATAGGGCGTCGCCAGCCTTCCGCTCCAATGCTTGCCTCTCAGCGCAGGGTCAGCCAGTCTCCACTCACAGCGAAGCCAGCCGCCTCGCCGCCTCCGCCAGCGTTTCGTCCGACTTCGAGAACGTGAACCGCACGAAACGCGATCCCGCTTCCTGGTTGTTGTAGAAGCTCGAGCCCGGAACGGGCGCGACCCCCGCCCGCTCGATCAGGTTGAGCGCGAAGGCCGTGTCGTCGCCGTCGAAGCCGAGGTCGCCGAAGTCCGCCATCACGTAGTAGGCGCCCTCCGGCTTGTGGCAGATGAAGCCCGCCTCCCGCAACGCGATCAGCAACCGGTCCCGCTTTCCCTGGTACATCGACCGCAGCTCCGGGTAGTACGCCTCGCCCTGTTCCAGTGCCACTGCCCCCGCCTGCTGCAGCGGCGCTGGCGCCCCCACCGTCAGGAAGTCGTGAACCTTGCGCACCGCCTCGCTCAGGTGCGGGGGCGCGACCACGTATCCCAGCCGCCACCCCGTCACGCTGAACGTTTTCGAGAGCCCGCCGACCGTCACCGTGCGGTCGTACATCCCCGGCAGCGTCGACATCGGCAGGTGCTGGTGGTCGTCGAAGAGGATGTGCTCGTAGATTTCGTCGGTGAAGCAGAGGCAGTCGAACTCCTGGCAGAGCGCCGCGATCTGCCCCAGCTCCTCGCGGTCGAACACCTTGCCGCTGGGATTGTTCGGCGAGTTCACGATGATCGCCTTCGTCCGCGGCCCGAACGCCGCCCGCAGCTCGTCCGGGTCGAACACGAAGTCGAGTCCCCGCAGCGTCACGTACTTGAGCGTTGCCCCGCTCATGGCGGCGTCGGGCACGTAGTTCTCGTAGAACGGCTCGAAGACGATCACCTCGTCCCCTGGCTCCACGAAGGCGAGCATCGCCGCCATCATCGCCTCGGTCGCCCCGCAGGTGACCGTCACCTCCCGCTCGGGGTCGACGTCGAGCCCGTAGTGGCCCCGCATCTTGTCCGCGATGGCCGTCCGCAGGCGCGGGTCGCCCCACGTAATCGCGTACTGGTTCACGTCCGCCTCGATCGCCTCGATCGCCGCGCGCTTCACGAATCCGGGGGCGGGGAAGTCGGGGTAGCCCTGCGCCAGGTTGATGGCGCCGTGCAGGAACGAGAGCCGCGTCATCTCGCGGATCACCGACTCCGAGAACACCGCTGTTCGCGAGGCGACCAGGGCACGCTGGGGCATGCCCGCGATTCTACGGTCGCCTAGCGAATGCGCTCCTTGAGCGCCCGCTTAGCCGTCCAGCTCCCGCAGGATCACGACCGGGATCTTCCGGTCGGTCCTCTCCTCGTGTCCCGCGTAGTGGCCGGAGCCCGCCTTGAAGAGGTCGTAGAGGCGCTGGCGGTCTTCCTCCGGTGCCGGCTCGGCCTGCATCGTGCGTCGCTTCCCGCGGGTCTCAACGACGACCTCGGGGTTTGCGACGCAGTTGTAGTACCAGGCGGGATTGCGCGGCCCGCCCCAGAGCGAAGCGGGGATGAGCAGCGCCCCGTCGTGCTCCACGTAGAGCAAGGGCGAGGTCTGCTGCTTTCCGCTCCGCGCCCCGGTGGTCGTCAGCAGCAGGACGGGCAGTCCGAACTTCCCCATCACCCAGCCGCGCGTCAGCCGGAACACGAACGTGTGAAACGGCGCGAACAGCTTCAGGAAGAACATCTGGACCGCGAACATTAGCGATTAGGGCCCCGGTTCATCGGGTACGGCTGCCAGCGACGCAGGTTCGTGTGCGGCAGCACCTCCGGATTCACGGCGCTCCGCGGCCAGCGGCCCTGCAGCGCCGTCGCGACTTCGCGACCGGTCCGCCTGCGGGTCTCCGGCATCATCCGCGCCGTCGCCGAGGCGATGTGCGGCGTCACGATCACGTTGTCCATGTGCAGCAGCGGGTTCTCCGGGTTCGTCGGTTCCACCTCGAACACGTCCAGCCCCGCACCGGCGATCTCGCCGTCCTCCAGGGCTGCGATGAGCGCTGCCTCGTCCACCGTCGGCCCCCGCCCGTTGTTCACGAAGATGGCCGATGACTTCATCGCCGCGAAGTGCTCCCTCTTCATCAGCGGACGCGTCTCCGCGTTGAGGGGGGCGTGCATCGAGACGTAGTCGGACCGTTCCAGCATCTCCATGAAGCCGACCGGCTCGACGCCCTCGGCCGTCATCGTCAGTTCGCTGACAAACGGGTCGTAGGCGATCACGTGCAGGCCGAACGGCTGGCAGCGTCGCGCCACCGCCCGCGCGATGTTCCCGAAGGAGATCAGCCCCACCGTCTGGCCCCAGAACCGTGGCACGTCGCTGAACACGGGCCGCGCCTCCCGCCACTTCCCCTCGCGCATCAGCCGGTCCATCAGCTTCAGACGGCGGGCCGCCGCGAACATCAGGGAGATCGTGTGGTCGGCCACCTCCTCGACGAAGATGTCGGGCACGTTCGTCACCACGATGCCCTTCTTCGTCGCCGCCTCCACGTCGACCGTGTCCGCGCCGACGCTGCTGAGGCCGATGACGACGCAGCGGTCGAGCCCCTCGATAATTTCGGCGTTGATGCGCCGCCCCGGCGCGATCACCGCGTCCGCGTTGCGCGCTGCCTCGGCGAACTCGGCGTCCGTCTTCGCGGGAATCTCCAGGATCGTCGCCCCGATCGGGTCGAGCGCCTCGCGCTCGTAGCGGAAGTCGCCCATCCCCGCCCCGCCGCGCGCCTGCGCCGCGACCACGTAGTCGCCTGATTCGTTAGTCATCGTCTTGCTCGCTTCTGTTCCTCGTGATCGAAATTGAAAAATCTGGTGCGTATTCCTCAAGGCTGGCCAGCACGCTGCCCAGGAAGAGCACGGCCCCACCTGCGCCCAGCAGCCAGTAGGCTGGGCCGAGGCCGGCGTCTTCTCCTCCGAATTCTCGATAAGACTCAAATATGTGCGAGACGGCGGTACCCTGCACCGCGGCGATGAGCAGCACAACACCGCCGGGCACCGTCAGGATGATCCTGGCCCAGAGTGGAGTTTCCCGGGACCACCACATCCATGCCAGCAGGAGCCCGCTGCATGTGAGCAGATAGAGCGCTGCCCAGGTTCCGGAACCGATGATGCTCGCTCCCTCCTGGACAAGAAGGGCTGCCCCGTCGGTTCCGTTTACGGCGGGGGTCACCAAACCGAGAAACATCAATAGAAGGGAGAAGGCCGCTGTTCCGAGGTAGAGAAGCCTATTCGATATACCAGTAATGAGTTCGCGTTCCACAATAGTCCCTCCCGTGAGCCGGAACGGTTTTGGTCCATGACGGTACCAGATAGGGAAGGTCAGGCGGGAACCGGTACGCCCACCCGCACCGTCGGGACCGCCGCACCGCGGAAGAAGCCAACCACCGCGCCGCCCTGCAGCAGGCTCGACACGTAAACCGCGCCCTCGGGCACCCGGTCCGTGACCGTCGCGGGAGCGCGCAGCGTTACCTCGCCGTCCGTCAGTTCGACTTCGTCCTCGTCGCTGATGCCGAGGCGCTCGGCGTCCTCTTCGCTCACCTGGACGTGGTCGTAGCGGTGGAGCTGCTCCGCCTCCGGGTGGCGCAGCGCGGCCGCGTCGGTCGCCGTGTACTGGTCGCGGCCGGTGATGATCCGCAGCCCCTCGCCGCTTGCCGCCGCGTCCGCGACGGGCGCCACCGAACCCTCCCCTGACGCCGCCACCTCCAGCCGCACGCCCTCGCCGATGATGAGGTCGGCGGCGGGCTGGTAGGCGGGAGTCTCGTTCGCGATGGCCGCGAGTGCCGTCTCCGGGTCGTCGGGAACGTCGACATCGAGCGCGCCTGCGAGCGCGGAGAGCGCCGCGAAGCAGGTCACGGCGTCGCCCTCCGGCGCGATTGCCGGCTCCAGCCGCTGCACGCGGAAGTCGCCCTGCGTGTACGTGCCTCGCGAGGCGTACGAGCGCCCCTCCGCGAGCACGGCCGTCGCGCGCTTCGCCGTCTCGTGCGCCACGTTGTCGATGACGACGAGCGCGTCGAGCCCGTCGAGCGCGGCGGCCGCGCCCGGCAGGCGCATCGTCGGGTCGTCGCGT
Source organism: Chloroflexota bacterium (assembly GCA_026710655.1). Lineage (GTDB taxonomy): Bacteria > Chloroflexota > Dehalococcoidia > Tepidiformales > Tepidiformaceae > UBA2991. The sequence goes on along the minus strand of JAPOQN010000008.1, from coordinate 9,071 downwards.
ACGACGAGCAGGCCGGTCAGGCCCTCGAGCGGGTTGTCGTTGCCTTCGACGGCCACGCCCACGTCGAGCAGGCCGTGCGTGTTCACTTCCGGCGGCGCCACCACCAGGTGGTCGGAGGCCGCCTCGCCGTGGAGCGCGACCGCGAGGTTCGCCGCCCCGCCCGCCATCGCCCCCGCAATCGCGGGCGATACCGGGTTCGGCGCGCAGACCACGATTGCGCCCTCGCTCGAGCGCAGCGCCTCGGCTGCTGCGGCGACGTCGCCACTCGCGGCTTCGCCGGCCACGGCGCTGGCGAGAGCCGCGGCCGCCTGGCCTTCCTCGCCGGCGGCAGGCCGGATCCAGTGCGTCGCGAAGTCGACGAGCTCGCTGCGCAGCGCCCCGATGACGACCAGCGTCGCCTTCTCGTGGGCGACCGCATCCTTGATGCGCACGCTGAGAACGTTGTGGCTCTCCTCGAGGTCGTCCGCGACAACCACGATGGCCTTCGCCTTGGGGATGCGGGTCATGTCGGTGGCCATGCGCCACGTGCCCAGGCGCGCCTCCAGCGCGCCCTTCGCCGCCCGCATCACCGGTCCGAGCGGGCTGTCGGCGGTTGTCCCGAACCCGCCCGCTATCAGTTGAGCCAGGTGCGCTTCCTCGTTCGTGACGGTGCCGCCCGCGAGCACGCCCACGCGCCCCTTGCCGGCCGCCTCACGCAGGGCGCTCGCTGCCTCGGCCGCCGCGTCCTCAAGCGAGGCCGGCGCCTGGATGACCCCGCGCTTCACGAGGTGGCGCGAGAGCCGCTCGCGCGGCTTCAGCGAATCGTAGTGGTAGCGCCCGCGCACGCAGATCTGGTCGCCCGCGAACTCGTTGCCCGGGCCGGGACGCACGATCACGCCGCGCCCTTCCCGTGACCCCAGGCTGATGCTGCAACCGACCGCGCACGAGTCGCAGGTTGTCGTCGTCCACGTGTCCGGCTTCGCGACCCACTTGTTGGGGTGCTCCATCAGCGCCGCCGTCGGACAGACGTCGATGCAGGCGCCGCTGAAGTCGCAGTTGCTGTCGTGGATGGCGCCCCCCGCGCCGAACGTGATCTGCAGGTCGAAACCGCGCCCGCCAAGCGTGATCGCGCTCGTGTGCCGCTTGTCCTCGCAGACCCGCTGGCAGCGCGTGCAGATGATGCACATCTGCGGGTCGAACTCCATGTACGGGTTCGCCCGGTCAGCGGGCGGCTGCGGCGCCTGGTAGAAGGTGCGCTCCTCGCCCACCCACGGCTCGTAGCCCGACATCCCGACCATCTCGCAGGTCGCCTGCAGCTCGCAGCGGTAGTTCTTCGAGCAGGTCAGGCAGCGATGCGTGACCACGTCGTCGCGCAGGCAGATGTCGCCCGGATGGCAGTGCTCCCGGCGGTGGCAGGTCAGGCAGCGCTCGCTGTGGTTCGAGATAAGCACCGAGAGGACGGCGCGGCGTGCCTCCTGCACCTCGTCGGTGTCCGTGCGCACGGTCATCCCGTCCTGCACGACGCTCGTGCAGGCGAGCTGCAGCCCGGGCGGACCCTCGATATCGACCAGGCAGGTGCGGCAGCCCGCGTACGGCTTCAGGCCGTCCACGTAGCAGAGGTTCGACATGTAGATGCCGTTGTTCTTCAGGACTTCGACGAGGGGCGCCCCCTCGGGCGCCTCGATCGTGCCGCCGTTCGCCGTGATAGTCGCCATCGTCTAGAGCCGGTGGAAGTCGCCGTCGGGGTCGGGCGCCTTCATGCCGTTCGGGTAGGTGTTGTCGTTCCGCTCAAGGAACGACTGCGCCATCTGGCTGAGGGTGTGCTTGTCGCGGTACATCTCGTCGAAGTTGGTGACCGCGTCATCGAGCGGGCCGCCCGGCTGGATCGCCTCGTAGGGGCAGGCCTCGGTGCACAGTCCGCAGTACATGCAGATGCGGAAGTCGATCTCGTAGCGGTCGATGTTGCGGCGGCCCTCGGCGTCCTGGCTCGTGGCCACCAGGATGCAGCCGTCGGGGCAGGCCTGGGCGCAGGTGCTGCACCCGGTGCAGCGCTCTTCGAACCAGAGCAGGTTGGTGCGCGCGTTCACCGGAACCGGTCGCGAGACCTCCGGGTACTCGATCGTATCCACGGGCTTGAAGAGTTGGCGAATGGTCAGACCCATCCCGCGCGCGATGCCCGTGCCGTAGGCCATCCGGTCCTCCTGGAGAAGCGGGCCGATCGTAGCCCGCCCGCCTCGTGATGACAATCACGAAGCCCCCGCGAACGCGTAGACTCCGCCCGTCAAACCACCCCACGGAGGCGAGTCATGCTCTTCGAGCTGCGTCAGTACCGAATCAAGCCCGGCCAGCAGGCGGCCTGGGTCGAGTTCATGGAGAACACCATCATCCCCTTCCAGCAGTCGAAGGGCATGGTCATCCTCGGCAGCTTCACCGACGAGGAAGACGAGACCGTTTACATCTGGGTGCGCCGCTTCCGCGACGAAGCCGAGCGCGAGGCCCAGTACGAGGCCGTCTACCAGAGCGACGAGTGGAAGAACGAGATCGGCCCCCAGATCCCGGAGATGATGGAGCGCGAGGGCATCGTCGTCCGCCGCCTCAACCCCCCCCCCCACTCCGCCATCCAGTAGGAAGGGGCGGAATCCGGATCCCTACACCTTCCGTAGCTTCGTGAAGCTCTTCAGCTCCCGCGGCGGGTCCAGCGTGCGACCCACGATGCTGAACGACACCTCCCCCACGTAGATGTCGCCGTGCGAGTCCACGGCCACGCCGTGCGGTGCGATGAACTGACCGGGCCCTTCACCCTCATCCTCGTCCCCGAAGCGCGCCAGCAGGTCGCCGCCGCGACTGAGGATGCTCACGCGGTGTCCGAGGCCGGGGCATCCCTCCATGCCGCCCATCCCGTTCAGCTCGCCGATGTACACGTTCCCGTCCGGGCCGATCACCATCCCGTCGGGACGGTGGATGTTGTTCCACATCTCGATGAAGTTGCCCTCCGTGTCGAACACCTGCACGCGATGCGCCTCGCGGTCGGCCACGTAGACGCGCTCCTCCTCGTCGATCGCCACGTTGTGCGGCCGGATGAACTGCCCCGCGTCGATGCCCGGGCCGCCCCACGAGAGCACGTGCTCCCCCTCCGCCGTGTAGCGATGCACGTTCGAGTTCCCGTACCCGTCCGTGATGTAGAGGTCGCCGCTCACCGGGGAGACGGCCGCGTGCGTTGGGCGGTTGAAGGGGGCGCCGCTCCAGATCGGCGAAGGGTCGCCGCCCAGCGTCATCAGCAACTCGCCTTCCTGCGACCACTTCGTAATCGAGTGCGTGCCGTCGTCGACGCACCAGACCGCCTCGTCCGCGCCGATGAACATGCCGTGCGTGCGCGCGTCGAACACCCCCCGTCCGAAGCTCCGCAGGAAGCTCCCCTGCCGGTCGAAGACCATCACCGGGTAGTCGGTGTTCCTCGTGAGCAGGAACACTTCATCGCTGGAATTGACCGCCACGCCCGGCGTTTCCCGCAGCGTGACCCCCTCCGGAAGCTGCTCCCATCCCTCCGCTACCTCGTACGTGAAATCGCCGTCTCCCAGGATCACTGCCATCGTTCGACTCCCTCAGGCGTGACCGCCGCCGATTGACCCCACCCGCGGACCGATCACAGACTGCGGGCGATGGTAACGGCTCGGCAGCCCGCTGGGGACGCCGCCCCTGCCGAGGTGGCGGCCCGCCGGCGCTTCGCCGCCTCCGCGGCGTCCCTGCGACGCCTGCTCCGCTGGCCCCGGAGCGGCGCCCTCCTCCTCGCCCTTGCCTACGCGCTGCTCCTCGCCGTGGGCACGCTCGTCCTGCTCGCCCCCGCCGCCTCCACCGCCGGGGCCACCGCCGCTGATGCGTTTTTCACCACCGTCTCCGCGGTTACCCTCACCGGCCTCACGACCGTGCCCGTGCAGGAGCACTGGACCCTCCTCGGCGAAGGCGTGCTTGCCGCGCTCACGGTCCTCGGGGGAATCCTCTACCTGGTCGGCGCGACCGTCGTCCTCTGGCTCCTCGGACGCCGGCTCGGCATGCGCGACTCTGGCATGCGCCGCCTCTTCCGGGGTGTGCCCGGCATCGGCGAGGTGCTGGGGGTTGTGCGAACCGTCCTCGTCGCCGCATTCGCGGTGCAGGCGATCGGCGCCTTCGCCCTCTTCCTTGTGATGCTCGCCGCCGACGTCCCCGCCGACCGTGCCCTCTGGTGGGGGCCGTTCCACGCCGTCAGCGCCTTCAACAACACCGGCTTCGCCCTCCCCGACGCCGGCTACGCCGCCTTCGCCGACGACATCCCCGTCCTGGCCGTCACGGGCGCCCTCGCGATGCTGGGCGCCATCGGACCCTTGCCCCTCGCCCTCTACGCCTCGCGCCGCTCCTTCCGCCGCCTTCCCCTCGATGCGCGCCTCATCCTGCTGGCGATGGCGGCCGTGCTTGTTGGTGGGGCGGTGGTGCTCCTTCTCGGCGAGTGGGCGAATCCCGCCACCCTCGGGGCCGAGCCCGAGTGGCGACGCCCCTTCATCGCCCTCTTCGAGTCCTCCGCCCGCACCACCGGCTTCACCACCCTCGACCCCGCCGCTTTCCGCGAGGAGAGCAAGGTGTTCGGCACCGGCCTCATGCTCATTGGCGGCGCCGCCGGGTCGGTCAGCGGCGGCCTCAAGGTCGGGACCATTGCCGTCCTCGCGATCGGCCTCTTCGGAGCGCTGGCCGGCCGCGAGCGGCTCTCCCTGTTCGGCCGGGAGCTCCCGCCACAGGCCTTCCGCCACGCGCTTGCCATCACCTTCCTGTTCGGGGGAGCGGTCACGTTCCTCGGCGCCGGTGTTGTCGCCGCTTCCCACGCCGCCCCCCTCGACGCCCTCTTCGAAGGCGTCTCCGCCATCAGCCTCTCCGGCTGGTCCGTCTGTCAGGCGCCGGAAGCCGGCGCCTGGGAGCGAGGTCTCCTGATCACGGGCATGCTCGTGGGCCGTTTCGGTCCCATCCTGCTGGTGCTCCAGATGGCCCGCATCCGCCGCCAGCCCGCCACCCGCCACCTCGAGGACAGCATCCGCTTCGGCTAGGGGAACGCCGCCGCCCGCCGCCGTTCTAGGATTGTGGCCATGGAGCGTATCCGCCGGATGTCGCGGCGCGCCTGGGCAGGGATGGTCGTTGCGGGCGGCGTGGTGGCTGCGGCAATTGTGGTGCCGGTCGTCCTGCTGGGTGGTGGTGGGGAGGAAGCCAGGGTCGACGCCCCGAGGGCAGCTCTCTCCATGGAGACCTGCCTGGCCGTCATCGGATCGAGCGAAACCGTGCCGGAAGGCGGTCCCTGCCTGGTCGTCGTTTCCGACGGATCACCGGATGCCCTCCTGTTGGAGTGGGTTGGCGGTTCCGATGACGCCACCCGATGGCAGTACCGCAGAACCCGCTGGAACAGCGCCGAGTCTCGCCAGGAACCATGGGGAGCGTGGCAGGAGGTTCCCTCCAGCGACTCGGCGACGCGCGCCTATCGCCTGGACCGGCTCACCAGTTCCACGGGGCACCGCTTCGAGGTTCGCGCGGTCGTCGACGGCGTCGCGGGCCCTCCCTCCAACCTCGATGGCGGGATCACCCACGAGCCCGGCCGCCTGCCGGCCCTGTACGCGGGCAACATCGTGGAGGGGGACGGGCGTACCGAGTGGCAGATCGGTTCCTTTGTCTTCACCATTCCCGATGGGTTGCGTCTGGTGGGTGGTCTCACCTGGGCCTCCGACGGCGACTCGGGCACTGCGGTTTACGACTTCAATGGGCGGGGAAGCCTGAACTTCATTCACACGCGGGGAGTGGTGAGACCCCACACCCGGGACGGCCTGTCGGCCGGCGCCCGCCTCCGCTTTCAGGTGCTGCTCAACGCCCTTGTCGACTCGGTGCGCGTCCTGCCTAGCGAGTAGAGGCCCCTACTCCCAGTCGTAACCGGCCGCCCGCAACTCCGCGTGCAGTCCGGCGTAGTCGCCCTGGAAATGGTGCGCCTGCATCCCCACCGACCGCGCCGCCTCGACGTTTTCCGCGAGGTCGTCGATGAAGAAGCAGGCGGGTTCCGGCAGCCCGATCCGCTCCGCCGCGAGGTGGTAGATGGCCGGGTCCGGCTTCGCCAGCCCGACCAGCCCCGAGATCACGCGGTCATGCCAGTCGATGTCAACGCCGAAGTCGTCAACGATGCGCGTCTCGAGGTCCGGGGCGGCGTTGCTCAGCAGCCCGATGCGGACACCCGCCGCCCGCAGCGCGTTCGCCAGGGCGATGTTCGAGTCGTGCAGCCTGATCGGACGCGCGTACCACTCCTCGAAGAGGCCCTCGGCGCGATCGCCGCAATGCTCCGCCAGCGAGGCGATCGCCGCAGCCCGCCAGATCGAACGGTCGCTGATGCGGCCCGTCTGCAGCGCCCGCCACTCGTCTGTGCCGTAAAGGGCGCGTCGCAGCGCCCGCGTGGGCAGGCCGTTCCGCTCGCAGAACTCGTCGTACTGGTCCCAGTCCTGGCGCAGCAGCACCCCGCCGAAGTCGAACAGGACGGCTCGCTCGCCGGACATCGCGACCTCCGCGCCTAGCTCTCGCGCTGCTGCTGGTAGAAGTTCCTGCCCTCGATTGCCGGGCGGAAGATCTGGGGCATGCGCTGGAACATGTCGTCCACCGTCCAGGGCTCCTTGCCCTGGATCTGGCGGATCGCCTCGGGGGTATTGAAGAGCGATACCTGGAAGCCGGATGCGCCGATGACCTGCCCGTTGATCCAGCCCGACTCCTTGCTCGCCAGGTACACCACCGGAGGCGCCACGTTGTCCGGCGACATCTCCCGTGCGCGATCCTCAGCGGCGCGCTGCTGGGCTGCGTCCAGTTGGCGCCTGCGCTCGGGAGGAATCGTGTCGCCCATGCGCGTGGCCGCGCCCGGGCTGATCGCGTTCGAGGTCACGCCGTAGCGCGCCAGCGCGTTCGCGCACGAGTACGTCAGCCCCACGATGCCGAGCTTGGCGGCCGCGTAGTTCGGCTGCCCCGGCGACCCCGAGAGTCCCGACACCGAGGTGAAGTTGATCAGCCGGTAGTCGCCCCGGCGCTCCGACCGCCAGTAGATGGAGGCGTACTTGGAGGTGTTGAACGTGCCCTTCAGGTGCACCGCGATAACCGCGTCCCACTCAGCCTCGGTCATGTTGAAGATCATGCGGTCGCGCAGGATGCCGGCGACGTTGCAGAGGATGTCGAGCTGCCCGTACTCGTTCAGCGCCGTGCGGATGATCTGCTCCGAAGCGTCGTAGTCCGAGACGTCGTCGAAGTTCGCGACGGCGCGTCCGCCAGCGGCTTCGATCTCGCGCACGACCTCGCGCGCCGGCGCGTCGTCCGCGCCCTCACCGTCGACACTCCCGCCGAGGTCGTTCACGACCACCGCCGCGCCCTCGGACGCCATCAGCTTCGCGATCGAGGCGCCGATGCCCCGCCCCGCGCCCGTAACAATCGCGACGCGATCCTTCAGTCGATCCGCCATTCCGGTTCTCCTCTGCCCTGCTGGTTCTGGACTCGGGCGCTCACGGCCCGTCGTTTCACAAAGCCGCCCCATTCTGCCACCCGACCCCGAAGGCGCGAGCCTCCACCCGCCGCTCCGCCCCCGCGTGGCAGAATGGCCCTCCCCATGAGTGACATGGACGCCCCCGACGACAAGTTCCGCCCCTACGACCGCGACAGCGTTGACCACGTCCTTACGACGACGCGCTCCGTGCGACGCCGCCTCGACTTCGACCGGCCCGTCGAGCCCGAGGTCATCGAGGAGTGCATCAGCATCGCAATCCAGGTCGCGCCCGGTGGCGGCGAGGCTCGCCCCTGGCACTTCATGGTCGTGACCGACCCGGCCAAGAAGGACGCCATCGGTGGGCTCTACCGCGAGGGCTTCTACAAGTTCGCCGGCGCCCGTCCCATGCGCCCCGTCATCGCCTACCTTGCCGACAACCTCCACCGCTGCCCCGCCCTCATCATCCCCTGCGTCGAGGGCCGGGCGGAGAACGACGGGCAGGGCGCGCAGGCCAGCCTCTACGGCCAGATCATGCCGGCCGCCTGGTCGCTCATGATGGCGCTTCGGACGCGCGGCCTGGGCACTGCCTGGACCGGTATCCACCTCCAGTACGCCACCGAGGTCGCCGAGCTCCTCGCCATCCCCGGCAACATCAGCCAGGCGACCCTCTTCCCCGTCGCCTACTTCACCGGCGACGACAACTTCAAGCGCGTCGAGCGCCCGCCCGTCTCCGAGGTCATCCACTGGGACGCCTGGGGCTCCCGCGACAAGCCCATTGCCTGAAGCGGCCTAGCCGCCCGCCACCTCGCCCACGAAGCGCGCCGCTTCCCGCACCGCCTCCGCCAGGTTCTCCGCCTCCGTCCGCCCCGAGGCCTTGCGCGGCTTGAGTCCATGGTCGCCGTCGCTCATCCAGTGCACCCGCACGTTGTCGGAGAGCGCGTACCCCGCCACCTCCTCCCGCCGCCCGAACGTGTCCCGCTCCCCCTGCAGGACGAGTACCGGCGTCGCGATCGCCTCGAGATGGGCCGTGCGCAGCCGTTCCGGCTTTCCCGGCGGGTGGAACGGGTACCCGAAGCAGACCACCCCTGCGACGCCCGCCTCCTCCGCCACCATGGTCGCGATGCGCCCGCCCATCGACTTCCCCCCGATGACCAGCCCCTCCGCCCCCAGGTCGTCGATAACCTCGCGCCAGGTCGCTTCCAGCCGGCGCGCCGGGTTCGGCCCGGGACGCTTCCCGCTGATGCGCCGCTCCGCCATGTAGGGGAACTCGAAGCGGACCGTGCGGACGCCCTCTTCCGCGAGCAGGGCGCACACCTGGTTCATCCAGGAGTGGTCCATGGGCGCCCCCGCCCCGTGGGCCAGCACCAGCGTGCGCCCGTGCTCCGCCCCGTCGATCAGGAAGCGGTCGCTCACCTCGGATGCCATCGGACCCGATCGCCTACTCGACGACCCGCCACTGCACGAGCGTGTACGCCTCGTCGCCCTCGCCCTTGTCCTCGAACGCCACCTCGACCTCCGCCCCGATGACCACGTCCTGCCTGCGATCGCCGAGCAGGTTGCCGGCCATGCGCACGTTGCC
>JAPOQN010000007.1 GCA_026710655.1 Chloroflexota bacterium | reverse complement strand
GGGGGGGGGGGGGAGGTCGTGGAAGGCGCGGAACTCGGTCTCGAACTCATTGAGCGTGATTCCGTAGACGATCTCGATGGCCCGGTCGAAGCGGTTGCCGGCCTTGATGGTGGCGAAGAGGCGGGCGAAAGCCTCCTCGCCATCGCGGGCGATGAGGAAGCGCACCATCTCGTAGGACTGGCCGTAGAAGAGGCCGACCAGGTTGGGGTCGTTATTCCCCGAGACCATCGTGCTGAAGGGGATGAGGCGGTTGATGGCGACGCCGACCTCGAAGGGGTCGGTGAAGCCCCTGCCGGGTTCGGTCTGTGAGTAGACGGCGGTGCCCTCATCGAGCCAGGAGGGGACCTTGCCGAGGGCGCCTTCGCCGGCCGCCTTCGTGAGGATGTGCGTGAACTCGTGGCGGAGGGTGTCGCTGCGGTCGCGGGTGCCGCAGCTGCGGTCGATGACGAAGATGACGTTGATGGCGACCTGGCTGCCGCAGAGGAAGGTGGCGGCGTCGTAGGCCTCGCTGCGACCGGGCTGGGCTTCCTCCAGATCGGACTCGGAGGCGAAGAGGACGGTGTTCACGGGGACGGTCTCGAGCTGAGTCTGGAGGAGCGCACCAACGCGCGCGTAGGTGCGATCGGCAGCCTCCAGGTAGCGGAGGGCAGTCTCCTCCCGGTTTCCGTGGAAATAGACGCGCATGAAGTCGTTGTGGACGCTCTGCCAGTCCTTGCCCGGGGGCAGGTAGATGTAGCTGTCTTCCTCGCTCTCGATGGTGGAGCCGTCGGCGAGGGTGAGCTCCCAGTGATAGATGAACTCGGTGCCGACGGGGATGAAGCCGAGCGTGCCCGTGGCAACGCGGACCTCGACCCGCACATCGGATCCGGGCTCGAATGTTTCTGGCTTCGCCCGAGCGAGGGAACCTGCTCCGACGACCCGGTAGCGGAGGCTGATATCGGTGACCTCGGCGGGGGCGGTGGTGGTCAGGCGGAAGCGCAGGAACTGGGGGAACTCGTTCTCGATGGCTGTGACGTACTCGGGGGACTGGGCGGAGGCGGCAGTGGGGAGGCCCAGCACGAGACCCGCCAGGAGAGCGAGGACGGGCACGAGGAGGGCAGTTCTCACGCGTCTTCTCCAACGCGGGCGCGCAGGAAGGCGCCCATCAGGTCGTCAAGGTCTCCATCAAGCACGGCGGTGGTGTTGCTGGTCTCGAAATCGGTGCGATGGTCCTTGACCATCTTATAGGGGTGAAGCACGTAGCTTCGTATCTGGTTTCCCCAGCCCATATCCACATGTTTACCTTTGAGGCGCGCCCGCTCCTCCTCCTGGGCGAGCAGCTCGCGCTCCAGGAGACGCGACTCGAGAACCTTCATGGCGCTGGAGCGGTTGCGGTGCTGGGAGCGCTCGTTCTGGCAGGTAACGACGATGCCCGTGGGGATGTGGGTGATGCGGATGGCGGTGGAGTTCTTCTGCACGTTCTGGCCGCCGTGGCCGCTGGCGCGGAAGACATCAACGCGGATCTCGTCGGGGTTGACCTCGACCTCGCTGGTGGAGGAGACCTCGGGCATCACCTCGACCTTGGCGAAGCTCGTGTGGCGGACGTGGGCGGCATCGAAGGGGGAGAGGCGGACGAGGCGGTGGACGCCCCGTTCGCTGGCGAGGTAGCCGTAGGCAAGGGGGCCGCGCACCTCGACGGTGGTGCTCTTGATGCCGGCCTCCTCGCCCTCGGTGGTATCGAGCACCTCGGTGCCGTAGCCGTGGGCCTCGCACCAACGCAGGTACATACGCAGGAGCATCTCGGCCCAGTCCTGCGACTCCGTCCCGCCGGCCCCGGCATGGATGGCGAGGATGGCGTCGCGGTGGTCGTACTCGCCCGAGAGTTGGAGCTCGAAGTCGAGCCGGTCGAGCTCGGATTCGAGGGCGCGCAGGTCGTCGCCGGCCTGCTCGGCCAGGGAGTCGTCGTCCTCGGCGATGGCGAGCTCAAGGAGCTCGACCTGGTCGCGGGCGCGGCTCTCGAGGCCGCGCCAGGTTTCAACGCGCTCGCGCAGGGAGGCAATCTCCTGCATGACGCCGCGTGCGTGCTCGGCGTCATCCCAGAAGGCGGCCTCGGAGGACCGCGCCTCGAGCTCGGCTAGTTGCTCTTCTGCCTGGGAGAGGTCAAAGACGCACCAGCGTGTCGGAGATACGCAGGAGGAGTTCGCGGGCCTGGTTCAGCAGCTGGTGCATGACGCCAGTGTCCCAAGGATCGGGGTGAGGGGCTAGCCGCCGGCGGCTACGCGGGCGGCGCGCACGGTGTTGGCGAGCAGCATGGCGATGGTCATTGGGCCGACCCCGCCGGGCACCTTCGTGATGCGTCCGGCGACCTCGGAAACGCCGGCGAAGTCGACATCTCCCACGAGGCGCCAGCCGCGCTTGCGGGAGGCGTCGTCGATGCGGTTCGTGCCGACGTCAATCACGGTCGCGCCGGGCTTGACCATGTCAGCAGTCACGGTTCCGGGGCGACCGGCCGCCACGACGAGGATGTCGGCCGTGCGCGTGTGGGCGGCGAGGTCGGTGGTGCCGGTGTGGCAGAGGGTTACGGTCGCATTCGCGCCAGCGGCCTTGTTGGAGAGGAGGACGGCGAGGGGCCGGCCCACGAGCGAGGAGCGCCCGACAACGACGGCGTGCGTCCCGGCGGGGTCGACGCCGGAGCGGGCGAGCAGGTGCATGACGCCCTGGGGGGTGCAGGGGATGGGGCCGCCGGATTCGCCGCGGAGGAGGCGTCCGAGGTTGGTGGGGTGGAGGCCATCGACGTCCTTCATGGGGTCGATGGCGTCGAGGATGAGGCGCTCGTCGATGTGGGCGGGGAGGGGGAGCTGCTGGAGGATGGCGTGAAAGCGATCGTCGGCGTTGAGGGCGGTGATGCGGTCGAGGAGGGCGTCCTGGGCGATGTCCGCGGGGAGGCGGATGGTCTCGGAGAAGATGCCGATCTCGGCGCAGGCCTCGGCCTTGGCGGTGACGTAGCTGATGGAGCCGGGGTCGTCGCCGACAAGGACGGCGGCGAGGCCGGGCGTGACACCGCTGGCGGTCAGGTCGGCGACCTCGCGGGCGAGTTCGGCGCGGAGTTCGGCGGCAATGGCGCGTCCGTCGATGATGGTGGCGGTCATGCGCCAAGGGTACGGTTTGGGCGTGGGGAAGGGCGAGGGGCTAGGATCGTGGGGTGGCCCGCAAGTTTGCCCACGGAATCGACATCATCGAGATCGCGCGTGTGCGGAGGGTGCTCGACCGCCACGGCGAGCGCTTCCTGCGGCGGGGGTTCACCGAGGATGAGGTGCGCCACTGCCGGGGACGCATCCCCGAGCTGGCGGCGCGCTTCGCCGCCAAGGAGGCGGTCATGAAGGCGCTGGGCACGGGCGTGCGCGGCGTCGGGTGGCGCGACATCGAGGTTCTGCCGACCCGCCGGGGCAAGCCGCTCGTGTTTCTCTACCGGCGGGGCGCGGGGCGGGCGGAGCGAATCGAGCTTCGCGGCCTCGACATCAGCCTGACCCACTCGAAGGAGTTCGCGATGGCCTCGGTGGTGGGGGAACGTGCGCTGACCGAAGCAGAGGACACGCCGCGCATGGGCGAGGCAGCGCAGCGACTCGTACGCGAGGAGGGGTTGCGTTGAACCTCAAGGCACGCCGTATTGCCGCTATCGCACAGGTCAAGCCTCGAACAGGCCGGGGGGTGTTCGCGTGAAGCTGGTAACGGTCGAGGAGATGCGGGCGATGGAACGCGCCGCCGTCGAGGCGGGTTCGAGTGAGGCGCAGCTGATGGAGGAGGCGGGGCTGTCCTCGGCGCAGGAGGCGTGGATGCTGCTGGGCACGCTCGAGGGGCGGGAAATCGTCGTGCTGGCGGGGCCGGGCAACAACGGGGGCGACGGGCTGGTGGCGGCACGACACCTGCACGACTGGGGGGCGGAGGTAGCGGTGCTGGCGCCGCGAGGGCGGTCGGATGACCAGAACCTACAGGAACTGACCCTCCGGGAAGTTTCGGTGACCCAGGGGGAGGAGGCGGTGGCGGCGCTCCCGCGCATGGCCCAGGCCGACCTGGTGGTGGATGCGCTGCTGGGGGTGGGGAAGGGGCGGCCGATCACGGCGGATGAGCCGATCGGGGAGGCGCTGGTGGCGCTGGCGGACGCGCGGGGGCGGTCGCAGCCACCGAAGGTGCTCGCGATCGACCTGCCAACGGGGTTGGATGCGGACGGGGGCGGGGTCGACCCGCTGACGGTGGCGGCAGACGTGACGGTGACTTTCGGGCTGCCGAAAGTGGGGATGTACCAGGCGATGGGGAGCGGGGTGGTCGGCCGCGTGCAGGTGGTCGACATCGGGATTCCGGCGGAGGCGATGGAGGCGGCTTCGCTCGAGCTGATTACCTCGCGCTGGACGCGCGAGTCGATGCCAGCACGGCCGGAGGATGCAAACAAGGGCACGTTCGGCAGGGTGCTGGTGGTGGGGGGTTGCTCGCGCTACCGGGGGGCTCCCGCGTTGGCGGCGACGGCGGCCTACCGGGCAGGGGCGGGGCTCGTGACGATCGCGTGTCCGGAGCCGGTCATCGCATCGATCGCGCCGGCGGCCGCGGAAGCGACCTGGCTCCCGCAGGAAGCGGCCGAGGACGGCGGCCTCGCGGGAGAGGCGGCGGTGGCGCTGCGGCGGGAGTGGGCGGGGTTCGACGCGGGTGTGGTGGGGCCGGGGCTGGGACACACGGGTGAGACGCAGGCGCTGGTGTGGGCGCTGTTGCCGGACGCCGAGGAAGACGTGGCGGGGCGGGTCGTGATCGACGCGGACGCACTCAACGCGCTGGCGGCGCTCGAAGACGGGGCGGCGCGGACGCCGGCGGGGGCGGTGCTGACGCCCCATCCGGGGGAGATGGCGCGGCTGCTGGGTTCGAGCGTGGCGCAGGTGCAGGAGAACCGGGTGGGGGCGGCGCGGGAGGCGGCGGCGCGCTACGGCTGCACGGTCGTGCTGAAGGGCGCACACACGGTGGTGGCGGACACGGAGGGGCGGGCGCGCATCTCGCCGTTCGCGAACCCGCTGCTGGCCACGGCGGGCAGCGGCGACGTGCTGGCGGGGATGATCGCGGCCTACCTGGGACAGGGGCTGGGGCCCTTCGAGGCAGCCAGTCTGGGGGTCTACCTGCACGCAGCCGTGGGCGAGGCGCTGCGCACGGAATACGGCGACGGGGGACTGCTGGCGGGAGAGATCGCGAGCAGGCTTCCGAAGGTCGTCCGGGAGCTCGGGGAGGGCTGATGTATAGTCGCCGTCCAGCAGATCCGGCAGGGCAGACATGAGCAGACGCGTTGTCGTTACTGGTCTGGGCATGGTGACGCCGCTGGGTCTTGACGCGCAGACGACCTGGGACGCGCTCCTCGCCGGCCGGTCCGGTGTTGACCTGATCACGCAGTTCGAGGACGAACGCTTCGGCGACGTCGTAGGCGCGGAGGTCAAGGATTTCGACCCGACCCAATTCATGGAGCGCAAGGAAGCACGGCGCGCGGACCGGTTCGTTCAGTTCGCGTTCGTGGCGGCGGACGAGGCCCTTCGCCAGGCGGAGTACCAGGCGCCCGAGAACGACGGCCACCGGGTCGCGACGATCATCGGGACGGCGGTCGGGGGGGTGCTCTCGATGGCGCGCGAGAACGAGGTGCTGAACAAGCGCGGGCCGGGCCGGATCAGTCCCTTCCTGATGACGCAGATGCTGCCGGACATGGCCTCCGGCCAGCTGAGCATCCGGCTGGGGGCGAAGGCCGCGAACTTCTCGGTCACGAGCGCCTGCGCGAGCGGCGCGGACGCCATCGGCGTGGGAGCGTCCATGATCCGGCGCGGCGAGGTGGACGTGGCGGTGGCGGGAGGCAGCGAGGCGGCGATGACACCGCTGGTGGTGGGGGGATTCGCGGCGGCGAAGGCGCTCACGGAGTCGAGGGACCCGGAGACGGCCTCGCGGCCCTTCGACCTGAATCGGGACGGCTTCGTGATAGGCGAGGGGGCGGGCGTGCTGCTGCTGGAGGACGAGGAGCATGCGCTGGCGCGGGGGGCGACGGTGCTGGCCGAGTTGGCGGGCTACGGGGCGACGAGCGATGCCTTCCACGTGACGCAGCCGGCAGAGGACGCGTCGGGGGCGGCGTTGGCCATGCAGGCGGCGCTCAAGGACGCGGGCGCCACGCCGGACGACATCGACTACCTGAACGCGCACGGCACCTCGACACCGCTGAACGACAGGTTCGAAACGATGGCGGCGAAGCGCGTGTTCGGCGAATACGCCTACACCCTGCCGATGAGCTCGACGAAGTCGGCGATGGGGCACCTGCTGGGGGCGGCGGGAGCGGTGGAGGCGGGGATCGCGATCCAGGCGCTGCGGCACAGCGCCATCCCGCCGACGATCAACTACGAGACGCCCGACCCGGACTGCGACCTTGACTACGTCCCGAACACGGCGCGCTCGGCCCCCCTGCGGGCGGTGATGTCGAACGCGTTCGGGTTCGGGGGACACAACAGCTCGCTCGTCTTCCGACAGCCCGCCCGCCCGGCATGACGGATCCGGCGCGGCCGACACCGCGCTGGAGGCTCCGCCGCGCGTTCGCGCACCAGGAACGGCTTCCCAACCTCCCGCCGGTGGTGGGCACGGTGCTGGCGGCCCGGGGCGTGACGACGCGCGAGGCGGCTGAGCGCTTCTACAAGCCTCACCTGGAGGGCCGGCATGACCCGCTGCTGCTTCCGGGGATCGAGCGCGCGCTGCAGCGTACGCGCGCGGCGATCGAGGCACACGAGACCATTGCACTGTTCGGGGACTTCGACGTCGACGGCGTGACGTCGATCGCGCTGCTGAAGCTCGCGCTGGAGCGGCTGGGAGCAACCACGATCCCGTACCTGCCTGACCGCTTCCGCGAGGGCTACGGGCTGAACGTGGGGGCGGTCGACCTGTTGCGCGAGGAGGGGGCGAGCCTGCTCATCAGCGCGGACTGCGGCACGAGCTCGGTGACTGAAGTCGCGCACGCGAACAGCCTTGGGCTGGATGCGATCGTGCTCGACCACCACACCGTGCCCTCCGAGCTGCCGGCGGCGCTGGCGGTGATCAACCCGAAGCGGGAGGGGTCGCCGTATCCGTTCACGGAGCTGGCGGCGGTGGGGGTGGCGTATCGGTTCCTGCAGGCGCTATACGAGTCTCTTGGGCGGGAGCTGCCGGAGCGGGACTTCCTCGACCTGGTGGCGCTGGGGACGGTCGTGGATGTGGCGCCGCTGGAGGACGAGAACCGCGCGATCGTCACGGCGGGGCTCGAGTGCATGCGGAACTCGCCGCGACCGGGGGGGGAGGCGCTGGCGAGGATCGCGGGCACGAAGGCGGGCCGCATCCGCTCGGAAACGCTCGGGTTCGGGCTGGGTCCGCGGCTGAACGCAGCCGGGCGGATGAAACACGCGCGCACGGCGCTCGACCTGCTCCTGGCGGAGACGCCGATTGCCGCGCAAGTGGTGGCGGAGGAGCTGGACCAGCTCAACCGGCAACGGCAGGAGGAGTGCGAGCGCGGTCTGCTGGAGGCGCATGAGCTGCTGGGGGCGAGCGACGACCCGCTGACGATGGTCGGGAGCGAGCGGATGCACGCGGGCATCATCGGGATCATCGCGGGGCGGTTGGTGGAGGCGCGCAGCCGGCCGGCGATCGTCTACGAGCAGGGTCCGGAGACGAGCCGCGCAAGCGCACGCACCTTCGGCGATTTCGACATCGTGAAGGCGATCCGAAAGGAATCGGACCTGCTGGTGCGGCACGGCGGGCACCGGGCGGCGGCGGGTTTCACGATTCGCAACGAGCACCTCGACCTGTTCCGGGAGCGGATCGTGAACACGGCGGCGGAGCAGCTCGCGCCGGAGGACCTGCGGCCATCCATCACGATCGACGCGGAGGCGTCGCTGGCGGACCTGTCAGGGGTGGAGATCCGGGGGCTGACGCAGTTCGAGCCGTGCGGGCACGGGAACCGGCGGCCGGTGCTGCTGAGCCGCAACGTGGAGCTGCGGGACGCGCGCCGGGTGGGGTCGGACGGGAGCCACCTGAAGCTGAAGGTGCGGGAAGGCGCCTCGACATGGCCGGGGATCGCCTTCCGCATGGGGGAGATGGAGCCGGCGGGGGAGCTGGACATCGTCTACTCGCTCAGCCGCGAGTGGCGGGGGGAGCGAATGGAGCTGGAGGTTCTGGACTTCGCGCCGAGCGCGGAGCGGCGGGGGTTAGTGGTTGGTGACTAGTGGCTAGTGGTTGGTGGTCGGTGGTTGGTCGAAAGTAACTGGTAAGGCGATGATCTTCGGGGGCACGTAGACTCGATTCCGGAATGGCGGAAGTACGGCTATCGGCGGACGGGGAGCGCGCGCTGGCAGAGGGCGAGCGCATGGCGGCGAGCCTGAACGTGGCCATCGAGAGCGTGGAGTTCCTGCTGGCGGGAGCGCTGAGCGTGCTTCGAGAAGAAGGGCGGGCGCATCTGCCGGAGCTGCACGCGCTGGAGAACGCGCTGCGGGCGGTTCACGGCGAGGGGAGCACGCCGCTTTCGGACCGGGTGATGCCGGCCCCCAACCTGCGTCAGGCGCTGAACATGACGGCGGGGGCACTGCGCCGCGAAGGCGGCACGACGATCGACGCGCTAGTCATCGCGCGCGGGATGATCGCGTCGGGCGAGGTAAACCCGGCGTTCTGGGAGGCGCTGGGGGTGTCGGGGGAGGAGCTGGCGGGGCGGTTGGAGGGGTAGGTTGGCGGGGCTGTCGGCTGTTGGCTGTTGGCTGTTGGCGGTACGTAGACTCCGCGCGGTGTGGCCTCATCCCATAAAGATAGCGAGGGCGTCACAGTGAAGCTGGCGCAGGCATGGCTAGCCGCCCTGGTGGCGGTCGCGATGGCGCTTGGGACTGTGGGGAGCGTGGCCGCGCAGGGGCCAGCGGAGCCCGCAACCGCCGGCATTGAGGTCACCGTGTGGCGGCGGGTATCGAACCCGTCCCTGCTCTACCTGAGCACGCGGCCCGAGGGCGGCAGCTGGCGCACGGAAAACACCGCCCTCGATATGTCCGCGTTGAGCTCCTCGGGGCGCTTTCACCAGAGCAATGCGGTCACGGTTTCGGTGCCACTGCCCGGCGGCGGAACGGCGACCGTCGAGGTCACGGTGTGGCGACGGGTGTCGAACCCGTCGCTGCTCTACCTCAGCACTCGGCCCGAGGGCGGAAGCTGGCACACGGAGAACGCCGCCCTCGACATGTCCGCCCGGAGCTCGTCGGGCCGCTTCCACCAGAGCAACGCGGTACTGGTCGATGTGCCCCTGCCAGACTTGCCCGACCCACCGGGGGAACCGGAGGAAGATGGGGAGGCTGAGCGCGTCTGCCGGTGGAACGAGACGGCGGAGCGCGTGGTCGCGAGCACGGTCAAGGTGAGCACACCCACCGTCACGGGAAGCGCGTTCTACGTGGGGAACGGGCAGTTCGTCACGGCCGGGCATGTCGTGGAGGACAGGCCAAGCCACATCACGCTTGGCAACGAGCACGTGTCCACGGCCGCGCGGCTCGTCGGGTTTTACGAGTTCGACAGTGGCGACGTCGCGCTGCTGTCCGCATTAGCTCCAAGCCTCACAGCGCTGGAATGGGCGGGAACGCTCACGATCGGCACGGACATTGCAATTGCGGGCTACCCCGAGGCGCTAGGCACCACCGCATCATGGACGCGAGGAACTGTGTCCCGCGTGTTCACGGCCGGGGGCGTCTCCTACCTCCAGACCGATGCCGCATCGAGTCCGGGCAACAGCGGGGGGCCGCTCGTCGACGCCTGCGGGCGTGTCGCGGGCATCATCAGCAGCAGCTACGTCGGCGAGCGCGGCTCAGAGGGCCTGCACTTCGCAGTGGCGGAGCCGACGATGAGCCGGAGGCTCATCGCGCTGGGGTTGCGGGGGTACGTGGTGGCTCCGGGTGGGAGCGTGCCTGAAGGCGGGCCCACGATCAGCGCAGGGCCCCAACTAGACCGCTACTACGGTGCGGTCCGATTCAGGGTGCCTTTGGGGAGTGCCTACTCTTATGAGGCCGCCCCCGAAGGCACAGTGGTAAGGGCGACTGTCGGGGGGGAAGCATGCGGTACCGACACAACCGTTACCCGGTTCGGAAAGGCACAGTTCAGCCTGACCGTTGAGGAAGGTTGCGGTGGGGCAGAGCCGGGCGTGCTGGTGACGTTTACTGTGAACGGACAACAGGTCGGGAAGAGCGTTTACTGGGGTAGTTCCCAGGAGATAAACCTCGATGTTGTCCCTCCCGAACGGGAACCGACGTGGGAGGACATCGACACTTACGTGAGCGGCGTGTTGGAGCGCTGGGAGGAGGCGCTGGCCAATATCCATGTAACGCTGGCAAATGAACGGCCCTATTACTGGCGGCCGAGCGATGGGTACGGGCGGGGAGGCATCTGGCAATCCTTGTACCCACAGCGCATCACTTGGGCGGGGTGGGTGGTCCAAGTACTTACTCCGAGCAGGCCCGGTCCGGTTGCCCTGCGCAGCGAAGCGGTGGAGTCATGGCGAGCGGCAGCTCATACCTATTGGACCGCTTACGACACTTTCCTCCGCAAGTGGTCCGTCAATGACGGGGCGACAGACTTCTACCGGGAACGCCGAGACGCCGTCTGGCCCACCTACCGACAGGCGGAGTGCGCACTCTGGGAGATCCAGGGATACACAACCTCCGACGAATTGTGTGCAGAAGGGCCATAGGGATGAACCCGGCGTTCTGGGAGGCGCTGGGGGTGTCGGGGGCGGAGCTGGCGGGGCGGTTGGAGGGGTAGGATCCCGTGGTTGTTCGACTACTCGGTCCCGTCCTGATGTCTGCGCCAAAGGTAACTGGCAAAGGAGGCGCAAGCCCCCAACATGAACACCGCTTCATCTCGTCCTGCGGGGGACTCCACATCCTCCAGAAGCGCATGTCGGATGCCCTGTTCGTCTGATGTATAGCCATACAGATTGCTGAAGGCCTTCTTCAGCGCAGGGTGTAAGCGTCCCTGCTTCTCCAGGGAAGTTAGCGCGGGGCCCAACGTGGAAGCAGCCTTTGGGTCAAGTATGCGGGCCACAGACTCGACCGCGTGGATGCTCTCCCGTATTGACCCAGACCAGTCGGAAACATTGATGCATGCAGATGCATCCTTAAGGTGCGCGACAGCTCCATCGAGGGACGCTCGATGGAGTTCATCCAGCGCCTCTCGGATTTGGCTGCCCTCTTCTGGTGTCGCCGCCGGCACAATCGTTGGGGAGCCTTCTGTATCTACAAAATAGGCGAGGCCTTCATCATGAAAGGCTTTAGCAATACCATGGATCACTTCCCCTGGGCAGGACGGATGTCGCATTACAGTCTGGAGAAAGTCGAACAGCTTGTTGAATCGCATCCCATAGAGGACATCTTCTCGGTACTGCAACAGGTTCTGAACGTGATCTTGGGCATTGAATTGGTCCGCTGTATTCCCCAGCACTTCCGTGTGAAGGGTATAGAATATCCCAAACCAGACTGACTGTTTCAGAAGTCTACTTGAGACTGAAGCGTTAACTTCTGCATGGTCAGCATAGACATGCACATAAAGGACATTCCAGATTGCATTGCGCGCCTTCGTACTGACTTCCTCAAGCTTCAGCGGCTGGGGTAGTGTCTCGTAACCATGGGCTTGGGAGAACGTCAACTCTCGGGCGTCGAGGCCATCAGAAGAGACCATCTTGGGTTTCCTTTCGCAGGACTCTCTCCAGCCTACGTGGCCAACCGCTACCAATCGCGGTAGCGGTTGGCGATGGGGAGGCGGCGGTCGCGGCCGAAGGCACGGGGGGTGATCTTGACGCCGGGTGGGGATTGGCGGCGCTTGTATTCGTTGCGGTCGACGAGGGCGAGGATGTGGCGGACGGTGGCTTCGTCGAAGCCCATGGCGACGATCTCGGGACCGCTTTTGTCGCCTTCGACGTAGGCCTCGATGATGGGGTCGAGCACCTCGTAGGGGGGCAGGGAGTCGGCGTCGAGCTGGTCGGGGCGGAGCTCGGCGCTGGGGGGCTTGTCGATGACGTTCTGGGGGATGAGGGGGCGTCCGGCGGCCTCGTTGCGCCAGCGGGCGATGGCGTAGGTGAGGATCTTGGGCACGTCCTTGAGGACGGCGAAACCGCCGGCCATGTCGCCGTAGAGGGTGGCGTAGCCGGTCGCCATCTCGCTCTTGTTGCCGGTGGTGAGGACGAGCGCGCCGAACTTGTTGGCGAGGCTCATGAGGATGTTGCCGCGCTGGCGGGACTGGAGGTTCTCCTCGGCAAGGCCGGCCTCGGTGCCATCGAACGCGCCTTCCAGCATCTCTAGCATGGCAGCGTGGGCGGGCTCGATAGGGATGGTGAGGAGCTCGATGCCGAGGTTGGTGGCGAGCTCATCGGCGTCGCTGCGGCTGTGGTCGCTGGAGTAGCGGCTGGGCATGGAGACGCCGGTGACGTTCTCCGGGCCAAGGGCGTCGGCGGCGACGGCGGCGACGACGCTTGAGTCGATGCCGCCGGAGAGGCCGATGTAGGCGCGGGTGAAGCCGGTCTTGGCGAGGTAGTCGCGGGTGCCGAGGACGAGCGCCTCCCAGACCTCGCCTTCGTCGGGGAGGGGGGGCGTGTTGGGGAGGAGGGGCTCGGCGGGGGCGGCGAGGTTGGGCGCGAACTCCAGGTCGACCTGGCGGATGTCGGTGAGGGGGTCGCCGTCGGCGATGGTGTCGTCGCGGCGGCGGGCGTGCAGGCGGCGCAGCGCAGCCTGGTCACCGAGGGGAAGGTCGGCGATGAGGAGCTCGTCGCGGAACTGGCGGCCGCGGGCGAGGACCTCGCCGCGGTTGTCGAGGAGGAGCGAGTCGCCGTCGAAGACGAGCTCGTCCTGGCCGCCGACGGCGTTGACGTAGGCGACGGCGATGCGGTTGTCGGCGGCGCGGGTGGCGAGCATGTCGACGCGCTCGGCGCCGCGGCCGCGGTGGTAGGGGGAGGCGTTGATGTTGACGCAGAGCTCGGCGCCGCCGAGGGCCATGGTTGCGACAGGGCCGTCGGGGTCCCAGATGTCCTCGCAGATGCTGACGCCAAAGGTGAAGCTCCCGGCTCGAAAGACGGGCGTCGTGAGGCCATGGCCGAAGTACCGCTCTTCGTCGAAGACGCCGTAGTTGGGGAGAAGCTGCTTGTTGTAGGAGTACGCCAGACGGCCGTCGACGAATACGGCGGCGGTGTTGAAGGGATTACCGGCGAGTTCATCGACGAAGCCGACGACGGCGATGATGCCGTCGGTGTGGGGGGCGAGGGCGCGGGCGGCCTCGCGCGACGCTTCGCAGAAGGAGCGGCGGAGCACGAGGTCTTCGGGCGGGTAGCCGGTGACGGCGAGCTCGGGAAAGGCGACGATGGCGGCGCCGGCCTCGCGGGCGGCGGCGATGGCCTCGCGGATGCGCGCGCAGTTGCCGTCGATGTCGCCGACGGTGGTGTTGAGCTGGGCGAGGGCGACGCGGCAGGACCTCACCGCTTCAGCATAGCCGTTCGGCGCACAAGGTCCGTTCTCCCGCGTGCTTACAATGCAGGCCATGCGCGACGTGCTCGCACTGATCCTGGCGGGCGGGCAGGGTGATCGACTCTCGGTGCTCTCGGAGCAGCGGGCGAAGCCGGCGGTCGTGTTCGGCGGGCAGTACCGGATCGTCGACTTCGCCCTGAGCAACTGCGCGGCAAGCGACATCGACCAGGTGGCGGTACTCACGCAGTACCGGCCGCGGTCGCTGGTGAACCACATCGCCTCGGGTCGGGGGTGGGGCTACGACACGCCCGACCGGAACATCGAGATCCTGCAGCCGTACCTGGGACGAGCGGACATGGACTGGTACCAGGGCACGGCGGACGCGGTCTACCAGAACCTCTACCTGATCGCGCAGTCGCGGGCGGAGGAGGTGCTGATTCTCTCAGCGGACCACGTCTACCTGATGTCGTACCGGAACCTGGTGGCGTACCACCGGCGGCAACAGGCGGACGTCACCATCGGCGTGTACTCGGTGCCGATCGAGGAAGCGCATCGCTTCGGTGTGCTGGAACTGGACTCGAGCGGGCGGATGGTGGACTTCCAGGAGAAGCCCGCGCAGCCGAAATCGACGTGGGTCTCGATGGGCATCTACTGCTTCAACCGGGACGTGCTGATCGAGGCGCTGCAGGAGGACGCGAGCCTGGGGGCGGCGAGTGCGCACGATTTCGGCAGGGACATCGTGCCGCGCATCTTCGGCAGCCGGCGGGTGTTCGGCTACCAGTACCTCGACTACTGGCGGGACGTGGGCACGATCGAGGCGTACTGGCAGGCGAATATGGACCTGATCGAGCGCTACCCGCCGCTGAACCTGGGGAATCCCGACGCACCCCTGCGTACCTCGCGGGTGTCGCAGACGCCAGCGCGGTTCGGGGCACAAGCAGCGCCCCACGACGCCCTGATCTCGCCGGGAGCGCAGATCGACGGGACGGTGGAGCGCTCGGTGATCTCGCCGGGGGTAGTGGTGGAGGAGGGGGCGGTGGTGCGCGACTCGATCCTGTGCCACGACGCAATCATCCGCTCGGGGGCGGTGGTCGATCGCGCGATCATCGACAAGGAGGTCGAGGTGGGGAGAGGCGCGACGGTGGGGGTGGGGGACGAATCGGTGGTGAACCGTGCGCGTCCGGACATCGTGAATTGCGGCATCTCGATCGTGGGGAAGCGGGCGGTGGTGCCGGCGGGGATGACGATCGGGCGGAACGTCATTATCGGGCCGGGGGCGGAGGAGGAGCTGGCGGAGCGGGAGTCGGTGGAGTCGGGGGAGACGGTGCTGCCGGAGCAGATGCCGCTGCACCTGTTCGTCTGACGTGCGGCTCTTCAGCGTGGAGGAAGCGCGGGCGCTGCTGCCGCAGGTGCGGCCCGTGCTGGAGCGTCTGCGGGAGGCGTTCGTGGAGCTGCGGGGGGCGCGGGCGGTGGAGGCGGCGCAGCGGCGGGCGTCGATGGCGGACGGCCACCCCATAGCGCTGCCTTCGCCCAACCAGGAAGAGGAGCGGGAACGGCACGAGGAGACGCTGCAGGAGTGCATGGAGCTGCTCGACGGGTGGGAAATCCAGCTGAAGGATCCGGAGCGCGGACTGATCGACTTTCCGCACGAGCGGGAGGGCGTGGTGGTATTGCTCTGCTACGAGCTGGGGGAAACGGAGCTGGCCTACTGGCACCCGGTTGAAACGGGGTACGCAGGGCGGCAACCGATTTGATTGCGGGGCTTACGTGCCAGGTCCGGGGGATTCCGTACAATCGAAGCAGCGATAGCTATAGGGGTGAGCCATGACGAGTGCGTTCGGTGTTCGGGACATCTTCGTCGAAGCGAATGGCCTGAGGCAGCACCTCATTGCACGGGGTGCGGCCACGGCGCCAAACGTGGTGCTGTTGCACAACCTCGTGGGTCAGGCGCGCATGTTCGACCGGGCGGCCACGGAGCTCGCGCAACGCTTCCAGGTGTTCGCGCTGGACTTCCGGGGCCGGGGCGAATCGGCCTGGGGGCCTCACGACGAGTACACGCAGAGCGTCTATGTGGCCGACCTGGAGTCGGTGCGGGAAGCGCTGGGGATACAGCGGCTCGCGCTGGTGGGCACGGCGATGGGCGGGGGCGTGGCCATGGCCTACGCCGCCAAGTACCCGGAGCGGGTGACGGCGCTCGTGATGAACGACATCGGGCCGGACGTTGACGGCGGCGGCGTCAACCGCATCAGCGACCGCACGGATTCAACGCCGACGGCCTTCCCCGACCTGAAGGCGGTGGTGAACTACTACAGAGAGCAATTCCCGGCGGCGGCGAGGCTCTCGACCCAGCGGGTCGAGGACTACGCGCGCTGGAACGTCCGCCTGAGCGACAACGGGCTGTACGTGTGGAAGATGGACCCGGCGGCGCGCCACGTGGGCATGGGCGTGCCCGAACAAGACGAGCTGTGGCGGCAGTACCGCTCGATCAAGTGCCCGATCCTCGTGCTGCGCGGCGAGCACAGCGACATCCTGAGCCGGGACACGGCGGCGAAGATGGGACGGGAGCACCCGGACGCGCGCGTCGTGGAGGTGACAGGAGCGGCGCATCCGCCCCTCCTGACGGAGGAAGACTCGATGACCGCGCTGAACCAGTTCCTGCCGGCGCAGTAACGCGTTCTGCGTATTGACCGGTCGGGCGCGCGGACCTAGGCTCGAATGACAACTGAATCGAAGAAGCGTCGATCGGGAGGAGTACCCGCTCAGGCGGCCTCACCAGCGAACCGGGGACGGTGAAAGCCCGGTAGGTGCGCAAGCGGCGAATGGACCCGGGAGCTCCCTCGCAGAAGCCGGCGACGGTGGGTAGGCGAGGGCGGGATGGGCCCCGTTAGCGGCCTCGGGCGTTCCGTCCGGAAACGGACGCGCGCTCGCTGAGCGCTCCGGCATACGCCGGGGAATGAAGGTGGCACCGCGGGTATCCCGTCCTTTCCAGGGCGGGTTTTTTTCTGGCTCTTTTTCCTGAGGTCGCCTGTGGATGTTCGTACTGAACAGCACAGCGCCGCGAGGGGGGAATGGGCCGGATGCAGAAGCAAAGCACGAGAGGAAACAGGACCAAGGAGGTCGGCAATGACGATGACGGAAGCGGGAACGGCGCTGGAAACGCGCATGCGGGAGGCGATCGCGGAGCGGTCGCTGTTGCAGCACCCGTTCTACCAGGCCTGGAGCGCGGGCACGCTCGAGGTCGAGCGGCTGCAGGACTACGCGCGGCAGTACTACCACTTCGAGCGGGCGTTCCCGCGCTTCCTGAGCGCGATCCACGCGCGCACGGATTCCCCGGCGATCCGGCAGCTCCTGCTGGAGAACCTCTGGGACGAGGAGCACGGCGAGCGCAACCACCCGGCCCTGTGGCTGGAGTTCGCGTCCGCCCTGGGCCTCTCGCGGGACGAGGTCGAGGGCGCGGAGCCGCATCCAGAGACGACGGCGCTCATCGAGCACTACGCCGGGGTGGCGGAGCAAGCGCCGGTGGCGGAAGCGCTGGCGACGCTCTTCGCCTACGAGTCGCAGGTACCGGCGATCGCGTGGGAGAAGATCAAGGGGCTCACGGAGCACTACGACCTGCTGCCCAACCAGTTCGAGTTCTTCTCGGTGCACCTGGTCTCGGACGTGGCCCACTCGGGCGCGGAGATGGCGGCGATCGAGGAACTGTGCGAGGACAGCGACGCCGTGGTCTCGGCAGCCGAGCAGGCGAGCGAGCGGCTGCTGGGCTTCCTCGACGGCTGCTACGGAGCGGCGGCCTAGCGGCCGGCGCCGAAGGAGGATCCGATGAGCGAGCGGAAGCGAATCCTGACCGGCATCCGGCCGACCGGGTCGCTGCACCTGGGCCACTACGCCGGGGCGCTCGAGAACTGGGTCCGCCTGCAGCGGGAGTACGACTGCCACTTCCTGATCGCGGACTACCAGGTCTCGGACTACGCCGACGACTTCGAGCGGGTGCGCGAATCGGTGTGGGAGGTGGCGCTGGACTGGCTGGCCGTGGGGCTCGATCCCGAGGAGAGCTGCTTCGTCATCGAGAGCCTGATTCCGGAGCACGCGGAGCTGACGACCTGGCTGAGCTGGTTCCTGCCGCTGGGGATGCTGCAGCGCAACCCGACGCTGAAGTCGGAGATGGACGACTTCGGGAAGAAGTCGGTGCCGGTGGCGTTCTTCACGTATCCGGTGATGCAGGTGGGGAACATCCTGATGCCGCGGGCGCACCTGGTGCCGGTGGGCGAGGACCAGCTACCGCACATCGAGATGACGCGCGAGCTGGCGCGCCGCTTCAACCGGCAGTTCCGGGAGGTCTTCCCCGAGCCCGAGGGGCTGGTGGGGCGCGTCCCGCGGCTGGTGGGGCTGGATGGCCAGGCGAAGATGAGCAAGTCGCTGAACAACACGATCCAGCTCAAGGACGACGCGGACACGGTCGCGAAGAAAGTGCGGAGCATGTTCACCGACCCGACGCGGCTGCGGGCGACCGATCCGGGTCACGTCGAGGGGAACCCGGTCTTCATGTACCACGACGCGTTCAACCCGGACGTGGACGAGGTGAACGACCTGAAGGAGCGCTACGTCGTCGGGAAGGTGGGCGACGTTGAGGTGAAGCAGAAGCTGACGATCGCGCTGAACAACCTGCTGGATCCGTTCCGGGAGCGCCGGTCGTACTACGAGGCGCACCTGGACGAGGTGCGGGACGCACTGGAGTCGGGAACGGCGCGGGCGCGCGTGGCGGCGCAGGAGACGATGGAGCTGGTGCGGGACGCGATGGCGATCAACTACCTCAACGGGCCTCCGCGGGGGAGCTGAACGTGCTGCACCCAACGCTCGACGAGGTGAAGGCGCTCGCGGCGGCGGGCAGGGGCAACCTGGTACCGGTCTACCGCGAGGTGGCGGCCGACCTGGAGACGCCCGTTTCGGCGTACCTGAAGGTGCGCGAGGGGCGCTACTCGTTCCTGCTGGAGTCGGTGGAGGGTGGAGAGCGGCTGGCGCGCTACTCGTTTATCGGGGCGAATCCGTACCAGGTCATCCGCACGGGTCCGGGGGAGGCGTACCAGGGCGACCCCCTGAAGCCCCTGGAGGAGGCGCTCGCCGGGCTACAGGCGGTGGAGCTGCCGGGACTGCCGCGCCTGACGGGCGGGGCCGTGGGCTACGTGAGCTACGAGGCGATCCGGCACTTCGAGCCGCGCGTGCCGGCGAACGAGGACGACCCGGTCGGCATTCCCGAGGCGATGTTTCTGCTGTGCGACTCGATGGTCGTGTTCGACCACGTGCGCCACACCATCCGGGCCGTCGCGCACTGCCGCCTGGACGGCGATATCGAGGCTTCGTACGAGCAGGCGGCGGCGACCATCGACAGGATCGTGGCGCGGCTGAGCCAGCCGCTGGCGCTGCCCGTGGAGGAGGTCGAGGAGGTGGCGCGGGTGAGCGCGCAGGGAACCTCAAACGTGGGGCGGGAGGGGTACGAGCTGATGGTGGAGCGCATCCGCGAGGACGTGATCGGCGGGGAGGTCATCCAGGCGGTGCCGTCGCAACGGATCCGGCGGCCGACCTCGGTGCACCCGTTCACGATCTACCGGCAGCTGCGCACAGTGAATCCCTCGCCGTACATGTTCTATCTGGACCTCGACGACTTCCAGATCGTGGGGGCCTCGCCGGAGATGCTGGTGCGGGTCGAGGACGGGGTGGTGACGACGCACCCGATCGCGGGCACGCGGCCGCGGGGGGCGACGCCGGAGGAGGACGATGCGCTCGCTGAGGAGTTGCTGGGGGACGAGAAGGAGCGGGCCGAGCACATCATGCTGGTCGACCTGGGGCGGAACGACGTGGGGCGGGTGGCGGAGCCGGGGACGGTGCGGGTGGACCAGCTCATGGAGATCGAGCGGTACTCGCACGTGATGCACATCGTCTCGCGCGTCTCGGGGCAGCTGCGGGGCGACCGCACGCCCTACGACGCGTTCCGCTCGGTGTTCCCGGCGGGGACGGTCTCGGGGGCGCCGAAGGTGCGGGCGATGGAGATCATCGCGGAGCTGGAGCAGGAGAAGCGGGGCGTCTACGCAGGGGCGGTGGGATACGCGAGCTTCGCGGGGAGCCTCGATACGTGCATCGCCATCCGCACGATGGTGGTCAAGGACGGCAACGCCTACCTGCAGGCAGGGGGCGGCATCGTGTACGACTCGGAACCGCCGACGGAGTACCAGGAGAGCGTGAACAAGATGCTGGCGCTGGAGCGCGCCATCGACCAGGCCGAGCTGGCGGCAGCGCAGCAGGCTCCGGTTGGGGGTAAGTGATGGCGCAGCGCATCCACCTGGCGGCGATCCTCGAGCGGGAGGGGGAGTTCCTGCTCCAGCGGGGGGCGGGGGAGGAGGAGTGGAGCCTGCCGGGCGGCGATCTGCTGCCCGAACACGAGGACGTGGACGCGGGGATGGCGGCGATCCTCGAGGGGATGGGCGTCTCGGTGGAAGCGATCGAGGAGACGTTCTACGAGACCCTGTTCATCCCGGACACGGAGGGGCACATGGTCTACAACCTCTTCGCGACGAGCGCGTGGCAGGGGGAGCCGGCGGCGGACGGGGTGGAGCTGCGCTGGTGCGAGGCGGCGGCGCTGGAGGACCTGGCCATGGACGAACACGTACGCGCGGGCGTCCTCGCCGCCTTCGGGCTGGCCGCGCCACGCGACGACAGCGCCGCGATCCTGAGCGCGTTACAGGGGGAGATGGGCATGGAGACAGAGCCGACGAACGGGCCGTTTGAATCGCGGCGGGAAGCGGGACGGGACGTGATGCGCACGCTTTCGGGCGGCGGCGACGGCGCCGGAGAGGCGCGCCACGCCGCCATGCGGAGGAGCTCGCCGGAGCTGGCCGACAACGTGGTCGACTTCGCACTGGGGGAGGTCTGGGGGAGCGACCGGCTCGACCGGCGCACCCGCAGCCTTGAGGTGGTGGCCATGCTGGCCGCGCTCACGGGGCGGCCCAACCAGCTGCGGTCGCACATCAACGGGGCGCTCAACCACGGGGCCACGCCCGACGAGGTGGTTGAGACGCTGCGGATGGTAGCGGTCTACGCGGGCTTCCCGGCAGCACTGACGGCGTGGCCGGTGATGGAGGAAGTATTCGCCGAGCGGGGCGTGCCGCGGCCGGAGCGTTCGCTATGAAAGCCGTCTTCTGGGATCTGGACGACACGGTGCTGAACACGCTCCCGGCGCGCATGGACGCGCTCGCAGGCACGTACGAGGACTGTCTCGGCACGCGCCCGGATGCAGAGCGGGTCTGGCGCGAGCACAACGGCCAGACGCTGGAAGCACTCGCGCGGAGCCTGATGGGGGACGACTGGCTGCGCTTCGCCGAGCGCTACCGGGAGCGGTACTACGCGATCGACTTCGAGCTGGAGCCGTTCCCGGGAGTTGTGGATGTGCTCGATGCGCTGCGGGCGGACGGGCTCGAACTGGCGGTCGTGACCTCGAAGATCTCGTGGGGGGCAACGGGGGAGCTGACGCGCACGGGCCTGCTGGACCGCTTCGCGACGGTGGTGGGCCACGACGACTGCGACCGGCACAAGCCGGAGCCAGACCCATTGTTCGTGGCGATGGAGCGGATGGCCCTGGATGAACCGGGACAGATTGCCTACATCGGCGACACGCCCTCGGACGTGAAGGCGGGACGGGCAGCCGGGTGCCACGCAATCGGGGCGACCTGGGGTTCGCTGGACGCGGAGCGGGTGCGGGCCGAGAGCCCCGACCTGCTGGCGGAGCATCCGTCGGAGGTGCTCGCCTACGTGCGGCGGGTGGCGGCGGGGGCGACATCGTGACCGGCGCGGCGCTGGCGAAGGAGGTCACGCACGTGGCGGCGCGCTTCTACCGCGCGAACGCGATCGACCTCGCGCTCGTGCCGCTGCTTGAGGAGACCGCACGCTACGCACGGGGGGCGGGCGACGGCTACTTCCTCGTGGTGCTGCTGGGGGAGCCGGGAACGGCGTATCCCCTCGACCTCGGCTCGCCGAGCGCGGTCGACACCAGGTATCTCGCGGAGAAATTCCACCTGGACCGGCGCGGCTACGGCTACTCGCCTGAGGAGCTGGCGGTGGCGCTGCAGGAGGTCGCACGCGACCTCGCCGGCGAAGGGAGCCTGGACCGATGACGACGCTGCTCATCGATAACTACGACAGCTTCACCTACAACCTCTACCAGTACCTGTCGGAGCTGGGCGCTGACATCGTGGTGTACCGGAACGACCAGGTAACGGTGGAGGCGTGCGAGGAACTGGCTCCCGATCGGGTCGTGATCTCGCCGGGGCCGGGGAGGCCGACGGGGGCAGGCGTGTCGACCGAGATCGTGCGGCGCTTCGCGGGGGTCGTACCGGTACTGGGGGTGTGTCTTGGGCACCAGTGCATCTCCGAGGCGTTCGGCGGAGAGATCGTAGGGGCGGGGGAGATCAAGCACGGGAAGACCTCGGCGATCAGCCACGACGGGGAGGGCGTCTTCGCGGGACTGCCGGACCCGTTCACGGCGGTGCGCTACCACTCGCTGGCGGCGGACCCGCCAAGCCTGCCGCAGTCGCTCAGGGTGTCGGCCCGCTCGGAGAGCGGCATCATCATGGGGGTGCGGCACGAGCGGTTCACGGTGGAAGGCGTGCAGTTCCACCCGGAGTCGATCGCGACGGAGCACGGGAAGGACCTGCTGCAGAACTTCCTTGACCTGCAAGGGGGGACGTGGGAGCGATGACGGCGATACAGGCGGCGATCGGGGCGCTGGTGGACCGGGGCGGCATCGAGCCGGAAGAGGCCGCGGCGGCGCTCGAGACGATCATGTCGGGGGAGGCGACACAGGCGCAGATCGGGGCGTTCCTGGCGGGGATGCGTCAGCACGGCGAGACGCCCGAGGTCGTGGCGGCCTGCTGGGCGGTGATGGAGCGGCACGCGGAGCCGATCGCGGCGGGCAACGTGGTCGACCTGTGCGGCACGGGCGGGGACGGGGCGGACACGTTTAACGTATCGACGGCGGCTGGGTTCGTGGTGGCGGGAGCGGGGGGGCGCGTGGCCAAGCACGGGAACCGGGCGGCCTCCTCGCGTTGCGGGTCGGCGGACTTGCTGGAGGCACTCGGGGCGCGCATCGACCTCGGGGGCGAGGCGGTGGCGAAGGTAATCGAGGGGTGCGGCTTCGGGTTCCTGTTCGCGCAGCGCTTCCACCCGGCGATGCGGCACGTGGGGGGACCGCGGCGGGAGCTGGGGACGCGCACGATCTTCAACGTGCTGGGGCCGATCTCGAACCCGGCGGGGCCGCGGGCACAGCTGACGGGGGTGGGGTCGCCAGAGCTGGGTCCGCTGTTCGCGGAGGCGTTCCGCATCCGGGGGCTCGACCGGGCGGTGGTCGTGCACTCGGCGGACGGGCTGGACGAGATCAGTCCGGCGACATCGACGCACGCCTGGATCCTTGAGGGGGGCGAGTTGCGGGAGGAGGAGGTATCGGCGGACACGTTCGGGGTCGAGGGATGCTCGCTGGAGGAGGTGGCGGGGGGTTCGGCGGAGGAGAACGTGGAGACGCTACGGGCGGTCCTCGCGGGGCAGGGCGGGGCGGTCGGGGACTTCGTGACGCTGAACGCGGGGGCGGGATGCTGGGCAGCGGGGCTGGCGGACAGCTTCGCGGAGGGGGCGGCGCTGGCGCGGGAATCGATCGCGTCGGGCCGGGCGCGGGAGGTGGCGGAGTCGTACGTGAGGCTGACACAGGAGGTCGCGTGAGCTCGCCGAGCATCCTGGAAACGATCGTGGCGAAGCGGCGCGAAGACGTGGCCGAGGCGAAGGCGGCGCGCCCCACGGGCGAGCTGCAGCGCGTGGCGGGCGAGGCGCCGCCGGCGATCGACTTCGTCGCGCGGCTGGCGCAGTCGCCCCCGGCGGTGATCGCGGAGATCAAACGGGCGTCGCCGAGCAAGGGCGACATCGCGCCGGGAATGGACGCAGCCGAGCAGGCGCTTCGCTACGCGCGGGGCGGGGCGGCAGGTATTTCCGTGCTGACGGAACCGACGTGGTTCAAGGGCACGCTGGACGACCTGCGGGGGGCTCGGGAGGCGGTGGGGGAGCTGGGCGCGGGGCGGCCGGGGTTGCTTCGCAAGGACTTCCTCGTCGACGAGTACCAGCTGCTGGAGGCGCGGGCGCACGGCGCGGACGCGGTGCTCCTGATCGTGGCCTGCCTCGACGACGAGACGCTGGGACGGCTGCTGGCGTGCTCGCGGGAACTCGGGATGGAGGGGATGGTGGAGGTGAACAACGCGGAGGAGATGGCACGGGCGAGTGCCGTCGGGGCGCGGCTGGTGGGGATCAACAACCGCGACCTGCGCAGCTTCGAGGTTGACCTGGGGACGACGGACCGGCTGGCGGAGGGGGCGCCGGAGGAAGCGCTGCTGGCAGCCCTGAGCGGCATCAGCACGCGGGAGGACGTGGCGCGCTTCGAGGCGGTGGGGGCGAAGGCGGTGCTCGTGGGGGAGGCGCTCATGCGGGCGGGGGACCCGGGGGCGATGATCGCGGAGCTGCGGGGACGATGACGCGCGTCAAGATCTGCGGGGTGCGGGACGCGGAGACGGCTCGGGAAACGGTGAAGGCGGGCGCCGACTTCATCGGCCTGATGTTCGCGGAGTCGCGGCGGCAAGTCACGCCGCAGCAGTGCTACGAGATCATCGAGGCAGTGCGGGAGACGCGGCGGAGCGAGGAGTTGCCGCGAATCGAGGGGCCGGGACGCGGGGAGGTCCGGGGCGCGAGCTGGTTCGGGGCCTGGAACGAGGCGATCGACGACGCGCTCGCGCGCTGGCGGCCCCTGATCGTGGGGGTCTTCGCCGACCAGGAGGTCAAGGACGCGAACGAGATTGCGGAAGCGGCGGGGCTCGACCTGATCCAGCTTTCGGGCGGCGAGGACGACGAGTTCGTGCGGCAGGTGCGTCCGCCGGTCATGCAGGTGATCCACGTGCATCCCGAGACCTCGGCGGACGACGTGTTCGATGCGGCAACGCCGGGCGTGGCGGCGGGCGTCATGCTCGACACCGGGTCGCGATCGGCGCGTGGCGGCACGGGAGAGACGTTCGACTGGGACGTGGCGAAGGAGGTCGGGCGACGTTTGCCGCTGATGCTGGCGGGCGGGCTTTCGCCCGAGAACGTGGCGGAAGCGGTTGGAGCGGTCGAGCCGTGGGCGGTCGACGTCTCCAGCGGGGTCGAGAGCGACGGGGTCAAGGACATCGAGAAGGTGCGCGCGTTCATCCGCGCGGCGAAGGGGACAGGACGATGAGCAAGGAGACAGGGAGCGATCTGACCCCGCGGTTCGGGGAGTTCGGCGGGCGCTACATCCCCGAGGTGCTGGTGGCAGCGCACGAGGAGCTGGAGGAGGCCTACGAGGCCGCGCGTACCGATCCCGCCTTCATCGAGGAACTGGCCGAGCTGGGGCGCCACTACGCGGGACGGCCGACACCGCTGTACCTGGCGGAGCGTCTTACGGAGGAAGTGGGAGGGGCGCGCATCTGGCTGAAGCGCGAGGACCTGGCCCACACCGGGGCGCACAAGATCAACAACGCGCTGGGGCAGGCGGTGCTGGCGAAGCGGCTGGGGAAGCCACGGATCATCGCGGAGACGGGTGCGGGACAGCACGGGGTGGCAACGGCGACGGTGTGCGCGAAGCTGAACCTCGAGTGCGTGGTCTACATGGGCACGGAGGACATCCGGCGGCAGTCGCTGAACGTATTTCGGATGAAGATGCTGGGGGCGGAGGTGGTGCCGGTGGACTCGGGCAGCCGCACGCTGAAGGACGCCATCAACGAGGCGATGCGGGACTGGGTGACGAACGTGCGCACGACGCACTACCTGATCGGATCGGCGATCGGGCCGCACCCCTTCCCGACCATGGTGCGCGACTTCCAGGCGGTCATCGGGCAGGAGGCGCGGGCGCAGATGCTGGAGCAGGCGGGCCGGCTGCCGGACGTGGCCGTCGCCTGTGTTGGGGGCGGGAGTAACGCGATCGGGCTATTCTACCCGTTCATTGAGGATCCGGTGCGGCTGGTGGGCGTGGAGGCAGCAGGGGAGGGACTGGATGAGCCGGGGCGGAACGCGGCGACACTCGTGGCGGGGAGTCCGGGGGTGCTGCACGGCACGCGCACCTACCTGCTGCAGGACGGAGCGGGGCAGATCCTCGACACGCACAGCATCTCCGCGGGGCTCGACTATCCGGGCGTGGGTCCGGAGCACTCGTGGCTGAAGGTGACGGAGCGCGCGGAGTACATCGCGGCGGATGACGCGGAGGCGCTGGAGGGGTTCCAGCGGCTGACACGGAGCGAGGGGATCATCCCGGCCCTGGAACCCTCGCACGCGATCCTGCCCGCCATCCGGCTGGCGGAGGAGATCGGCGAGGGCGGGGACGTGCTGATCGGCTTGAGCGGCCGCGGCGACAAGGACATGCACACGGTCGCCGAGGCGCTGGGCGTCACGCTCTGAGCGCGCAGTTCGCGATGACGGAGCCCCCGGGGGGGCGACGCGGGGGCCTGCCCTGGGGCCCGAGGCACGTCCTCTTCGGCGTGTTTGCGGGGGCGGTTGTGGTCCTCCTGATGAACCTGTTACTCGTGGGCGTGGTGGAGGTGGCGGGGGCGGAGTTGCAGACCCGCGATGTCGGCGACATGTTCGAGACGGCGGGCGAGATCGCCGGCTACGCGAGCGAACGGCTGGCGGCAGCGGCAACGGGCGAGGATGCCCCTGACCCACCCACGCTCCGGGCCGACCAGACGACGATCGCGCTGGGGCTGGCGACGACGCTGGCGCTCAACGTGCTGCTCGTGGGCGTAGTCGCAGTGGTCACGCGGAACGAACTGGGGGCGCTGGCCAACCGCCTGGGCCTGACGGGATTCAACGTGCTGGAGCTGTGGCGGCCGGGGGTGGCGGTGGCGGGCTGCTACGTGATGGTGGTGGCCTACGCCACGATCGTGAACGCCCTCGATATCGAGGCGCTCCAGCCCGAAAGCACCGTCGGCATCGAAATAGTTCGCGAACGGCTGTCGCTGGTCCTGGCGGGCATCGCGGTGATTGCGGTGGCGCCACTGGCGGAGGAGGTGTTCTACCGCGGGCTCATCTTCGGGGGGCTGCAGCGGTGGGGGTTCTGGCCGGCGGCGTTGATCTCGGGGGCGGTCTTCAGCGGGGTACACCTCGACCCGGGGAGCCTGATCCCGTTCTTCATCATCGGCGTGACGCTGGCCTGGTTGTTCTGGCGGCGGGGGAATCTCTGGGAGAGCGTGGCATTCCACGTGTTGTTCAACGCGGTTAGCTTCTCCATTCTGGTAGCGACGGAGGCCTAGGCATGTCGGATCGGTTGCGGGCGCGGTTCGCGCAGGCGAACGGGGAGGGACGAGCGGCCTTTGTCGCGTACGTCATGGCGGGGTTCCCGGAGCCAGACCAGACGGTGCCCCTGCTGCTGGGGATGGAAGCAGGCGGAGCGGACGTGATCGAACTGGGCGTGCCCTTTACAGACCCGCTCGCGGACGGGGCGACGGTGCAGCGCGCGAACGAGGTGGCGGTGGCTGCCGGCGTGACGTTCGCGGACTGCCTCGCGATGGTTCGGGAGGCGCGCGCGCAGGGGCTGACGGCGCCGCTGGTCCTGATGGGGTACGACAACCCGCTGCTCGCCTACGGCGAGGCGCGGGCGGCGGCGGACGCGGCGGCGGCAGGGGCGGACGGGTTCATCGTGGTCGACCTGCCGCCGGACGAGGCGGGCACGTTCCGGCAGGCGTGCGCCGAGAACGGCGTGAGCTTCGTGCCGTTGGTGGCGCCGACGACGGCGGAGGAGCGGATGGGGGAGGTGACGGCGGTGGCGGACTCGTTCATCTACTGCGTGAGCGTGATGGGGACAACGGGAGGAGCGGCGGTGCCAGCGGAGGTGGGGGACCTGGTGGCGACGATCCGGCGGCACACGGAGCTGCCGATCGCGGTCGGGTTCGGGGTCTCGACGCAGGAGCAGGTGGCGCGGGTGGGGCGCGTGGCGGAGGGCGTGATCGTTGGCTCTGCTATCATCGCGGCCATCGAAGGGGGGAGCGTGGAGGGCTGCGTCGAGCGTGTGCGCTCGTACGTTGAGCTCGTGACCGGCCGCAGTGCAGGGGCCGGGGCGGGCGAGGCGTAACGGGGGCGACGCAGGCGGCGGGCCGGTCCAAACGCTCGCAAGGAGCACCTGTCCATGGCGGTTCGCGGCATCCGCGGAGCGATCACCGTAACCGAGAACGAGCGCGAGGCGATCCTCGAGGGGACGCGCGAGCTGCTTGAGGCAATGGTCGAAGCGAACGGCGTCGTCGCCGACGACATCGCCTCGTGCCACTTCACCACATCACCCGACCTGAACGCGGAATTCCCGGCGGAGGCGACACGGCGCCTCGGCGGCTGGAAGTACGTACCGCTTATCTGCGGGCACGAAATGAACGTGCCGGGCTCGATGCGGAAATGCGTGCGAATCCTGCTGCACGTGAACACGGAGGCCGCGCCCCAGGACATCCAGCACATCTATCTACGGGACGCCAAGAAGCTGCGAACCGACCTCGCACCGGCCGAGGGAGCAGTCTCAGCGGCGGGAAAGTGAGGCGCCTTCGCGCTTTGCCATAGGCGCGAACCGCGAGAATATGCGACCCGTCGCTCGTCGAGCCGCTGCAGTCGAGCACACGGCGTCCGAATCGGAGACGCCGGGGCAGCGGGACGAGCCTGAGAGCGTCGCCACGGCGGGGAGCGGCCTTCGGGAGGCCATGCTCGAGATACGCCTGCCGACGTTTGAAGGTCCCCTGGACCTGCTGCTGACGCTGATCCAGCGCCGGGACCTCGACATCACAACGGTGTCGCTGGTGGCGGTGGCCGACCAGTACCTGGAAGCGATTCACACGGACGAAGCACTGGATGCAGCGGCGCTGGCGGAGTTCGTCTCCATCGGGGCGAAGCTGCTGCAACTGAAGTCGCGGGCGCTGCTGCCGGAACGGGACGAGGAGGGGGAGGAACCCGAGGAGGACGATCCCGGGGAGGAGCTGGTGGCGCTGCTGCTGGAGTACCGGCGCTACCGGGAGGCGGCGGACACGCTGGGGGAGCGGGTGGAGGCCGGGTGGCGGACCTATCCACGGGGAGCGCCGCCGCCGGACCCACCCCCGGGGAATGCCCTCGACGGGCTCACGCTGGATGCGCTCTACGCGGTGATGCTGGAAGTGCTGGAGCGGTTGCCGGAAGAGCCAGAGGGGACGGTCGAGCGAGCCGACGTGAGCCTGGCAGACCGGATCTTCACGCTGGAGGAGCACCTGCGCGGCAGGAGCCGCTCCTTCTCGTTCCGGCGGGTGATCGAAGGGTGCACCTCGCGGGTCGAGGTGGTGGTGACGTTCATCGCGCTGCTGGAGCTGCTGAAGCGCGGGGCGTGCGAGGTGGAGCAGTCAAAGGCCTGGGGGGACATCCGCGTGAAGGCGCTCGCTCAGCCGGCGGAGAGCGGCCCCTGAAGACGACGCTGCCGGAGCACGGCGGCGATGGTCCAGAGCAGGAGACCACCGGCGACGCCGGCGGCATCGTAGAGGAGATCGGAAGGGTCGGCCGCACGGTGGGGCAGGAGGGACTGGTACCACTCCTGGCAGGCGCCCACGAGGAGCGCGAAGACGGCCGCGAGCACGAGCAGGACGCTCCCGGGAAGGCGCGGAAGGGCGGCTCGGGCGACACTGAGCAGGATGAGGACGAAGACGGCGTACTGGATCGCGTGGACGGCGTTCGCGATGGCCCCGCTGGAGGGGTCCGCGGGACTGGGCGTGCTCGCGAGCGCGACCATGACCGCGAGCCACAGGAGCGCCAGCAAGAGCCGGAGGCGCATGTGGCTAGTGTAGCTGGCGGCATCGTGCGAGAGTGGAGGACGGCGGGGCCGCCAGCGCGGCCCGTCCGTTCGCCATGACCGTGACACTGCCATCGCTGACCTCGGCCCAACTGGAGATGGCCGCCCCCGCGGGCGGGAGCGCGCTCGTGATGGGCGTGTTCGACGGGGTACACCGGGGACACCAGGCGCTGCTGAAACGGCTGCGGGAGGAGGCGGAGGCACGAAGCCTCGCGCCGGGCGTCGTGACGCTGCATCCGCACCCAGTGACGGTCCTGCGGCCCGACATCACGCCGAGCTACCTGACCTCACTCGAGGACCGGCTGCGGCTGATGCGCGAGGGCGGGGCCGCGTGGGTGCTGCCGCTGACGTTCACGTCGGAGCTGTCGGAGGTGACGGCGGAGGAGTTGGCGGAGGCGTTCCAGCGGCTGCTGCACATGCGGCTGATGGTGCTGGGTCCCGATGCTGCCTTCGGACGGGGGGCGCCGGCCGACACGCCGGAGCGGATGCGGCGAGCGGGGGAGGAGCTGGGCTTCGAGGTCGTGCAGATCGAACCGTGGATGGCGGGCAGCGAGCGTTGCAGTTCGACGATGGTGCGGAAGGCGCTGGGCGAGGGGGACATGCAGGCTGTCACGAATCTGCTGGGACGTCCCTACACGCTGGCGGGGCCGGTGGTGCGGGGCTTCGAGCGGGGGCGGACGATCGGGTTCCCGACGGCCAACATTTCGGTGGCGGCGGATCGCGCGCTGCCGGCGCTGGGGGTCTACGCAACGAAGGCGACCGTGGCGGGGCGGGAGCTGCTGGGGGCGACGAATATCGGCCGGCGGCCTACCTTCGACGAGGGGCACATCTCGATCGAAACGCACCTGATCGACTTCGAGGGCGACCTCTACGGCGAGCGCATGGAGATCGCGATCGTGGACCGGGTTCGCCCGGAGCAGGCGTTCTCGGGTGCGGAGGAGTTGCGGGCGCAGATTGCCGAGGACGTACAGCACGTGCGGGGGCTGCTCTCGTGAGCCGCAAGATGGCGCCGGTCGACGAGCAGCTGTTCGTGCTCATGAGCGGGGTGGAGTACGGGGACGCGGGCCTGCGGCGCGCGTTCGAGGCCGAGTTGCGCGATCTGCTGGAGGAAGACCGCCCGCTGCGGGTGTACCTGGGCATCGACCCGACGGCGACCTCGCTCACGCTGGGCCACGCGGTGCCGCTGCGGAAGCTGCGGCAGTTCCAGGACTTCGGACACGAGACCGTGTTCCTGATCGGAGACATCACGGCGCTCATCGGAGACCCATCCGACAAGAACAAGCTGCGCCCGCAGATCGACAGCGAGACGATCCGGGCGAACGAGGCGGCCTACTTCGTGCAGGCCTCGAAGATCCTGGACCAGGCGAAGACCGTGGTACGGCACAACTCGGAGTGGCTGAACGAGCTCGACCTGAGCGACCTCATCGCGCTGATGTCGAAATTCACGGTGGCGGAGATGCTCACACGAGATAACTTCCGCAAGCGGCACCAGCAGGAGGACGCGGTCTACCTGCACGAATTCCTCTACGCGCTGCTACAGGGCTACGACGCGCAGGCGCTGGAGTGCGATGTGCAGGTGGGAGGCACAGAGCAACTCTTCAACCTGATGGCCGGGAGAAAGCTCCAGGAGCACGCAGGCCAGCGCAAGCACGTGCCGGTAACGATGCCCATCCTCGTGGGGATCGACGGGATGATGCGAATGTCGAAGTCGACGGGGAACTTCATCGGGCTGGACGAGGCGCCGGAGGAGCAGTACGGGAAGGCGATGTCGATTCCGGACGCGGTCCTGGCCAACTACTTCGAGTTGGCGACCAGCCTCGACCGGGGGGAGGTGGCGGCGACGATCGAGGGGCTGGCTGCGGGCGAGCGCGATGCGATGACGGAGAAGAAGCGGCTGGCGCGCACAATCGTGACGGAACTGCACGGGGAGGCCGCGGCAACGCAGGCGGAAGCGCATTTCGAGCGGACGGTGCAGCGCCGCGAGGAGCCGGAGGACATGCCCGAGGCAGCGGTGGAGGAGGGGCAGGCACTGATCGACGTGATCGTGGGGGCGGGGGCGGCGCCGTCCAGGCGGGAAGCGCGCCGCCTTTTCGACCAGGGGGCGGTGACGGTCGACGGGGAGCCGGTGACGGACGGACGCGAGCCGGCGAGGGTTGGGTCGCGGGTGCGGGTGGGGAAGCGGCGGTGGCTCCGCATCGTCGCGCAGGGCTGACAGGGTACATTATTACCGGGGTTCTACCGCGATTTCGACTGGGTCCAATGACAATTGGAATCCACTTCGTGAGCGCGCGGACAGGCCGCTCTCTTCCCTACGAAATCTTCACCGGAAGACGGGATTTCGTGTGGCGAAGCGGGCGGCGTACGCCTAGTATCAGGCCCCCGCAGCCTGCACGTTGCTCCACCCTGTCCTGGAGGGGGACCCTGGATGGATTCCCGTATCGGTGAGTTCCTTACATTCCTGGCCGTAGAGAAAAACGCTTCCGAAAACACGATCTCGGCCTACCGCAGCGACCTTGCCCAGTTCGAGAAGAGCGTTGCCCTGCAGGGGGTCGAAACCGGCGCCTCGTGGGAGGCGATCACGGATCAGATGCTGCTGACCTTCGTCGAAGAACTGCGGGAGCGGCGCTACAAGGCGGCGACGGTGGCGCGGAAAGTGGCGGCCGTGAAGTCGTTCTTCAGCTTTATGGCGGCGGAAGGCATCCTGACGTGCGATCCGACGGAGGATCTGCGTTCCCCGCAGGTGGGGAAGGCGCTCCCGCGCACGCTGACAGCCGAAGAAGTGGACGAACTGCTGGAGCAACCCGCACGCAAGAGCACACCGGTGGCGCAACGCGACAAGGCGATGCTGGAGATGGCCTACGCGACGGGTATGCGCGTAACCGAACTGGTCTCGCTGGACGTGGGGCACGTGGCGCTGGAAAGCGACCCCGTGACGGTGCGGGGCATCGGCAAGGGCGACCAGGAGCGGGCGCTGCCGCTCTACCACCGGGCCGTGGACGAACTGCGGCAGTACATCTTCCATGTGCGGCCAAAGATGGTTCGGAACCGGAACGAGGCGGCGCTGTTCGTGAATCGACGGGGCGGGCGCCTGACGCGCCAGGGGTTCTGGCTGATCCTGAAGAACTACGCGCGTGAGGTGGGTCTGGACGGGATCACGCCGCACACGCTGCGGCACACCTACGCCACGCACATGCTCTCGGGCGGTATGCCCCTGCGGAACGTGCAGGAGGCGCTCGGCCACGCGAGCATCTCGACGACGCAGATCTATACGCAGCTGACGGACCAGCAGAAGCGAGAGCAGTACGACCAGGCGCACCCACGGGCGTAGCCCGGAGCGGCGGTAGACTGCTCGGGTGACACCTCCCCGGGCACTCCTTGATGCGATGGCGCGTGAAGACGCGGAGGCGTGCCTGCGCGTGCTCGATGCGGAGGGGAAGCTGACCTCGGCGCTGCTGCCGGAGCTCGAGGAGGGGCGGGGGTTCGAGCAGCCCGCGCTGCACCACTACACCGTGCTGGAGCACAACTTCTCGGCGGTGGGGGCGCTCGACCGGGCGCTGGGGGAGGGGGTGGAGGGGCTGCGGATGCCCGATCCCTCGCCGGAGATCGGGGTGGGGGAGTGGCTGCAACGCGAGATCGACGGACGGCCGCTGATGCACCTGCTGCGGCTCTCGTGCCTGGTACACGACATCGCAAAGCCGCGGACCGCCGAAGTGAGGGAGGGGCGGCTGCGATTCCCGCGGCACGGGCCGGTGGGGGCGGAGCTGCTGGAGGGGCGGCTGGCGGCGCTGGGATTCGAGCGGGAGAGCATCGACTTTGTGACGACGATGGTGCGCTACCACCTGCGGCCGGGGGAGTTCGCGCGGTCGTGGCCGCCGAGCGACCGCGCCCTGCGGCGCTTCGCACGGGACCTGGACGGGCAGACGCTCCCACTCCTGCTGCTGCAGCTGGCGGACGGCATGGCGACGCGCGGACCGGCGTATCGCCGCGAGCACTTCGAACGGCACATCGCCTTCCTCGGGCACATCGTGACGCGCACGGCGGAGGCGCTCCGGGAGGAGGAGCCGGCGCTGCTGGACGGCGAGGAGTTGATGCGGGAGCTGGGGCTGCCAAGTGGACCGCTTCTGGGGGCTGTCCTAACATCGGTGCGCGAGGCTCAGCTGGCGGGTGAGGTTGACGATCGCGCGACCGCTCTCGCGCTGGCGCGGCAATCTCTCGAACGCCTGAACGCCAAGTAGCCAGGTCCGGGGTACTGCCATGGCCGTGATGTTTAGTGTCATCTTCTACACGGTGCTTGCCGTGGCCGCGTTCTACTTCATCCTGCTGCAGCCGGTGCAGAAGCAGCAGCGGCAGCGCAAGAAGGCCGTGCGCGAGCTGCAGATCGGCGACGAAGTGGTGACGACGGGCGGGATCATCGCCGAGGTGAAGGACGTGCAGACACCGGCGGACGGACCGACTGAGCTGATCCTGGAGATCGCGCCCGGAGTCAACGTGCGCGCACTGACCGACGCCATCGAGCGGCGGCTGACGACCCTGGAGCCCGCCTCCGAGGAGGCACTCGAGACGGTGACGGCTGGCGCCGGCGAGACCGGCGACCCGCATGCGTAATCCCTCCACGAGCCTGGTTTTCTTCGGGATTCTCGCGGCCAGCGTGTTCTGCCTGCTCGTGGTCTGGCCGAGCGCGCCCAGCCGCTACCTGCCCGGCGACTTCTGGCCCGAGGGGCGGGGCTTCAGCGTGGGCGACTACGAGCGCCGCACGATGCGCCTGGGCCTTGACCTGCAGGGGGGCGCACACCTGGTGCTGCAGGCGGAGCCGCCCCCCGGCTACGAGGGCGACCTGACCGAATCGCTGGAGATCGCCAAAGAGGTGATTGAGCGGCGCGTGGACGCGTTCGGCGTGGTGGAGCCGCAGATCCAGATCGCGAGCGGCAACCGGCTGGACGTGCAGGTGCCGGGGATGAGCCTTCCCGACGCGGAGCGACTGATCGGGCGGACGGCCTCGCTTTCGTATTTCGTCTTCAACGACGCGGGGCAGCTTGTGCCGGCGACGGGGATCGTCGACGGGGTCGAGATCCAGATGACGGGCCAGCACCTGAAGAGCAACACGTTCGCCGAGCGGCGGGGCACGACTTTCTCGGTGAACTTCGAGACGACGGGCGTGGGCAACGAGCTCATGCGCCAGATCACGACGCGGGCGCTGCAGTTCCCGCAGGGGGACGCACAGCGCCAGCTCCTCGTCTACCTCGACACCGAGCAGATCTCGAACGCGACCGTGCAGGGCGTGATCGAGGATGTCGGGTCGATCACGGGACTGCGGAGCTTCACGGAAGCGAACGACCTCTCGCGACAGCTGAACGCGGGCGCCCTGCCGGTGCCGCTGCGAACGATCCAGGCGAACGAGGTGAGCGCCTCGCTGGGCGACGACTCGGTGAAGGACTCGGTGAACGCGGCCGAGATCGGTCTGCTGGCGGTGCTGGCCTTCATGATCCTGTACTACCGCCTGCCGGGCGTGCTGGCGGCGTTCGCGTTGATCGTCTACGCGCTGATCACGCTGACGGTGTTCAAGATGTGGCCGGTCACGCTGACGCTCTCGGGGATCGCGGCGTTCATCCTCTCGGTGGGCATGGCGGTCGACGCCAACATCCTCATCTTCGAACGGATGAAGGAGGAGTTACGCCGGGGCCGGCCGCTGGCGGCGGCGATCGAGACGGGCTTCCGGCGGGCGTGGCCTTCGATCCGGGACTCGAACGTGGCGACGTTCATCACCTGCGCGATCCTGTTCTGGTTCGGCGACCAGTTCGGGGCGTCGTTCGTACGGGGGTTCGCGATCACGCTGGCGATCGGCGTGGCCGTGAGCATGTTCTCGGCGATCGTGGTGACGCGGACGTTCCTGCGGATGTTCGTGGGAACGCGCTTCGCGCGCTCACGCTGGCTGTTCAACGCCGAGAGCCTTGCCGCGGGGGGAGAGGACGAGGACGAGGGGGAAGCGGCCCCGGCGGCTCCACGCTCGACGTTCATTGCGTTCGCCCAGCGGCGCTGGTTCACGCTGGGGCTCTCGCTGGTCGTGTTCATCGCGGCAGTGGTGACGCTGGTGATACCGCCCTCGCTGAAGGCGGGCATCGAGTTCACGGGCGGGTCGACGTTCACGCTCCAGTTCGCGCAGGAAACGCCGCCCGTGGAGGGCGAACAGGCGTCCGGGGAGGGGGCGGCGGAGCCGGAAGCGGCCGAGCCCGTGCGGGTGGTGGAGCCGGACGAGCTGCGCGATGCGCTGGCCCGGCTCGGGCACGAGCAAGCGAAGGTGCAGGGGGCGGGGTTCAACACGTACCTGGTGCGGACGGTGGAGCTGGAGGGGGCGCCGCCCCTGACGGCGGCGGAGGGGCCGGTGCCGCCGGGCGAGATCGACGAGATCATCGTGGCGCTGGAGGAGGAGTTCGGGCCGGTGCAGCGGCTCGACTTCGCGACCGTCTCGGGGACGGTCTCGACGGAGATCGCGCGGG
This sequence comes from Chloroflexota bacterium, assembly GCA_026710655.1. Taxonomy (GTDB): domain Bacteria; phylum Chloroflexota; class Dehalococcoidia; order Tepidiformales; family Tepidiformaceae; genus UBA2991. Next base: position 131,933 of record JAPOQN010000007.1, on the reverse strand, counting down.
ACGCGACGCTGGCAGTGGTGGCGGCGGCGGTGGCGATCCTGATCTACGTGGCGTTCGCGTTCCGGCGGCAGCGGGCGGCGTGGCGGTACGGCCTGTGCGCGGTGATCGCGCTGGTCCACGACTCGGTGATCGTGCTGGGGCTGTTCTCGCTGCTGGCGAAGGTGGGGGGCGTGGAGGTGGACACGGCCTTCATCGTGGCGATCCTGACGGTGATCGGCTTCTCCGTTCACGACACGATCGTGGTGTTCGACCGCGTACGCGAGGTGACCTCGCGGGACGCGTTCGTGCCGTTCGCGGAGGCGGTGAACGTGAGCCTGACGGAGTCGCTGGTGCGTTCGATCAACACGTCGTTCGTGACGGTGCTGACGATCATCGCGATGTTCCTGATCGGGGGCGTGACCATCCAGAACTTCCTGCTGGTGCTGCTGGTGGGCGTGATCGCGGGGACGTACAGCAGCATCTTCGTGGCCGCGCAGGTGCTGGTGGCGTGGGAGAACCACGACATCGGACGGTTCTTCGGGCGATCGCCATCGAGGGGCGAGGGCGAGCCGCGGGGGGTGGTGGTGGATAGTGGGTAGTTGGCTGTTGGCTGTTGGCTGTTGGCTGTTGGGATAGCTCGCGGTGGTCGGTGGTTGGTGGGGACGGGGGCGGGGACTAACCACTAGTCACTAACCACCAGCCACTAGTTGGCTGTGGGGGAGGCTGGCGTGACCGAAGACGCGGAGAATACCGGCGACCAGGCGCGCCTGATGTCGGGCGTGGACTTCGGCAGGACGGCCTCGGACTACGCGACTCACCGCGCGAGCCTCCCGGAGCGGTTCTACGACCTGCTGGAGGCGCACGGCGTGCGCATCGCGGGGAGCGTGGCGGTGGACCTAGGGACGGGCACGGGGGCGGTGGCGCGCAGCCTCGCACGGCGGGGGGCGGCGGTGACGGGGGTGGACCCCTCGGAGGCGATGGCGGAGCAGGCGCGGGCGCTGGACGCGGAGGCGGGGGTGAGCGTGCGGTACGTGCGGGCGACGGCGGAGGAGACGGGGCTGCCATCGGGGGAGGCGGGGCTGGTGATCGCGGGGCAGGCCTGGTGGTGGTTCGACCGGCCCCGCGCGATCGCGGAGGCGCGGCGGCTGCTTGCAGGCGGGGGGCACCTCGTCATCTGCTCGCTCGACTGGCTGCCGCTGCCGGGGAGCATCCCGGAGGCGACGGAGGGGCTGATCCTGGCGGCCAACCCGGCGTGGACGCTGGCGGGCGGCATGGGCCGCCACCCCAACTGGCTCGACGAGCTGCGGGGGGCGGGGTTCGGGGACTGCGCGGTGTTCGAGTTCGACGTGACGGTTCCGTACAGCCACGAGGCGTGGCGGGGGCGCATCCGGGCGAGCGCGGGGGTGGCGGCGACGCTGGGCGAGGACGAGGTGGCGCGCTTCGACGAGGCGCACGCACGGATGCTGGCGGAGCGCTTCCCGGAGGAGCCGATGGCGGTGCCGCACCACGTGTACGCGGCGCTGGGGCGGGGCTAGCGGGGCGAGCTGCGCTCGCGTGGCTGTTGGCTGTTGGCTGTTGGGATGGCTCGCGGGGGGGGCGGCGGGGACTAGCCACCAGTCACTAGCCACCAGTCACTAGTTGGCTGTTGGCTGTTGGCTGTTGGGATAGCTCGCGGTGGGCGGTGGTTGGTGGGGGGCTAGCCACCAGTCACTAACCACTAGTCACTAGCCCTAGCGGCCTTCTTCTCCTTTCTCAGTGGTAGTGTTCTGTGTACCTACTCCTGCTCTCTACTCGACGTGTACTCTCCTTTCTCCGTGGTAGGACTCCCTGAATTAGTCCTCAGTTAGTGCCGTATTTGTCCTTTCTCAGTGGTAGTGTTCTCTTGACACACTGGGTGGGATGTGGGTTGATCGGGGCAGTGCGCGTTCTGGGTGGAATTCCGGAGAAATAAGTAACCTTTTCCACACTCGGACGTTGTGAAGTTCAGCACCTCAACACAGCTTTGGGACGAGAGGAGGAGCGCACCCAGGGACGAGCTAACGCGAAGTTTCACGCCCCCGGGCCGCTGGCCCACCACACAACTCCAAGGAGCTTGGATTGAAGAACAACCTTATTAGCGCTATCGCCGGCTGGAAGTCCGCCGCGCTCCTGGCGCTCGTAGCAATGGTGGCGGCCGTCGCTCTCGGCGGCGTCCTCTCCACCACCCAGACGGCCGAGGCCCAGATCTCGGTTACGCCTGAGGATGACCCCGTAGTCGCTGTTCCTCCCGGCACGACTGTTGTCGTGGCCTACCCGTCAGCAGAAGGAGACCGGTACCGGTTCAGCCCGGATAGCGAGGGCACCGCTACGTTCGTTGCCAACGGCTCCACGAACATCAGGTGCGGTGACTACGTCAGCACAGACACCAGCACACTGCGGCACGCGGCCTGTGATGTGAATCCCGCAGCGGGCACATCGCTCCTGGTCAAGGTCGACGGTGACTCGCCTCTGGGCAGCATTTACGTCCAGAAGTATGCGCGTCCGGCAGGAGGTATCACACCCTCCACGACTTTCACGGAAGCAGAGATTCGCGTCAGTCCGGCGAACCCGCCGGTGGCGTTCAAGGCACTTTATGTGCCGGGAGCTGCGATCCCTGCTGATGGCACCACCAATGTCACGCTCACCGTGCAGCTGGTGGACGCCAACGCCCGGGGTCTCCATCCCCAGTCGGTGCTGGTGACCACCACCCGAGGTGTCTTGACGTCCACGACTGTCCCGTCCGATTCGACCGACACCCCAATCCCCTGCGGTCCTAGTGTCAGTTCGTGCATTCTGGAAACCCAGGCAGCCGCCGGTGCCAATACCCCCACCGACCCGACTGACGACGTCACTGCGGGTACCGTCACCGTCACCCTGACTGGTAACGGCAGCACGGGTACGGCCGAGGTTTCCTTCCACCATCAGGCCTCTGGTCTCAGCCACACCGCCAGTGTGATCATCCATGGCAATCCGGCCAGCATCAGCGCTGAGGTCGACCAGAGCACGATCGCGATCGGGGGCTCGACCTTCATCGTCGTGACCATCCTCGACGCGGACGGCAACCCGACCGTGGGCAAGTTCGCCGACGTGAACAACACCAATCCGCTGGTTCCGGCCATCAGGGGCCCTGAGGTTCCTGCGGGTAGCAGCGCGATTGCGGTAACCAAGGACATCAACGTCGACCGGAATCTCCCGGGCGTGCTCAACGACATCCCAGCCTGTGGCGACCACCCGGTGGACGACCCAGGCACGGCTGAAGTTGACGAGAGCCTGGGAGCCCTTGGCACCCCGCCTGGTAGCACACCTAGCGGCACGAACACCGCTGGCAAGTGCGTCATCCAGGTGACGGCACCGAACCCCGCCGGCACGGCTAACGATGCGACTCGTGGCACTCACACGCTCACCGTCGCGGCGACTGCCACCGCAGCCGGCGCGGTCACTGCGACGATTCCCACGGTGGACGTCGAGATCCAGGTTGGCGGCGTACCCGCCGCCCTCGAGCACGACGCTCCGGCGAACGTTGATTCGCTCAGCACGACCCCCATCACCGTGACCGTCCTTGACGACGAGGGTGTGCGTGTGGGCGCAGTGCCCATCGAGGTCATCCAGATCGAGGGTTCCGGCAACGCGGACCCGTTCCCTGGCGCCACCTCCGAAGCGAAGGCCAACACCTCGGACGGTCGTGCGACGTTCACGTACCTTGCCCCGCTCAGTTCGGGTGAGGCCGTGTTCCTGATCCGCGCCGGCCATCCCGGTGCCACGATCCAGGACACCGTCACCATCGCCATCGGCGCTGCGGCTGAAGAGGATCCCGAGGCCCCGGCGGCCACGTGGAACAACGAGCTCGTTTCGGGTCAGAACGTGGTCGTCTGGAACGGCGACGACGGTGCTGATGCTTCCGCGGGCTCTGCTGACGGCGTGACGGCCATCTGGTCGTACAACACCGGCAGCGGCTCCTGGGACGGCTACTTCCCGGAGGCTGCGGACGTGCCGGGTGGCAACACCCTGACATCGCTCAGCAGCAACCAGGCCTACGTGGTCATCGTCAACTAACCTGTCCGCCACCAACCCCGGTTCCCGTCCCCGCCTCGAGCGGGGGCGGGGGCCCGGGGAAGGTTCGGGCTTTAGCCACAACGGACAGATAGCAAGGAGCAAACCGAATGACCAAGACTCTCAAGTGGCTCGGAGGAGGGATCGCGGCAGCTATGCTGCTGGGCCTCGCCGGCCTCTTCAGCGGAGAGGTGGCGGAGGCGCAGCCGTCTGGCCCGCCCCACCGCTTCGCCGGCTCCGTCAGTCTCGACGGTGAGGCCGCTGCCGCTGGCACGTCGGTCACCGCCTTCGTGAACGGCGCCGAGTGTGGCTCCTCCGCGACGGTAATCACGACTGCTGCCGGCTCCACCTACGCGGTGGACGTTCCCGACTCATGCGCCGACGCCGGCGACACCGTTTCCTTCCAGGTCGGTGGCTACGACGCGGCTGAGACGGGGACATGGAGCGGCGGCGGCCGCACCGATCTCGACCTGAGCGCTACTGCCATGATGCCCGAGGATCCCGAGGACAGCATGGAAGAGTGCCCCGAAGAGGGCATGGACAGCGACATGAACGGCGACATGAACGGCGACGCACCTGCGGAGCCTTCCGAGCCGTCTGAGCCGTCTGAGCCGTCCGAGCCGAGTGAGGACGCGTCCGAAGGCGACATGCCCGAAGGCGACATGCCCGAGGGCGACATGCCCGAGGGTGACATGCCCGAAGGCGACATGGACGCGGACTGCCCCGAGGGCGAAATGCCCGAAGGCGAAATGCCGGAAGGCGAAATGCCCGAAGAGCCCGAAGGCGAAATGCCGCCCGAGGAGCCCGAAGGCGAAATGCCCGAAGAGGGCGGCAAGGACGCTCCTGAGGTCTCCGATGCCGGTACCGGCCTCGCGAGCACCAGCACCAGCACCAGCGCTTCGCTGGCTGCCCTTCTCGGCGTGACTGCCCTGGCCATCGTGCTGGGCGGCTACACCGTCGCTCGCCGCCGCCGCTAGTTCGCTAGCGTCCTACGGCAACCAACCCGAGAGGGGCCCCCAGGGGCCCCTCTCTTGCGTGGGGGGGCGGCGGTAGTGGCTAGTGGATAGTGGGTAGTGACTAGTGATTAGTCCGCCCTGCCCCGCCCCGTCCCGGCGAGCGCAGCTCGCCACTAGCCACTAGCCACTAGTCACCAGCCACCAGTCAGCCACTAGCAGAAATCACAAAAGGTCACAGAGAAGGTCCTGAAAGTCACACCTTCGTCACGGACTCGATAGTACGGTTTCTCCGTGTCTTCCCAACAGCGGGGGTTGTGAGCTTGTCTCCCAGGCGGAGGCAAAACGGGAGCGGTCGCATCGAGGACGGTGGCGGCGGCGGTCGCGCTCCGCGCGGTCGCGTGGAGCGGGGCTCCGCCACCTTCACCAGCACCGCTCTGTGTACGGAATGCGGGGAGGAAACGCGTCCGCCGCGGATGAACTCTCCGCGGCCGGACGGCATCTGCTACGCCTGCTGGCGCAAGACGGACCACTACCGCGAGCACAACCGCAGCGAGAAGCGCGAGGCGTACGAGACGAAGCCGGAGCAGCGCAGGCGCATCCAGCAGGCGAACGCGGAGCGATATCGCAGGAAGGCGCGGGATCCGTCATTCCTGGAAGAGGAAGCGGCGCGCAAACGAGAGGACTACTGGAGGAAGCGGTAGTGAGTAGTGAGTAGTGGCTGGTGGCTAGTGGATAGTGATTCGACTCCCCGCCCCGCCCGGCGAGCGCAGCTCGCCCACCAGCCACTAGTCACTATCCACTAACCACTCCGTCCCGGGCCTCGACGATGGCGGCCAGCTTCGCCTCGGCGGCGCGGGCGGAGGCAACGGGGTTGTCGGCGAAGGTGGCGAAGCCGCAGTCGGGCGTGAGCAGCACGCGCTCCCTGCCGAAGAGGTTGATGGCGCGAGCGATGCGGTCGCGCACCTCCCCGACGGGCTCGACGGCGGGGGCTTTGGGGTTGACCACGCCGACGCCGATGCGCTTGTCGTCGGGGAGCTCGCGCAGGAGCTCCATCTCGCCGGCGCGGGGGGTACACAGCTCCAGGAAGACGGTCCCGACGGGGGCCTCGCGGAGGAAGCCGAGCAGGGGGCGGTAGTCGCCGGAGAGGGCGGCTGACTCGTCGGGGGTCCAGTTGCCACGGCAGACGTGCAGCCCGAGCCGCTCCGCGGGGAGGCCACGCACGACCTCGCGGAGGAGGCCGGCGGCGAAGTCGAGCTCGCGCTCGGGCGCGAGCTTCTCGCCGAGGGCGCCGCACATGAAGCTGCGCTTCGCACCGGCCTCGCCGTACACGACCTCCGTGAGCACGGGCTCGTCGAACTGCACGAGCGCGGCCCCGCCGGCGAGGAGGGCGTGCAGCTCCTCGCGGAGGACGCGGACGACATCGACGGCGAGGTCGTCGCGGGTCTCGTAGGGGCGCTCGCGGAGGCAGTCGAGCCACATGGTGCGGGTCAGCAGGTAGGGGCCGGGGAGGGCGACCTTGACGGGCGCCTCGGTACAGGAGCGGACGAAGGCGAGCTCGTGGGCGGCGAGGGGTCGGGAACGGCCCAGGGGGCCGTGGACGACGGGGTGGCGCACCTCGCCGGCGGGCACGTCGAGGGCGCGCAGCTCGCGGTCGAACTCGTCGGGGTCGTCGACCATGGCAGTGAGGTCGCTGAGGGGGATGAGCTGGCAGTTCTCGAGGAGGCCGCCGACGAAGCTGGCGTAGTTGTCGCGGCGCTGCTCGCCATCGGTAACGACGTCGACGCGGGCGCGGCGCTGGGCGTCGAGGGCGAGGCGGACGGCGTCATCGGCGGTCTCGTGGAAGGCGCCGTCCTCGAGGCGGCCTTCGAGGTGGTCGTGCAGGGCCTGGAGCATCCAGCGGGGTCGGGGCCAGCTCCCGATGCCCATGACCGAGAGCGGGGCGACGGCGGGGATGTGACTAGTGGCTGGTGGCTGGTGGCTAGTGACTCGTGGTTGGTGGTTGGTGGTTGGTGGATAGTGACTAGTGGCTGGTGGTTGGGGATTGGCGGGGCCTTTCGACACGAGGTAGCTGCGCTGGTCGCCGTGCTTTGTCCAGGAGACCAGCTCGTTCCCGGTGAGGCGGCACCAGGCGGGCAGCTCGACCTCGACGGTCGGCTCGGTGGAGCGGATCTCGAGGAGGGCGCCCGGGTCGAGGGGGTCGATGTGGCGGCGGATGAGCAGGAGGAGGCCGCCGCCACAGTCGAGGTCGCCGCCGTCGAAGCTGGCGTCGGGCGCGAACGGGTGGCCTTCGACGGGATCGACCGGGCGCGCTTCGGGGCTCACGGCGATCGCTTCCCCTAGTAGGTGACGGAGGGGGCGCCGTCGGAGAGGAACTCGACGAGCATGGCTCCGCCGACGATGGTGGCGCCGTCGACGAGGTTGTTCTCGTCGAGGCCGCGCTTCTTGAAGCAGGGGGCGCAGACGTAGATGGTCCCGCCTCCGCCGGCGAAGGCGTCCATAAGGTCGGTGAGGGGCAGGAAGCCGTCCTCGCGGATGGCGTCGGCGTAGCCCTTCTCGGCGAGGCGGACGCCCTCGGTGCTGAGGAACACGAGGGTCTCTTTCTCGGAGCCGAGGGCGGCGTTGGCGACGACGAAGCCGACGGTGGCCTTGTCGGGGTCGTTGCCGGAGGAGGTGAGGTTGACGCAGAACTTGCCTGGCACGGAGCGGGTGTCTCCTTCGTTTAGGGGTCTTGGCGTTGCTCGATCCAGTAGTGGGGATGGTCGGCGCGGAGCAGGCGGCGCTCGGTCATGCGGCACCAGGCCGGCAGGTCCTCGGGCGCGCCCCGGTCACGCACGGTGAGCCTGAGCACCTGGCCCGCGGCCAACCCCCGCATACGCGAGCGTAGCATCACAAGCACCTCACCGCAGCCGAGGTCGCCGGCGTCCCACTCGGCGTCGGCGTGGAGCACATGGGTCACGGGCCATCCCCGGGCGGGGCGGGGGCGCCGAAGAGGGCGGCGGCGGGGCTCGTTTCCTCGCGCTCGGGCAGGCCGAGGCGGGCGCGGAGGGAGGCGCGGGCGGAGTCGGCGTTGGTGGCCTCGGGGGTCTGGACGACGACGGGCATGGGGAGGGCGTGGCCGAAGACGAGGGCCTGGCGCTTGCTCTCGAGGGCAGCGATGACCTGGCGCAGGCCGCTGCGGCCGGCGACGTTGCCGACGAGGGCATCGACATCGTTGTCGCTATCGAGCTGGAGGGTGAACTTGGTGCCGATCTGGGAGAGGACCTCGGGGTCGATCTGGCTGGGGCGCTGGTCGATGACGAGGAGGGTGACGTTGAACTTGCGCAGCTCGCGGGCGATCTGGCCGAAGATGCTCTGACCGGCGAGGGAGCGGTCGACGAACTTGTGGGCCTCCTCGATGACGATGACGAGTCGGTTGGGGGCCTCGCGCTCCTGGGAACGCTCGGTGCGGTCGCGATAGCGCTCCCAGATGCGGCGGGAGAGCATGTTCGCGACGAGCATGTAGCTGGTGAGGTCGTTGCCGAAGCGCCCGAACTGGACGATGACGCTCTTGCCGCCCTGGAGGGAACGCACGATGTGCTCGATGACGTCGCCGAACTGGGAACCCTCGGTGCGAACGAACTCGCGGCGGGTGAGGCGCTCCATGCGGCGGCGGAGGCTCTCCAGCGATCCGGGGTAGCCCATCTGAGCGCCGACCTGCGACCAGTTCACGTCGCCCTCGGGGGGCTCGCGGCGCCAGAGCTTGTCGACCACGGCGGAGGAGGGCTCGTCGGCGAGGATCTCGTCGATCCAGCCGGGCCCGAAGCGGCGGCGGCAGGCGTGGGCGGCGTCGATGGCGAGGTCGGACAGGTCGAGGGTCTCGCGCAGGACTTCAAGGTCGTCGGGCTGGATGTCGCGCGTGCCGATCAGGATCTGGCCGTCGGAGCGGGCGGCGCCGGACTCAAGGGTGTAGAGCTCGGCGTCGGTGGCGTGGCGTTGCTTGAGGGAGCGGAGGCGGCTGGTGGTGGGGCCCTGGAACTTCATTTCCCAGCCATAGTCGTTGTGCATGTCGAAGACGAGGGCGACGGTGCGCTCGCTGTTCGTGGGGGCGGCGGCGGAGCGCGTGAGCATGGCGTCGAGGAGGTGGAGGACGAGCACGCTCTTGCCGGTGCCGCTCTTGCCGAAGACGCCAGCGGAGCGCTCGAAGAGGCGTTCGAAGTCGACGCCCACCTCGAGTTCGTCCATCCCCAGGGGAGCGCCGACGGGAATGCTGGGGCCATCGGTGGCGAAGGCGCGGTCGAGGGTGTCCTGGTCGGCGGGGTGGACGGCGGAGAAGTGGCTGGGGAGGCGGCGGGCGCGGGCAGGCTCCTCGCCGTTCTCGCCGAGCTGGAGATAGGGGTCGACGGCGAGGGCGGTGTAGACGCCGGTGTCCTGGAGCACCTCGCGCAGGAGGGGGGTGTCGGCTTCGCCGGGGGGCCAGACGGTAGGGCCGGAATCGACGGACTTGAGGGTGATATCGGTGACCATGCCGAGCAGGCTGAGGCCGCCCTCGACCTCGGTCTTGGCGTACTGGCCGAGCTGGGCTGTCTGGCCGGGGTCGAGGCGCACCTCAAGGCCCTTCGTCAGGGACCCTCCGACGACGACGCCCAGGGGCCGGGCGGGATCGGTGTTCGTGTCGCTCATGGTTCCACCGCCCGCAGGATACTGGTCAGGCGGGAGGGCTCGGCCTTGAGCAGGCGGGCAAGCTCCTTACCGGCGGCGACGAGGAAGGGGCGGCCTTCGGGGCCGGCGGCGCGGGCGACCTCGCGGATGGCGGCGGCGACGACGGCATCATCGGCGGCGGGGTTGGCGAGGAGGGGCACGAGGAAGCGGCCCTCATCGGCGATGCGGACCTTCTCTTCGTCGCTGGCGGCGTGCACCTCCGCGAGCAGGGGCGGGGGCATGGGGGGAAGGACGGGGCGGGCGACCTCGCGGTCGACGTGGCCGCAGATGGCGACCTCGAGGGTGGTGCGCAGCAGCAGCTCGATCTCGGGGTTGCCGGCCATGACGGCGGCAGCGCTCTGGCCGGGGTCGCCGCGGGGGACGAGGGGGCGGGAGGGGTCGTCGGGGCCGCTCTCGCTGCCGGTCACGACGCCGAAGGTGAGGTAGCGGCCTTCGCGCACGGCGAGCATCTGACCGAGGGCGAAAGGCTCGCTGGTGTAGCGCGCATAGGCGCAGTCGAAGGCGCGCACGCTGGCGGCCACCACGCGGCAGGTCTCGTTCACACCGACCTCCTGCGCTTGCTGTGCTGCTTGCCGTTGACGCGCTCGTGGATACCGGCATCGCCCGCGAGGCGGGCCACCAGTCGTTCGAACTGCTGGCGGTCGCCGACGGAGATGACGGCCTGTTCGTGCGCTTCCTGGAGGGCGCGGGGGTAGCCCTCGCAGCGCTCACACTGATCGACGAGGGTGGCGTGCAGGCGATCGACCTGCTGAGGCGTGGCGGCCCAGGCGGGGAGCTCGACGCGGGCGATGTCGTCGTCGATGCGCAGGTAGAAGAGAGCGACTTCGTGGCCGGGAAGGAGCGACTCGACGCGGCCGGGGCGGCCGCTGCGGGAGTGGAAGAGGGCGCTGCGCTCCCCGGGGGCGAGGAGGCCGCGGAAGACGTCGCCGTCGGTGAGGGGCGGGGCGGAGGGCGGGGGCGGGGCGAGCACTTCGAGACTGGCAACGACCTCGCGGGCAGCGGAGGCGGAGATGTAGGCGCCCATGCTCAGGGGCTCGCCGCAGGCCTTCAGGCGGTTCAGGGCCTCGACAGTGCGCTCGCGGTAGGGGGCGAGGGCCTCGTCGGAGGCCTGGCGGGTGTGGAGGTCCCAGGGGAGGAGCGTGCCGTCGAGGAGGAGGACGGCGGGGCCGGCCCCGGCGGCGGGGAGGGCGAGTTCGACGCCGCGTTCCAACTCGCGCACATCGCGGAGGAGGCGGGTGGCGAGGCCGCGGGGCGCCTGGCGCATGTCAGGGGCGCCTTCGAGCAGGTCACCGTCTAGACCGACCTGGGCGACGGCGTCGAGGGAGGGTTCGAACGGAACGCCGTAGGGGAGCACGGCGTGGCCGATGTTGATGGCGTAGCAGCGGACGGTGGAGAAGCGATCGGGCGTGATGGAAGAGCCGTCGGCGGCGACGACGGTGACGGGGCCGGGCGCGGGGGCGGGGAAGGTGGCGGCGGGGTCGTCCTCGGCGAGAGCGTAGGGAGTCGCGTGGCCGGCGAGCGCTCGCTCGATGCGGGCGGAGGCGTCCACGGGGTCATCGCTCCATTCGCGGAGGGCGGCACGGGCGCCCTCGATAGCGGCGCCCGCGGCGGCACGGGTCTCCTCGTGGCGGGCGATGAGCGCGGGCAGCTCGGCGGCGACGGTGTCCATGCGCAGGGTCACCGGCGGGCCTCCAGCGGGGAGCGGAGCACGCGGACATCGCCGGTGCGGCGGGTCACGTGGGTGGCGTCGAGGTGTTCGAGGATGGCCTGGGCGTACTTGCGGCTGGTGCCGAAGAGGTCGCGGACCTCGGCGAGGCTGACGGAGCCGTTGGCCTCGATGTGTTCGCGGATGCGCTGGACGAGATCGGCGTACACACCCGCCTCGAAGACCACACCCGATCCCGTGTCCTCGACGAGCCCCTCGCCAGAGAGGTAGGCGAGCAGGTCGGGGGGCGGGGGGGATTCGGTGGGGGGGCTGGCGCCGCCGGCCCTGATGGCAGCGACGAAGGATTCGGCCTGCTCCTGCTGGGCGCTGCTGAGGGTGACGGCGTAGCCGGGCGGGTGGAACCCGCCGCCGGGGCGCTCGACGAGGTCGCCGGCGGCGACGCTCTCGGCGGCGACGAGGTCGAAGAGCTGCGGTTGGAGGGCGAGGCGACTGCGCAGGTGCTCGCGGGGGGCGGAGGGACGGAGGGGGTGCTCGGCGAGGTGATCGCGCACGGCCGCGAGGAGGTCGGCGGCGGCGGCGGCGAGCCAGGGGCGGCCGACGAGGAGGGGGCCGTGGTCGAGGGCGCGGCCAGCGGCGATAAGGCCGTCGGCGGCGGCGGTGGCCTCGTCTGGCTGGAGGCCGAGGGCGGGACCGACCTCGGAGCGGGGGAGGGGGGCGCCGGCGAGCAGGTCGGCGAGGCGCTCAGCGGGGGGCGCCTCAAGCTGGCGGTCGAGCGCCTCGAGGGTGGGGAGGTGGTTGCGGCGGTGGCGACGGGGGTTGACGGCGGCAATAGGACCGCCGGCGACGGTCTCGTTGGGGGTGCGCACGATGCAGCTGTCGTGGGGGAGCACGGCGACGGGGGTTTCGAGCACGAGCTGGGCCCAGCCGGTCTCGGCGGGGGCGAGCTCGTCTCGGTCGAGGAAACGGACCTTGGCCTCGGACTCGGCGGTGGCGGAGAGGAAGGTGACGCCGGCATCGTGGGCGAGGGGGTGGGTGAGGATGTCGGTGGCCTTGAGGCGGACATCAAGGGCGTAGGCGGGCTTCAGGACGTCACGGGCGGCGAGGACCATGCCGCGGCGCAGCTGCTCGGTGCGGATGCCGCTCACGTTGACGGCGGCGCGCGTGCCGGGAGCGAGGCGGTCGACCTTCCCGCCGTGGCGCTGGAGACCGCGGATGCGTCCCCGCAGGCCGCCCGGCTGGACCTCGATCTCCTGGCCCACCTCGAGGCTGCCGTCGAGGAGGGTGCCGGTGACGACGGCGCCGAAACCCTGGATGGTGAAGGCGCGGTCGATGGGGAGGCGGGGGCGTCCGAGGTCGCGCTTCGCGGGGGTGGTGTCGAGGGCGGTATCGAGGGTGACGACGAGGTCGTCGAGCCCCTCGCCGGTGGTGGCGGAGGTGCGGACGATGGGGGCGCCTTCGAGCCGCGATCCCAGGAGCGTCTCGGCAACCTCCTCCTCGACGAGATCGACGTACTCCTCCTCGGTGAGGTCGCACTTGGTGATGGCGACGACTCCGGCGGGGACATCAAGCAGGTCGAGGATGGCGAGGTGCTCGCGGGTCTGGGGCATGGGGCCCTCGTCGGCGGCGACGACGAGGAGGGCGAGGTCGACGCCGCCGGCACCGGCGAGCATGTTCTTGATGAAGCGCTCGTGGCCGGGAACGTCGACGATGCTTATGTCGCGTCCAGAGGGCAGGGCGAGCCAGGCGAAGCCGAGGTCGATGGTAAGGCCGCGCTCCTTCTCCTCACGGAGACGGTCAGGGTCGATGTTGGTGAGGGCGCGCACGAGAGCGCTCTTGCCGTGGTCGACGTGACCAGCGGTACCAACGACGTACATGGGCGTGGGGCGATTATGCCACGCCGGGGGCGGGACTTCGGGGAGCGGAGGGCGAGTCCTCCACGCGCTGCTGCAGGTGGAGCATGACCTGCACCGCAACCTCGTTGTGGAGGAGGCGGCCGCGAGGCGTGAGACGGAGGCGGCCACCGGCGTCTTCGAGCAGGCCAGCGGCGCGGCAGGCATCGAGGGGCGGCCCGGCGGCGGCTTCGAGTGGCTCACCGAATGTGGCGGCGAACTCCACGGTATCGAAGCCCTCGACAAGGCGGAGGCGGAGGGCGAGCCAGTCCGACATGGAGGTGGCGGTGTCGGGGCGGACGGCCTCGGCGATGGCGCGTCCCTCGCGACGGACGGCGTCGATGTACTCGCGGGGGTGGGCGACGTTCTCGAAGCGCTCACCAGCGAGGAAGCCATGAGCGCCGGCGCCGATCCCGAGGTAGTCGCCCCAGGTCCAGTAGACGCGGTTGTGGCGGCTCTCGTGGCCGGGACGGGCCCAGTTCGAGAGCTCGTAGTGACGGAAGCCGGCGGCGGCGAGGCGGCCGGCGGCGTCCTCGTACATAGCGGCGACGGCGTCGGGGTCGAGGGGAGTGACTTCGCCCCGATCGACGCGGGCCGCGAGGGGGGTTCCGGGCTCGACGGTGAGGGCGTAGAGGGAGAGGTGGTCGGGGGCGAGGCCGAGGGCGTGGTCGAGGGTCGCCTGCCAGGCGGCGGGGGTCTGGCCGGGGAGGCCGTACATCAGGTCGAGGTTGACGCCGAGGATGCCCGCCTCGCGAGCGAGTTGGAGGGAGGCGGCGGTGGCCTCAGGGGTGTGGACGCGGTCGAGGAAGGCGAGCTCGGCCTCCTCGAAGCTCTGGGCGCCGAAGGAGATGCGGTTGACGCCCGCCCGGGCGAGGGAGCGCAGGGACGGGGCGGAGGTGGTGCCGGGGTTGGCCTCCAGGCTGACCTCGGCCTCGGGGGCGAGGGGGGCGGCGGCGCGAACGGCCTCGATGATGGCGGCGAGGGACTCGGAGGGCATCTCGCCGGGCGTACCGCCACCGAAGGCGATGGACGTCACCTTGCGGCCGGCGATGTGGGGTGCCCAGGCCGCAATCTCAGCGACGACAGCGCCGGTGTAGGCGTCCTTGACGGCGTCCATGCCGGCGTAGGTGTTGAAGTCGCAGTAGCCGCAGACGCGCACGCAGAAAGGGATATGGACGTAGACCGCGAGCGGGGCCGGGGGGCTCACGGCGCCGGCGCGAGGGCGGCGCGTATCTCTTCGACCCGGTTGGTTGTGATGGCGTCGACGCCCCAGCTTGCGAGTTCGCGGGCGCGGTCGCCGTCGTCGACGGTCCAGGCGACGACGGCGAGACCGGCATCGTGGAAGTCGGCGATGGCGTTCCGGTCGAGGAGCGAGTGGCGGCAGGAGACACCGGAGGGAAGGGAGTCGTGAAGCATGACGGAGCGGAACAGGTCGAACTGGTCGGGGGTGTCGATGGAGTAGTAGAGGTCAAGCTGGGGGCAGGCGACCTTGACCTCGCGGAGGAGGGGCCAGTTCTGCGAGGAGGCGACGGCGTTCACGCCCTGCCCGTAGCTGAGAAGCGCATGGCGGAGGAGCTGGGGGGTCTCGCCGAGTCCGTTCTTCAGGTCGAGGAAGACCCCGGTGCGCCCCTGGCAGGCCAGCAGCAGGTCGTCGAGCTCGTAGGGGGGACGAGGGGCGGGGGCGAGGTACCAGACCTCGTAGAGGATGGGGAGAGGGCCGGGGAGGCGGCGCTCGTGGCGAGCCTCAAGGCGGCCTCGGCGGACCCAGAGGTCGACCTCGATGAAAGCGGGGTTCGTGGCGAGCGCCTCGCGGGCGAGGCCAGGGCCGTTGCCGCCGCCGTGGGCGATCAACGTGGGGCGCGAACCGGCACCGGGCAGGGAGGGAGGGCGGCCGCCGGCGGGAGCGCTCAAGACTTCGGTGCGGTCGGCTGCCCCCGGGCGGGATGGCGGGGCGAGACGGTGACCGCGCCGCTGGATATCTCGCGCAGCAACTCCTCGTTGACGAGACGGTAGCCGTCCGAGGTGGACTCGATGGCGCCGAGGGTGACGAAGCGGCTGAGGAGGGCAGTGACGGTCTCGCGGCTGGTGCCGATGGTCTGGCCGAGCTCCTCGTGGGTGAGGCCGAGGCGAACATCCTCGCCATCGACGCGATCGAGGAGGGCGTCGGCGAGGCGCCCGGAGACAGGCTTGGAAACGAGGTTCATGAGGGTGCGCTGCACGCCGCTGAGCCGGCGGGCCATGATCTCGGCCATGGTGAAGGCGAGCCCGGGGGAGTGCTGCACGAGGTGGAAGAAGTCTTCCCAGCAGATGGTGACAACGACGGTGTCGTCTAGGGCGCGGGCGTAGACGGTGTGGTCCTCGCCTTCAAGGATGGCCATGTCGCCAACAAGGTCGCCCTTGGCGGCGATGTCGATGATGACCTCCTTGCCGTTGCTGGAGATGTGGTAGAGCTTGACCCGTCCCTTGAGCAGCAGGAAGACGCGTTCGGGAACCTCGCCGGCGGAGAAGAGGAGCTGGCGAGCATCGAAGCGGCGCTCACTGAGGAGCGGGATGAGCCGATCCAGCTCCGCATCGGTGAGGACGTTCATGAGCTTGGAAAGGCGGCGCAGCGAGCGGGCGATACGCAGGTAGGTATCGACCTGGATCTGGCGGCGGAGGGGCGGCTTGCCGCCGCCGGACGGGGCGCAGGGTAGAGCGCTCGTCACGGATCTCCCCTTTCCTGTCCAAGCCGCAATCGGAGGTCGTCGAGTACGCGTAGCGCCCGAGGGCTTAAGTCCGGTTCACCGCTGCCAACGTACCGTTCGAGATCAGCCAAGGCAAGCGACTCCTCGCCCTGCTGGTAGTGGAGGAGGCCGCGCTCAAGATGGAGGGCGGCGTTCCAGGGCTCGAGGCGAAGACGGAAGCCGAGGGCGGCAATCCAGCGGAGGGCATCGCCCGTGCCCTGGTAGGCCACGCAGAGGTTGACGAGCATGCGCTGCAGGATCTGCCGGCGGGTGACCGCGGCGAGGAGGGAGTCGATGCTGGGGAAGTTCGAGGCGCTGCCGTCGAGGCGCGCGAGTAGGTCCTCACGGGTGAGTTGCTCGCCCCCGTTGAAGGGGTCGAGGAAGAAGCCATCGTCGCCACCGCACCGCACGAGGAAATGCCCCGGGAAGCCGATGCCGTCGCACTGGAGGCCGACGCGCTGGGCGACCTCCATGTAGACGAGGGAGAGGGTGATGGGGATGCCGAGGCGGCGCTCGATGACGCGATCGATGTAGCTGTTTTCGGGATCGGTGTAGTGCTCGCGGTTGCCGCCGAAGCCGCGGTTCTCGAAGAGCTCAGCGGTGACGGCGCCGGCCAGGGACTCAGGGGCGGGACGGTCGGGGGCGCGCCCGCGAACGGCTTCGGCGATGAGGTCAAGCTCGCGGGCGAGGGCGTGGGAATCCACGTCATCACGTCCGAGGCGGGCGATGGCGACGGCCCCGCCGAAGAGGTCGACCTCGTGGTCGTGGCCAGCGATCGCCTGGGCAAAATCGCTTTCGGGGGTGTTTTCCACCGTTGGCCCAGAATAGGCGGGGCGGAGACAACGGACCAGCGATCGGCAGGGGGCGGGGGCTCACAGGAGCGAGCGCGGTTAGAGTCGCGCAATGCGCCTATGGCTGGCCCTGCGCATCTGGCTGACAGGGGCGCCCCACGCCCTCGGGTTCGCGATCTTCTGCGCGCAGGTGGCGCTGGGGATCGTGATCTTCGCGGTCTTCCAGGAGTTCGTGCCGAACAACCTGGGCGCGAGCGACGGATTCGGGGGCTACCTGCTGGCGCTGTACGGCGGCGCGCGATTCCTCTCGGAGACGCCGGCGGGGGCGATCAGCGACCGCATCGAGCGGAAGTACGCCCTGCTGCTTGGATTCGCGTTGATGATCCCGGCGCTGGCCCTGATGGGGATGATCCAGCAGGAGTGGGCCTACCTCGGGTTCTCAGCGCTGCTGGGCATCTCGACGGCGTTCATCTGGCCGGCCACGTACGCGATCGGGGCGGACCTCTACCCACCCACGGAGCGGGGCAAGGTGGTGGGGTTCCTGAACGTGGGGCAACTGCTCGGATTCGGGCTGGGATCGCTCGTGGGGGCGCTGCTGGTGGAGACGGTGCCGAATTCCCTCTTCATCATCGGCATCGTGGCGGTGGTGGGGGCGATGATCACAGCCCAGCTGGGCGTTCCCGCCTACCGGCGGGAGCTGGGCGCGATACACGAACAGCGCCCGCCGTTGCGCAGCGTGGTCTCGAAGCGGTTGGTGTTCCTGAGCGCGCTCATCCTCTCGGCCACGATCGGGATCAGCTCGCTGGTGCCGGCGATCCGGCCCTACGGCGACAACGTGCTCGATATCTCGTTCGCACAGCTGACAGTGTTCCTGATCCCCGCGGTGGTGGCGGGCGGCATCCTCTACGTGCCCTCGGGGCACCTCTCGGACCGGATCGGGCGAACGCTTCCGCTGCTGCTGGGCCAGTTCTTGATCATCGCGGGAGCGCTCACGGCGGCGGCGACAGTCAACATCTTCCTGGCGGCGTTTGCGACGGCGGTGATCTTCAGCGGGCACGTACAGCAGGTTCCGGCCCTGAACGCCTCCATGATGGACCTGGCGCCCGAGTCGTACCGGGGCACGTTGATCGGGTGGTCGGTGGCGCTGAGCGGGCTGGGGCTGGCGGTCGGGCCGGCACTCGGGGGAGGGGTGGTGGATGCCTACGGCGCGCCAATGGCGTTCCAGACCGGGGCGATGGTCGCCGGGTTCACGGCCCTCCTGACAATCGGGTACGGGCTGGTCTACGGGTATGCGCGGCCAACTCACCCACACGAAGCGGGCGACGAAGCGGAGACGAAAGCGACGGAGGGCCAGGGCTAGCTCTCAGCGATAGTGATGCCACTGATCGCGACGGGCTCGGCGGGCCGGTCATTGGCGCCCGTCTGGGCGCCGGCGATTGCGTCGACGACGTCCTCACCAGCGGTGAGCTTGCCGAAGATGGTGTAGTTCGGCGGCAGCGGGTAGTCCGCGTGCATGATGAAGAACTGGCTGCCGTTGGTGTTGGGGCCAGCGTTGGCCATGGCGAGCGTGCCACGGTCGTAGGAGCGGGTGACGGGCTCGTCGTCGAAGCGATAGCCGGGACCGCCACGTCCCGTTCCTGTCGGGTCGCCGCCCTGGATCATGAAACCGCTGATGACGCGGTGGAAGATGACCTCGTCGTAGAAGCCGTCGTTGGCAAGGAAGACGAAGTTGTTGACGGTGTTGGGGGCGTCGCCGGGAAAGAGCTCGGCGACCATGGAGCCGGCCGAGGTCTCGATGGTGGCGGTGTAGCTCTTGGCGGCATCGATGCTGAGGGCTGGGGGCGCGTCGTACTGCTTCACGGGTGCTCCGATCGGTGTGGGGGTGGGCCAAGCATACGAGAGGGCGGCGTTTCGCTCGCGGTCAGGCGTCCTCGGAGATCCAGCGGTCGGTATCGCGGCTCCAGGCGACCAACTCGTCGGCGGTGAAGAAGAGGCCGACCTCGCGTTCGCCGCTCTCGGGGCTGTCGCTGGCGTGGACGAGGTTGCGTCCCACCTCGAGGCCGAAGTCGCCGCGGATGGTGCCGGCGGCGGCCTGGGAGGGGTTGGTGGCGCCGACGCTGTTGCGGACGGCGGAGGTGGCGGAGTCGCCCTCGAAGACGGCGGCGACGATGGGGCTGCTGGTGATGTACTCGACGAGGCCGGTGAAGAAGGGCTTGCCCTCGTGCTCGGCGTAGTGCCGGCGGGCGAGGGCTTCCTCCACCTGCATGAGCTTGAGGCCGGTGAGGCGCAGGCCGCGGTTCTCCAGGCGCTGGATGATGGTTCCGGCGAGGCCGCGCTGCATCGCGTCGGGCTTGACGAGGACGAGGGTGCGTTCAGTTGCCATGGCGCTATCGTGCTGGCAGACGGTCCTGCGCGCCAGCGGGGCCGAAGGGGCGGCGGGGAGCGGTGATGTTGGGCTCGCGCAGGTAGACGGGGGCCAGCTCGGACACGGATTCGAGGGCGCCCTCGCGGTAGCGGGCAAGGGCGGCGGCGACACGTTCGCGGGGCGGCACCTCGCGACCACCGAGGGCGCCAGCCCCTTCGCCGGCGAGCACGGCTCCGGCGAGCTCATCGGGGGCGACGATACGCATGGGGCCAGCGGGGGCGAGGTCGCGAAAGTCCTGGGCGGCGAGGTCGCCGCGGCCAGCGGGGTGGACGGCGGTGAGGGCGGGGAGGTCCCGGCAGGCGGCCGCCACCGCTTCGAGGGTGGAGATGCCGGCGAGGGGGCAGGCCTGCGCGAGGGCGAGTCCCTGGGCGGTGGCGATCCCAGCGCGCAGCCCCGAGTAGCTGCCGGGGCCGCAGACGGCCACGACTGCGACAAGGGGAACACCGCGCAGGTGCTCCTCGACGGCGGCGAGGAGGGAGGCGTGGCTGAAATCGTCGGCGCTCTCGAAGAGGCGGGGAGGTTCGCCGGTTGCGGCCCCGAGGGCGAGGGCGAAGGCGGGGGAGGCGGTGTCGATGGCGAGGACGGCGCTCACGCGAAGTCCAGGGCGGCAAGGAGCTCGCGGCCACGGTCGTCGCCCGCGCGGAGGCGGAAGGTGCGCTGCTCCGCGCCATCGACTGTGATCTCGACGGTGAGGGTGGCGGCGGGCAGGTGGCCGGCGGCGCGGTCGGGCCACTCGACGACGAGGACGCCGCGTTCGGCTTCTTCCCAGAGACCCAGCTCGGAGAGGTCGTCGGCCCCAGCGATGCGGTAGAGATCGGCGTGGAACAGGCGCTCGCGGCCAACGTGCTCGTTGACGAGGACGAAGGTGGGGCTGGTGACGGGTCCGGGGCAGCCGAGGCCACGCCCGATGCCCTGGGCGAGGCGCGTCTTGCCGCTGCCGAGGTCGCCGCTGAGGAGGACGACGTCGCCGGCGCGGAGCGCCGCGCCGAGGCGTTCGCCGAGGGCGCGGGTGGCGTCCTCGCCAGCGGTCGTGGTGACGGTCTCGACGGCGGCGGTCATGGTTGGTCCAGTATAGGGAGGGGCGTGGCTGCGCCCCACGGGCCAGCGAGGAGGCGCTCGTGCGAATCGCGCTCATCTCGGACATCCATTCGAACCTGGCGGCGCTGGAGGCGGTGCTGGCGGATGCGGAGGGGCACGGGGTGGAGGCGGTCTGGAACCTCGGGGACACGGTCGGGTACGGGCCCGACCCGAACGGGGTGGTGGCGCGGCTGCGGGAGGTGGGGGCGGTCTCGGTGCTGGGGAATCACGACGCAGCGGCGACGGGGCTCATGGGGACGGAGTGGTTCAACACGCTGGCGGCCACAGCCGCCGATTGGACGCGGGCGCACCTGGAAACGGAGGCGGCAACCTACCTGGCGGGGCGGGCCGAGGTTGTGGTGAAGGGGGAGTGGAGCCTCGCGCACGGGACGCTGCGGGAGCCGCTGTGGGAGTACCTGACCACGGAGGAGGCGGCGGAGGGGCATTTCGAGCGGCTGGAAACGGCCTACAGCGCGGTCGGGCACACGCACGTGCCGCTGCTGGTGCGCCGGGGGGCGCGGGGCGTGGAGGGGGAGACACCGGGCGAGGGGAGCGAGGCGGTGCTGGGGGAGGGGCCGCTATGCGTGAATCCGGGGTCCGTAGGGCAGCCACGGGACGGCGATCCGCGCGCTTCGTACGCGCTGGTGGACAGCGGGGAGGGCACGGTGACGCACCATCGCGTGGCGTACGACATCGGGGAAACGCAGCGGCGGATGAGGGCGGCGGGGCTTCCGCAGGCGCTGGCGGAGCGGCTGGCGGTGGGAAGGTGAGATGCGGCCCGCGAGGAATTGACGGTACTAAAATCCGTTTGTACACTATTTCACAATCTTCTCTAACCCTCTGCGCGAATGAGCCGGGAGGCGAACGCAGCCCGGGGGTGATGGTGGGCAAAATGAACGAGAACGGCAAAGATCCAACTTCGGCAGTACTGGGCAATCGCATCCGGCAGGCGCGCAAGGACGCGGGCCTGAGCCAGGTTCGGCTAGCGCAGTTGCTGAATACGACGCAGAGCGCGATCAGCCTGTATGAAGCCGGGCAGCGGTCAGTGGGCATCGACATGCTGCTGAACGTGGCGCGCATCCTGAACCGGCCCCTGCACTATTTCCTGGGCGCCATCGACGTGGTGCTGTACGTGCGCGACAGCCGCATCGCCAACCTGGCGAACGAGCTGGAGAAGCGTCCGCAGGACATCGAAGAGCTGCTGGAGTACTGGGAGTTCATCCGCTGGCGGAACGCGCAGGAGCGCGAGCAGGGGATGGAGATGGTCGGCGGGAGCTAACATAGGCAGGCCCCGCACGAAGCGGGCGCCAAGATTGAGCCAGGAGCACCCCGGTGGGGCGTCGCCTCTACGATCCCACGGATGCCCGGAGACTGCTGAATCCCGGGCCAGTCAGCATCGTCACGGCGAGCTGGCGGAGCGAGGCGAACGCCGCGCCCGTCGCCTGGACCGCGCCAATCTCGATGTCACCGCCGATGGTGGGCGTCGTGCTGCACCCGGTGCGGCACACAGCGGACATGATCCGCTTCAGCGAGGAATTCGCCCTGAACATCCCGGGGCCGGAGCTGCTGCGGGAGACGGCCTACTTCGGAAGCGTCTCGGGAGTCGACGAAAACAAGGTCGAGGGCAGCAAGCTGGACACGTTCACGGCGCTGCGCGTGGACGCGCCGCTGCTGGACGGCTGCCTGGCGTGGATCGAATGCGGGCTGCGGGATGTCATCCCCGTAGGTGACCACGTCCTTTTCGTGGGGGAGGTGGTGGCGGTACAGGCGCTGGAGGAGGCCTACGCGGAGCGCTGGCTGCTGGAGGAGCGGAACTTCAGCCCGCTCACGTTCCTGGGAGGCAACTGGTACGCGCAGGTACGCGACTCGCGCGAGGCGGAGTTCGAGGTGGACGCGCAGGGCGGCCTGATGGCGGAGAGCGCCGAGCAGCGCGAGGAGCGCGAGGAAATGGAAGCGCAAGAAGAAGAGTTGCGCGAGCAGGAAGGCGACGAGGGCTACGAGGAGATGGTCAGCGAGGAGTAGACCTCTCGCCCTGGCCACGGGACTCGATCGGTTCGTACACGCGGTGTTTCTCCCCGGCGTAGACGGCGTTGGGGCGCACGAGCCGGTTGTCGGCGTACTGCTCGAGCAGGTGGGCGCTCCAGCCGGCGATGCGGGCAACGGCGAAGATGGGCGTGTAGAGGTCGTGGGGGATGCCCAGCATGCGGTAGACGGAGGCGCTGAAGAAGTCGACGTTGGGGTAGAGGGGGCGGCCGCTGAGGCGCTCGGCGAGGTAGTCGCGCACCTTGCGGGAGAGGTCGAAGTACTTGCGATCGGGTGAGGTCTCGGCGAGCTCCTCGCCGAGTTTCTCGAGGATGATGGCGCGCGGGTCGGTGGTCTTGTAGACGCGATGCCCGATGCCCATGACGCGCTCGCCACGGGCGAGCATGGCCTCGATGTGGCTCTCGATGTTGGACTCGTCGCCGATGGCCTCGAGCATCTCGAAGACGGCGCTGTTGGCGCCACCGTGGAGGGGGCCCTTGAGCGTGCCGATGGCGGATGCGATGGCGGAGTACATGTCGCTCATGGTGGAGGCGGTGACGATGGACGAGAAGGTGGAGGCGTTCATCTCGTGTTCGGCGTGAAGGGTCATGGCCACATCGAAGACCTGGGTCTGGAGATCGCTGGGCTCCTCGCCGGTGAGCGTCCAGAGGAAGTTGGCGGCGTGGCCGAGGTCGTCGCGCGGAGGGATGATGTCGAGGCCCTGGCGCTGGCGGTGGAAGGCGGCGACGACGGTAGGCATGCGGGCGGTGAGACGGGCAGCGGTGCGCTTCAGCTGCTCCTGGGAGAAATCGCTGGAGAGGGGATCGAGGGCGCCAAGGGCGGTGACGCAGATTTCCAGGCCGCGCATGGGCTGGGCGGTGCCGGCGAGCTCGCCAATGAGGATGCGGTTGAGGTCGGAAAGCGGGCGCTCAGTGATGAGGAGCGATTTGAGGTCCTCAAGCTCCTGGTGGGTGGGAAGCTGGAGGTTCCAGAGAAGGAAGGCGGTCTCTTCGAAGGAAGCATGCTCGGCCAGATCGTAGATGTCGTAGCCGGCGTAGATGAGCTGGCCCTTCTGGCCATCAATGGTGCAGAGCTTGGTGGCGGCGACGTTGACGCCTTCAAGGCCACGCTGGATTTCGGCAGCAGTCACGGGGAATCCTCGCTCTCAGGGCGCGCCGCGGCAGCGCGGCCGTGCGCCCGATTAGGTGAGTCGTGCAGCGCTCTATCCTACCAAGTTGGCAGGGGGCTGGCGTTCCGTTCGTTCATGGGGAGAGACGCTCGGCGACGAGCGTCCCCATGCGGGCGGTATCGACGGGCGTTGCGCCCCCGAACTCGATGTCGGCGGTGCGGTAGCCCTCGGACAGCACATCATCGACTGCCTGCTCGATGGCGGCGGCCTCGTCCTCGAGGGCGAGGGAGTGACGCAGCATGAGGGCGGCGCTAAGGATCATGGCGATAGGGTTGGCGATGCCCTGACCAGCGATGTCGGGGGCGGTGCCGTGGATGGGCTCGTACATGCCGATGCCGGTGCCGTTGCGGCGGCGGCGTCCGAGGCTGGCGGAGGGGAGCATGCCCATCGAGCCGGCGAGGACGGAGGCCTCGTCCGTGAGGATGTCGCCGAACATGTTGCCGGTGACGATGACGTCGAAGGTGGCGGGGTGGGTGATGAGGTGCATGGAGCAGGCGTCGACGAGCAGGTGATCGAGCTCGACATCGGGGTACTCGGCGGAGAGCTCGACGGCGATCTCGCGCCAGAGGCGGCTGGTATCGAGGACGTTGGCCTTGTCGACGCTCGTGAGCTTGCCGCGGCGGCCGCGGGCGAGCTCGAAGCCGGTACGGAGGATGCGCTCAATCTCGCGTTCGCTGTAGCGCATGGTGTCGACGGCCTGGCGGCCGCGGCTGTTCTCCCAGCGCTTCTGGGGGCGGCCGAAGTAGATGCCTCCGGTGAGCTCGCGGATGACGACCATGTCGACGCCCTCGAGGATCTCGGGCTTGATGGCGCTGTCTCCCAGGAGGAGGGGATTGGCGCGCACGGGGCGGATGTTGGCGAACAGGCCAAGTCCCTTGCGCAGGCCGAGGATGGCCTGTTCGGGGCGAATCGAGGCCTGAGGGTCGTCCCACTTGGGCCCGCCCACAGCGCCGAAGAGAACGGCGCGGGAGCGGGAAGCGGCCTCGAGGGTCTCGTCCTTGAGGGCGATGCCGTACTCGTCGATGGCGGCGCCGCCGACGACGGCGTCCTGGTACTGAAACTCGTGGCCGAAGCGGCGTTCGACGGCGGCGAGCACCTTCAGCCCTTCTTCGAGGACCTCGGGGCCGATGCCGTCTCCGGGTGCGAGGAGAATCGGGTAGGAAGGCATGTTTCGAGTCTACTGGTTCGGCTGTGCAGGGGCGCGCACGGCAGCGACGAGTTCGAGATAGCGGTCGCGTGGAATGGCCTCGGCGCCCAGGGAGGCGAGGTGGTCGGTGGGGAGCTGCACGTCGATGAGGGAGATGCCGGCGCGGGGGGCGTGCTGGCAGAGGGCGAGGAGGGCGACCTTGGAGGCATCGGTGGCGCGGTGGAACATCGACTCGGCGCCGAAGAGGCCGTCGACGCGGAGGCCGTAGAGCCCGCCTACGAGGGCGCCCTCCGAGCTCCAGACCTCGACGCTGTGGGCCCAGCCGAGGGTGTGGAGGCGCAGGTAGGCGCGCATCATGCCGGGGGTGATCCAGGTGCCCTCGGGACGCACAGCGCAGGCGGCGATGACCTGGGCGAAGGCGGCATCGAGGGTGACGCGGAAACGCCCCTGGCGGACGCGCCGGGCGAGGCGGCGGGAGACGTGGAAGCGCTCGGGCGGGAGGATGGCGCGGGGGTCGGGGGACCACCAAAGGGTATCGACGCCGTCGTGGGGCCAGGGGAAGAGGCCGGTGCGGTAGGCGGCGACGATGGTCTCGGGGGCGAGGTCGCCGCCGGCGGCGACGAAGCCGCTGGGGGGCGCACCACGGGGGTCGGGGAAGCGGAAGCGGGAGGGCGGCAGGGGCTGGGGCGGGAGCCGCGTCTGGACGGCGAGCGGCACCTCAGGCGGAGCGGGCATGGCGCCCTAGCTTGCCGGGGAGTCGGGGCCGTCCGCACCGGACGGCGGGGCGGGCGCTCAACAGCCCGGTTGGCCGTAGTTCCCGCAGCACTCCTCGAGGCGCCGGAGCTTCAGCCAGTGGTTGCCCGCGGCGATGCGAGTGCGCGCCATGAACTGGAGGCTGGAGTAGTACCAGTTGCGCCAGTACCAGACGGGGCTGGGGCGAGGGTGACGGCCACGCTGGCTCATGCCGGCGCCTCCGCGGGTGTGGTGGAAGGGTAGCGGTCGGGGCGAGCGGCCTCGAAAGCGTCGATGTCGGGCTCGTGTTCGAGGGTGAGGCCGATGGCGTCGAGCCCTTCGAGCAGGTTGCGCTTGACGGCGGGGTCGATCTCGAAGGAGCGGACGAAGGAGCCGTCGGCGGTGGCGACGGTCTGGGACTCGAGATCGACGATCGTCTCGGCCTCGGGCAGCTCCTCGGCGCGAGCGATGAGGAACTCCACGTCCTCGGGTGCGAGGGTGATGGTGAGGAGGCCGATCTTGGCGCAGTTGTTGCGGAAGATGTCGGCGAAGGAGGGGGCGATGAGGGCGCGGAAGCCGTAGTCCTCGAGTGCCCAGGGGGCGTGCTCGCGGGAGGAGCCGCAGCCGAAGTTGGCGCCCGCGACGAGGATGCGGGCGCCGCTGAAGACACCCTCGTTGAGGATGAAGGCAGGGTCCTTGCGCCAGTCGTCGAAGAGGAACTCGCCGAAGCCCGTGCGCTCGATGCGCTTCAGATACTTGGCGGGGATGATCTGGTCGGTGTCGACGTCGGCGCGGTTGAGGGGCAGGGCCTTGCTGCGGACGGCTTCGAACTTACGCATCAGCGCATCTCCCAGTCGCGGATATCGACGAAGTGGCCGGCGACGGCGGCCGCGGCCGCCATCTGGGGGCTGACCAGGTGGGTGCGGCCGCCGGGCCCCTGGCGGCCCTCGAAGTTGCGGTTGGAGGTGGAGGCGCAGCGCTCGCCGGGGAGGAGGATGTCGGGGTTCATGCCGAGGCACATGGAGCAGCCGGCATCACGCCACTCGAAGCCGGCGGCGCGAAAGACCTCGTCGAGCCCCTCCGCCTCGGCGGCGGCCTTCACGAGGCCGGAGCCGGGCACGACCATGGCGCGCACGCTGGAGGCGACCTGGCGGCCGCGCACGGTGGCGGCGGCGGCGCGCAGATCCTCCAGGCGCGAGTTCGTGCAGGAGCCGATGAAGACGCGGTCGAGGGGCACGTCGGCGAGGGCGGTGCCGGCTTCGAGGTCCATGTAGCGGAGGGCGCGCTCGGTCTGCTCGCGGGCGGACTCGCTGGTCGCGTCGCCGGGGTCGGGGACGCGACCGGAGACGGGCACGCTCTGGGCGGGATTGGTGCCCCAGGTGACGCAGGGCTCGATGTCGGCGCCGGCAAGCTGAACGGTCGTGTCGAAGTGGGCGCCCTCATCGGTGGCGAGGCCGCGCCAGTGGTCGAGGGCGCGCTCCCAGGCGGCGCCGGTGGGGCTGGAGGGGCGGCCTTCGAGGTAGTCGAAGGTGATGTCGTCGGGGGCGACGAGGCCGGCGCGAGCGCCCGCCTCGATGCTCATGTTGCAGATGGTCATGCGGCCCGCCATGGGGAGGGAGCGGATGACCTCGCCGCGGTACTCGACGATGTGGCCCGTGCCGCCGCCGACGCCGATCGTGTTGATGATGGTGAGGATGACGTCCTTGGCGGTGACGCCGGGGGCGAGTTCGCCGTCGACCTCGATGGCCATCGTCTTCTGGGCGGCCTGGGGGAGGGTCTGGGTGGCGAGCACGTGCTCGACCTCGGAGGTGCCGATACCGATGGCGAGGGCGCCGAGGGCGCCATGGGTGGAGGTGTGGCTATCGCCGCAGACGATGGTCATGCCGGGCTGGCTGAGGCCCTGCTCGGGACCGACGACGTGGACGATGCCCTGGCGGGGGTCGTCGATGTCGTAGAAGGGCACCTCGAACTCGGCGCAGTTGTCGCGCAGGGTCTCGACCTGCTGGATGGAGAGGGGGTCGTCCCAGGGGCGGTCGCGCCCTTCGGTGGGCACGTTGTGGTCGACGGTGGCGAGGGTGCGGTCGGGGCGGCGGACGGGGCGCCCGGCGAGCCGCAGTGACTCGAAGGCCTGGGGGGAGGTGACCTCGTGGACGAGGTGGAGATCGATATAGAGCAGGTCGGGGAGGCCTTCCTCGCGGCGAACGAGGTGCTCTTCCCAGATCTTCTCGGCGATGGTCGGCATCGGTTTCCCTCGCGCGGCTGACAGGTGGCGGCGCGCCGCGGGCGCTATTGTCGCCCGCCGGGGCGAAACTCGCACGCGCCGCAGGCTGAGAGGCTCAGGAGAGGGGGCAGGCGCCGCAACCGCCACGGGAGCAATGGCGGGCGTGGAGCTGGAGCGCGCCCTGGAGGGAGGCGGCGCGCGCAAGGGGATCGGCCTCGCCACTCTGGAGCCAGCCGGCGAGGGAGCGGAGCTGGCCGTAGGGGGCGGGAGCGGGCAGGGCGCGGAAGCGGGCGAGGGCGTCTTCCTCGGGCCAGAGGCGAGCGCCGAGGGCGGCGGGAAGGACGGCGTTGACGGCGAGCTCAAGCGCGGCGGCGGTGCCGATGCCGGGCACGCGCAGGGCGCGTGGAATGGAGGCGGGCGTGGCGAGGGCTTCCGGCCAGGCGGCCCGGGGCTCCGGCCAGAGGCGGGCGGCGAGCGCGCCGAGAGCCTCGAGGCGGCGCTCGGGGGCGGCGGCGGGGCGGCCCCCGTGGCGGGCGAGGGGCAGGCCGGCGGCGGCCTCGCGCAGGGCGGCGGCAAAGGTTTCCGCGCGGCCCGTCTCCCCGCCCCCGGGGGGTGCGCGGTCAAGGAGGGCGGGGAGGGGCAGGCGGCGGGCGACCTCGGCGAAGGCCTCACGGTTGCGGCGACCCGCGAGGGTCTCGAGGGCGAGGGCGTAGAGGACGGGCGCGGGGCCGCGGGCGGCGGCCCAGTTGGCCGCGCGCGAGGTCTTCGCGCGGAGGCGATCGAGGCCGAGGCGTTCGAGCACGGGCGCGGGGGAGGTGCGGGAGGCGGTGGCGACGCAGGGGGGCGAGAAGCCGGGCAGGGGCGGGGTGGAGGGGGGCAGGGCGACGGCGAGGGGGATGGCGCGGCCGCTGGCGTGGGGGGTTGCGAGAGCGGCGCCGTCGTTCTCCTCGACGACGTGGAGGACGACGCGGGCGTAGGCCGGGTCGTCGTAGTGGCCGTGGGCGCGCCAGCCGCTGGCGCGCAGGTGGAGCTCGACATCGCCGCAGAGCTCGGCGCCGTCGAGCTCGATGACGGCATCGCGGGCATCGGGGCCGTAGCCGGGGGCGGGGACGCCAGGGAAGCGGATGCGGAGGCGGCGTCCATCCTCGACGCGGGAGAGGGGGCGGAGGCCGGCGAACCAGCGTTCGGCGAGGGCGGCCTCGCCGCGGGGGGCGGCGTAGACGGCGGGTTCCTCGGCGAGCGCGCGCCAGCGGGAGGGACGGGAGGGGGCGATCACACTCATGGCGCTTCACCTTCTCCTGGCGCCTCTTCTTCCTCCGGCGGGGAGGCGTCGTAGGGGGCGACCTCCTCCTCCAGCAGGCGGAGGACCGTGAGGCTGGCGCCGCGGGGGGCGTAGCGGCCGGTCTCCCACTCGCTGACCGTCTGCTGGCGCACGCCCAGACGGCGGGCGAAGGCGGCCTGGCTCAGGCCCGCACGCTCACGCAGCTCTTTCACCCAGGCGTCCGGGTCGGAATCGGGCATGAGCCGATTTTACACGGTAACGTGTACCGCGCGGCAAGCCTCAGGAAGTGGCGGCGGGAATGCGGGTTCCGGAAGATTCAGAAACAGCGCCACGTCTGGAAAGCTCGGCGCGCAGGTCGAGGAGGGCGGTGTAGGTGAGGAGGACGGTGACGGGACGGTCGGAGGGGAGACCGGCGAGGGCATCGAGAAAGGCCGCGGGGGAGCCGGCGGTCGCGGCGGGGGCGGGCCAGCCGGCGTAGCGCAGGCGCAGGGCGGCATCCCCGGCGCGACCGCCTCCCGCCCAGCAGCGCTGCACGCGCCCCGCCAGCCGTTCGAAGTCGACATCCCAGATCCAGCTCACGTCGCGGCCGTCGGCGAAGCGGTCGTTGAGGACGAAGGCGACCTCCGCATCGCCGTCCTCGTCCTCGACGAGGCGCAGGGCCTCGCTCGCGCCGGCGGGATTCTTGCAGAGGAGGAGCCGCAGGCGGCGCCCGCCGAGGTCCACGAACTCGCCGCGGCCAAATGCGGGGCGGGCGGCGGCGAGTCCCGCGCGCACGTCCGCCGCGTGCAGGTCGAGGACGCGGGCGAGGGCGATCGCGGCGAGGGCGTTGCCGGCGTTGTAGAGGCCGCCGAGGGGCAGGTCGAGCTCGCCCAGGCCGGGGACGGTGAGGACGAGGCCGTCGGGACGGGTCTCGATGGCGGTGGCGCTCGTCTCAGGCACGGGACCGTCGCGGCCGCAGCCGGAGCAGCGCCAGCGGCCGAGGTGGGCGGCGTAGCGCGACTCGTAGCGATAGGCGCCCCCGCAGGCGCGGCACCAGCGGGCGTCGGCGGGGCCGGGGGAGGAGGCGCTCGCACGGGCCCCGGCGAGCGAGTACCAGTGCACGGGTCCGGACCAGTCGAGGGCGAGCTCGGCGACGGAGGGGTCGTCGGCGTTGAGGACGAGGGTGGCGGTGGGAGGGAGGAGGGGGAGGGTCTGGCGCCAGCGGGCGGCGACGCCGTCGACCTCGCCGTAGCGGTCGAGCTGGTCGCGGAAGAGGTTGGTGAAGGCGACAGCGCGGGGGCGGAGGGCGCGGGCGGCGGCTGGGAGGGTGGCCTCGTCCGTCTCCATGAGGGCGAGGGCGCGCCGGTCACGGGGGCGGCCGCGCCAGTCGCAGGCGGCGGCGAGGGCGGAGGCGATGCCGCGCGTGAGGTTCGAGCCTTCGCGGTTGTGGACGGCGGGACGGCCGGCGGCGTCGAGCATCCCGGCCAGCAGGCGGGCGGTGGTGGTCTTGCCGTTCGTGCCCGTGATGAGGACGGCGCCGCCTTCAAGGCGGCCTCCGAGCGAGGCGACGAAGACGGGGGCGATGCGCTCGGCGAGGAGGCCGGGAAGGGCGGTGGCGCCGCCCCGCCGGAGACCGGAGCTAAGGGCGGCAGCGGCCCTCGCGACCCAGAGGGCGAGCAGGAGGCGGGGTCCGCCGAACGCCATACCCATCCTCAGTCCGCGAGGGCGCGGGCCGTCATGGTACGTCGGCGGGGAAAGGGCCGGGGAGGCGCTACGTGCCCGTAGCGCTCACCACGGGCAGCGGCTGTGGGGGGACGAGCCCCGCGAGCACGCGTTCGATCGCCATCGTATGGCTGCAGATCGACCATTCGCCAAAGAACCCGCAGGTGCAGGTCCACGCCTCGTCGGCGAACTCGACGCGGTGGTCGGTGTTGTCGCCCCGGACGGTCACACTGAAGCCCTCGACACGGAAACGCTCGGGCTCGGCGGCGTAACGCCTGGCTTTCTCAATCTTGCCGATGATGCTCGATTGCATATTCGCTGGAACCCTCCTGGCGCGGGCGGTTCGGACACGGAAACGGCGCCTCAAGAGGCGCCGTCAGATCGTGTGTGCCGCTCGCGCGTCCATCGCACCAATCACGCTACGGAAGCGCGGGAGGGCCTGTCAACAGGTTCGGGCGCGGGTTTCGTGAAAGTCACGACCATCCCCGTGGGCGCGCTGACGGTGACCTGCTCGCCGGGAGCGGGGAGGGGGTGGTCGGAGGGGAACTCGACGGCGATGCGCCGGCCGCCGCTGCGGCCCGCGACCTCGACGCAGGCGACGAGATCGACGACCTGCTCGACGTGGAGGGAGAGGGTGAAGTCGCCGGGGCCGGGGCGGAGGCCGCCGGGGGCGACTCCGGCCAGTCCGGCATCGGTGGGGACAAGGGTGTACCCGAGGAAGGCGGCCGTTTCGGGGTCGGGCGGGGCGGCGAAGACCTCGCGCCGGGGGCCGGCGGCGCGGAGGCGGCCCTCGCGCAGGAGGACGAGGTCTTCGGCGAGGCGCAGGGCCTCGTCGCGGTCGTGGGTGACGAGCACGGTGGTGCCGGCGAAGCGGCGCAGGAGGGCGGGCAGCTCTGCGAGCATCTGGCCTCGCCCGCGCTCGTCGAAGCCGGCAAGGGGCTCGTCGAGGAGGGTGAGGGGGGCGCGCAGGGAGAGGGCGCGGGCGAGGTTGGCGCGCTGCGCCTCGCCGCCGGAGAGGCGGTTGGCGGGGCGGTCGAGGAGATGGGCGACACCGCAGGCGGTGGCCGCCTCGTCGAGGCGGGAGCGGCGCGCGGAGGGAGAGAGGCCGCGCAGGCGGAGGGCAAGGTCGAGGTTGGCGCGCAGCGTTCCGGAGAGGAAGACCGCCTCCTGGAAGGCGTAGGCGACGGAGTCACGGGCGGCGGGGGCGGGGTTCCCCCCGACGAGGACGCGCCCGGCAGCGGGCCGCTCAAGGCCGGCGAGGAGCCGCAGGAGGGGGGATTTGCCCGAACCGTTGGGGCCGAGGAGGGCGGTGACGCGCCCCTCGGCGAAGCGTAACTCGGGCACGTCGAGCACGGGGTGGTCGCCGTAGGCGAAGCGGACGCCTTCGAAGCGCGCTTCCATCAGCGGGGGCTCCGCTGCTGGACGACGGTGAGGACGGCGACGATGGCGAAGGCCATCGCAAGGAGGACGAGCCCGTAGGCAATGGCGCGCTCGGTGTCGGCGCGGCTCGTCTCGGTGACGATGGCGGTCGTGAGGACGCGCGTGTCGCCGACGAGGTTCCCGCCCACGGCCATGGAGGCGCCCACCTCGGAGACGACGGCGCCGAAGCCGGCCATGACGGCGGCGAGGAGTCCGAGGCGGGCCTCGCGGGCGAGCAGCCAGAGGGTTCGCAGGCGGCCTGCGCCGAGCACGGTGAGGAGGTCGGGCAGGCGCGCGGGGAGGGCCTGGATGGAGGCGGCGGTGAAGGCGATGACGAGGGGGGTGGCGATGAGGAACTGGGCGATGATCATGGCCTGCTTCGTGTAGATGAGCTCGAAGCCGCCGAAGGGGCCGCTGCGCACGAGCAGGAGCCAGATCACGAGGCCGGCCACGACGGGGGGCATGCCCATGCCCGTGCCAACGGCGGCGAGGATGAGCGTGCGGGCAGGGAAGCGGGCGCGCCCGAGAAGGTAGCCGAGGGGCACGCCCACGAGCATGGCGAGGGCGGTAGCGGAGCCGGAGACGAGCAGGGAGCGACCGGCGATCGAGAAGAGCTCGCCATCGCCCCGGAAGATGAGGCGGAAGGCTTCGACGAGGCCGTCCCAGATGGCTTCCATCAGCCGCCTCCGACGGGCGACTCGACGGCGGGGGTGAAGAGCGAGCGGCCAAACTCCTCGACGCGGAAGCGGCCGATCAGCCCCTGCGTGGCCGGTTCCAGCAGGAAGGCGACGAAGGCCTCGGCCTGCTTCGCGGCGACGCCATCGTGGCGGTCGGGGTTGACGAGGTAGGCGTGGTAGACGTTGAGCAGGCGGGCGTCGCCTTCGACGACGACGGCAAGGTCGAGGACGTCGCGCAGGGCGAGGTAGGTGGCGCGGTCGGTGAGGGTGTAGGCGCGGCGCTCGGAGGCGATGGTGAGGGTGGCGCCCATGCCCTGGCCGGTCTCCTCCCGGGAGAGGCCGGCGGGATCGATGCCGGCGGTGGCCCAGAGGGCGAGCTCCCGCTTGTGGGTGCCGGAGTCGTCGCCGCGGGAGACGAAGCGGCCCCCGGCGGCAATCGCGGTGAGGGCGGCAGGGAGGTCGGGGGCGGATGCTGCGGCGGCGGGGTCGTCGGGGGGGCCGACGACGACGAAGTCGTTGGTCATGACCAGACGGCCACCGACGAGGTCGCCACTGGCGACGTAGGGGGCTTCCGCCTCGGGGGCGTGCACGAGGACGACATCAGCGTTGCCCTCCCCGGCCATGCGCAGGGCGGCGCCGGTGCCCACGGCGATGACCTTCACGGTGACGCCGGTTCGCTCCTCGAAGCGGGGCACAAGCTCGTCGAGGAGGCCGCTGTCGTAGGTGGAGGTGGTGGTGGCGAGGATGATCGTGCCGGGCTCGTCATCGGAGCCGCCGCAGGCCGCGGTCAGGGCAAGGGCGCAGACCGCGAACAGGACGAGGAGCCGTCGGGCGAGGGGCACGGGGCGCTCCGGCGGGGGATATGCTGGCGGCAGCATAGCGGGGCGGTGGGGGAGGGGCTAGCGGGGCGGACCGCGCCGGATACGGCGGCGGAGGGGTTCGGGGTCGTCCGGGGCGGCCCACATCTCCTGCCAGGCGTCGTCGAGCCACCAGGTGGCGCCGGCTTCCTCCCAGCGGGCGGCCTCGGCCCGCGCGGCGTCGTCATCAAGGTCGGCGAGGCTGCGCTCGACGACGATGTCGTAGGGGCCTTCGCCGGCGGGGCGCTCGCGTTCGACCCAGGCGGACATGGCGGAAAGGTCATCGAGCG
This sequence comes from Chloroflexota bacterium, assembly GCA_026710655.1. Taxonomy (GTDB): domain Bacteria; phylum Chloroflexota; class Dehalococcoidia; order Tepidiformales; family Tepidiformaceae; genus UBA2991. The sequence goes on along the minus strand of JAPOQN010000007.1, from coordinate 98,124 downwards.
ACTCTTCGGGGGTGGTCTCGAACACGAACTCACCGTTGCCATCGAAGACGTTGGGGAGGAGGCCGTCGTAGCGGATGGCGCGGCGCATCGACTTGCGGCGGGGCCACATGGCGGGGTCGCGGGGCCAGGCGCCGACGACCCAGACGGGGATGCGGGGCTGCTGCAGGGGACGTGGCAGGAAGGTGACCTCGCGGTGGCTGAAGTGCTCACCTTCGTAGGCGAACGGTTTCCCGCTCCAGAGGCCATCGAGCACGGCGAGGGCTTCATCGAGCATGGCGGCGCGGGTTCGGCGGTCGAACGCGTCGCCGCCGAACCAGGGGCCTTCGTCGTCGGGCGCGCCGAGACCGACGGAGAGCGTGAGGCGGCCACCGGAGAGGCGGTCGAGGGTCGCGGCCTGGCGCGCGATCAGCCAGGGGCGGTGCCAGGCGAGGGGCGTGAGCATGGTGCCCAGCCGCACACGCTCGGTGCGCACGGCGATGGCGGAGAGCAGCACCCAGGCGTCGGCGAACCACATGGGGGGTTCGTCGGGGGCGGCGGCGTAGGGCGTGTCCCAGAAAAAGACGCCGTCCCAGCCCGCCTCCTCGGCGTCGACGGCAAGCTGGGTGAGGGTGGCGGGATCGCCGCCGTAGCCGACGTTGGGGAGGGTCACACCGAAGCGCATCGGGGGAGTGTACGGGGGCAGGGTCAGGGGAGGCTGGCTGCTACCACCAGATCATTTCGTCGACGTCCTCGGGGAGGTCGTCCCAGTCGGTCGTCCAGAGGCCGGAGCTGAGGTACTTCCAGCCGCCGTCGGCGAGGAGGCAGACGATGTGCTGCTCGCCTTCGAGGCGCTCGGAGACCCTGATGGCGGCTCGCACGACGGAGCCGCTGCTGACGCCGGCGAAGATGCCTTCCTTCTCGGCGAGCTCGCGGGTGAAGGCGAAGCTTGTCTGGCTATCGACGACGATCTTCCCGTCGAGGACGGACTCGTCGAATATCTCGGGGATGAAGCCCTCTTCGAGGGCGCGAAGACCCTGGACGTTGTCGCCGGGGTGGGGGGCGGCGGCGATGACGCGGATGTCGGGCTTGCGCGCCTTGAGGCCGCGCCCGGTGCCGGTGAGGGTTCCACCCGTGCCGAGGCCGGCAACAAAGGCGGTCGTCTCGGGGAGGTCGCGCAGGATCTCGACGGCGGTGCCGTGCTCGTGGGCGGCGGGGTTGGCCTCGTTCCCGTACTGGTAGGGGAAGTGGTAGCGGCCGGGGTTGGCGGCGACGATCTCTTTGGCCTTGCGGATGGCGCCGTTCGAACCGAGTTCACCGGGGGAATAGATGATCTCAGCGCCAAGGGAGCGGAGCAGGAGCGAGCGCTCCTCGCTGACGTTCTCGGGCATCACGCAGACGACGTGGTAGCCGCGCAGCTTTCCGATGAGGGCGAGGCCGATGCCGGTGTTGCCCGAGGTGGGCTCGAGGATGGTGTCGCCGGGCTTGAGCTCGCCCCGCTCCTCGGCGGCATCGATCATCGCCAGGGCGATGCGGTCCTTGACGGAGCCGGTGGGGTTCTGGCCCTCGAGCTTGGCGTAGATGTGGGCGTCGGGGCGAGGGGCGAAGGAGCGCAACTCGACGAGGGGGGTATCGCCGATGAGGTCGAGGATGGAGCGGTAGAGGGCCACGGGGGCGGACTAGCCCCCGGCGAGGGCGGGGAGGATGTCGAGGACGTCGCCGTCACTGAGGGCAGTGCCGGCGCCGCTCATGTAGCGGATGTCCTCGTCGTTGAGGTAGACGTTGACGAAGCGCTGGAGCTGCCCTTCCTCGCTGTACATCTGGGCCTTGAAGCCGGGGTAGCTGGCTTCGATGTCGTCGACGACCTCGGCCACGGTGGCGCCGCGCGCCTCGATCTCCTTCTGCCCGCCAACGAGCTTCTGGAGGACGGCGGTGACGCGGATGCGGACGGTGGGCGCGGTGGCTGAGGTCACGGGCAGTTTCTCCTGGCTGCGTATTCGCTGGGTTCGAGGCTAGACAGCGGCTTCCTCTTCCTCCGGGTGGGGGAAGGGGGATCCGCAGAACGCCTCGTAGTCGATGAGCTCGGTGATGGTGGGGTTCTCGCCGCAGAGGGGGCAGTCGGGGTCGCGGCGGATCTTGACGGTGCGGAACTGGAGCGAGAGGGCGTCGTAGAGGAGGAGGCGGTTGACGAGGGGTTCGCCCTGTTCGAGCACGAGCTTGAGCACCTCGGTCGCCTGGATGCTGCCGATCGTGGCGCACATCGCGCCGAGCACGCCGGCCTCGGCGCAGCTGGGGACCATGCCCGGGGGAGGCGGTGCGGGGTAGAGGCAGCGGTAGCAGCCCTGGCCGGGCAGATAGGTGGTGGCCTGGCCATCGAACATGAGGATGGAGCCATCGACGAGCTTCTTCCCGCGCAGGTAGCAGGCGTCGTTCACGAGGTAGCGGGTGGCGAAGTTGTCGGCGCCGTTCACGACGATGTCGTACTGCTCGATGATCTCGAAGGCGTTGTCGCTGGTGAGGGGCGCCTCGTGCAGGACCACGTCGATGTTGGGGTTGTGCGCGAGCAGCGTCTCCTTCGCCGACTGGACCTTGGGGCGGTCGATGTCGGCGGTCTGGTGGAGGATCTGGCGCTGGAGGTTGGAGCGGTCGACGATGTCGAAGTCGATGAGGCCGAGCGTGCCGACCCCGGCGAGGGCGAGGTAGAGAGCGACGGGGGAGCCGAGCCCTCCGGCGCCGACCACGAGCACCTTCGCTTCGATGATCTTGCGCTGCCCGACGCTGGCGACCTGGGGCATGATGAGGTGGCGGCTGTAGCGCTCGACCATCTCGGGGGTGAGGGCGACATCGGCGCCGCCGGCGAGGGCGGGGATGAAGGCGACCTCGTCGCCGGAGGCGAGGCGGGTGGCTTCGCCGTCGAGCGTATCGATCTCGACCTGGTTCACGTACACGCCGATGTGGGTGGCGAGCTCGCCCTCGGCATCGCGCACCTGGGCGCCGAAGCCGGGGAACTGCGTATCGAGGTCATCCATGACCTCGCGCAGATTCCCGCCGACGGCGCGCACGCTCACGCGGTTGCCCACGAGGTGGCGGAAGGGGGTAGGGACGTAGACGTTGACAGTCACAGGCTCTGCCTCGCTGTGGGGCCCCTCGGGGCCATTGGATTGTGGAGCGGCTCCCGCCGCCGGGCTAGAGGTCGACACTGAGGTACCGCTCCCCGGTATCACAGAGGATGGTGACGATACGGGCATCCTCCCCGAGGCGCTCGGCGACGGCGAGGGAGGCGATGACGTTGGCGGCGGCGGAGATACCGACGAGGAGGCCCTCCTCGCGGGTGAGACGGGAGGTCATAGCGAAGGCGTCCTTGTCCTCGACGCGGATGACTTCGTCGTAGACCTCGCGGTCGAGGACGCCGGGGACGAAGCTCGCGCCGATGCCCTGGATGCCGCTGAGGCCGGGGCGTCCGCCGCTGAGGACGGGCGAACGAGCGGGCTCGACGGCGACGATCTGGACGCGGTCGCCGAGCTCCTCGCGCAGCACCTGGCCGACGCCGGTAATAGTGCCGCCCGTACCCACGGCAGCGACGAACGCGTCGATCTCGCCGTCGGTGGCGGCGATGATCTCGCGGGCGGTGGTGCGGCGGTGAACGTCGGGGTTGGCGGGATTCTCGAACTGCTGGGGAACGAACACGTCGGACTCGCTCTCGGCGAGCTGGCTGGCGGCGAAGACGGCGCCGGTCATGCCCTCGATGGCGGGGGTGAGGTGAACCTCGGCGCCGTAGCGCTCGAAGAGGCGGCGGCGCTCGACGGACATGTCTTCGGGCATGGTGAGGATGAGGCGGTAGCCCTTGACGGCCGCGACCATGGCGAGGCCGATGCCCGTGTTGCCGGAGGTGGGCTCGATGATGGTGGCGCCGGGCTTGAGACGTCCGGAGCGCTCGGCGTCCTCGATCATGTTGAGGGCGATGCGGTCCTTCACGGAGCCGCCGGGATTCATGCTCTCAAGTTTGCCGTAGATGGCGGCGGAGCCCTCCGGCACGACGCGGTTGAGGCGCACGAGGGGCGTGCCCCCGACGAGGTCGAGGATGGATTCCGCCACGCGGGGCCGCGAGGGAGCCGTCATATGTTCCTCCGCTCAACTGCTCCGGCTGCGCCTCCGCGCTCCAGTGTTTCGCGACGCTCGGCTGCTCCGGCTACGCCTCCGCGCTCCGGTATTCGAGGTCGCTCGACTGCTCCGGCTACGCCTCCGCGCTCGCTCATATCTGATACCTCCCGGCGACTGCCTTCGGTTCCTTCGCGTGGAGGTCGGCGATTGAGTAGGCGTCGAGGATGGCGCTGGTCGACTCCTGGATGCGCTCCCATATCTCGCGCTGGCCGCACTGGTGGGGGTGGTCGGTGCGGTCGGGGGGTTCGTCGAGCCAGGCGACTGGGGCGAGGCTGCCTTCGAGGGCGACGATGGCTTCGAGGACGGATATCTCGGCGGGATCGCGGGCGAGCTCGTGGCCGCCGGCGGGTCCGCGCTGGGAGCGGACGAAGCCGGCCTTGCGCAGGGTCGTCAGGAGCTGGTCGAGGTACTGCTCGGGGACGTGGCGGCGGAGGGCGATCTCGGAGCACTGCAGGGGGCCCTGGCCGTGGTGGTCGGCCAGCTCGATGAGGGCTCGCAGCCCGTAGTCGCCCCGCGTGGAACAGCGCATCAGTCCCTGCCCGCGGCGGTCTGGCCGCCGCAAGAATCGTCTCCTGCCTAAAGTCGAGTAAGTCTGTCAACAATCATAGAGTGGCTTGTGGTTGGTGGCTAGTGGCTGGTGACCGGGCAGACGAGGAGAGGCGGCTGCGGAGCCAAGCGCCGGTCGCTGCTACCCTTGAACGGCAGCTTTTCGTGGGGTTGGACCGTTCGCTTACGTAGCCCGTGACCTACCGTTCCTGAACCGGCTGCGCGAGCAGGTGCTGTTCGCGGCGGGTCCGATTGGGTCGACGATCCTCTCCCTGAAGCCCACGCCCGAGGACTACGACGGGCTCGACGGCTGCAACGAGTACCTGACCGTCTCGAAGCCGGAGCTGCTGGAAGGCATCCAGCGGAGCTTCTACGCGGCCGGCTGCGACGCGGTCGACTCGGCCACGTTCGGGGCGAACCGGGTCGTGTTCGCCGAGTACGACATCGAAGACCGGGTGCACGAGATCAACCGGCTCGCGGCGGAGCAGCTCGGCCGCCTGCGGGACGAGTTCTCGACCCCGGAGTGGCCTCGCTACAGCTTCGGGACGATGGGGCCCGGCACGAAGCTGCCCTCGCTGGGGCACATCGACTACGACGAACTGGTCGAGAGCTACCGGGAGCAGGCGCGGGGGCTGATCGAAGGCGGCATCGACGTGCTCAAGGTCGAGACGTGCCAGGACCTGCTGCAGACGAAGGCGGCGCTGGGGGCGATCGAGGACGTGTTCGGGGAGATGGACACACGGCTACCCGTGATCGCGAGCGTGACCATCGAGACGACGGGCACGATGCTGCTGGGCTCGGACATCGCCTGCGCGCTGACGACGCTGGAGGCGCTCGACACGGTCGACGTGATCGGCATCAACTGCGCGACCGGGCCGGAGCAGATGGTGGAGCACGTGCGCCACCTGGCGCAGAGCTCGCGGCGGCCAGTATTCATCGGGCCGAACGCAGGGTTGCCGGAGATCCGCGACGGCGAGACCTGCTATCCGCTCTCGCCTGCGGAGTTCGCTCGCTACCAGCGCATCTTCGTGGAGGAGCTGGGGACGAGTATCGCGGCAGGGTGCTGCGGGACGACGCCGGAGCACTTCGAGGCGGCCATCGCGGCAGTTGGGCGGCCGAAGCCGAAGGCGCGTCCGGAGACGATCGAGGCGGCGTGCAGCTCGCTCTACACGAGCGTGCCCTTCGAGCAGGACACTTCGTTCCTGGTGGTGGGGGAGCGGATGAACGCGACGGGGTCGCGGGCCTTCCGGGAGCTGCTGCTGGAGGACGACACGGAGGCGGCGGTGGCGCTCGCGCGGCAGCAGGCGGCGGAGGGGGCGCACGTGCTCGACCTGATGGTCGACTACGTGGGGCGCGAGGGCGCGCCGGACATGGAGCGCTTCGGGCGGGAGCTGCGGACGCAGGCGACGCTGCCGCTCGTGTTCGACTCGACCGAGGTGCCGGTGGTGGAGACGGCGCTGAAGCTCTACGGCGGCAAGGGGATCGTGAACTCGATCAACCTGGAGGACGGGGAGCGGAAGATCACGCGGCTGCTGCCGCTGATCAAGCGTTTCGGAGCGGCGGCGGTGGCGCTGGTGATCGACGAGGAGGGGCAGGCGCGCACGGTCGACTGGAAGCTGCGCGTGGCGCACCGCATCCACGACCTGGCGGTGGGGCGCTACGGGATGGAGCCGGGCGACCTGCTGTTCGACATGCTCACGTTCCCGCTGGGGGGCGGGCAGGAGGACCTGCGGGGCGACGCGATGGCGACGCTGGAGGCGATCCGGCGGGTGAAGACCGAGCTTCCGGGGACACACACGATCCTGGGGGTCTCGAACGTGTCGTTCGGGCTGAAGCCGGCGGCGCGGCGGGTACTGAACTCGGTCTTCCTGGCGGAGGCGGTGGAGGCAGGGCTGGACGCGGCAATCGTCAACGCACGGCAGATCCGGCCGCTGAGCCGTATTCCAGAGGACCAACTGGAGGCGGCCCTCGACCTCATCTACGACCGGCGGCGGGAGGACTACGACCCGCTCATCCACTTCCTCTCGCTGTTCGAGGATGTGGAGTCGAAGCCGAAACGGGCGGAGGAGCAGGCGGCGCTACCCGTGGACGAGCGGCTGAAGCAGCGCATCATCGACGGGGACCGGCGAGGGCTGGAGGGGGACCTGGACGAGGCGCTGGCCGAGATGGAGGCGCTCACGATCATCAACGAGCACCTGCTGGACGGGATGAAGGTGGTGGGCGAGCTGTTCGGGTCGGGGAAGATGCAGCTGCCATTCGTGCTGCAGAGCGCTGAGACGATGAAGGCGGCGGTGAGCCACCTGGAGCCGCACATGGACCGGGTCGAGGGGTCGGGGAAGGGGCGGATCGTGCTCGCGACGGTGCGCGGGGACGTTCACGACATCGGCAAGAACCTGGTCGACATCATCCTCTCGAACAACGGCTACACAGTGGACAACCTCGGTATCAAGCAGCCGATCGCGACGATCATCGAGAAGGCGCTGGAGGTGGAAGCAGACGCGATCGGCCTGAGCGGTCTGCTGGTGAAGAGCACGGTGGTAATGCGCGAGGACCTGGAGGAGCTGAACTCGCGGGGGTTGTCGCGCTTCCCGGTGCTGCTGGGCGGGGCAGCGCTCAACCGTCGCTACGTGGAGCACGACCTGCGGGCGGTCTACGAGGGGGACGTCTACTACTGCCAGGACGCATTCGAAGGGCTGGACACGCTTGGGCGGGTGGTGGCGGGGGAGGGGCCGGCGCCCGCGCGCACGACACCCGCGGCGGCGCGAGCGGAGGCGGACGTGGGGGCACGGGAGGAATACGCGCGGTCGGCGGTGACGCGGGACGTGCCCGTGCCACCGCCGCCGTTCTGGGGGAGCCGGGTGGTGCGGGGCATTCCGCTGCGGGAGGTGTTTCCCTACGTGAACGAGGTCGCGCTCTTCCGGGCGCAGTGGGGGTACCAGCGGGGCGACCGGGGGGAGGCGGAGTACGAGGCGTTCCTGGACGAGGAGGTGCGGCCGGTGTTCCGGGGGTGGCAGGAGCGCGCGATCGGGGAGGGGCTGCTGACGCCGCAGGTGGTCTACGGCTACTACAAGTGCCGGGCGGAGGGGAACGACCTGCTGGTCTGGCCCGAGGTCGAGGGGGAGGGGCCGGCGGGGGAGCCGGTGCGCTTCCAGTTCCCGCGACAGCCCGAGGGGCGGCGGCTCTGCATCGCCGACTTCTTCAAGGACGGGGAGAGCGGCGACTACGACACGGTGGCGTTCACGCTGGTGACGATGGGTCCGCGGGCGACGGAGCTGGCGCAGGAGCTGTTCGACTCGGACGAGTACCGGGACTACCTGCACTTTCACGGCTTCGGGGTGGAGAGCGCGGAGGCGCTGGCGGAGTTCTGGCACAAGCGCGTGCGGGAGGAGCTGGGGATCGCGGGGCAGGACGCGACGGACGTGCGGGAGCTGTTCCGGCAGGGGTACCAGGGGTCGCGCTACTCGTTCGGGTACCCGGCCTGCCCGGACCTCGAGCAGCAGACGGGTATCGCGGAGTTGCTGGGGCCGGAACGGGTGGGCGTGGAGCTGGGGGAGACGTTCCAGTGGCACCCCGAGCAGACGACCAGCGCGATCGTGGTGCACCACCCGGAGGCCCGTTACTTCACGGTCTAGAGCGGCTATCCGCGCGGAGCGGGCGGGTCCGGGTCGGGGACGAGGGGGGTGCCGGGCCAGCGCAGGAAGTCGGCGTAGGCCCAGCCCTGTTCGCTGTCCTCGGTGAGCACGTGCGCCCAGACGCAGTTCCCGTACAAGTCGTCCTCAACGCAGGGGCCCTCGACGATATAGCCGTCGATCGGGTGGGCGACCAGCTCGACGACGCGTTCGGGGGGCAGGCAGACCACGATCTCGGACTCGGTCGTGGCCTCGGCGCGGACGTTCAAGCAGGTATCGACAACGACTTCAGCAATGAGGTCGTCGTCGAAGGGGGACAGCTGGATGGCGGGGAGGATGGAGGGCGTGACGCTGAGGGCGGTCCCGACGGCCGAAGGCTGGTGGATGAGGACCTCCCCCGCCACATGTTCCCTGAAGTCCAGAGAGACCGTCTCCGCATAGTCCAGGGCGGCGAGGACCTGGCCGCTGGAGTCGACGAGCGTACCCGTGTCGTGGATGAACCGGGTGGGGTCGTCGAGGGAGGGGAGGAGGCGTCCCTCTGCCAGAACCGAGGGGAAGGGGAGGCGCCACGTTCCCTCGAGGCCAACGATCTGGCGGCCGTGGACGGTGTCGACAACGAGGGCGGAGCCATCGGCAAGCCAGACGCCAGGATCAGCGACCGGGCGGAGCGGGAAGGCGCCGCCGAGGATGCGAAGTCGCTCCTCGCCCGTTGCCGTCTCGAAGATGGAGACAGTCGAGAGGGTGGGGAAGTGCGTCTCGGGTAGGGCAAGAAGCTCGCAACAGTCCAGAGAGCGGGTGCTCACTGCAATCCAGTCGCCATCGGGAGAGACGAGGACTCCGGTTCCGACCATTCCCGGGTAGCCGGAACAGGGGAACGAGACATCCGAGACGACCCTGGCAGGCCACGTGTAGCGGATGACACGGCAGGTCTGGAGGTCGTCAGCAGCGCCCGCGGAGGGGCCAGACACGCGGACAAATCCTTCCTCGACCAGAGCCACCCGAACCGGCGAGGCCATCTCCTCCAGGGGGATGGCCGGGCCGCCCATCCCGAGCAGTGAGGGGTCGTCGGGGTCGCCGGAACTGCTCTCGAAGAGGAAGCCGGGTTCGAGCGCTGCCAGTACCGCGCTCCTCCCCGCGAACGACTCAAACGAGCCAACTTCCTCCAGGGAGGAGTCGAAGACCACGTACTCAACAGAGCCGCTTGCTTCCTCATCCAGACGCTGGAAGGCGACCCTGTCGCCGCTCCAGGCGACGCGGCGGAGGGCAGCGGGATCCCAGGCAAAGGTCCGACCAGACGCTCTGTGATGAAGGGCACCCTCCCCGGCGACGTAGCGGTTGCCGGGCGAAACCGAGAGGGCAAGCCCAGCGACATGCTGCCAGCCCTCCACCGCCCCCGTTTCTACATCGAGGAAGAAGGGGCCCATTTCCTCGCTGATCAGTTCGCCGGGGGCGAATTCGAGGCGGATGAAGGCTTCGTCTGTGGGGATCTGGCGGATGCCGAGGGAGTTGGGGGTGGAATCGATTGGGGGCTCGGGGGGGGGTTCGGGCGTCGGTTCGGGGGTGGCGGTAGGCTCGGGAGTGGGCTCCGGGGAGGGCTGGGGGGTAGGGGTGGGCGGGGATGTGGGAGCGGGCGTCGGGGTGGCGGGTGGGGTGGCGGCTGCGGCGGTGGTGGGGGTGGCCGCGGGGGCGGGGGAGACGAGCAGGTTCACGGGCTCCTGGGGCCGGGTGAGGAGGACGGCGAGGACCACGGTGGGGATGGCCACGGCGGCGACGGCGACAGCGGCGGCGGTACCGAGAAGGGGCTTGGGAAGGAGGGCGAGGGGCGCCAGGAAGGCGCGGACGCGGGCGGGGATCAGCTGGCCGAGGCGGACGGGTTCGCGCTCCGGCTGCCAGGTGGCGATCTGGCGGCGGTTCCGCAACTCCAGCTTCCCGAGGATGTTGGAGACGTGGTACTTGACCGTGTAGGGGCTGATGCCGAGCTTGATGGCGATCTCGGCGTTGGTCGAGCCGGTGCGGACCTCCTCGAGAATGCGCCACTCGGCGGGCGTGAGGATGTCGGGATAAGGCGGCCGGCCACGTCCCCTGCGGGTCATGGGGCAAGCCTAGGGGGAAAGCGGTCGAATTACCCCGTCCGTTTTGGGGGAATTTCCGCTAATTCTTGAGGTCGGCGATGAGCTGGTCGCGGAGGCCGTAATTCATCGTGTTACGGATGCATCCGCTAGCCCCCCAAGGGGGACAGCAGCTTGAACCCCACCCCCATACCTCCCCCCAGTGCGGGAAAGTACTTCAAGGCTCGCCTGGACCAGAAATAGCGCCCAGACCGCTCGATGACGGGAGCAGCCACCCGCGCCGTGACCCACACCTGAAGTGACGTTACGCAGTTGATAGGCGTCCCGTACCAAGTCGGCTTCCTCTTCAGAGACAATGCGCCGCCTAACGAGTTGAGGTACGGCCTTGCCCAACCTGACCCCCTTTGAACCCAAACGGGCGCTAGCTACGCTCTCCAGCGCACCTACCGCCCTGTGGATGACATCGACATAGTCGTATTCATCCTCGGCATTCTCGAAAGCATCCGCCGCGCGGGATAGGAATGCGCTGGCATGCCGATGTTGATCATCCGGTTCACCCCGCAGGTGAGCTGCATGCTTCCTAATCCTCAGAACATTCCACTGAACGAACCCCTCATAGGCTCGACGAAACGAGTCGGCCAAGTGGGCGAAGACCCGCTGAGCACCCTCGGCGAGCTGCCTGCCTACCCGAGCAAACGGTTGGAACATGCGTCGGGTAGCCGACGCAGCCTTCCGAAGGCCTGCCAGGATGCCCTGCACGCGCGAGCGCAGACTGTCCCACAGCTCGCGCAAGCGAGCCAGAAACTCGTTGAAACCTTCACTGAAGCCGTCACCACCTGCAATCATGACCCGAACCCCTCGCTTTTGACGATTACCCGCATAGACACCCTAGCACATTATGGAAACAGCGGGTCGCAGCACCCATTGGCACGGGGAAGAGAGTGGAGGCCTTGCCGCTCCTACTCGAATCCGAGGTCGGCGAGGAGCTGGTCGCGGAGGCGGTACTTCTGGACCTTGGTGGCGGACATGGGCCAGTCGCCGGGGGCGACGAAGCGGACGTGGCGGGGCACCTTGAAGCTGGCGATGCGGCCGCGACAGTGCGCGACCAGGTCGTCGGGGGCGATCTCGGCGCCGGGGACGAGCTCGACAAAGGCGGCAGGCACCTCGTCGTAGCGGTCGTCGGGGACGCCGACGACCTGGGCGATGTTCACGGCGGGATGGGTCTGCAGGTAGGACTCGATCTCGAGGGCGGCGACGTTCTCGCCGCCGACCTTGAGCATGTCCTTCACGCGCCCCATGAAGACGACGCGGTCATCCTCGTCGAGGGCGCCGAGGTCGCCGGTGTTGAACCAGCCGTCAGCGTCGAAGCACTCGGCGTTCTTCACAGGGTCCTTGTAGTAGCCCTCGAAGACGCAGTAGCCACGCATCCAGATCTCGCCGCGCGTGTCGGGCTCCTCGACGGGGGCGCCGGTCTCGGGGTCGCGTATCTGGAGCTCGATGCCGGGGAGGGGGCGGCCGGAGGTGACGGGGCGTTTCTCGGGGGGGTCGTCGGGGTGGCTGAAGGCGGCGACGCCGCCGCACTCGGTGAGTCCGTAGGCGTTGGTGTGCTGGGCGGTGGGGAGGGCGGCGTGGATGCGGCGGAGGGCGTCGGGGGGCGCGACGTTGTTCATGAGGCGGATGCGGGAGAACTCGGCGGCGTCCCACTCGGGGTGGTTGAGGAGGGCGGTGGTGATCGGCGGGAAGGTGGAGAAACAGACCGTCGCCCGTTCGTCGCGGAGCTGGGAGATGCCGAGGCTGGCGTTGAAGTGGGTGAGCGTGATGTAGGCGGCGCCGGAGTCGAGACAGCCGATGAGGGGGAGGATGGCGCTCATGTGGAAGAGGGGCAGGGGATCCCAGAAGCGGTCCTCGGCGGTGAGGCGGAAGCGGTCGCCGCAGGCGTTGACCGACGTTCGCACGAGGGCCTCGTGGGTGAGGGGACAGCCCTTGGGGTCGGCGGTGGTGCCGGAGGTGTACATCATCATGGCGACGTCGCGGAGGCGGACGCGGGAGCGGAGGAGGTGGACCTCGTCGTCGGTCACGCCCTCGGCGGCAGCCTCGAAAACGGCGCGGTCGAGCATGCCTGCGGGATGCGTTCTATTCGGGCTCGCTTCGCTCGGTCGCTCGACTGCTTCGCGCTCGCTCCCCAGCAGCACGACGCTCTGCAGCTTCGGGGCGGCGGGGAGGGAGAGGGCGGCGGGGTCGGGGGCCTCGGCGAGGCCGGGGAGGCAGCGGTGCAACAACTCGACGAAGTCAACGTGCTCGTCGATGAGGTCGCTGGTGATGAGGAGCTTGAGGTCGGCGTTCTCGATGACGTAGGCGAGCTCGTGCTCCTTGTACCGGGCGTTGATGGGGACGACCCAGGCGCCGAGCATGGCGGCGCCGAAGATGACCTCGACGTAGTCCATGCAGTTGGGCATGAGGATGCCGACGTGGTCGCCGGGGCCGAGGCCGAGCCCGGCGAGGGAGCGGGCGGCGCGGACGGCGGCCTCGTTGAGGCTGGCGTAGGTGTGGCGCCGGTCCGGGAAGATGACGGCATCGGCATCGGGGTAGCGGGAGGCGGCGCGGACGGGGAGGTCGCCAAAGGGGACGACCTCGGTCCACTCGGTCGCGGAAGCGGCTTCACTCACGTCGGGACTCCTGCGGGCTCAACGCTTGTCGAATTCGAGGTGGAGCTCGTAGAGGCCCAGCATGATGCCGGGCTGGTGGGTGAAGTCGTTCTTGCCCGGCGCGAAGCGGATGTTATCGAGCCGCTCGATGAGCACCTCGGTGGCGATGTTCTGCTCGAGGCGGGAGATGCCCTGGCCGGGGCAGTTGCGGGGGCCCATGGAGAAGGTGAGGTGGCGGCCGGGGTTTTTGCGGTCGAGGCGCAGCTCGCTCGGGGCGGGGCAGAGATCGGCGTCGCGGTTGCCGGCGCCGAAGCGGAGGTGAAGGAGGGAGCCCCTGGGGATGTGGACGCCGCGGATCTCCATGTCCTCGGGGACGAAGCGGCCGCCGGCGCCGCCCTGGGTGGGGGCGTAGAGGCGGAGGGCTTCCTCGACGAAGAATCGAATCTTGCCGGGGTCGTCGCGCATCTCTTCGACGACCTCGGGATGCTGGGCGAGCAGCAGGGCCTCGGATGTAAGGGCGTACTGGGTGGTCTCGTTGCCGCCGATGTGCATGAGGACGGCGATGCTGATGATCTCGCCGTCGCTGAGCTTGCGGCCCTCGTACTCGACCTGCGTGAGGAAGGAGACCATGTCCTCCTTCGGGTTCGCGCGCTTCTCGTCGATCTGGGACTGGATGTAGCGGTGGAAGTCGACGAGGACAGCGGCGTTCTCGCGTTCGATGTCGTCGGGGAGCTCGTTGCGGGGCCCGTCGCCGTAGACGAAGCGGCGGACCTGCGCCTCCTCCATCTTCTTGAGCATGGGCATGTCCTCGAGGGGGAAGCCGAGGATGGTGGTGATGACGGTCTGGGGGAGGGGTGCCGCGAACTGCGTGACGAACTCGACCTCGCCGTCGTCGATCCAGCGGTCGATGAGGCCGTTGACGGCGGCGGTGACCATCTCGCGGTGGCGCTCGGCGCCCTCGGGGCCGACCCAGGGGTCCCAGAGCTGCATGCGGTAGCGCTTGTGCTGCTCGACGGTGGGGCGGAGGGTCTGGGCGGCATCGACGGTATCGCCGAAGCCTTCCTCGCGGAATATCTCCGACTCGACCTTGCTGGAGCCGGCGGCAGCGGCGGCGGAGATGTCCTCGGGGATGAGGTCGAAGAAGCGGGGATCGCGGGTGATGGAGGCGATGTCCTCGAACTTCGAGACGATGAAGGCGTCGGTCCCGGGGAACCAGCCCTTGCCCGGGATGCGGGCGATGGGCGCTTCGCCGTGGAGCACCTTGTAGGACTCGAACCAGTCCTCCTGCGATCCGGGCGCGAAGAGCTCGGCGCCGATATCGGCGGCGACGGGGCAGGCGGAGGCGGGGGACTCCGTGCTCTGGGGGTTCGCGGTTTCGGTCATGGGTGCTCTCCTTCGAGAATTAGACGTAGCCGAGCTCGCGCTCCATCGCGTCGATGGCGTCCTCGGCGATGTCGTAGGCCTTCATGGCGGTTTCTTCGGAACAGACGATGGGCGGGCAAACGCGGGTGTTGTTGCCGCCGCCGGAGACGACGAGCCCGCGTTCGAGGCAGTTCTTGTAAAAGAGGCGGCCTGCCTCGTGGTTGGGCTCGCGGCTCTCCTTGTCGGTGACGAAGTCGAGGGCGAGGAGCAGGCCCTTGCCGCGCGCGTCGCCGACGGAGGGGTGGGCGTCGCGGATGCGCTGGAGGCGGTCGAGGCAGAGCTCGCCGAGGGCCGTGGTGTGCTCAAGCAGGTTCTCTTCCTCGATCGTGTCGAGGACGGCGAGGGCGGCGGCGCAGGCGGCGGGTTGGCCGCCGTTGGTGGTGGAGGGCTGGGTCTGCTGGAGTGCGTCCTTGAGGCCCTCGCGCACGCAGAGGACGGAGATGGGGACGCCGTTGCCGAGCATCTTGCCGATGATGACGGCATCGGGGACGACGCCGTAGTGCTCGGAGGCGAACCATGTTCCGGTGCGCCCGAAGCTGGCGAACTCATCGAAGATGAGGAGCATGTCGTGGCGGTCGGCGATCTCGCGCAGGCGGGGGAGGAACTCGTCGGGGTAGGTGCGGGCGCCGCTGCCGTTGGTGACGGGCTCGACGATGATGCCGGCGAGCTTGCCGTGGCTGTTCGTGAGCATGAGGCGTTCGGCGAAGTCGGTGCAGTGCATGCCGCAGTCGGGGTACGTCATCTTGTATTCGCAGCGGTAGCAGAAGGCGGCGGGCACGGTGAGGAATCCGGAGGGGCGGGGTCCGGTGGCGGAGTTGCCCATGGAGGTGGCGATCGCGCTGGTGGTGCGCCCGTGGTAATCGCCGGTGAAGGCGAGGAACTCGTGGTTGCCGGTGGCCGCGCGGGCCACGCGGAGGGCGGCCTCGGTGGCCTCGGTGCCGGTGTTGAAGAACTGGAACACGTTGAGGTCGCCGGGCGTGATGGCGGCGAGGCGCTCCATGAGCCGGACGCGCACATCGGTGGGGAAGTCGCGCACGTTGAGGAGGCGTCCCGCCTGGTTGGCGACGGCCTCGGTAATGCGGGGGTGGGCGTGGCCGAGGGCGGCCACCATGTGGCCCTGGGTGAAGTCGATGTAGCGGTTCCCGTCGGCGTCGGTGAGGGTGACGCCTTCGCCGTGGGTGAAGGCGACGGGCAGGGCGTTCACCATCTGGAAGTAACTGCCGTACTGGTACTGCTGCGTCTTCTCAAAAAGCTCGGCCGAACGGGGGCCGGGGAGATCGCCATCGATCAGGGGGGCATCCTGGGCGGGCGCATTCGCCCACTCGATGCTGTTGACGAAGGTGGCGCCGGACCGCTGCTGCGTGACCATGTCACATTCCTCCCCTAGGGGCGGGGCGGATTGTACGCGTCGACGGTGAGCGGCGGGGCTGGAGCCTCAACGAGCCTATGCGTCGAGTGCGCCGATTCGGGCGGCCTCGGTCTCGCGCAGATGATGGGCCTCATCCGGGGTGAACGAGGAGCCGCAGGTTCCGCAGTCATAGCGGGAAGCCTTGTCCTCGTGCCCGATGTCATCGGCGTTGTCCCACATGGGGACGAGAGCAACGTGGGGGCACTCCCCCTGCTCCACTGGATCATCGTGGATGCCTTCGGCCTCTCCCCCCGGACCACGCCGGAAGAGCTTGTCCAGGAATCCCATGACGGCCTCCTTGTGGCGCCTATGCCACTCCGCAATCCTATAGGGGTCGTCAAGGCGATACCTGACTGCCGAGGGCAACGCAGGAGACGCAGCCTGGAGCCGGGTCGGGTAGCCTTCCGATCGCCATGCCGGGAGCGCTCGCGCCGTACCGCATCATCGACCTGACCCGAGAGCTGGGGGCGGTCTGCACGCGGATGCTGGCGGGGCTGGGCGCGGACGTGGTGCGGGTGGAGCCGCCGGGCGGGGACGCGACCCGGCAGCGCGCTCCACTCATCGGACGCGAGGGCGCGGGGCTGAGCGCGTGGTGGGCGCAGATGCACACGGGCAAGCGCAGCATCACGCTCGACGAGGGGTCGGCGGAGGACCGGGCGTTCCTGCTCGACCTGTGCGCGAGCGCGGACGCGGTCGTGCTCTCGCCCGACGACCGGGGTGTGTCGTGGCCGCTGGACCTCGACGAGATCGGGGAACGGGCGCCGCACCTGGTCCGCACGGCGATCACGCCGTTCGGGCTGGCGGGGCCGAAAGCCGAGTGGGCCGGGAGCGACCTCGTGGGGCTGGCCTCGGGGGGGTTGCTGTCGCTCTGCGGCGACCCCGATCGGGCGCCGCTGCGGGTATCGGTGGAGCAGGCGTACGCGCTCACGGGGGCGCAGGCCTGCGTGGGGACGCTGCTGGCGCTGCGAGCGCGGAACCTGAGCGGTCGCGGGCAGCTCGTGGATGTTTCGGTGCAGGCGGGGGTCGCGAACGCGCTGGGGAACTCGCGGCTGTACTACGCAATGGACGGGCTCGTGACGAAGCGGGCCGGAGGCGGGCGCGCCTTCGGGACGCAGGGCACGCGGCTAATCTACGCGTCGGCGGACGGGTACGTGGCCTACTGGCGTCAGCCGGACAGCATCCGGGCGCTGGCCCGCTGGTTCGACGAAGAAGGGGAGCCGCGCACGTTCGACCCGGAGGAGTGGGCTGGTCGGGCGCTGGCGGGCGGGGCCATGCCCACGCCAGAGGAAGTCGAGGCGCTGGAGGCGGAAATCTTGCGGTTCTTCGCGCACCGGAGCACGCAAGAGCTCTCGGAGGAGGGGCAGCCGCGGGGGTTGATGATCTACCCGGTCAACACGATGGCCGACCTGGTCGAGAGCGAGCACCTGGCGGCTCGCGAGTTCTTCGAGGAGGCGCCCTCGCCGGTGGGGAGGCTGCGGATGACGGGGGCGCCGATGAAGCTCTCCGCGACGCCGTGGCGGACGGGGGAGGTGGCGACGGCGGGAGCGCACGGGGAGGCGGTGCGGGCGGAGGTGGCGGGGGGCCAGCGGGGGGCGGGCGGGGGGCAGGAGGGGCGCAGGGTGGGGGCGCGCGACCTGTTCCGGGGCATCCGGGTGGCGGACTTCTCGTGGGTGGGGGTGGGGCCTAACTCGACGCAGATGCTGGCCTGGCACGGGGCGGAGGTGGTCCGGGTGGAGTCGACGCTGAAGCTGGACACGTTCCGTTCGGGCGGGCCGCGGCCCGAGGGGGACACGAGCCCGGACGGGAGCGCGTACTGGGCCAACCACAACCGCGACAAGCTGGGTGTGCAGATCAACCTGCGGACGCCCGAGGGGGTGGAGGCGGCGAAGCGGCTCATCGCCGCGAGCGACGTGGTGACGGAGTCGTTCACGCCCGGATTCATGGAGCGGGTGGGGCTCGACTACGAGGCGGTGAGGGCGATCAAGCCGGACATCGTCATGATGTCGATGTCGATGGAGGGGCAGTACGGGCCGCACGCGCAGTTCAGAGGCTTCGGGCTAATCCTGCAGGCGGCGGCGGGCATCACGGGGCTCACGAGTTGGCCCGACCGTCCACCGACGGGCACGGGGGTCGCGTACACGGACTGGGTGGCGATGCACTTCGCGGCCTCGTCGCTGCTGGCGGCGCTGGACCACCGGGAGCGGACGGGTGAGGGGCAGTACATCGACCTCTCGCAGCTCGAGGCGATGACGTACGCGCTCGACGGGGCGCTCGTAGCGGCGCTCAACGGCGCGGCGGACACGGTCGCGGACGGCAACCGGCATCCGGAGGCGGTTCCCCACGGGGTGTTCGCCTGCCGGGGGGAGGATCGCTGGTGCGCCATCTCGGTGATGAGCGACGCGCAGTGGTTGGCGCTCTGCAGAGCCATGGGTCGGGGGGACTGGGCGGCGGACGCGGGGCTGCGGGAGGCGGTGGGGCGGAAGGCCCGGGAGGACGAGGTCGAGGCGGGAGTGGCGGCGTGGTGCGGGGAGCGGACGGCGGAGGAGGCGCAGGAGTGGCTGCAGGCGGCGGGCGTCCCGGCGCACCTCGTGGCGACGATGGCGGACGTTCAGCACGACCCGCAGCTGCGGGCGCGGGGGCAGTTCTGGGAGACGGACCACCCGGTCATCGGGCCGCTCACGTACGACGGTCCGGCGTACCTGCTCAGCGAGACACCGGCGGGCCCGCGCAACCCGGCGCCGCTGCTGGGTCAGCACACGGAACAGGTGTTCCGGGAGGTGCTGGGCTACAGCGACGAGGAGCTGGCGGAGCTGGTCGCGAGCGGGGCGCTCCAGTAACGACGCTTCGCGAGGCAAGAAAAAGCCGCGGCGCCCGGGCGCCGCGGCTTCCTGGTACCCGTGCGGGCCGCGATCTAGCGATCGGGGCCTTCGAGGTAGTGATCGAGCACCTTGTGCATGTGGCGGATGCGGCGCTCGCGGTAGTTGATGAGGAGCCCCTTGTAGGCGCGCGAGTTCATGCCCTTCTGCACGCGCGGCAGGTTGTAGGAGTCCTGGTCCATCACGAGGCCGATGGAGATCTCGCCATGCTTGTGCTGCGTGTGGATCGGCCGCGGAGGATGGTCGACACCCGGCGGGATACGCACGTAGGTCTGCATGTCGAAGAACATCTTGTTCGGATCCGACGGATGCGGGCGCTGCCGGAAGAACAGGAAGTTGAGGGCGTTCGTGTTGAAGGTGAGGCTGGGGAAGATGTAGTAGTGGTAGTCGTCGGAGAGCTGATCGTCGTTCAGCTCGGAGACATCGAGTCCCTGGGCGGCAGCGGACTTCTTGGTGGCCGCCTGCATGGCGGGACGGACATCGCCCATGCCACCCTCAAACGTATCGGGATTGATGCCCGCGGCGACCATGAACTCCCGCAGCGGCTGTGTGATCTCCTTCTGGTTCGGGTAGCGCGGACTGACCAACCCGAAGGGGACGAGGTAGCGGTTGTGCCGCTCGTACAGGTCGATCTGCACGTGGATGTCGTCAAGTGACTCCAGCAACTGCGGATGGATGCCCTGCACGTGGTAGACCTCGTTGAAGGCGTCGACGGAGGCCTTCCAGTTGGTGTCCCACTCGACGGTCAGGTCCTGGACGATGGCGTAGTCCTCGAAGTGATACGGATCGAGGTGCTGGTTTACCGGGTCGAGGAACTCGAGCAGGGGCTCGGCGTCCGGGTTCATGTTGAACCAGACGAAGCCGCCCCAGGTGTCGCAGGGCACTTCGGTCAGTGCAGTCTCCTGGGGGACGCCCTGGGTGAATGTGTCCTCGTCGGGGACGAACTTCTTCGAACCGTCGAGGTTGAACTCGAAGAAGTGGTAGGCGCACTGGAAGGACTCCGCGTGCCCCATGCCGGGGTTGCGAATCTGGTTCCCGCGGTGGGGGCAGACGTTGTAGAAGGCGCGGACCCTGTCCTCCGCCTCCCGCACGATGAGCAGCGACTCGGGACCAAGCTCGGTGGTGAAGTAGTCGCCCACGTTGGGGATGTCGGACTCGCGGCCGGCCATGTTCCAGACCTTGGTCCACATGCGCTCCCACTCGAGCTCCATGTATTCCTTCGAGGTGTAGCGCTCCTTGGGGATGAGCTCGGTGCCGAGGACAGGCTCGGAAGCCTTCTCGGTGGGGGTTCCCTGGCGGACGGACGTGGTCATGGGGACAGCTCCGGTTTCGGGATTGGCGCGTATTTCGCGCAGACATAGGAAAGGTACCCGGAATCGGGCTGCGGGGGAACCCCGAAGGGCCTCTTCGCAGGCATGAACGGGGCGCACAGTCGCGGCTACGCTAGAATCGCTGGCCGTGGACCTGCGCAGAAGTATCCGTGACGTGCCCGACTTCCCCCAGGAGGGAGTGCTGTTTCGCGACATCACGCCGCTGCTGGGGGATCCGCTGGCATTCCGCTTCAGCATTGACGAACTGTGCGTGCACGCGGCACGGCGGGACGCCTCCGCGATCGTAGGCATCGAGTCGCGCGGGTTCCTGTTCGGGGCGGCCATGGCGGATCGCATGCGGTTGCCGTTCGTTCCGCTGCGGAAGCCGGGGAAGCTGCCGGCGGCGCACATGTCGATCGAGTACTCGCTGGAGTACGGCGACAGCCAGCTCGACATCCACCAGGACGCGCTTTCCGTCGGGAAGCGGGCGTACATCGTCGACGACCTGCTGGCGACGGGGGGAACGGCGGCGGCGGCGACCAAACTTGTGGAGCTGGCAGGTGGCGAGGTCGTGGGGCTGGGGTTCGTGATCGAGCTGGAGGCGCTGGGCGGGCGGGCCAAGATCGACGGCTACGACGCCATGAGCCTCGTCCGCTACTAGGAGCGAGCGCGTGAGCGGTTTCACGCCCATCCGCATCCTTCCCGGCGAGGGCATCGAGGTCCTGGATCAGACGCGACTGCCGCAGGAGGAGCGCTACCTGCGGCTGTCGACCGTGGCGGAGGTGGCGGAGGCGATCCGGTCGCTGCGGGTGCGGGGAGCGCCCCTGCTGGGCGTGACTGGGGCCTGCGGGATGGCAATCGCGGGGGAGGAGCGCGGGGCGGGGCCGGAAGCGCTGGCGGAGTCGGCGGCGGAGCTGAAGGCGACTCGCCCGACGGCGGTGGACCTGGGGGCGATGATCGACGAGGCGCTCGTGGCAGTCGCGGCGGCGAGCGGGGACGAGGAGGGCCGGCGGGCAGCGCTGTGGCGCTTCGCGGAGCGGGCGTTGGCCCGCCAGCGCGAGCGGGACGCGGCCCTGGCACGTCACGGGCGGGACCTTCCGGGGCTGGAGGGGGCGGTCCTGACGCACTGCAACACGGGTGGGCTGGCGACGGGAGGGGCGGGGACGGCGCTGGCGGTCATCGCGGAGGCCTGGCGGGCAGGGCGGATCGAGCGCTGCTACGCCACGGAGACGCGCCCGCTCCTGCAGGGCGCCCGCCTGACGATGTGGGAGCTGGGGGCGCTGGGCATCCCGGGGACGCTGTTGCCGGATACGGCGGCGGCTTCGCTGATTGCATCCGGGCGGGGGGGGGCGGTGGTCACCGGGGCGGACCGGATCGCGGCGAACGGGGACGGGGCGAACAAGGTGGGAACGTACGGGCTGGCGGCGGTCGCGGCCCGGCACGGGGTGCCGTTCTACCTGGCGGCCCCGGCGAGCACCTTCGATGGGGCGACGCCATCGGGGGAGGCGATCCCGATCGAGTTCCGGGGGGACGACGAGGTTGGGGGCTTTGGCGGGGAGCGCTGGAGCCCGGACGGGGGCGGCGTCTACAACCCGGCGTTCGACGTGACGCCGGCGGACCTGATCGCGGGCATCGTCACGGAGTCGGGGGTGCTGCGTCCTCCGTACGGCCCCGCGATCGCGGCGTTGACCGGGTAGGCCTGGGCGCTGGCAGCGCTCACGCCACTCCTAGTCCATCACCTCGGCAAGGAGGGGCGGCCGCTCGCCGTCGCGGCCGGCCGGCGATGAGTCAGCCCGCTCGGTGGTCGCGTTGCCGGGTATGCGTCCCAGTAGTCGCTCAAGGTCATCGATTGCCGCGACTTCGAGCGTCCTGGTGCGAGCGAGAATGTCCCTCTTCTCGCTGAGGGAGACACTCGGGTCGGCGACCTCAGTGAGGTTCTCTGCGACTGCGTTGTAGGTGCCGGCCAGGGAAGCGCTCAATGCGCGGGATGCCGGGAACCACTCCGCCACTTCGCGCAGATAGGCGGCGGCGTGCCGGCGGCACTCAGCGAACACCCTTGCGTTCCATTCGTTGCCGAAGCTCGTTCCGTGGTCATCGAGCGCTTCGACCCATTGGTCGTAGGCATCCGGTCCAACGGCGTAGCTGTCCAGGGAGAAGCGAGCGGGCGAGCGGAACATCTCGATAGCGAACGAGAGGCTCTCGCGCACCAGGTCGGCGCGGCTCGCGGGCTCGCCTTTGTGGTGGATGTAGAAGTAGGCGTAGACGTCGTCCCACTCTTGCCAGGTGCCGAAGCTCAAGCGACGGGGCAAGTGATCGGGGAACGGCCCAATGGTGAAGAAGCCGGCGTCGTCGTAGCCGGTGATGAGCTGATACTCGTCGTTGCAGAGCGAGCAGGGAATGCCCGCGTCGATCGCCTCCCGTAGCTCGGCCTCTACCTGCCGGCGTTCGGCTGCCGAAGCCGCGCTCGTATAGAAGCCGAGATCGCGCGTGCGAATACCGAGGTTGGTCACCAGGCGGTTGAACCGCTCCCTGCGCCAGAGGAAGGGACCGCTGGGGCAGATTTCGTCGTTGATATTGATGAGGAAGGCATAGCCGGTGGCGCCGAACACGGTGGCCGGGCTAGCGTCGAGGCCCCAGTACTCGGCGACGCCGTGCAGCACTCCCATGTTGGTCGAGTCGAGGGGGAGCTGGCTCAGGTTGTCGAGCATCAGGGCGGGGCTTGCGGACACCGTACGCACTACCTTCTTCGCGTTCGCGACAGAGACGACCCTCTCTTCTCTGTCCTTGCGTGAGACGGCTCTGACGCATCGAAGTCCGGTGCTCGCTCAGAGCCTCGCCGAGTGCGTACGCCCCTCAAGGATCGAAGTCAAGCGACGGGCCGCCCCCGGCGGGCGGGGACGCCCCCATGGGCTAGCGCGGTAGACTCCGAGGCAGTGCCTGAATCGATCGAGCTGGCGGTCCTCGGCGGGAGCGGCTTCTACGAGATGCCGGGGCTGCGCGGGGTGGAAGAGCTGGGGATCAGAACGCCGTTCGGAGAGCCGAGCGACACGATCCGGGTAGGGGAGCTGGAGGGGAAGCGCGTCGCCTTCCTGGCGCGGCACGGGCGGGGCCACCGGCTGCTGCCCTCGGAGCTGCCGCAGCGCGCGAACTTCTGGGCGCTGAAGTCGCTGGGGGTGAGGCGCGTGCTGGCGGTGTCGGCGGTGGGGTCGCTGCGGGAGGACTACGCGCCGGGGCACCTGGTGGCGCCAGATCAACTCATCGACCGCACGCGCGGAGACCGACCGAGCACGTTCTTCGGGGATGGCGTGGTCGCGCACGTGTCCTTCGCCGAGCCGTTC
Source organism: Chloroflexota bacterium (assembly GCA_026710655.1). Taxonomy (GTDB): domain Bacteria; phylum Chloroflexota; class Dehalococcoidia; order Tepidiformales; family Tepidiformaceae; genus UBA2991. The sequence goes on along the minus strand of JAPOQN010000007.1, from coordinate 74,744 downwards.
TGCGGGAGCCTGCGGGTGCGAGCGCTGGCGGCAGCGGGGGAGGCGGGGGCGACGGCGCACGACGGGGGCGCCTACGTCACCATCGAGGGGCCCGCGTTCGGGACGAAGGCGGAGAGCGAGCTGTACCGCTCGTGGGGGGCGAGCCTGGTGGGGATGACGGCGCTGCCGGAAGCGAAGCTGGCCCGCGAGGCGGAGCTCTGCTACGCGATGCTGGCGGCGGTGACCGACTACGACGCCTGGCACGAGGGGGAGGAAGCGGTCGACGCGACGATCGTGATGACGCGATTGGCGGAGAACGTGGAGGTGAGCCGGCGGGCGGTGGGGAGCCTCGTGGCGGGGCTGGCGGACGACAGCTGCGATTGCGGGCACACGCTCGACGCGGCGCTGGTGACGCCACCGAAGTCGGTCCCGGCGCAGGCGCGGACGCGGTTGGCTCCCATCCTCGGCCGGCGGCTGGGAGCGGGGCAGGCATGACGCTGCTGGTATCGGGCTGGGTGGCGCTGGACGCGATCGAGACGCCGTTCGCGAAGGTGAAGCAGTCGCTGGGGGGGTCGGCGACGTGCGCGGCGCTGGCGGCGGCGCAGTTCACGGACGTGCGGCTCCTCGCAGCGATCGGCGAGGACTTCCCGGAGGGCGAGCAAGCCAAGCTGGAGGGGCGAGGCATCGACCTGGCGGGGCTGACCACGATCGAGGGCGGGACGACCAGCCGCTGGGGGGCTCGCTACCACTACGACATGAACACCCGCGACACCCTCTTTACGCACCTCGGCGTGAACGACGGCTGGAAGCCGGTCCTGCCGGCCGGCTGGGAGGACTCGAGCACGGCCTTCATGGCGGCGGACGACCCGCAGGCGCAGCTGGGCCTGCTGGGGGCGCTGCCGTCGGCGCGGGCGACGATGGTCGACACGATCCAGATTTACATCGACACGGCCAAGAAGGGGGTGGAGGCGGCCATGCGGGCGGCGGACTTCGCCTCGGTGAACGAGACGGAGGCGCGGCAGCTGACCGGCCAGGCGAGCATCGCGAAGGCGGGGCGGGCGCTGGTGGAGGCGGGAGCGAAGGCGGCGCTGATCAAACTGGGCGAGTACGGGGCGGTCTACGCGAGCCCGGACGACTATTTCGTCGCGCCGGGTTACCCGCTGGAGGACGTGGTGGACCCGACGGGGGCGGGCGACACGTTCGCGGGGGCGTTCATGGGCTACCTCGATACGGCGGAGGTCACGCCGGGGGAGGTCCGGCGGGCGATCATCTACGGGTCGGCGGTGGCGTCGTTTGCGGTGGAGGGGTTCGGGCCGAGCCGTCTGCTGGAGCTAACCCGCGACGAGGTCGAGGAGCGGTATCGTGAGTTCCGGGCATTCACGCACTTCGAGGAGGCGGGCTAGTGGCGGAACGGGGGCTTCCCTGGGCGGCTGGGCGGGACCGGCGGGAGTACCTCGTGCGAACGCTCAGGGGTCGCGACGCCATCCGGGAGCGGCTGCGTCCGCAGCGGGAGCACTCGGCCTACGCGCTGGCCCAGCTCGAGCCGGGCCTGTTCGAGCGGACGCGCTGGTTCGAGGCGGAGGGGCCGGGCGGGCGGGGACTCGTGACGCACAGCCGGGGCGGGCTGGGGGAGGCCACCTTCGTGACTGGCGACCCCGAGGCGGCGGCGGCCATCCTCTCGATCGAGCCGGGACCGGCGCGCAGCTACTTGACCTGCAAGCCAGAACACCTGGAAGCGGTACGGAACGTGTACCACCTCTCGAACAGCCAGCCCATGCTGCGCATGGCCGTGACAGCCGCCACTTTCCAGCCGCACGAGGTGGCGCCGGCAGTGCGCCTGCTGGGGATCGACATCCGGCGCATCAACCAGCTCTACGGGTCGGACGGGAACCCGACCTACTACGAGGCGGAGCACATCGACGGGGGGGTGTACCGGGGAGTGGTGGTCAGCGGGCGGCTGGTGGCGATCGCAGGGACGCACGCGGTCTCGCCGCAGGAGCGGGTCGCGGTGGTGGGAAACGTCTTCACCCACCCGCGGCAGCGCGGGCAGGGCTACGCGACGGCGGCGACAAGCGCGGCGACAGAGACGCTGCTGGAGACGTGCGAGACGGTCGTGCTGACGGTGGACCCGAACAACGGGCCCGCAGTCGCGGCCTACCGACGGCTCGGGTATCGCGACTCGGGGGAGATGGTGGAGGCGACGGCGATGCGGCGCGATTCGGCGGCGCTGCTGGCGTTGCCGCGGCGGCTGCTGGCACGGATGCGGGGGCGAGAGCGCGGCGGAGCGATTGTTTCGGTACGCTTGTGAGGCCTGACACAAACAAGCGCGAAAGCGAACGGTAAGACGAATGAGCGTTCCTTCCGACATCAGTGACCCGGCGCGCGTGCGCGAAGGGGTCGACCGCATCGAGTGGGCGGCGCGGGAGATGCCCGTGCTGGCGCTCATCCGCGAGCGCTTCGCACGGGAGCAGCCGCTCAAGGGCGTGCGCATGGCGGGCTGCCTGCACGTGACGACGGAGACGGCCAACCTGGCGCTGGCGCTGCGCGATGGCGGGGCCGATCTGCGGCTCTGCGCGAGCAACCCGCTTTCGACCCAGGACGACGTGGCGGCGGCGCTGGTGGAGGAGTACAGCATCTCGGTGTTCGCGCAGCGGGGCGAGGACAACGACACCTACTACCGGCACATTCACCAGGCGCTCGACCACAGCCCGCAGGTGACGATGGACGACGGCGCCGACCTCGTGGCGACGATCCACCAGGATCGTCGGGAGCTGCTGCCGAGTGTGGTCGGGGGCCTGGAAGAGACGACCACGGGAGTCATCCGGCTGAAGGCGATGGCCGCCGACGGGGCGCTCGGCTACCCGATCGTGGCGGTGAACGAGTCGGACACGAAGCACCTGTTCGACAACCGCTTCGGGACTGGCCAGTCGACGGTGGACGGCATCATCCGGGCGACCAACGTTCTGCTCGCGGGCAAGACGTTCGTGGTGGCGGGCTACGGCTGGTGCGGCCGGGGGCTGGCGAGCCGGGCGCGCGGGCTGGGGGCGCACGTGGTGGTGACGGAGGTCGATCCGGTGCGGGCGCTGGAAGCGGTGATGGAAGGGTTCGGCGTGATGCCCATGGCGGAGGCGGCGAAAATCGGCGACTTCTTCGTGACAGTTACGGGCGACTGCCATGTGATCGATGGGGCGGCGATTGAGACAATGCAAGACGGCGCGATCATGGCGAACAGCGGCCACTTCGATAACGAGATCGACCTGGATGCGCTGGAGGGCATGAGCGAGGGCAAGCGGCGCGTGCGCGAGCACGTGGAGGAGTACCGGATGGGGGACGGACGCAAGCTCTACCTGCTGGGCGAGGGACGGCTCGTGAACCTCTCGGCGGCGGAGGGACATCCCGCATCCGTGATGGACATGTCGTTCGCGAACCAGGCGCTCGGATCGGAGTGGCTCGTGGCGAATGAAGCGACGCTGGAGAAGCAGGTGTACGAGCTGCCGGATTCGATCGACAAGGAGATCGCACGGTTGAAACTGCAGGCGATGGGCATCGGCATCGACACGCTCACCGAGGAGCAGCGGCGCTACCTCTCGAGCTGGCAGGCAGGCACATGAGCGGCGGACGGCTGGTGACCTCCGAGTCGGTGACGGAGGGGCACCCGGACAAGGTCTGCGACCAGATATCGGACGCGATCCTCGATGAGATTCTCGCGCGCGATCCGATGGCGCGGGTGGCCTGCGAGACGTCGATCACGACGGGGCTCGTACTCGTCATGGGCGAGATCACGACGAGCGCCTACGTCGACATCCCGCGCATCGTGCGCGAAACGATCCGGGACATCGGCTACAACTCCTCGGACATCGGGTTCGACTGGGAGACGTGCGGGGTTTTGACGGCGATCGACGAACAGTCGCAGGACATCGCGGCGGGGGTGAACCGCTCGTGGGAGGCGCGCCACGGGTCGCGCGAGAGCGAGGAGCTGGAAACGGGCGCGGGCGACCAGGGAATGATGATCGGGTTTGCCTGCGACGAGACGCCCGAGCTGATGCCGCTCAGCATCTCGCTGGCGCACCGGCTGGCGCGGCGGCTGGCGGAGGCGCGCAAGAGCGGCGAGCTGCCCTGGCTGCGCCCGGACGGCAAGTCGCAGGTCACGATCGAATACGGGGACGGCTGGCAGCCGCGGCGAGCGGAATCGATCGTGGTCTCGACGCAGCACGCGCCGGACGTGGACCGCGAAGTGGTCGAGACGGAGGTGCGAGGGCACATCATCGACACGATCGTGGACGGGTCGCTCGTGGACGGGGACACGAAGGTCTACGTGAATCCGTCGGGGCGGTTCGTGGTAGGGGGGCCGAAGGGCGACGCGGGGCTGACGGGCCGCAAGATCATCGTCGATACGTACGGGGGTGTAGCGCGGCACGGGGGCGGGGCGTTCAGCGGCAAGGATCCGACGAAGGTGGACCGCTCGGCGGCGTATGCAGCGCGCTGGGTGGCGAAAACGATCGTGGCGGCGGAACTGGCGCGTCGCTGCGAGGTAACGCTCTCGTATGCGATCGGGGTGGCGCAGCCGACCTCGATCAACGTGGACACGTTCGGCACGGGCACGGTTCCAGACGAGGCGATCCTGGCGGCGGTGCGGAAACACTTCGACCTGCGCCCGGGGGCGATCATCCGCGACCTCGACCTGCGCCGCCCGCTCTTCCGGGCGACGGCGGCGTACGGGCACTTCGGGAGGACCGGTCTGGATGTGCCCTGGGAGGACACGGGGCGGGCGGCGGACGTTGCGGCAACGGCGCGGCGCGGGGGGTAACGTTCGGCGAGCATGGACGCGATCATCCTCGTCGGGGGGCAGGGCTCACGGCTTCGGCCGCTGACCCTAACGCGCCACAAGAGCCTTATCCCGGTCGCGAACCGGCCCGCGCTCGACCACCTGCTCGACTGGCTCGGCCGGTTCGGCACCGAACGGGCAGTGCTGGCGATGGGACAACGCCAGGACGACCTCGTGAAGGAGTATCCAGAGGGGGACCGCGGGGGGCTCACGATTGCGCACGTGGTGGAACGTGAGCGGCTGGAGTCGGGGGGCGCGATCCGGAACGCGGTGCGGGCGGCGGAGGTAGAGGGGCGCTTCCTCGTGCTGAACGGGGACGTGTACGTGGACTTCGACCTCGGACCGGCGCTGGGGGCGCACGAACAAACACAGGCGCGGCTTACGCTGGCCCTGTGCCGGGTCTCCGAGCCGTCGGCGTTTGGCGTGGCGGTGGTCGACGGGGACTCGCGCATCACGGGGTTTGTCGAGAAGCCGCCGCCGGGGACGGCTCCGAGCGACCTCGTGAACGCGGGCGTCTGGGTGTTCGAGCCGGACCTGGTGGGGGAGATTCCGCCGGGGGCGGTTCGGGTGGAGGAGACGCTGTTCCCGTCGCTGGTGGGGCGGGGCGAGAACGTGCTGGGCTACGGCTTCGAAGGACTGTGGGCGGACCTGGGGACACCCGCGCGCTACCTCGAACTCTCGCAGGCGCTGGCAAGGCGGGAAGGGATGCCACTGCTGGCGAGAACGGCCCACGTGGCGGATGACGCGGGCAGCATCGAGGGGTCGGCGCTGGGGCACGGGAGCGTGGTGGCGGCGGGCGCGTGGGTCACGGGGTCGGTGCTGTGGGAGGATGTGCGGGTGGAAGCAGGTGCGCGGGTGAGCGACTCGGTGCTGGCCGACGGCGTCACGATCGGGGCGAGGGCGGTGGTGCGGGGGGCGGTGCTGGGGCGCGGGGCGAGCGTGGCGGCTGGGGCCAGGCTGCGGCCAGGCGACCTGGTTGAACCGGGCGGCCGGAGGGGGTGAGGCGATGAGCGAGAACCCGGTGCGCTTCGGCACGGACGGCTGGCGCGCGATCATGGGCGAGGCGTTCACCTTCGAGAACGTGCGCGCCTGCGCGCAGGCGGTCGCCGAGCACTTCGCGGAGACGCGGGGACGGGGTGAGCCGCTGGTGGTGGGGTACGACACACGCTTCCAATCGGATGAGTTTGCGCTGGCTGTGGCGCGCGTCCTGGCGGGGAATGGGTTCGAGGTGCAGCTTGCGGACCGGCCCGCGCCCACGCCCGCACTGAGCTACCGCATCATCGAGGCGGGGGCGAGCGGGGGCGTGATCGTGACGAGCAGCCACAATCCCTTCCGCTGGAACGGGATCAAGGTGAAGCCGCACTACGGCGGCAGCGCCAGCCCGGAAATCGTGGCCGACATCGAGCGGCGCGTGCCCGCCATCCTCGCCGACCCGGCGGGGCCGAAGCTGGCTCCGGCGGACACCGACGCGATCGCGCGCTTCGACCCGATTCCCGGCTACCTGGCGGGGCTGGGCCGGCAGGTCGACCTCGACCGCATCCGGGGGGCGGGGCTACGGGTGGCGGTCGACCCCATGTATGGCGCGGGGGCGGGGCTCCTGCCGGAGCTGCTCGACGGTGGCAGCACCCGGGTCGAGGAGATTCACACCGAGCGCAACCCGCTCTTCCCGGGGCTGCGGGCGCCCGAGCCGATCGCCTCGAACCTCGACGCGCTGCTCTCGCTGGTGGCGGGGGGCGGCTTCGACGCGGGCATCGCGAACGATGGCGACGCCGACCGGGTGGGGCTGGTGGACGGGTCGGGGGCGTACGTGGACCAGCTGCGGACGTTCGCGCTGCTGGTCGAGTACCTGCTGGGGGCGCGGGGTCTGCGGGGAGCGGTCGTGAAGTCGGTGACGACGACGGCGATGGCGCGCCTCCTGGCCGAGCACCACGGGGCGGCCTGCATCGAGACGCCGGTGGGGTTCAAGCACATAGGGCCGGTGATGATGCGCGAGGATGCGCTCATCGGGGGGGAGGAGAGCGGGGGGTACGGGTTCCGCGGGCACCTGCCCGAGCGCGACGGCATCCTCTCAGCGCTCTACCTGCTGGACGCGATGGCGATCAGCGGCAAGGGTCCGGCCGAGCTGCTGGAGGACGTGTTCGCGATCACGGGGCCGCACTATTACGAGCGGGTGGACCTTGAGCTGGAGCCGGGCGCGAACGTGAACGTGCGAGCGGCGCTCGACGCGGCCTCGCCACGGGAGTTCGCGGGGCTGCCGGTCGAGGGGGTGGACACGACCGACGGATGGCGCTTCCTGCTGTCGGAGGGGTGGGTGCTGTTCCGGCTCTCGGGCACGGAGCCGCTGCTGCGCATCTACACGGAGCTGCGGGACGAATCGAAGGTAGGGCCGGTGATCGAGGCGGGGCAGGCGCTGGTGGGGGATGCGTTCGCGGGCTGAGGCGGGGACCGGTCCTTAGATACCGAAGATGTGCTGGAAGGCCCTGACCGTGGCGTAGGGGACATTCTCCTCCAAGCAGACCGCCTGGACCCCGGTGTCGTCGCTAAGGATTGTCGGCGTCGGTTGACGATCGCGGTGAAGCACAGCCGCCGCCACCAACTCGGGATCGGCCGCAGAGGGGGAAGTTGTAAACAGTCGCTCGTGGTGGGAAGCGAGGCTGAACGCAAGCGCAGCTACGTCCTGGGTTGTAGGCATTACGAATCTCTTGTGGTCGCGGACCCAGCGGGCGGCCTCCGTCTCCCTCCGCCGGGTCGCCTCCCGCTGAACAGCCTTAGGAATTCGCAACTCGTTCCGGTCGCCAAGCTGTTCCAGCAGTTGCCGCCCCGGACCAGTCTTGACGAGCGCGATGATCGCGTTCGTATCGGCGTAGAAGCAGCGGGCTGGGTTATCGGCCATCAAGTTTCGAGCGTGGCCGCCACCTGGTCTGTACGCATGTCCAGCAGACGGGCGATGCGCTCGACACCGAGACTCCCGTTGGCCACGGCGGCCCGCGCCCCCGTGAGTGCCCGCGGCCCTAGGTAGCGCCGGTAGCGCACTGGCAGAGACAGGCTGCCCTTGCCCCCTCCGCCTCGCTTGGACGGCTTCGGTAGGCTCGGGTCGCCGACAAAGCCCATCTGCGCTAACCGCACGCCGAGCACGCTGTTGCTCACGTTGAACCGCTCACGCAAACCCTGGCGCACGCTCCATGGCAGTGAACGGTAATCCGCGGCGAACGGGACGTCCGCCAGCAGAGGCTCAAGGTCTGCGCTCGGGACGAGCAGTGCCCCAGCAACGCGGTTTGCCACGAGCTCCTCCCGGTTAGTCGTCTTTCGGCTAGCGAAGGGGGTGCAGAGAGCGATCTCTCGCCGACCCTGTCGCAGGCACAGATGGGTGAGTTCATGGGCCAAGGTGAAGAGTCTTGGCGCGGCACCGTCGCCCGAACTTAGCAGCACAGCGGGAGGCATCCCCACATCCCAGCGCGAAGCCCCGCGCAGCTCCGCGGTGTCGAGCGACAGGGTGAAGACGAAGACCCCAACGCCTTCGACTGCCGTAGCCGCATCCGCCAGCGCCACCTCATCATCCGCCCATTGGTCCTGGCGGGCGCGCGTCAGTCCGATGGTCCCCCGAATCGCCATAGCGAATCGCTCGATTGCCACGTCGTCGGGTGTACCCCGAGCATCCAAGAGCTCCGTAAGATCCCCTACCGGCAGGCTTACGTCCTCAGCCGAGCCCTCAGCCAGAGAGATCTCTTTCGCCAGCTCGCAGAAGGCATCGAAGGTGCGCAGCTTCCGATGGGTGCTGTAGCTCGCCGCACCCTCGCCCGTCCGGAAGTCGGTCTGGGGGCGTGCCCAACTCGCGGGGTCAGCCATTGCCCCAAAAGGCAGCAGGAGCGCTTCCGCCCATGCTTCGATCTCCGGCATCGAGCGGCTTGTTGCACCAGCCTCCCAGTCCCGCAGCGCCGCCACTGTCACCTCGGCCTTCGGGACGGAGCGCCGCAGCGCCGCCTGAATCCTCTTGACGGCCGTTTCCTCATCCAACGCGATGCTCTCGCGCACCCGGCGACATGACCGCCCGTCAATGGCAAGCCGCGGTTCCTCGTCGAAGAGCACAGCTTGAGTCATCGCCACAGTGTAGCCCGGCCCTCCGGGGTGGCGGGCGCGATGTGAACGGCTGGTGCTTCACGTAAGAGGGGATGGGGCCTACACTCGGATTGGCTCACTGGAGGGATAGCGGCTTACCGGCCGCACCTCCGCTCGCTGAACGCTCGGGGCGAGGCGCCACCGCCGAATCCCGAGCCGCCACGACCGCATGGCGTGGCAGGCACCGGTCAGCCCCCACCAGGGCACAGGCCGGCAAATCAGAGCCGGTGGAAGGACTCAACCATGGTTCGGATGACGGGATCCCAGATCCTGCTGGAGTGTCTCCAGCGGGAGGGAGTATCGACCATATTCGGCTACCCCGGCGGGGTGGTGTTGCCGCTCTACGACACCTGGCCGCAGTTCCCCGCGATCCAGCACGTGCTCGTACGGCACGAGCAGGGTGCGGCGCACATGGCCGACGGCTACGCGCGCGCCTCGGGCGAGGTGGGCGTCTGCCTGGCGACGAGCGGTCCCGGCGCGACCAACCTCGTGACGGGCATCGCGACCTCGTTCCTGGACTCGACGCCGATGGTGGCGATCACGGGGAACGTGGCGCGCACGCTGCTCGGCAAGGACGGCTTCCAGGAAGCCGACATCACGGGCATCACGCAGCCGATCACGAAGCACAACTACCTCGTGATGCGCGCCGAGAACATCGCCATGGCGGTGCGTGAGGCGTTCCACATCGCGAAGACGGGCCGTCCCGGCCCGGTACACATCGACATTCCCAAGGACGTGTTCCAGGAGGAAGCGGAGTTCGAGTGGCCGGAGGAGATCAACCTGCGCGGCTACCGTCCGACGACGAAGGGGCACGCGGGCATGATCCGGCGGGCGGCGGAGGCGATTAACCGGGCGGAGCGTCCGATCATCATCTCCGGGCACGGCATCGTCTGGGGCGACGCCTCGAACGAGCTGCTGGAGCTGTCGGAGAAGGCGCAGATCCCGGTGATCACGACGTTCCTGGGGATCGGGGGCTTCCCCGAGACGCACGACCTGAGCTACGGCTTCCTGGGCATGCACGGCATGTACCACGCGAACATGGCGGCGGACGAGGCGGATGTCGTGATTGGCATCGGGATGCGGTTCGACGACCGCGCGATGGGGCGCTTCAACGACTTCAACCCGGACGCGACGATCGTGCATATCGATATCGACCCGGCGGAAATCGGCAAGAACCTGCCAACGGCGATCCCGGTGGTGGGTGACGTGAAGCGCGTGCTGCCGGAGCTGACGGACCGCATCGAGCGGCGCGACCGCTCGTCCTGGCTGAAGTGGATCGACAAGGTCGAGGAGGAGCATCCGAGCCTCGAGATCCGGGAGACGCGGCGGCTCATCCCGCAGCAGATCGTGCGCACGCTGTACGAGGAAACGAACGGCACCGCCACGATGGTGACGGGCGTGGGTCAGCACCAGATGTGGGCGGGCCAGCACTACTTCTACGACAGCCCGCGGAAGCTGGTCTCCTCGGGCGGTCTGGGCACGATGGGGTTCGAGCTGCCGGCCGCGATCGGCGCGCAGATGGGCATGCCGGACTCCGAGATCTGGGCGATCTGCGGGGACGCGGGCTTCCAGATGACGATGCAGGAGCTGGCGGTCTGCGTGGACGAGCGATTGCCGGTGAAGATCGCGATCATGAACAACGGCTACCTGGGCATGGTCCGGCAGTGGCAGGAGCTGTTCTACGACGAGAACTTCGTCTCCGTGGCGGTGACGCAGCCGGACTTCTGCAAGCTGGCGGAGGCGTACGGCATTCGCGCGCTGCGGGTGGAGACGAAGGCGGAAGTGCTTCCCGCCATCCAGGAGGCGCGCAACTACGACGGTCCCATCCTGATCGACTTCCATGTGGACCAGGACGAGAACGTGTGGCCGATGGTTCCGGCGGGAGCGGCCCTCTCGGAGACGATCGAGATGCCGGAGAAGGAGCTCGTGCGATGACGATCAGCAACGGAACACGACCGAGCCACCACACCGTCGTCGCCATCGTCGAGGACAAGCCGGGTGTGCTGCAGCGCGTGGCGGGGCTGTTCCGGCGGCGGGGCTTCAACATCGAGTCGCTGGCGGTCGGGCCCACGGAGTTCGAGGGCCTGAGCCGCATGACCATCATCGTGGACGGGGCGAGCGCGCCCGTGGAGCAGGTGGAGAAGCAGCTCTACAAGCTCATCGACGTGGTGAAGGTGAGCGACCTGACGCACGAGGACGCGATCACGCGGGAGCTGGCGCTGCTCAAGGTTCGCTGCAACAACGTGAACCGGCACGAGCTGCTGGACATCGCGAACGTGTTCCGTGCGGACGTGGTCGACATGGCGACGAACTCGCTGATGCTCCAGGTCGTTGGCGACGAGGACAAGATCAACGGGCTCATCAAGATGTGCGAGCCGTACGGCATCCGCGAGCTCTCGCGGACGGGCACGATCGCGATGACGCGCGGGCAGAAGACCACGACCGTGCACGAGTCGGAGCCGGAGGCGATCGCGCGCGTGCACCAGAGCCAGGGCCGCCGCGTCGAGGCAGACCTGCCCTTCAGCAGCGACTAGAGCGGCTACTCCAGCTCGACGAGGAGCGCCCCTGCCTCGACGACCTCGTCGGGGGCCACGTGGACGGCGCTGACCGTTCCCGCACCTGGGGCGGTGATGGCGTGCTCCATCTTCATCGCGTCGAGGACGGCGACGACGACGCCGTCGGCTACGGGCTCGCCCTCACGCACGTTCACGGCGGCGACGCGTCCCGCCAGGGGCGCGCGGATCGCGCTGGCGGGACCATCGCCGGCGCGGGCGGCGGCGGACGTGGCCGGCGGAGGGACGAGCCGGACGCGGAAATCGCCGATCGGTGCACCAACCACGACGCTGCCGTCGGGTTCGAGTCGCGCGGTGACTGAGGCTGCATCCCCGGCATCTACGGACTCGCCGTCGACACTGGCCTGATCCCGAACGAGGGACACGGAGCGGGGTCCGGCGCCGTCGTCGAGCCAGAGGATACGGGCGCCGGGAGCGAGCCAGGCGGAGCCGGCGAAGCCCGGCTCCTCGCGGGAGGCGAAAAGGCGGGCAGCCGCGGCCAGGGCAGCGGGGTGCGGGCGGGCAGCTTCGAGGAGGGCGGGGAGCTCGCGTTCGAGCCACTGCACGGTCGCCTCTCCGGCAGCGAAGACGGGGTTGGCAAGGACGGCGCGGTGGAGGGGCAGGTTGGTGCGGAGGCCCGCAAGGGATGCGCTCCCCAGCACGCCGGCCGCGAGCTGCAGCGTCGCGCCGCGGACAGGTCCGCGGACGACGAGCTTGGCGACGAGCGAGTCGTACTCGCTGGGAACGGCATCGCCTGCCTCGTAGCCGGTATCGAGGCGGGCGCCGGGGGCGGTCAGGGTGGTGAGGCGGCCGGCGGCGGGAAGGAAGCCAGCCCAGGGGTCCTCGGCGTTGAGGCGGAACTCGATGGCGTGGCCGTCGAAGCGGATGCCGTCCTGGGCGAAGGGGAGGGGTTCCCCGGCGGCGACAGCGAGCTGGAGGGCGACAAGGTCGAGGCCCGTGACCGCCTCGGTGACCGGGTGCTCGACCTGGAGACGGGGGTTCACCTCGAGGAAGTAGAAGGGGCGGCGGCCGTCCTTCGGCTCGCCGACGAGGAACTCGACGGTGCCGGCGTTGACGTAGCCAGCGGCGCGCATGAGTCGCAGGGCGGCGGCGGTCAATTCCGCACGCAGGGCCTCGTCGAGGACGGGGCTGGGGGTCTCCTCGACGAGCTTCTGATGGCGGCGCTGAACGGAGCAGTCGCGCTCGCCGAGGTGGACGGCGTTGCCGTGCGCGTCGGCGAGAACCTGGACCTCGACGTGGTGGGCGTTCTCGACGTAGCGCTCGACGAAGAGGCGGTCGTCGCCGAAGGCGGCGGCGGTCTGGCGGCGGGCGGCCTCGATCGCGGGGGCGAGGTCGTCGGGTGTGGCCACGACGCGCATCCCGAGGCCGCCGCCCCCGCCGCGGGCCTTGAGCATCAGGGGAAAGCCGACCTCGCGGGCGGCTTCGGCCAGCTCGGCGTCGGTCGTTCCGGACGCGCCGGGCGCGACGGGTACGTCGTTAGCGACTGCGAGGTCGCGTGCCGCAACCTTGTCGCCGAGGAGGGTCAGGGTTTCGGTGGAGGGGCCGATGAAGACGAGACCGGCGCCGGCACAGGCGTGGGCAAAGTCGGGGCGCTCGCTGAGAAGGCCGTAGCCGGGATGGACGGCCTCGCAGCCGGTGGCCTTCGCGGCGGCGACGACGGCCTCGATGTCGAGGTAGGTCTCGGCCGCGGTGTGGCCTTCGAGCAGCACCACCTCGTCGGCGAGGCGGGCGGCCAGGCTGCGGCGGTCGGGCACGGAGGCGGCGAGGACGGCGCGCACGCCCAGCGTCCGCAGGGTGCGGATGATGCGGACGGCGATCTCGCCGCGGTTGGCCACGAGGACGGCATCGAACATTGGCGGCATTGTAGGGGGAGGCAGAGGGTCACCCGGCCGGTCCTGCCCGAGCGGGGCGGGCCCGGCTATCAGGCGGGGGCATCCCTCTTCGAGAGTGCCTGCTGGCCGAATCGCTCCACGGCCTCAAGGGTCTCGCGCACGTCATCCCAGGTGGTGGTGTGGTTGATGATGCACATCCTGAGCGCGAACGTCCCGTGCAGCATCGTGGAGGACATGAAGGCGGGGTCGTCCCAGAACATCTGCGCAAGCACGGTCCGGTTGACCTCCTCCAGGGCCGCCGCATCAAGGGCACTCCCTTCGGGGTTGACGCGGAAGCACACGATCCCGAGGGTCGGCGTGCTGAGGGCCTCGAGGGTGGGGCTGGCACGGACGTAGTCGTGGGCGCGGACGGCGAGCTCCATGCTTCTCTCGACGGCACGGCGGAAGGCGTCCATGCCGAAGGTCTGCACGGACATCCAGACCTTCAGGGCGCGGGCGGAGCGGCTCAGCTGCAGGCCGATGTCGGCGAAGTTGGGGTGGTTGGCCCCCCATACCGTGTCCTGGAGGATGTCGTGTCCCATCTGGAAGGCGTCGCTGAGCGTCTCCCGATCCTTCACCAGCAGGCAGCCGGCCTCGTAGGGCTGGAAGAACCACTTGTGCGCGTCAAGCCCGACCGAGTCGGCGCGTTCGATGCCACGCAGGAGCTGTTTGCCCCGCTCGGTCACCGCCGCGAAACCGCCGTAGGCGGCATCCACGTGAAGCCACAGGCCTTCGGCTTCGCAGAAGTCCGCCAGTTCCTCCAGCGGGTCGACCGAGCCAGTGCTGGAGGTACCGGCATTGGCGCAGACGGCGATGGGATGAAGGCCGGCAGCGCGGTCGTCGGCGACAGCCCTGGAGAGGGCCTCCATATCGATCTGGAAGCTGCTGTCGCTCGGGACCGAACGGATGTGGTCACGCCGGACGCCGACGATCACGGCGGCGCGGGGGAGAGCGCTGTGGCTCTGGTCGCTCATGTAGACGGTGGCTCGTTCGGGGTTCCCAGCTGCCTCGCGGGCGGCGACGAAGGCGTCGACACTGGCGGCGGAGCCGCCGCTGGTAAAGAGGCCGCCTGCCCCCTCGGGATACCCGAGCCAGCGCCTGAACCAGTCGATGACGACGAGTTCGAGCTGGCTGGGGCCGCTCGCGACGAGCCACGTGCACTGGTTGATGAGGTAGCCCGCGGCCAGGAAGTCGGCGACGATGCCGGGCCAGGTGGGCGAGGTGGGGATGAAGCCGAAGAAGCGAGGGTGATCGAGGCGCGCGGTGTAGGGGAGTACGTCCCGCGCGAGCCTGTCCAGCACCTCGGAGGCGGGGTTGGGACCCTCGGGGGGATCCTCGGCGAGGTGGGCTTCGAGAACCTTCCGGAACTCGCCATCCCAAGCCTCCCCGGCGGGCAGGTTCTCGATGCGGTTCACGACGAGGTCCAGGGCCTGTCGCCCGAGTTCGAGCATTTGCTCGTGCGACATCTGGAGTTCGCTGGTCGTGGAGCCCTCGGCGCCTGCCTGTGGCGCTCCACCGGGGGAGGAAGCCATGTCGCTCTCCGGTCCTTCAGGCATATGCAACTCCACCAGGCCTCCGCTTCCAACGCGGAGAGCGCTACTTTGCCCGGTCGCGGGCAGATTACCAAGACCTCGCGCCCCGTGCGGGCGGCCGGAAGAAGCGCCCGGGGGAATCTAGCGATCTGCGGGGCGTTAGCAAGGAAGCGTGCTGACACGAGGCGGGGGGCACCAGGGACTACATGCGGAAGACACCCCAGTCGGTCTCGGGGATGGGGGCGTTGAGAGCGGCGGAGATACCCATGGAGAGGACACGGCGGGTGTCGAGGGGGTCGATGACGCCGTCGTCCCAGAGGCGTGCGCTGCTGAAGTAGGGGGAGCCTTCGCGCTCGTAGGTTTCGAGCGTGGGAGCCATGAAGGCGCGCTGCTCCTCCTCGGTCAGCTCCTCGCCGCGGTCGAGGCGGACCTGGAGGAGGACGTTGGCCGCCTGCTCGCCGCCCATCACGCTGATGCGGGCGTTGGGCCACATCCAGAGCTGGCGGGGGGAGTAGGCGCGTCCCGCCATGGCGTAGTTGCCGGCGCCGAAGCTGCCGCCGATGACGACGGTGAACTTGGGGACGGCGACGCTGGCGACGGCGGTGACCATCTTGGCGCCGTCGCGGGCGATGCCGGCGTTCTCGTACTGGCGTCCGACCATGAATCCGGTGATGTTCTGGAGGAAGACGAGGGGGACGCGGCGCTGGCCGCAGAGCTCGACGAAGTGCGCGCCCTTGAGGGCGCTCTCGCCAAAGAGGATGCCGTTGTTGGCGATGATCCCCACGGGGAAGCCGGTGATGCGGGCGAAGCCGCAGACAAGGGTGGTGCCGTAGCGCGCCTTGAACTCGTGGAAGCGGGAGCCATCGACGAGACGGGCGATGACCTCGCGCACGTCGTAGGTACGGCCGTAGTCGGGCGGGACGATGCCGTAGAGCTCCTCCGGGTCGTGGAGGGGCGGCTCGGGCGGGCCGAGCTCCCAGGGCGGGGACTTGGTGGCGGGGATGCTGGCGACGATGCTGCGGACGATGCGGAGGGCATCCTCGTCGGCCTCGGCGAAGTGGTCGGCGACGCCGCTGATGCGGGTATGGACGTCGGCGCCGCCGAGCTCCTCGGCGGTCGTCTCCTCGCCCGTCGCGGCTTTCACCAGGGGCGGCCCGCCGAGGAAGATCGTGCCGGTTCCGCGCACGATCACGGTCTCGTCGCTCATAGCGGGGACGTAGGCGCCCCCGGCGGTGCAGGAACCCATGACGGCGGCAACCTGGTAGATGCCCTTCGCGCTGAGACGGGCCTGGTTGTAGAAGATGCGGCCGAAGTGGTCGCGGTCGGGAAAGACATCGTGTTGGAGGGGGAGGAAGGCGCCGCCGGAATCGACGAGGTAGATGCAGGCGAGGTGGTTCTGCTCGGCGATTTCCTGGGCGCGGAGGTGCTTGCGCACGGTGAGGGGGTAGTAGGAGCCGCCTTTCACGGTGGCGTCGTTGGCGACGATGACGCACTCGCGCCCGGCCACGCGCCCGATGCCCGTAACGATGCCGGCGGCGGGCACGTCGTCGTCGTAGACGCCGTCGGCGGCGAGGGGGCTGAACTCGAGGAAGGCGCCATCGGGGTCGATGAGGCGCTGGATGCGCTCACGGGCGAGGAGCTTGCCGCGGCCGTGGTGGCGCTCGACGTAGCGTTCGCCGCCGGCCTGCTCGACGCGCTGGAGGCGTGCGCGAAGGTCGTCGACGAGGGCGAGGTTGGCGTCGCGGTTCTCCCGGTAGCCCTCAGCGAGGACATCGACACGGGTGGGGAGGAGGGGGAGGTCGTCGAGGGCCATGGGCGAAGGGTACGCGGGGGAGGGGAGACGGTGCGAGGGGTGCGGCGCTAGCCGAGGATTGCGGTGACGAGTGCGGTGACGGCGGTGGCGATGAGGACGAAGGTGACGAGGTGGCGGAACCAGCGCTCGCTGACGCGGCCGGCGAGGGTGGCGCCCACGGCTGTGCCAAGCGCGACGCCGGGGATAGCGGCGCCGACGGAGAGGCCGATATCGGCATCGAGGCGGCCGGTGGCGGCATAGAGGACGAGGGCGACGGCGCCGGTCGCCATGAGGAAGGAAGAGCCGGTCGCGCGGAAGGTGTCCGGGGGGAAGCGGCGACCCTGGAGGTAGAGGATGACGGGCGGACCGGCGGCGCTGGTGCTGGTTCGCAGGAAGCCGCCGGCGACACCCGCGGCGGCGGCGATGCCGGTCCCGGCGCCGATGGTGAGGCCGCGGGCGAGGGCGAGCGTCCCGCTGAGGACGGCGAGGGCGATCAGGATCTGGAGCACTCTCCCATCAACAACGAGGAGCACAAGCAGTCCGAGGGGCATGCCCGCGAAGGAGGCGGCAAAGAGGACGCCGGAGGTGCGCCAGGCGATGTGTTCGCGCAGGCGCCAGACGATAGCGGCGGCGGAGAGCATGGCGAGGATGTTGACGATGATGACCGTCTCCTCGGGGTCGAGGAAGAGGACGAGGAGGGGGGCGAGAACCAGGGCGAAACCGAACCCGGTGACGTTCTGGGGGAGGGAGGCGACGGCGGCGAGGGTGCTGATGAGGGCGAGGTCCAGCGGGCTCATCAAGGGGACCGGCCGCGGTTGACGGGGCGGCGGAGGGCGGGGAAGCTCCCCGCATGGATGTCGCGAACGAGATCATGGTGCGGGGAATCGTGGTGGGGGTCTTCCAGGAGAACTGCTGGGTGGTGGGGAACCGCCGCACGGGCGAAGCGATCTGCATCGATCCGGGGGACCAGCCGGATGAGGTGCTGGCGCTGGCGAGGGACATGGGGGTGACGATCAAGGCGATCGCGAACTCGCACGCGCATATCGACCACATTCTGGGGGTTCGCGGCGTACAGGCGGCGACGGGGGCGAGCTTCCTGCTGCACCAGAGCGACCTCGACCTGCTGCGGAACGGGTGGCGGGGGGCGGCGGCGCAGTTCGGGATCGAGGAGAGCCAAGCGCCGCCCGACCCCAACAACTTCGTGACCGGTGGGGATGAGGTGGAGGTGGCGGGGCTGAAACTGCAGGCGATCGCGACCCCGGGACACACGCCGGGGAGCGTGAGCTACTACGCGGACGGCCTGCTCTTCAGCGGCGACACGCTGTTCCGTGGGTCGATCGGGCGGACGGACCTGCCGGGGGGCGACTTCGACGAGGAGATGCGGAGCATCACGAACGAGCTGCTGACGCTGCCCGAGGACACGATCGTGCTGCCGGGCCACATGCAGGAGACGACGGTCGCATTCGAGCGCGACCACAACCCGTTCGTGCGGGACTGGCTGCGGCAGCAGCGCGAGGCGGCGGGAGAGTAGCGTGGCGCAACCTGTCTGTAACATCGGGCGGGTACGGTGTGCTCGCGGGTGCGTCCGCGGAACGAGGCCATGAACGAATCAGCGAGCTATGTGATCTCGGCGTGCCGCGAGAACGACGTGAAGTTCGTGCGTCTGTGGTTCACGGACATCGTGGGGACGCTGAAGAGCTTCCAGATCACGATCGGGGAGCTTGAGAACGCCCTCGAAGACGGCATGGGGTTCGACGGCTCGAGCATCGAAGGGTTCGCCCGGATCGACGAGTCCGACATGGTGGCGCGGCCCGACCCGGCGACCTTCCAGCTGGTGCCGTGGCGGCCGCGCGAGCAGAGCGTGGCGCGCATGTTCTGCGACATCTACCGGCCCGACGGGGAACCGTTCGAGGGCGATCCGCGGGGGGTCCTGCGCCGCCAGCTCGAGCGGGCGAAGGCGCTCGGTTACACGTTCTATGTGAGCCCGGAGCTCGAGTACTTCTACTTCCAGGATGTCGAGGGCACGGTGCCGCTGGACCAGGGCGGGTACTTCGACGCTATCGCGGACAAGGGCTCGGACCTGCGGCGGGACACGGTGCTGACGCTGAGCGCGATGGGCATCGAGGTGGAGTCGAGCCACCACGAGGTGGCTCCGAGCCAGCACGAGATCGCGCTGCGCTACACGGATGCGCTGACGATGGCGGACAACGCCATGACCTACCGCGCGGTGGTGAAGGAGATCGCGGAGGCTAATGGCGCCTACGCGACCTTCATGCCGAAGCCGCTGCAGGACCAGAACGGCAGCGGCATGCACGTGCACCAGTCGCTGTTCAAGGGGGAGCGGAACGCGTTCTTCGACGCCGACGACGTGTACCACCTGAGCGCGCTGGCGAAGGGGTACGTGGCCGGTCTGCTGGCGCATGCGGGGGCGATGACGCTGGTGACGAACCAGTGGGTGAACAGCTACAAGCGATTGCAGCCGGGGTTCGAGGCGCCGGTGTACCTGAGCTGGGCACGTCGCAACCGAAGCGACCTGGTGCGCATTCCCGAGTACTCGCCCGGGGACGAGATCCACACACGCATCGAGTACCGCTCGCCGGACCCGGCGTGCAACCCGTACCTGGCGTTCGCGGTGATGCTGGCGGCGGGGCTGGACGGGATCGAGCAGGAGCGCGCATTGCCGCCCCCGGTCGAGGAGAACGTCTTCGAGATGTCGGACGAGGAGCGCACCCGGCTGGGCATCGAGACGCTCCCGGGGAACCTGCTGGAGGCGATCGACGCGGCGGCGGAATCAACGCTGCTGCGGGAGGCGCTGGGCGACCACGTCTTCGAGAGCCTGCTGAAGAACAAGCGCATCGAGTGGGAGCGCTACCAGCGCCACGTCTCGGACTTCGAGCTCTCCGAGTACCTGCCGCTCCTCTAGGACGCTGCTCTAGGACTCCGCAGCGACGGCGAGGCCGGCGGCCTCGTCGATGCTGACGGTGCGGTCGCAGGCGGTGACGCCGTAGTGGCGGAGGAGGGCGACACACTCCTCTTCCCAGGCGCCGGGCACGCGGAAAACGGCGATGGCGGAGGCGGGTTCGAGGCCGGCATCGAGGCAGCCGCTGATGACGCCGCGCGCGATAAGGTCGGCGCGGGTGTTGTTAACCACGTTCATGATGACGGCGATGCGCTCGATGCCGGGCTGGCCCAGCAGCAGGCGCGTGAGGGCCGCGACCTTGCGCACGCTGGGGTTGCCGCCGATCTCGCAGTAGTTGGCAGGCTGGCCGCCGTGGGCGCGGACGGCGTCGAAGGCGGTGAGGCTGGCGCCACCGCCGCCGATGAGGAGCGCGAGCGAGCCATCGAACTGGACGACGCGCCCGGCAACGCCGCGGTGGTCGGAGCGGTCGATGCGAGCAGCCTCCAGCTCGAGCTCACTGGCCTCGCGATCGCTGCGGGTGGCGGGGTCGATGCCGAGGTCGCGGACCGTCTCCGCCTGCCGGTAGAGCGCGTCGTCGTCGAGCTCGACGCGGGCGTCGAGGGCGAGCCAGCGGCCGTCGGAGGTGCGGGCTAGGGGGTTGACCTCCGCGAGGAGCAGGTCGTGCTCGGTGAAGAGGCGCCAGAGGCGGGCGAGGATGCCCGTGAGCTCGTTGAGTTCGCGCCCGGACAGGCCGAGAGCAGCGACGGCCTCCTTGAGGCGGAAGTCCTGAGTGGGCGCGAGGGTGGAGAGGGGGACGCGGGAGGAGGAGGCGGCCTCGTCCTCGACATCGACGCCGCCGGCGAGGGAAGCGACGGCAGCGGGGCCGCGGGAGCGGTCGTCGTAGACGATGCCGAGGTAGCGCTCGGCTTCAATGGCGACGGCCTCCTCGATGAGGAGGCCGGTCACGGGCTGATCGGCAACGCGGGCGGCGAGGACAGCGCGGGCCGCCTCCTCGACCTCGGCTGGACCTTCGGCAAGCCGGACGGCGCCCGCCCTGGCGCGACCGCCCGAGCGCACCTGTCCCTTTACGGCGACGCGGGGGCCGAGTTCGGTCGCGGCGAGAACCGCCGCCGCGGGCGTCTCAGCGAGAAGCCCGCGGGGTGTCTCAAGGCCGGCGCGCCGAAGGAGCGCCTTAGCCTCGTGTTCGAAGAGGCGCACGGCGGGCGGTTTCCCGGCTAGTCCTCGTAGTCGCCGCCGCCACCGAGCCCGCGGCGAGGCGGAGGCGGCGGGGCGGGCGGCACGCCGCCATCGGTTGGCGTGCTGCGGCGAGTCCAGCCGCGGCTGGCGCCGCCGCGGTTGGCGCCACGGTTGATTTCGCGCTGCTCGGGCTGGCGGGAGCCGCCACCATCGCGGCCACCACCATCGCGGCCACCACCATCGCGGCTACCACCATCGCGACCACCACCCTCACGGCCGCCACCGCTGCGCGGGCGGCGCCGGCGGCGACGGCGGGGAGCGCCATCGGAGCGGTCCTCGGAGCGGTCCTCGGAGCGGTCCTCGGAGCGGTCGTCGGAGCGGTCGTCGGACCGTTCCTCGGCAGCGACGGGCTCGGGGGCGTCATAGTCAGCGCCATCGTCGAAGTCGTCTTCCACGGCGCCGTTCACCTCGGTGGCGGCGACGGGGGCTTCTTCCTCGACCTCCGGCTCGGGGGCGCGGTCGCGCGGTCGTTCGCTGTCGCGGTCGCGATCGCGGGCTCGGTCTCGATCGCGGTCCCGATCACGGTCTCGGTCTCGGTCTCGGTCCCGGCCGCGCGGGCGATCACGGTCACGGTCGCGGTCCCGGCCACCACGTGGGCGGTCGCGGTCCCTGTCCCGGTCGCGGCCACGCGGGCGGTCGCGGTCACGTCCGCGGTCGCCCCGGTCACCACGGTCGCCCCTGTCACGGGGGCGGGCGTCGCGGCCTTCCGTCTCCGGAGCGGCGCCGACGCGGCCACTGCGAGCGGTCAGGTTGACGCGACCGAGCGAGTCGATCTCGGTGACGGTGACGGTCAGCTCATCGCCGACGGAGACGACATCCTCGACGCGCTCGACACGCTCCTCGCTGAGCTCGGAGATGTGCACGAGGCCGTCCTTGCCGGGAAGAATCTCGACAAAGGCGCCGAAGTTGAGGATGCGGGTAACGGGACCGGTGTAGGTCTCGCCGACGCCGATCTCCTTGGTGAGGCCTTCGATCATGCGGATGGCGATGTCAGCAGCGTCGCCCTCGACGGCGGAGACGAAGATGGTGCCGTCTTCCTGGATGTCGACGTTGGCGCCGCCGGAGTCCTCCTGGATCTTGCGGATGACGCGGCCGCCGGGGCCGATCACGGTCCCGATTTGCTCCTGGTCGATCTTGATGATGTAGACCTTGGGCGCGTGCTCGGAGACGGTCTCGCGAGGCTCTTCGATGACCTCGCCCATGCGCTCCAGCAGGAACAGGCGGGCGTCCCGCGCCTGGGAGAGGGCGGTCTCGAGCAGCTCGCGGGCGACGCCGCCGATCTTGATGTCCATCTGGAGGGCGGTGATGCCCTCTTCGGTGCCGGCGACCTTGAAGTCCATATCGCCCATGAAGTCTTCCTGGCCGGCGATATCGGTGAGGACGGCGTAGTTGTCGTCCTCGCCCATGATCAGGCCCATGGCGATGCCGGCCACGGGGGCGGAGAGGGGCACGCCCGCGTCCATAAGGGCGAGGGTGCTGCCGCAGACGCTGGCCATGGAGGTGGAGCCGTTGGAGGAGAGCACCTCGCTGACGAGGCGGAGGGCGTAGGGGAACTCCGTCTCGGGCGGGATGACGGGGAGGAGGGCGCGCTCGGCGAGGGCGCCGTGCCCGATCTCGCGGCGGCCGGCGCCGCGCATGGGGCGGGCCTCACCGACGGAGTAGGGGGGGAAGTTGTAGTGGTGCATGTAGCGCTTGGACTCGTCCGGCGAGAGGGTGTCGAGCTTCTGCGCCATGTTCATGCCGCCGAGGGTGGCGATGGTGAGCACCTGGGTCTCGCCGCGCTTGAAGAGGCCGGAGCCGTGCGTGCGGGGGAGGGTGCCGACGTGGATATCAAGGGGGCGAATCTCGGTGGTCTCACGGTCATCAGCGCGGCGGCCCTCGTCGAGGATGCGGTCGCGCATGGCCTTCTTGATGACGGCGTAGAGGCCGTCGGCGACATCGCGGGACTCGAAGCGGCCCTCGAACTGCTCGACGAGCTCGGCGCGGACGCGCTTGTTCTCCTCGCTGCGCTCGCTGGCGGCGTTGGAGACGATGTCGTCGATGCGGTCGCCAAGGGCCTCGCGGATGGCCTCGATGGCCTCCTCGTTGTCGACGGCGGGGGTGTAGTCCTTTTTGACGGGAGCGGCTTCGGCGGCGATCTCCTCAACGAGAGCGTTGATGGCGGAGTTCGCCTCCATGGCGATCTCCATGGCCTCGATGACGGCGTCCTCGGGAACCTCGGAGGCGCCGGCCTCGACCATCATGACGGCGTCCTTCGTACCGGCGACGATGAGGTCGAGGTCGCCCTCGGCGGCTTCGGCGAAGGTGGGATTGACGACGTACTCGCCATCAATGCGGCCAACGCGGACGCTGCTTACGGGCCCGTTGAAGGGGATGTCGCTGATGCTGAGGGCGGCACTGGCGCCGACGGTGATGAGGGTGTCGGGCTGGTGCTCGCGGTCGGAGGAAAGGGTGGTGGCAACGATCTGAATCTCGTTGCGGAAGCCCTTGGGGAAGAGGGGGCGGATGGAGCGGTCGGTAAGACGCATGGCGAGGATGCCATCGGAGGAGGGGCGGCCTTCGCGGCGGGGGAACCCGCCGGGGATCTTGCCGACGGCGTAGAGGCGCTCTTCGTAATCGACGGTGAGGGGGAAGAAATCGATTCCCTCACGGGGGTCGGCCATGCAGACCGTGACAAGGACGACGGTATCGCCCTGGCGGACGGTGACGGCGCCGTTGGCGAGGCCGGCGAGGGCGCCGTGCTGGATGAGCAGCGGCTTACCGCCAATCTCGACTTCGTAGGTACGGATGCTGGATTCGGTTGTGGTCATATCTCTCTCACACTCACTCTTGCGGCGGGGCCGCGGGCTCGATGGGTTCGGGAGGGCTCAATGGCAGGCTGCCGCCCTGCTCGGGGACGAGGCCAGAGACGAAATGGGGTGGCCTTAGCGGCGCAGCCCGAGGCGCCCAATCAGCGCGCGGTACCTGTTGACATCCCGCTTGTTGAGGTAGCGCAGCAACCGGCGGCGCTGCCCGACGAGCTTCAGCAGCCCGCGGCGCGTGTGGTAATCGTGCTTATGCGCCTGCAGATGCGTCGTCAGGTACTTGATGCGCTCGGTGAGGAGCGCCACCTGGACTTCAGGGGACCCGGTATCGCCGTCATTGCGGGCGTACTCCCGGATCAGGGCCTCTTTCGTTTCCTGGGCCAGCAAACTTGCTCGTTCGACTTCCTTTACCTGTCTTCAAGAGGGAAAGTAGCACGAGGGGGAGGTACCGGCAATTTGAGGGCACTCGTCCTGCTCAGCGGTCTGCCGGGATCGGGCAAGACCACGTTCGCCAAGCGGCTGGCCTCGCGACTCGACGCCGGAGTGCTGGAGAGCGACCGCGTGCGGCTGGAATTGTTCCCGCGGCGGCGGTACACGCGCAAGGAGAACGCAGCGGTGTTCGCGACAGTGCGGGAGCGGGCGGCAGGGGTTCTGGCGGATGGCCGCGACGTGATCGTCGATGCCACCAACCTGCGGGGGTGGGAGCGCAGCGGGTTCCTGGAGCTAGCGGCGGGGCAGGGGGCGCGGGTGGTGGCGGTGCGGCTGACGGCGCCCGACGCCGTGCTTCGAGAACGGCTGGCGGGGCCACGCGACGGCGCCTCGGAGGCGGACGTTCGCGTGTACGAGCGCATGCGCGGGCAGGAGGAGCCATTCAGCACACCGTGCGTGCAAGTGGATTCGCGATACTGTACGGAGCCGAGCGTGGCGCTGACGGTCGCGCTCTGCCGAGGAGACGCATGAAGGGCGAGCAGCCATTCATCCTGTTGCGGGCGCGGGTGCGGGACGATCGCGAGACGTTCTCCGCGTGGTTCCGCTCGCAGCACCTGCGGGAGGTCGCGAAGATCCCGGGGATGGCGAGCGTGCAGTGGGGGGAGACGCGGGAGGGGACCATGCTGGGCGTCTACTGCTTCGAGGATCCGCGCTCGATGCAGGGGGCGTTCGGGAGCGCGGAGGCGGCGTACGCGCGGGGGATGTGGGCGAGCTGGTCGGACAAGCTGGAAGAGTTCTCGGTGGAGATGCACTTCGCACTCACGCCGCCCACGATGACCCTCTCGTTCAACTAGGCAGCGAATTCCGGTCGCGGCGGGCGCCCACACCGTTAGGGCATAGGCACTGCCTGCTGTAGGCTCGCGCCTATGGGCCTACAGCGAGGGCGATGGGCAAGGGAGTCCCTCGCGCCGCTGACGCTGTTGTTGGGGTGCCTGGCGGTGGCGGTGGGAGTGGCGGTAGGCCCGAGTGAGGCGGCGCCGGCTCAGACGAACCCGCCGACCCAACCCTCGACGTTCTTCGGCACGGTGACCGCCCCCGACGGCGAGGTGGCGGGAGGGCTGGATGTGGTTGCCTACATCGGCGACGCGGTGTGCAGCCAGGAAGAACCGCAGCAGACCATCCGTACGGGCGAGGACGGGGAGGCCGTCACGAACTACCGGGTCGACGTGCTGTCGGCCCAGGAGAAGGAAGGGTGCGGAGCTGATGAGACGCTGGTGCGATTCAAGATCGGCGATCGGTTCGCGCAGGAGACCGGGATCTGGCGAGGCCAACCGCAGGAGCTCAACCTGACGCTGCCGGCCGGTCCCACGGAGCCGGAAGAGACACCCGAGGGCACGGAGACGACCGTGCCCGAAGAGCCGGTCGAGCCGGAGGAGACGCCGGAGGGCACGGAGACGACCGTAGCCGAGGAGCCGGTCGAGCCGGAGGAAAGCCCCGAGGCAACGGAGACGACCGTGCCGGAAGAGCCGGAGGAGAGCCCCGAGGCGACGGAGACCACCGAAACGGTCGAGCCCGAGGCATCGCCGGAGCCCACAGAGGCGGCGGCCGCCACCGAAGTGGCCGCTGAAGAAACGCCCGAAGCCACGGAAGCGCCGGAGGCCACCGAAGAGCCCGCTGCCACGGCAACGCCGGCCCCCACTGCGACGGAGGCGCCCGAGCCCACGGAAGCGCCTGCAGCGACGGAGCCGCCTGCCGCGACGGAAGCGGCTACGCCGGCGGAAACCCCGGCGCCTGCAGCCACGGAGCCAGAGAGCGACGGCGGGACCGATGGAGCGCTGGTGGTGATCATCGTGCTGGCGGTGGTGGCGGGGCTGGCCGCGGCCGGCGTCGTGGTCTTCTACTGGCTGGGGCGCCCGCCAGGGACGTCTGCCAGGACCGAGTACGTTATCGGGGTCGGCCCAGCCACGCGGAGCACCTCAATCCGCGACTCTATGGGCACCTCCGTCAGGGATCTTCTTAACCGTCTCCAGCGTCGCCGCTAGAAACGCTCACCCGGTATACTTCGCATTGGTGGTGGCCACCCTGCGGGGGTGCACGGAGATCGTCGTGCGCGGTAGGCAACTGACGAAGGCATTCCTCCTCCTGGGCGTAGTCCTGCTCCTGGTGAGCACGGCGTGTGGCACCGCCACGCCGGAGCCAGCCCCCGAACCGACGCCCGAAGCAACCCCGGCACCGGAGCCAACCCCAACGGCGACACCCGCCCCAACCCGCGCTCCGGCCTCGCCCCAGCCCACCATCCCCGCGCCAGACGCCACAGCCACCCCCGAGGCGACACCCGACCCGGAGCCGTACGACGGCGAGGTGGTGGCGATGCGGCTGCCATCGCTCGGGGTGGAGGCGCCGATTGAGCGGATCGGGCTGGTGCCGGGACAAAACAAGCTCGACGTGCCCGAGTGGTACAACATCGGCTGGTACGACATCTACGACAAGCCCGGGTTCGGCACGAGCTCGCTGTACGCGGCGCACAAGGACTACTGGCCGGACAAGCGCGGGCCCTTCTACGCGCTGACGGAGCTGCAGAACGGCGACCTGATCAACGTGGTGATGGATGACGGTCGCGAGTACGTCTACGAAGTGTTCTTCCAGCGCCGCTACACGCGGGAAGACATCCCCATGCACGACATCATCTGGCCGCACGAGGCAAGGGACCCCGAGTTGCTGCGCCCCCCCGACGAGGAGTGGATCACGCTGTACACCTGCGGCGGGGACTTTGTGGAGCGGACCCCGGGCGGGGCTGGTTACTACCTCCACCGGGATGTGGTGATCGCCAGGCACGTGGAAACGATTCCCCCACAGGCGGTGCGGGCGGCGGATGAAGACCAGCGGTAAGCTAACTGCCATGCGGTGGTTTGCTCGCCGGGTAGCTGCGGGCTGGAACGGATCTCGGGTAGCCCTTCTGGTGGTGGCGGCGCTTGCCCTCACGGCCAGCGCGTGCGTGAGCATCGATCTGGAGGACGAGCCGGAGCAGGTCCGGCAGACTCCCGAGGCCGCGGCGACGGCGACGACCGCACCGGCGCAGGAGACGGCCACAGCAACGCAGGTAACGGCCACCCCGCCAGCGACTCCGGAGCCGACCCCCTACGACGGCGAGTTGGCCCTGATGCGCATCCCCTCGCTTGGGGTGGAGGCGCCGATCGAGGCGCTCGGCAAGGTGCCGGGGTACAACAAGCTGGACGTGCCCAGACCCCGGAACGTGGGCTGGTACCACATCTACGACAAGCCGGGATTCGGCACGAACTCCATCTACTCGGCGCACAAGGACTGGTTCCCCGACATCCGCGGGCCGTTCTATGCGCTCACGGACCTGGAGGACGGCGACGTGGTGGTGGTGGTGATGGATGACGGACGAGAGTACATCTACGAGGTGTTCCTGCAGCGCCGCTACATCGCCGGGGAGGTTCCGATGGCGGATCTCATCTCGCCGCACGAGGCGGAGGACCCCGCACTCCGGCGTCCCGCGAACGAGGAGTGGGTGGTGCTGATCACGTGCGGGGGCGAGTTCGTCGAGGCGAACCCTGATGGCTCGGGCTACTACGTAGACCGCGACGTGGTGATCGCGAAGCTGGTGGAGACGAAACCGGGGCGGACGGCGCGGGCGGTGGAGGGCGGGGACTGAGGCGGCCTCGCGCTGCGAGGTCGGGTGCCCCTAGTCGAAGTTGAGGTACTCGCGGGGGTTGAGGGGGGCGCCGTTGTACCGGATCTCGAAGTGAAGGTGCTCGCCGGTGCTGTAACCGGTCGAGCCGGAGATGCCGACGATGGTCTCGCCCTTCCTCACATTCTGGCCCCAGGACACGAGGATTTCGCTGAAGTGGGAGTAGAGGGTGTCCCAGCCATCGCCACAGTCGACGATCACGTAGTAGCCGTAGCTGTAGGTGAGGTACTCGACGCGGGAGACCCAACCGTCGCAAGCGGCGTAGACGGATGAGGCGGGGTAGGGGGCAAGCGCGAGGTCGATTCCGGTATGGATGCGTCCGGGCCCCCGGTAGGTTCCGAACTCGTCGCTGACGAACGCCCACACGGGGAGGGGCAGGCTGAAGCGATCGCCGGAGACATCGGGCACGCCGTAGTAGCCGAGGACGACCCCTTCGTCGCTGTAGACGGGGGGCGGCTTGTGCTCGGCGTTGGGGAGAAGGATGTAGTCGCCGGGGCTGATGTCGCTGAAGTCGGCGAGGTTGTTTGCGGAGTAGGCGAGGACGTCGTCGATGGTGACATTCAGGAAGTCGTCGAGGATTTGGCTGAGCGTTTCGCCGGTCCCGACCTTGTAGAGGATGCCGGTGTCAAAGGGGACGAGCACGTGCTGGCCGGGGGCAATCCAACCCCCCTGATCGACCTCGGCGTTGTTGCGCAGGATGTTGTCGACGGTTGTGCCGTAGGTCTCGGCAATCTCTCCGAGAGTGTCGCCTTCCCGGACTTCGTAGATGACGTTGGGCACGCTGGGGGCGATCTGGTCGGCGAGGGCGCGGACCTCGTAGCCATCGTCCGTCCTGGCCGCGTAAACACGGCCGACCTCCCTCGTAAGGGTGTCGTCTGTCGCGACGTCGCCGGTGGGACGGAGGGAGGCCTGGGGGGATGCGAGGGAGGCGCGGAGTGGTGACTCGGCGGTCGTGTGGCTGACACCGGGGCGGAGGAACGTCTCACCGGTGGCAGCGATCGCGCGGACGCCGGAGAGGGGCGCGGGGGGGATGCTGGCGACGGCGGCGGGCTCGGGCTCGGAGACGAGCCGGGCCGTGAGAAGGGCGGCGAGGGCGGCAAGGCCGATCACCAGGAGGTGCAGGCCGGCTCGCGCGGGAACGCGACCGTGAGCGTGCGAACGCGCACGGGGACCTGAGCGGGTGTGCAGCAAGCGCAGCAGCCGGTCCCTCAGCACAGCCCTCCATCCCCTCCTAGTTGCGGGCGCGACACGACCACACCCGGATGTCCACGCCGAATGTCCAAGACCTAAACTGCCGCAGCCAGATGCAAAAAGCAAGGAACAGCCGGGGAAATGGCTTACTTTCCCTAGCGGAAGTCGAGGTAGTTCTCCGGATTCTGGGGCTGCCCGTTATAGCGAATCTCGAAGTGGAGGTGCTCGCCGGTGCTGAATCCTGTTGAGCCGGAGATGCCAAGGATCGTCTCGCCCTTCGTCACGCCCTGACCATAGGAAACGATGATCTCCCTGAAGTGGGAGTACAGCGTCTCCCAGCCACCACCACAGTCGACGATGACATAGAAGCCGTAGCTGTAGGTGAGGTGCTCGACGCGGGAGACCGAGCCATCGCAGGAAGCGTAGACCGACGAAGCGGGGTACCCGCCAAGGGCGAGGTCGATACCGGTGTGGACGCGCCCGGCGCCGCGAGGTGTGCCGAAGGTATCGCTGATGAGGCTCCAGGCGGCGAGGGGCAGGCCGAACCGCCCGGGCGAGACCGGCGGCGGCGGCGTCAGAGCCCAGCCATCGGGGCTGACCGGCTTGGGTTCGGCGTTGGGGAGGAGGATGTATTCGCCGGGCTGGATGTCCCCGGGATCGGAGAGACTGTTGGGGCGGTAGGCGAGGACGTCGTCGATGGTGACGTTGATGTAGTCGTCGATGATGTCGCTGAGCGTCTCGCCGTGGCCAATCTTGTAGAGGATGCCGGTCTCGATGGGGGCCTGGATCAGGGGGACGAGGATCTGCAGGCCGATTGGGATCAGGCTGACGTCGTCGACCTCGGCGTTGTTGAGGAGGATGTTGTTGACCGTGCTCCCGCAGGCTTCGGCGATGTGCCCGAGCGTATCTCCCGGCCGGACGACGTAGAGGACGTAGGGCTCGGTTGGATCGATCTGCTCGGCGAGGGCTCGGAGTCCGCAGCCGGCGCCTTCAGCCTCGGCACTAGCCTCGCCGACACCATCCGTGAGGGTGCCCTCGTCGGGTTTCTCACCGGAATCCTGGTGGTTCGGCAGGGAGTCCCTGAGCGGGGACTCGGTGGTGGCGTGGCTGACCCCGGGTCGGAGGAAGGTTTCGCCAGTGGGAGCGATGGCGCGCACACCGGAGAGGGGAGAGGAGGGGATGGTGGAGACCTGCACGAGCTCGGCATCGGAAACGAGCCGGGCGGTGAGGAGGGCCGCGACGGCGGCCATGGCGATCAGCACGAGGTGCAGGCCAAAGCGGAAGGGCAGGTGGCCATGGACGTGCGAACGAGCCGGCGACCGGTAGCGCAAGCCGATGAAGCGGAGGAGGGATTCCTTCAACAAGGGCAACGGGCGCTGGCCGCGGTCGGGGGTGGCGGGGCCGCTCAGGGCCCTAGACCTCGGTGCGGAGGCTGGAGAGGAACTCCTCGTTGGTCTCGGAGCGGCCCAGACGCTCGAGGAGGCGCTCGGTGGCCTCAAGGGAGTTGGGGGAGTTCTGCGAGATCATGGCGGTCATGCGGCGGACCAGCCAGACGCCCTTGAGCGTGCCCTCGTCGAGGAGGAGCTCCTCGCGGCGGGTGGAGCTGGCCTGGATATCGATGGCGGGATAGAAGCGACGCTCGGCGAGCTTGCGGTCGAGGCGGAGCTCCATGTTCCCGGTGCCCTTGAACTCCTCGAAGATGACCTCGTCCATGCGGCTGCCGGTATCGATGAGGCAGGTGGCGATGACGGTCAGGGAGCCGCCCTCCTCGCATTTGCGGGCGGCGCCGAAGAGGCGCTTGGGGGGGTAGAGGGCGACGGGGTCGACGCCGCCGGTGAGGGTGCGTCCGCTGGGGGGCAGGGCGAGGTTGTAGGCGCGCGTGGCGCGCGTGATGGAGTCCATGAGGATGACGACATCCTGGCCACCTTCGACGAGCCGCTTGGCCCGCTCGAAGGCCATCTCGGCGACACGGGTGTGGTCCTCGACTGGTTCGTCGAACGTACTGCTGGCGACCTCGCCGCGGACGCTGCGGCGCATGTCGGTGACCTCTTCGGGACGTTCGCCGATGAGGACGACCATGAGGTGGACATCGGGATGGTTGGTGGTGATGCCGTTGGCGATGTTCTGGAGGAGCATCGTCTTGCCGGCCTTGGGCGGGGAGACGATGAGGGCGCGCTGCCCACGCCCGATGGGGGCGATCAGGTCGATGAGGCGGTGGGTGAGGTTGTCGGGGGTGGTTTCGAGGAGCAGCCGCTCGTTGGGGAAGACGGCGGTGAGGTTCTCGAAGAAGGGACGGCTCTTGGCGGCGTCGGGATCGAGGCCGTTGACCGCTTCGACCTTGAGGAGGCCGTAGTACTTCTCGTTGTCGCGGGGAGCGCGTATCTGGCCGGTGACGTAATCGCCGGGGCGGAGGGCGAAGCGGCGGAGGTTGGATTGCGAGACGTAGATGTCGTGCGGGCCGGGGAGGAGGGACTCGCCGCGGAGGAAGCCGTAGTTGCCATCGTCGGAGACCTCGAGGAAGCCGCCGGAGAAGAGGTTGCCGCGGCGCTCGGCCTGGGTCTGCAGGAGGCGGAAGATGAGATCCCGCTTGCGCAGCGTGGAGGCGTTGCTGACGCCGAGTTCCTTGGCGAGGCGGATGAGTTCGCCACGCGTCGTGCTTTCGAGCTCAGAGATGTTGAGCGTTGCCGCGGACGCGCCATTCTCGCTATCGGAGATGACGGCCTCTTCGGGGGCTGGTGGGGATTCTGGTGCGCGTGTGATGGCAGCGATCCTGTGGCCCGCTGCGAGCAGTGCTCGGCAGCTACGGGCGAGATAGGGTGCCGGAACCTCGAACCTTTGCGGTGTGCCTGGTGAGCGCATCGACGGGAAGCCGGGCTTCTGACCAGTGCTGATTCAGAATACGAGAGCTTTGGAAACGAGGCAAGTACGGCGCCGGCTTTGCGCGGAGCCCGACACGCGCCTACGATCGGCGTCCATGGCAACTACGCGATCAGCAACGAAGCGCTGGCGTCAGTCGCTCAAGCGGCGGGGGCGCCACCGCGCGACCCGCTCGGAGTCGCGCTCGGCCGTGCGCGCCGCACGCGAGGCGGCGGACACCGGCGACAGCGACGCCTTCGGGGCAGCGCTCAGCGAGGCCTTCTCGGTCCTGGACCGGGCGGCGCGGAAGGGCGCCATCCCCACGGGACGGGCGGACCGCACGAAGCGCCGGCTGGCGGCGCTTCGCCCTGAGTAGCCCCCCCCGACATTGCCCCCGAGGACGATGTGAGCACGGAAGGCCCGCGGCCGACGGTCGACGTTGTCATCCCCTGCTACAACGAGGTGTCGGTGCTGCGCGAGAGCGTGGAACGCACGCTCGCGCTCTTCGAGGACGACCCCCGCTACAACTGGCGGCTGGTAATCGCGGACAACGGGTCGAACGACGGCACGAGCGAACTGGCCCGCGAGCTGGAGGCCGAGCATGGGCGCGTGCGGGCGCTGGTCCTGACGGTGAAGGGGCGCGGGATCGCGCTGCGGGAGGCGTGGCTGGGAAGCGACGCCGACGTGGTCTCCTATATGGATGTGGA
The DNA here is from genome assembly GCA_026710655.1 of Chloroflexota bacterium. Classification (GTDB taxonomy): domain Bacteria; phylum Chloroflexota; class Dehalococcoidia; order Tepidiformales; family Tepidiformaceae; genus UBA2991. The sequence continues at coordinate 42,201 of JAPOQN010000007.1, read as the reverse complement.
CCTGAGCACGGAACTGAGCCAGTTGCCGGACCTGGTCGGGATGGTGGCGGAGGGGGGGTACGACGTGGTCAGCGGCTCACGGCTGGCGCGCGGCTCGCAGACGAAGCGGTCGTTCAAGCGGGAGTTCATTTCGCGCTGCTACGTGCTCATCATCCGGGCGTTCTTCCCGCGGCTGCGAATCAGCGACGCGCAGTGCGGCTTCAAGGCGGTGGGCCGGCGGGCGCTGGAGGAAGTTGTTCGAGGGATCGAGGACCGGGCCTGGTTCTTCGATACGGAGCTGTTGATACGGGCGCAGCAGGCAGGCTTGCGGGTAGGCGAGCTGCCGGTTCGCTGGGTGGAGGATCCGGACACGAAAGTGCACATCGTGAGCACGGCGACGGAGGACATCCGGGGGCTGGTGAGGCTGCGTTTCGGGCTTCGCCTGTAAGGAAAGCAGGCGGACGTTCAGGGTTCGCCAGCAGGGGCTCTGCAAGTTTGACCCCCTCGGAGGGGCGGGGTATAACTCGCTTGCTACAGGATTCACAAACTCGCCCGGGCCCGGCAGGGCCGGCGGCGGTGAACGGAGAGGGCGCGGGACCGTGGAAGTTGGCGAATTCCTCGAGCTGGTTTTCGTGTTCATCACGATGTTCCTGGGCCTTGCGATCATGGTCGCATTCGGCAAGTGGTGGGAGCGGTAACATCCATGGCCGTTGAACAGCCCACCCAACCAACCATCGGCGACCTGATCTACGACAAGCTCTTCCATAACTACGTGTGGCGGTCGATCTTCCGCACGGGCTACCCGAACACACCGCGCAACCAGATGCTGGTAGTCGCGACGAACGTGTTCCTGCACCTGCACCCGACCCGCATCCACCGGACGCACGTCAAGATCACGCATACCTACTGCCTGGGCGGGCTCACGTTCTTCATGTTCCTGGGCCTGACCGTGACGGGCATCTTATTGATGTTCTATTACGTGCCCAGCGTGGACCGCGCCTACCTGGACATCCAGAACATCCAGACGAACGTGCAGTTCGGCCAGCTGATGCGGAACATGCACCGCTGGATGGCGCACGCGATGGTGATCCTCGTGTTCCTGCACATGCTGCGGGTCTTCTATACGGGGGCCTACAAGCCACCGCGCGAGTTCAACTGGGTCGTGGGCGTGGTACTGCTGGTGCTGACGTTCCTGCTCAGCTTCACGGGCTACCTGCTGCCGTGGGACCAGCTGGCGTTCTGGGCCATCACGGTGGGCACGAACATCGCCGGCTCGGCGCCGGTGCTGGGCCCCAAGACCCGGTTCTGGCTGCTCGGCGGCTTCGAGGTGGGTCCCGACGCGCTGATTCGCTTCTACACGCTCCACGTCATTGGCCTGCCCCTGCTGGCGGCAATCTTCATGGCCGTGCACTTCTGGCGGATTCGCCGGGATGGCGGCCTGGCCCGGCCGCTGTAGAGGCGGGGTGAGCTAACGCATGGCTACCGTTGTCGTCGCCCGTCCGGCCGCCCGACCCACCCCTCGCGCACGCGATGAGGAAGTGCTCGTCTGGCCCGACCTGGTCTTCGTGGAGTTCATCTCGGCGCTGTTGTTCACGGTGCTGCTGTTCCTGCTCTCGTACCTGATGAACGCGCCCCTCCTGGACGAGGCGAACGCGAACGTCACCAACGACCCGGCGAAGGCGCCGTGGTACCTGCTAAACCTGCAGGAACTGCTGCTGCACATGAACCCGGCGCTCGCCGGCATCGTGGTGCCGACGGTCTGGCTGATCGTCCTCGGGGCCTTCCCCTACTTCGATCGCTCCACCGAGGGACAGGGGCGCTGGTTCGCCGACGTGAACTCGGTGAAGAACACGGTGTTCTCGTTCATGGTGGGCTGGTGGGGCACGCTCGCCCTCATCCTCTGGAACTCGGGCAAGGTCGCCCTCTGGCTGAAGGACTGGTTCGGGTTCTCGGGCGGCGACACGCTCGCGTTCCTGGAGCGCTCGGCGGCGCTCAAGGACCCCTCCGTGGTTCCCTGGCCGGACTGGGCGTCCTCGATTCCCTACCTGTGGTTCAACCTGAAGATCCTTGACGAGGGTCCCGGTGCGGGCGTCACCACGTTCCAGAAGATCGACCTGCCGACGCTGCTGGTGGACATCGGCATCCCGGCCGGCTTCATGGTCGGATTCACGTGCCTCCTCATCTTCGCCCTCTGGAAGGTCGGCTGGGTGCTGACCCGACGCGACGCGCTGATCACGCTGATGAGCGGGTTCGTAGGCGTGTTCCTGATGCTGACGATTATCGGTACCGCCTTCCGCGGTCCCGGCCAGGACCTGATCTGGCCGTGGGACCTGCGCACCCTCGAAGGCATTCCGGGGCAGGAGTAGCGAGGGATGGCGCAAGCGCAGCGGATAGAGCAGGCACGGCAGGCGGAGGCACGCAAGGTCTCGCGACGCTCGTTCATGCGGGTGAGCGCGTTCGCCGGGCTGACGCTCACGCTGGGCGCGTTCAGCGCCTTCTTCCTGGGCTTCTTCAACCTGCGCAGCCCGCAGGGCTTCGGCCGGCCGGTCACGGTTCCGAAGATCCAGATTCCGGAGCCGGGCGCCGAGCCCGTGCGCATCACCGAAGGCAAGTTCTGGCTGGTGAACCTGGACGGCGCCGAAGGCGACGTGCTGGGCCAGGGCGGCACGGGCGGATTGCTCGCGCTGTACTGGAAGTGCCCACACCTCGGCTGCACAGTCCCCTGGCGGGGCGACTTCGACGGGGCGGAAGTTGCCTTCCCGGGCATCCAGGGGTGGTTCCGCTGCCCCTGCCACGGCTCGACCTACTCACGGGCGGGGATTCGCGTCTTCGGACCGGCGCCGCGCCCGATGGACACGTTCCTGCTGACCACGAACAGCGACGGCTCGGTAACCGTGAACACGCGGGGCCTGACGCTGGGCGGCGGCGACAATCCGAAGCGGGCGGTTCCCTACAGTGGTTAGCCGGCAGCGGAGGACTCGTTGAATACCCAGCGCCAAATCTTCCTGATCGTGGTGCTGATGTTCATCAGCGTGGCCGGCTGTGCGGCCTACACCACCATCGACCTGCCGATCCGCGCGGAACGGCAGGCGGACTTCTTCGAGGCGGAGTCGATCGAGCGCGGGGCGCTGCTCTATGCGAACAACTGCCGCACGTGCCACGGCATCCGGGGCGAGGGCGGCGTGGGGCTGACGCTGAACAAGGCCTCCTTCCGGAACCAGGAGCCGCTGGTTCTCTCGCAGAACCAGGACCTCATCCGGCGCACGCTGACCTGCGGCCGCGCGGGCACGCTCATGCCGGCCTGGCTGGACTCGAACGGCGGAAGCCTCACGGCGAACCAGCTTGAGCACCTCGTGCGGCTGCTGACAGCGCCGCTCGAGGAGGAGACGTTCGACGCGAACGGCAATCCGACGAACCATGGCTGGCTGGCGGCGGTCGAGTTCGCGCACAACCTGAACCACGAGTCGTCGGCTTCGGTGACGGGCGACACCCTGCCCCAGATCGCGGCCGCGCACGGCATTGGCAGCGACGCCACCGAGGGCGCCATCCTGATCGCGGAGCTGAACGGCATCACCTACGCCGTCGACGAGTCCGGCAACTTCTACCTGCCCTATTCGGGCGACGACGAAGCCCTGATGCTGAACCCGGACGCGGGCACCATCGCGACGGGGCTCCTGCCGGGACAGACCCTGCGGCTGCCGGAGGGCGCCACCTACCTGGTGAAGGCGGGCGAGACCTTTGCGGGCATCGCGGAGCAGCACGGCATCACGCCGGCGCAGATCCGCTCGCTCAACCCGCTCCTGCTGACCATCCTGGGCGACATCGCGGATGACACGCCGCTGACGGGCGAGCGCAAGCTGCTTCTCCCCGACGGTACGACCTATACCGCGCGGGCCGGCGACACGCTCGTCTCCATCGCGGAGGCGCACGACATTCCCGAAGTCGCCATGGCCGAGGACAACGCGATGGAGGTGGACGCCGCGATCGCAGAAGGCGACGTGATCCTCCTGCGCAACGGCACCCGCTACGTGGTGCAATTCGGCGACACCGTTCTCTCCATCGCCACCGCGCACGGCATCAGCCAGGCCACATTGCGGTCGCTGAACGAGCTGGGCGCAGACGAGGAGGTCTCGACCGAGGTCTGGATCGCGCTGCCACCCATCAACTCCTACGTCGTCGCTGGCTCTGACCTCGCCACGGTGGCCTCGGGCTTCGGCAACGTGACGGCCGCCACGCTGGGTGAGGCCAACGGCGTAGACGCGGCAGCAATCCTGCCCATCGGCAAGTCGCTGCACTTCCCTGCGGACGCCTGGGGCGCGGCGCCGTCGGACGAGCTCAACCCTGGCACGGCCTGCGTTGAGCACACCGTTTCCTCGAGCGCCTTCAACACGATCAGCGGGGCCGACCCGATCGTCATCGACGAGCCCAACACGGTCACCACCGACGCGGTCATTCTCGCGCACGACAACGACTGGACGATCGTGGCCGACGGCGAAGCCAGGCCGCCGAACCGTTCGGGCGTGAAGGTGACGGCGGGCACGACAGTGACGTTCGAGAACGTGGTCGGCCTGCACAACATCGAGATCGATGGCGAGCAGCAGGGCGACGACTTCGAGGGAGTGGGCGAGACCCGGACCTTCACGTTCGACGCGCCGGGCGAGTACCGCATCACCTGCAGCTACCATCCGGACATGCTGGCGGTGGTGTTCGTCACCGAATAGCCCGAATTTGTTGACGCTCCGCAGGGGCGTGCCTACGATCCGAATCCGACCGGAGCTTCGTCGACAAGGAGGACTTTGATGGCGGCGCAGACGGGAAAACGGTATCTCTGCCCAACGTGCGGCTCTGAGTTCATCGTGACGAAGGGCGGCGACGGCGAACTGAAGTGCGGCGACACGCCGCTCGAACAAAAGAAGTAGCAGGGGACGTTCGAATGGCCGTACAGCTGGGAAAGCGCTACAAGGACGAGGAGACCGGCATTGAGGTGCTGGTGATCAAGCCGGGCGAGTGTGACCTGAAGGTCGACGACCGCGACATGGAGCTCATGCAACCGAAGGTCCTGCCCTCGGCCGACTGACGCGCCCGCATCAACGGAGAACGACCGCGACGGGGCCCTGTACGGCCCCGTTCTGCTAGGCGGAACGTGGCGAGGCACGGGTGAGATTCGAGCAGCTGGTCGAGAACCGCATCCTGGAAGCGATCGAGGAGGGCGTCTTTGAGGGGCTCCCGGGGGAGGGGGCGCGGCTCCCGCTGCGCGACGCCGAGCGGCTGGCGGGCGACCTCTGGCTGGCGCATCACATCCTCGGGAACGCGGGGACGCTGCCAGAGTGGCTCGAGCTGGCAAAGACTATCGAACTGGACCGGGAGCGGTTGGCGGCACTCGAAGCGGAGCACGGGGCGCTCGTCGAGCGGGCGCGGGCGACCGGGGAGTGGCGGCGGCTGGCGCCGCTGATCGCCGAGCGGCGGCGCGAGTTCGCGGCGGCGGCGCGGGCGCTGCGGACGAAGCAGGATCGCTACAACATGGAGGCACCGGGGGTCGCGAACGAACGTCCGGCAATCTGGGTGGAGGAGCGTCTGCGGATGCTGGACGCGCGGGTGCGGGAGGCGCGGGGCGGGGCTGGCGGCTGAGGCGGTCGCTTTCGCGAGGGGGCGGCTGGTGGTACCGTGAGCGCTCGCCGTCCGGACGGGCGGCAATCGCACCCGAAGGGTGGTGAGCCAGCAGCGTGGCCGAAATTATTATCGGTGAGGACGAGCCATTCGAGTCTGCATTGAAGCGCTTCAACAAGCGCGTGCAGCAGGACGGCATCCTCTCGGAGACGCGCAAGCGCCAGCACTACGAAAAGCCGAGCGTGAAGCGCAAGAAGAAAGAAGCGGCACGCCTGCGGAAGCTGCGCAAGAAGCAGCTTCGGGCTGAGGCGCGCGCCCGGTCGGGGCGGTAGCCCCCTCACCGTGGCGGCCCTGAAAGACCGCATCCAGAGCGACCTGCGCGCGGCGATGCTCGCCCGGGACGAGCCGCGCCGGTCGGCCCTGCGCATGCTCACGGCGGCCATCAAGAACGCCGAGATCGAGGCGGGAGACGAGCTCGCCGAGGGCGACCTGCTGGTCGTCGTGCAGCGGCAGGTGAAGCAGCGGCGCGAGAGCATCGCGGAGTTCCGCAAGGGCGGCCGCGAGGACCTCGTCGAGCGCGAGGAAGCGGAGCTGGAGGCATTCGCGGGCTACCTGCCCGAGGAAGCGAGCCGCGAGGAGATCGAGGAGGCGGCGCGGGCCACGATCGCGGAGACGGGCGCCTCCGGGCCGCGCGACATCGGCAAGGTGATGCCGGTGCTCATCAAGCGCTTCCAGGGCAAGGCCGACGGACGCGTGATCAGCGAGATCGTGCGGGGCCTGCTGGGCTAGCCAGCCTCTTCGTCCGGGAACCCCAATTCGCGGCGCACCAGCGCCCCGACAACCTCGGCCGCGCTCGTGCCGGGCTCGGAACCGGCGACCAGGGAGCTCTTGGTGAGAGCGAAGGCGAACTCGTGCTCAGGATCGGCGAAGCCGATGGCGCCACCCGCGCCGGGGTGGCCGAAGGTGGTGGTGCGGGGCCCCATGGCGGTAATGGGACCGGTCTGGAAGTAGCCGAGCGCCTTTCGCACGGGTTGCTGGATGACCATGTCGACGTCGTCGGTCTGGAAGCGGGTAGCAGTAGCGACGCGTTCCTCGGGGAGGATGCGGACCCCGTCGAGCTCGCCGCCGTTGCCGAGGCAGGCGTACATGCGGGCGAGTGAGCGCGCGCTCATGAGGCCGCCGTGGGCGGGGAGGGCGGCGCGGCGGACGACGGGGTTGTTGTAGGGCTCGGCGAGGATGCCGACGGCGGGCGGGATGGCGCGCGTGATGAGCGCGCCCGGCGGGGCGGGCGGGGCATCGGGGCGGGGGCCATCGACGAGGGTGGCGACGCGCGGCTCGGTGGCGTCGTCGATGCCCAGGTGGATGCCGTCGAGGCCGAGGGGGCCGCAGATCTCCTCCTGGACGAACTGGTTGATGGGGCGGCCATCGGCGCGGCGGAGCACCTCGCCGAGGATCCAGCCGAAGGTGTAGGCGTGGTAGCCGGTTCGGGTACCCGGCTCCCAGAGCGGCTCCAGGGCGGCGATGGCATCGCACATGAAGTCCCAGTCGGACATGGACTCAGGGCTAACGCCGTCGGGCATCAGGGGGACGCCGACACGGTGCGTGAGCGCATGGCGGACGGTGGCGTACTGCTTGCCGCGCTGGGCGAACTCGGGCCAGTGGCTGGCGATGGGCTCGTCGTAGGCGATCACCCCCCGCTCGACGAGCATGTGGACGGCGGTCGCGGTGACGCCTTTTGTGCAGGAGAAGGACGTGAAGAGCGTACCGCCATCGACGGGTCGCCCGGACTCGACGTCGGCGAGCCCGGCCCAGGTGTCCACGACGAGGTCGCCGTGGTGATAGGCGGCGACCTGCAGTCCCGATTCGGCGCCGCTGGCGATGAGCTCCTCGAGTGCCGCCCTGACCTGCTCGTTGATGTCCGCCATTGGTCTGCCTTTCGCACAGGGAACTGGCCGGCGCAGGGGCCGGCTCGCGGGGCAACGATACGCGCTCGCCGAGCGCCGGGGCGGCGCGGGGCCGGAGGGTGGCTCTGCTATCATCCGGGGTCACTTCATGCTGCGCCGCCTTCCTGATCCGGTCGTCACGCGCGGGGGCGCGGCTGTCTTTGGCGTCATCATCGCCATCGGCGCGATCGCCCTGGCGATACCCCTGCTTCCCGGAGAAAGCGCCCCGCGTGAGGGCGACATCGCCCCGCGGGCGTTCGCCGCCGTGCACGAGAGCGAATACGTCTCGGAGGAACTGACGGAGGCGGCCCGGGTCGAGGCAGAAGCGGCTGTCGAGCCCGTGATGGCTTCGCTGGAAGAGGTTCCCGAGGAACAGCTCAGCCTGCTGTCCATGCTCTTCGAGGAGGTCGTGCGGCTGCGGCTGCGCACGGGGCTTTCGTCAGAGGAACGCCTGGGGACGCTGGGCGAGTCGCCCGGAGGCATCGGGTTGGGGCAGGCCATCCGCTCGACGCTGCTTACGCTCGACGAAGACGACCTCGAGGACCTGCGGCGATCGGCGGTTGAGGGCGTGAGCGCCATCCTGAGTTCCCCGCTTCGGGAGAAAGACCAGCGGAACCGGATCGAGGCGTACCTGCTGGTGGGAAACGTACCCTCGTTCCAGAACGGCGAGGGGGCGCTGCGCGAGTTGCTCGACGCCTTCGTGACGCCGACGGTGGCGCTGGACGAGCTGACGACACAGGGGTTGCGGAGCGAGGCCCGGGACGCGGTGGCGCCCGTACTGGTGAGCTACTCCCCGGGCGAGGTAATCGCCGAGGAGGGGCAGGCGCTGGACCCGGTCGTGATCGAGGCGCTGCGGGAGACGGGCGTCATCCGCGAGGGGTTCGACTACTACGACCTGGGGGCGGGGCTGCTCATGGGGGCGGCACTGGGGACCGTGCTGGCGGTGTACCTCTACCGCCTGCAGCCGTTCGCGCGTCCCGCCGAGCGGCGCGGCCTGATGACGCTATTGGCGGTGCTGGGCACGCTGGTGGCGGTACGGGTGGCCCTGCCGGAGCTGCTGCCCGACACGGAGGGACGGTTCTTCGCCTACGGGCTGCCGGTAGGGGCTGCGGCAGTGGTGGTGTCGTCGGTGTCGGCGCCGCGCTTCGGGGCGATGGTGGCAGTGGTTATCGCGCTCTATGCCGGGTTCATCGCGGCCACGGCGCCATCCCTGGCGGGGGCCGCCTTCACGAGTGCGCTGGAGCCACTGCAGCTGGTGATCGCGTACGCGGCGGGCGGTCTGGCAGGGGCGGCGGCGATGCAGCGAACGGAGCGGCTGAGCCGCTTCGCGGCCGCGGGGCTTTCCGTGGGGGCGGCGACGGCCGCGGTGCTCCTCGCGTTCTGGATGCTAACGGAGCAGCGCGAGACAGAGGGGCTGGGCTGGCTGGCAATGGCGGCCACGGTCGCGGGAAGCGGTTCCGCCGTGATCGGGCTGGGGGTACACGTGTTGCTCTCGACGGCGCTGCGGGTAACAACGCGGATGCAGCTAATGGAGCTGGCGCAGGCGGGCCATCCGATCCTGCAGGAGCTGCAGGAGAAGGCGCCGGGGACGTTCCACCACAGCATGCTGGTAGGGACGCTGGGGGAGCAGGCGGCGAACCGCATCGGGGCGGACTCGCTGCTGGTGCGGGCGGGGGCGTACTACCACGACATCGGCAAGATGCAGCGCCCGGAGTACTTCGTGGAGAACAACATCGAGCGGGGAGTGAGCCCGCACGACAGTCTCGCCCCGGAGGCGAGCGCGCGCATCATCCACGGGCACGTGCTGGACGGGATGGACCTGGCGCGGAGGCGGCGGCTGCCGGCGCTGGTGGGGGACTTCATCCCGCAGCACCACGGCACGCGGCTGGTCGAGTTCTTCTATCACAAGGCGCTGGAGCGGGGCGAAACGGACGCGGAGACGTTCCGCTACCCGGGCCCGAGGCCGCAGGCGAAGGAGCAGGCGATCGTGATGCTGGCGGACTCGTGCGAGGCGCTCGTACGGGCGACCCAGCCGGAGACGCACGAGGAGATCGACAAACTGGTCAACGGGGTGTTCACGGAGCGGCTGGCGGAGGGGCAGATGGACGAGTGCGACATCACGATGCGGGAGCTGCGGGAGGTCGCGGCGAGTTTCCGGAGCACGCTGCGGGCCGTCTACCACCCACGTATCGAGTACCCGGATGCGCCGGACTCACAGCAGGAATCGGACGTGACGACCGGCGGTACGGCCCCCGCGGTGGGGCCCACACCCCGGGATCCCGTCGACCCCGTGGAGGCGGAGGGCAGAGCGACGGACGAGTAGCAGCAGGGGCCTCACAGGTCGCTGCTACACTACTGAGGATGCGTTTCGCCATCGTGCGTTTCCCGGGAACCTGGAGCGACCGCGATACCGAGCACGTGCTCGTGAACGTGCTCGGGCAGGAAGCGGAGATCGTGTGGCACCAGGAGACCTCGCTGGCGGAGTTCGACGCCGTGGTGCTGCCAGGTGGCTTCTCCTACGGCGACTACCTGCGTTGCGGGGCGATCGCGCGCTTCTCGCCGATCATGGAGGAGGTGGTGCGGGCGGCGGAGGACGGGATGCCGGTGATCGGCATCTGCAACGGCTTCCAGGTGCTGTGCGAGAGCGGTCTGCTGCCGGGAGCGCTCATCCGCAACCGCAGCCTGCGCTTCCGCTGCGAGTGGACGCACCTGCGGCGCGAGGGCGGCGGATCGCCGTGGACGGCGGGCATCGGCGAGGGCGAGGGGCTGCGCATCCCCATCAGCCACGGAGAGGGCAACTACCAGGCCGACCGCGCGACGCTCGACGAGCTGGAGCGCGAGGGACGCGTCGTGTTCCGCTACTGCGACGATCACGGCGAAGTCACGCCGGACGCGAATCCGAACGGGAGCGCCCGCAACATCGCGGGCATCCGCAACGAGGCAGGGAACGTAGTGGGGATGATGCCGCACCCCGAGCGCGCCGGCGAAGAGCTGACGGGCGGGGCCGACGGCAACCGCATCTGGCAATCGCTGGTCGAGGTCGCGGCCGGAGCCGTGGTCTGAAGGGAGTAGGGCAATGACGGTCGTTACCGAGGGCTACCCGGTCCAGTTCGAAGTCGATCCGCCGGCAGCTCAGAACCGGCTGTCGATCTTCTTCCGGTGGCTGCTGGTCATCCCGCACGTCATCGTGCTCAACTTCCTTGGGCTGGCGGCGGGGGTCGTGATCACATTCGCGTGGTTCACGATCGTGTTCGCGGGGCGCTTCCCGGCGGGAATGCTGCGCTTCACCATCGGGTTCTCGCGCTGGGCGGCGCGGGCCAACGCCTACGGCACCCTGCTGACGGATCGATACCCGCCGTTCTCGATGGAGGAGGAGCCGGACTACCCGGTGCGTCTCACGATCCAGGAGCAGACCGCGGACCGGAACCGGCTGACGACGTTCTTCCGCTGCATCCTCCTGATCCCGCACGAGATCGTGCTGTCGTTGCTCGGCATCGCTCTCGTGTTTGTTGCGCTAGTCGCGTGGGTGGCGGCAGTTGTGCTGGGCCGGGTGCCCGAGGGGCTGCACAACTTTCTCGTGGGGTACACCCGTTGGACCGAGCGGGCGAGCGCGTACGCCTACCTGCTGGTCGACGAATACCCAACGTTTAGCTTCGATTAGGAGACCAGAGTGACAGTAGCAGCCCCTGAAGCGGAGTCCGCAGGACCAGCACTTGAGCTGGCGAGCCAGGGTCGGCGGCTGGCTGAGTACGTGCTCGAACTCGTTCTCTTCACCTTCACGCTCGGGATCGGGTGGCTGATCTGGCTGCTCGTGGTGGGGGGGCGCGGACAGAGCCCCGCGAAGCGACTGCTGGGGATCCACGTGGTCCGCGCGGACGGGAGCCGGGCCGGGCTGGGCTTGATGCTGCTGCGCGAGATCGTCGTCAAGTGGGCCTCGTTCGCAGTGCTGGACCTGCTGCTGAGCCTCGCGAACGCGGGTGTGGCCGGCGCGATCACACTGGTTGTGTTCATCGCCGCCGCACTCTGGTGCGTCTGGGACGCGAACCGGCAGTGCCTCTGGGACAAGGCGCTGGGGACGTACGTTGTCCAGGGAGCGGGCGCGGTCCCAGGGGCCGCAGTGGCTCCGCCCTCCCGGGAAGCAACGGAGAATCTCCAGACGCTGCAGGACCTGCACAATCGCGGTCTGCTGACCGACGAGGAGTACGAGGAGCGGCGGGCGCGGGAGCTGGAGCGGCTGTAGCCCGTGGCGGACGCGGCTTCCGCGGTATCGAGCGGGCAGCTGGCCAGCCGGGGCCAGCGGTTCGCGGGACACCTCTTCGAGATCGTCCTGTTCGCACTGACCCTTGGCGTTGGCTGGATCTTCTGGTTCGTCAACACGGCCCCAAACGGGCAGTCGCCGGCGAAGCGGCTGCTGGGGATGCAGGTGGTGGATGCGCAGGGACAGCCAGCGAGCCTCGTGCGGATGGTCGCGCGGGATGTCTGGGTCAAGGTGCTGCTCTTCGTCCTCCTCGACCTGCTGCTGCTGTCGATGGAAGTCGAGGGGGGCATCAACCTGGCTTTCGCGGGGGTGGTCGCATGGCTGGTGGCGGCGGGCTGGTGCGCCTGGGACGGGCAGCGGCAGTGCCTGTGGGACAAGGTGGCGGGGACGCGCGTCGTGGTGACCTCCCACGGCCGCCGGAGCGCGTGAGGTGGCGGGGCGGTAGCATCGGGGCGTGGCGGTCGAGCAGGAGGCACTGGACGCAGTCGCGCTGAGTCGCGATGAATACGACCTGCTCGTGGGGCGGCTGGGGCGGGAACCGAACGAGGTCGAGCTGGGGATGTTCGGCTCGCTGTGGAGCGAGCACTGCGGCTACAAGAACAGCCGCCCGCTGCTGCGCCGTTTCCCGAGCGGCGGCGACCGCGTGCTGACGCGCGTGGGTGAGGAAAACGCGGGCGCGATCGACATCGGGGACGGCTGGGCGGTGGTGATGAAGGTCGAGTCGCACAACCACCCCTCGGCGATCGAGCCGTACGAGGGGGCGGCGACGGGCGTGGGGGGGATCGTTCGGGACATCTTCGCGATGGGGGCGTACCCGATCGCGCTGCTGGACTCGCTGCGCTTCGGTCCGCTGGACGAGGGGAACAACCGCTACCTGTTCGAGGGGGTGGTGGGCGGTATCGGGGGGTACGGGAACTGCCTCGGGATCCCGACCGTGGGGGGGGAGGTGGTGTTCGGGGGGTCATACAACGGCAACCCGCTCGTGAACGCGATGTGCGTGGGGCTGGTGCGGGCAGACGGCATCCTGAGCGCGAACGCGAGCGGCGAGGGGAACGCCCTGCTGCTGGTGGGGGCGGATACGGGCCGGGACGGCATTCACGGGGCAAGCGGGCTGGCGAGCCGCACCGATCCAGAGGCGCGCTTCGAGGAGATGCGTCCGGCGGTGCAGGTGGGCAACCCGTTCCTGGAAAAGATGCTGATGGAGGCCTGCCACGAACTCGCCTCGGAGCACCGGGACTGGATCGTGGGGCTGCAGGACCTGGGGGCGGCGGGCCTGACCAGCTCGGTGCTCGAGTGTTGCGCGCGGGGGGACTCGGGAGCGGTGCTCGACCTGGATTGCGTGCCGCGGCGCGAATCGGGGATGACGCCGTACGAGGTCATGCTCTCGGAGAGCCAGGAGCGGATGCTCGTGATCGCGAAACGCGAGCACGTGGCGGACGTGGAGGCGTTGTTCGAGCGCTGGGAGGTGGATTGCATCGAGATCGGTCAGGTGACGGACGGGGACGAGGTGGTGCTGCGGGAGGACGGGGTGGAGGTTGGGCGGGTGCCGGTCGAGGTGGCGACGGAGGCGCCGGCGTACACGCGCGACGGGCGTCGCAGCGTGGAGGCGCTGGCGCGCAGCCAGGCGAATCCGGGGGCGTTCCCGGACCTGAAGGCAGAGGCGGCGACGGAGGCGCTGGTGGCGCTGATCGGGCGGCCGAACCTCGCGAGCAAGCGCGAGGTTTTCCGCCAGTACGACCACCAAGTGCTGGCGAACACGGTGGTGGCGCCGGGGGGCGACGCAGCCGTGCTGCGCGTGCCGGGCACGACTCGAGGTATCGCCGTGGCGACCGACGGGAACGGTCGCTACTGCCAGCTCGACGCGCACAACGGGGGGGCGATCGCGGTGGCGGAGGCGGCGCGCAACGTGGTCTGCACGGGGGCGCGGCCGGTTGCGGTGACGGATTGCCTCAATTTCGGGGCCCCCGAGAACCTTGAGGTGTACGCGACCCTCTCCGGGGCGGTGGACGGCATCTCCGCGGCCTGCGAGGCGTTCGGGACGCCGGTCGTGAGCGGCAACGTGAGCCTCTACAACGAGAGCGGCGGGGCACCGGTCTCACCGACACCGGTCATCGGGATGCTGGGGGTGCTGGAGAACGTGCACGCGCACCTGGGGGCGGCCTTCGAGCGGGCGGGGGCGGAAGTGTGGCTGCTGGGCGGAACGGTCGAGCAGACGGCGCGGACGCTGGCAGGGAGCGAGTACCTGGAGGCCGTACACGGCGCGGTCATCGGCACGCCCACGGTCGACCTCGCAGCGGAGGGGCGGCTACACGACCTCGTGCTGGGCGCGAACGACGCCGGTCTGCTGTTGAGCGCGCACGACTGCAGCGACGGCGGCCTCGCGGTCGCGCTGGCGGAGTGCTGCCTGCTCGGCGGGTACGGCTTCGCGGGAGAGGTCGAGGTGGAGGGGCGCGTCGACGCAGCCCTGTTCGGGGAGGGGCAGGGACGCATCGTGGTGAGCGCGCGTCCCGAGGCGGGGGAGGGACTGGTGGCGCTGGCGGAGGAGCTGGGGGTGGCGGCCACGCGGCTGGGCGCCACGACGGAGGAGAGCGTGCTTCGCTACGGACCGGTCGAGGCGGACCTCACCGAGGTTCGGGAGGCATGGGAGTCGGGGCTGGGGCTGTAGGCGAGGAGAGCGGCGGGCGATGCCCGCCTGAGTGGAGCGCCGCGCTAGCGCGCGGCTGAGGAGAGCGCTTCGCTGAGGAGAGCGCGCGGCTACCGCCGCGCTGAGTGAAGGGCGCCGCGGAAAGAACTGGCGGGTCTAGCCAGAGAGGGCGTTGGCGATCTCGTCCTCGTTCAGGTCGGGGCCGACGGCGGCGCAGTGGAAGCGGTCGTTCACGAAGATGTCGGTGGCGACGGAGCGGATCTGGGAGGCGTCGACCGCTTCGAGGGCGGCGACGAACTGGTCGATGGTCTCGACCCTGCCCTTCGTGAGCAGCTGCTCGCCGTGGCGCTGGCCGAGGGAGAAGGCGGTCTCGAGGGAGAGGCGGAAGCGGCCGATGGCGTGGTCCTTCGCCCGCCGCAGCTCGTCCTCGGGAACGGGCTCGTCCACGAGCCTCCGGAGCTCGTCGAGGCAGACGCCGAGGGTTTCGGAGAGCTTCTCGCGGTTGACGCCGGCGGAGACGGTGAAGACGCCGGCATCGGCCAGGTAGCCGTAGCTGGAGTGCACCGAGTAGGCGAGGCCGCGGCGCTCGCGCACCTCAGTGAAGAGGCGCGAGGACATGCCCGAGCCGAGGATGTTGTTGAGGATGCGGAGGGCGAAGCGGCGGGGATCATCGCGGCCGAAGAGGGGCATGCCGAGCATGACGCTGCACTGGTCGATATCGCGCGAGTCGATGCTGACGCGGGCGCCGGTGGTCTCCGGGTCGTAGGGGGTGATGTCGGGGAGACCGCCGGCAGCGACCTCGGCGAAGCGGGGCTCGGCCAGCTCAAGGACCTGCTCGTGGGTGCAGTTCCCGGCCACGGAGAGGACCATGTTCGGTCCCAGATACCAGCCCTCCATGTGCTCGATGAAGTCGGGGCGGTTCATCTCTTCGACGAGATCCACGCTGCCGCCGACGTCCCAGCCACAGGGCTGCTCGCCGTAGACGGAGACGCCGAGAAGGCGGCTCGTCCAACCCGCGGGGTTGTCGTGGTTCCGCTTGAGCTCCTGCTGCACGACGGTGCGCTCGCGGTCAATCTCCTCCTGGGGGAGGGTGGAGTGGAGGAGCATGTCGGCGGTTAGGTCGATTGCCGTCTCGAGGCGGTCGTAGGGGACCACGTTCCAGTAGCAGGTGTACTCCTTGTTCGTGTAGGCGTTGAGGGTGCCGCCGGCACCCTCAATCTCCTCGGCGATCATGTTGGCGCGGGGGCGGCGTTCGGTTCCCTTGAAGATCATGTGCTCGAGGAAGTGGGTGATGCCGTTCAGGCGCTGGGGCTCGGAGCGGGAGCCGACGCCGACAAAGAGATTGACGGTGGTGGCCTGGGTGGTGGGGACGGGGGTTGTGACGACGCGCAGGCCGTGGGGGAGCGTGGTGGTCTGCCAGGTTACGGCCATGGGTGCGGTAGCCTCTCGTTCTGCGGGGGGTTGGGCTTATTCTACGGTCGCCCGCAGGACGGGCCGCGACTGGCGGGGATGCAACTGTGGGCGAACTGAAGCTGAAGCCGAACTGGACGACCGCCGCGGGCGCCCTCGAAGGCGTACTCGCGGCGGAGGGGCTGGAAATGCCTCGCCACGCCGTGATGGGATTGACGGGGCACGCCTGGCACCTGTGCCTGGCCAGCGAGGGGGACGTGACGGCGCTGCCCAGCGGACCGCACGATCTCGACTGGGGGGCGATGGTCGAGCGGTACGCGCGCACGGGGCTCGCGTGGGAGCGATTCGCGCGGAGGGCGCAGGGGGAGGAGCTGGCGGGAGTGCGGGAGGCGGCAATCGCGTGGGCGCGGGAGCGGCTGGACGCGGGGGTGCCGCTCATCGGGTTCGACCTGCAGATACACGAGTTCGCGATCGTGCGGGGGTACAGCGTGGAGCGCGGGGGCTTCCTCGTGGAGTCGGCGGTGTCGGAGGAGATGGGGGGATTCGCGCCGTGGAGCGACTGGCCGACGCCATCGATCGGGATCGTTGAGCTGTTCGCGCCGGTCGGGCCGAGCGACCCGGACCCGGAGGAGGCGGTGGTGGGGGCGCTGCAGACGGCAGTGGAGCTGATGTCCGGGGGCGGCGGCGAGAGCGCGCATCCCCGGGGGACTGCGGCCCTGGAGGCGTGGGCGGACGCGTTCGAGGGGACGGGGGAGATCGACCGGGCGGGGAACGCCTACACGCTGGCCGTGCTGCAGGCGGCGCGCACCGACGGGGCGGCCTTCCTGGGCGACCTGGCGGAGGCCGTGCCGGGGCTGGCCATCCCGCTGATGCACGCGCAACGGGCGGTACTCGACCTGACGCAGGCGCTCTCGCCGCTGCTGACGCTGTTCCCGTTTCCGGCGGGCGGGCACGGAAGCGTCTCGAATCCGGGGCTGCGGGAGGCGGCGGCGAACGCGCTGCGCCGGGCGGCGGCACACGAGCGGCGGGCGGCGGCCTCGATCGCGGAGGCGCTCGACTCGCTGGGGATCGCGTAGTCGCCGTGGTCAGCTGGATCATCGAGGGGGAGCTGGCGGTCAGTCCGCGTCCGGGCTACACGCCGGGGGAGGAACGCGCCGTGCCCCTGTCAGCGGTAGAGACGTGGATCGACGATGCGGTTGAGGCGGGGGTGCGGTCGGTGATCTGCCTGCTCGGGGACGACCAACTCCCGCTGTATGCGGGTGCGCTGCCGGAGGGGCTGCTGGGACGGTACCGGGCGGCCGGGTTCGAGGTAGCGCACATCGGCGTGCGCGACGGTCTCACGGAGCCGTACACGGCAGCGCATCTGGAGGAAGCGTGGGCATCGTTCCAGCGCCTCCCGAAGCCGGTGCTCGTTCACTGCAGCGCCGGGCACGACCGCACGGGTCGGGTTGTGCGGCACATCCTGGGGCGGCTGGAGGCAGCGGGGTCCGGGTAGGAGCGGCTAGTTGACGTTGGGGAGCTGCGCCCACTGGTTCTGCTGCTGGAAGAGAAGGTCGTGCATCTCCCAGAACTTGTCCTGTTCGCCGGCGCACTGGGCGGCGACATGGACGGTAGCGGCGTTGGGGTGGAGTTGGGTGAGGGGGAAGTGTACGAACGCGAGGGCGACGTTCTCGCCGACGAGCTCCCTGATCTCCGGCAGCGAGCTGTAGAACCAGCGCTGGCAGAAGGGGCACTGGAAGTCGCTGTACTCGATGAGGACGACGGGGGCGTCGGGGTTACCCTCGATGGCGGCGCCGCTGATGTCGGGGCGTTCGGCGACGATGATGAAGGCAGGCGGGTCGCGCTGCGCGAGAACCTGCACCGCTTCCGAATACTCATCGATGGAGGTTGGGCTCCCGTTCAACTCCGCGGCGATGACCTCGGTGAAGATCTCCGTGGGCTGGGCGCCGGAGATGAACTTGTTGTTGATGAAGAAGGAAGGCGTGCCGTTCAAGCCGAGGTCGATGGCCCGCTGGGCCTGCTCGGCGACCGCCTCGTAGGTGGCCGGGGCGCTGAGGCACTCGTCGAAGCGGGCGACGTCGAGGTTGAGCGCCACGGCATAGCTGGTGACGGCTTCGCGGAGGGTGGTGGGGGCCCTGGGGGCGGCGGCAGGTTCGGCCGGCTCCTGGGCGGCGGGCGGCTGGGCTGCCGACTCCGACAACGACTCGGCAGCTTCGGACAGGGACTCGACCGAGCGGGAGAGGGATTCGAGGGCGGGACCGATGGGTTCCGGCTGGGGGTCGTCATCCAGCAAGACGAGGGTGATGACGATGGCAGCGGCGCCAAGCAGGACGGCGATCGGCGTGAGGAAGTAAGGCCAGGCGGGGGGACGGGCAGGCCTTATGTCCTGATGGGACGCCGGCGCCGGCTCGGGGGGTGCCTCGGGCGGCTCGAAGGGCGCTTCCTCGGAATCGGTGGGCGGCTGCGTCACGGGGGCATCCTAGACGGGTGGGGAGGTTACTGGCGAACGGCGGGGCTCAGGCGCCACGCGCACGGAGGACGGCCAGCGTCAGCTCCTCGACGGTAGCGATGTCGGGGTCGCCGGCGAGGGCGTCGTCGACCCAGCGGCGGGCCTCGGAGCGGTTGTAGCCGAGGGCGGCGACGGCCTCGGCGGCATCGAGGGCGACGCGGTCGCGCTTGAGGCTCTCGAGGTCGACGGGGTTCTCGATGGCGCCGTCCTGGAGGGCAGCTTCGGCGACGACCTTGCCCCGCAGGGTGGCGACGATCTTGCCGGCGACGCGCGCGCCGATGCCGGGGAGGCGGACAAGGGCGGCCTGGTCCTCCTGCTCGATAGCGCGGGCGATGGTGCTGACCGAGACGGTCATAGCCTTGACCGCCTTGGTCGGGCCCAGCCCCTCAACACTGGTGAACTTGCGGAAGAAGTCGCGCTCGGGGCGGCGGAGAAAGCCAACGAGGAGGGGCACGGGCTGGTTGGAGGTGGCGTGGTAGAGGACGTGAAGGGCGATGGGGGGGCCGGGCTCGCCTTCCGGCGAGGAGTCGGCCGCCTCCTGGATCTCGGGCCAGAGGAAGGCGGGGACGAGCACCTCGTAGCGGACACCCGAGACATCGACTTCGACGCTCAGCTCGCCGACGTCGGCATGGGTGAGCTGCCCGGAAAGGTGGGTGATCACGGGGCGATCTTACGCCGCCGCGACGGCGAGCCGGGGCGCGGGTAGGCTGAGAACCGTGCCGGAGCTGCCCGAAGTCGAGACGATCAGGCGAGACCTGGAGCCGCTCGTGGTGGGGCGGACGGTGGCGGGGGTGGAGGTCGACCCCGGCACGATCGACCTGCTGACGGGCCTGCCGATCGATGCGCTGCGGGCGGGGCTGGTGGGGCGGCGGTTCGTCTCGCTGGGACGGCGGGGCAAGTACCTGCTCTTCGGCATGGACGACGGGCGCGCGTTCGTGACTCACCTGCGTATGACGGGGCGGCTGGTGCGGCGGGGAGCGGCCGAGCCGGCGATCGAGTACGAGCGGGGACGCCTCTCGCTCGATGACGGGCACGACCTGCGATGGAGCGACCTGCGCAAGTTCGGTACGTGGGACATCGTCGAGGACGCGGCGGAAGTGGTGGGGAAGCTGGGGCCGGAGCCGCTGGACGAGGCGTTCACGGCAGCCTTCCTGCGGAAGCTGCTGGCGGGGCGGACGGCGCCGGTGAAGGCGGTCCTGCTCGACCAGCGGCGGGTGGCAGGGCTGGGGAACATCTACGTGGACGAGGCGCTGTTCCAGGCGCGAATTCGGCCGGACACGGCGGCGGGGGAGGTGTCGAGGGGGGCGGTCTCGCGGCTGCGCGTGGCCTGCCGCGAGGTGCTGGAGCGCGGCATCGAGAACCGCGGGGCGAGCTTCAGCGACTACGTCGACGCGCAGGGCGACCCCGGGCGGCAGCACATGTACGTGCAGGTGTTCCGGCGCGACGGCAAGCCGTGCTACACGTGCGGGACGGAGATCGCGCGGTCGGTGGTGGGGGGCCGGGGGACGCACTTCTGCCCGCGGTGCCAGCGGAGGCCGCGCAGGCAGCGGTCTGCCGGGACGTAGAATGGCCGCATGTCGGAAGCGCCCTACATCGAGCGGCTGACAGAACTCCGGTTCCTGGAGGAGTACGAGCGCTCGGTCCTGAGCAAGCCCCAGATGGTGTCCGACACGGCGCTGCGCTCGCTCGCCTTCTGCCCCCCGTATGAGCGCCCTGCGCTGGTGGGGATGCTGGCGGGACAGCTCGTGGAGGCGGCGCTGCGGCTGACCGCCGTCTTCGAGGCGCTGGACGACCGACGGTTCTCGGTGGCGGAGTCGCTGCGGGGGCCGTTGCCGGGGGCGGAGGCGTGGGTCGCGCTGGCGCAGCTGGCGGCGACGGCGGAGCCGGAGGGGGTCGTGCGGCGGCTGGCGCTCGACGAAGGGGCGGTGGAGAGCGCGGCCCAGCTGCGGGGCCTGCCCGTGCCGGAGTGGCTCCCTGCGCTGATCGAGGCGACCACGGCGGCCGATTCGCTGGCGATGCCGGCGCCAGTCGACCAACTCGCGATCACGGGGACGAACGGGGAGGGGGAGCGGCTGGAGGTGCGGCTGGCAGCGGGCGAGGAAGCGACGGTGGCGATGGCGGACCTGATCGCCGACCTGTGCTCGGTGGCGCGGGGGTTCCTGGAGGCGTACCTGCGCGCGCGGCGGTCGCTGGGGAAGGCAGTGTGAGCGCGGTCGAGCCGCTCCGGCCCGGCAGGCGCGACGCCATCACGGATGTCCGGGGCGTGCGCGTCGGGCAGTGGACCTCGCGCCGGAAGGCGACGGGCTGCACGGTCATCCTGTGCGAAGGGTGTACGGAGGCGGCGGCGGACGTGCGGGGAGGGGCGCCGGCGACGCACGAGACGGACGCGCTGGCCGGCGAGAACGCGATCCGGCGCTGTCACGCCGTGGTGCTGACGGGTGGCTCGGCGTTCGGGCTGGCGACCACGGCGGGGGTAGCACGCTGGCTGGCGGCGAGGAGCGTCGGGGTCGAGACGAAGGCGGGACCTGTCCCGATCGTGGTGGGGGCGGGCATTTACGACCTGCCCACGGGGCAGAACGCCTATCCGGGGGCTGATGAGGGGGAGCGGGCGGCGGCGCGAGCGACGGGAGGGGCGGTCGCGCAGGGAAGCGTGGGGGCGGGCACGGGCGCGTCGGTGGCGCAGCTGCTGGGCGTGGAGCGGAGACTGAAGGGGGGCGTGGGGACGGCGAGCCTGGTGGGGCCGCGGGGACTGGTGGTGGGGGCGCTGGCCGTAACGAACTCGGTGGGGGCGATCGTCGACCCGGAGACCGGGGAGCTGGTGGCAGGGCCGCGGGGCGAGGGGGAGGGCGAGATGCGGACGCCGGAGCAGGCGGTAGTCGAGCGCGTGGAGGAGGAGGGGAGCCGGGAGAACACGACGCTGGTGTGCATCGCGACGAACGCCGCCATCGAGCACATCGGCGTTCAGCGGCTGGCCGTGCACGCCCACGACGGGCTGGCGCGCACGATCATCCCCGCGCACACGCTCGGCGACGGGGACGTGGCCTTCGCGCTGACCACGGGGGAGGCCGCGACGGAACCGCAGGACCTCACGACGCTGGGCCTGATGGCGATGCTGACGGTCGAGCGAGCGGTCGTGCGGAGCGTAAGGCTGGCGGAGGGGCTGGCGGGGGTGCCGTCGGCGGGGGAGTGGCGGGGGACTTAAAGCAAACGGGGGTTGACAACCCTCGCGCGGATCGCGACGATCCCGCTTGCCGTCGATCCGTTCGCGGGCGGCGAGCCTGGGAAACGAGTCTACGCACGCTCTAGTCCGCCTGGACCCGCAGGGCCGGTACGGATGGCGAGCCGCGGTCAGCAAGCACCTTGCTCCCGGTTCTACCGTTCCGCGCCCCGCCGAACCCGGCGAGGGCGTTTTTCGTGGGAGGGAGCGCCGGTGCGCACAATGCTGGTCGCCAAGATTCACGGAGCCACGGTTACCGAGGCCAACCTTGAGTACGAGGGGTCGATCACGCTCGACCCCATCCTGATGGACGCCGTTGGGCTGATCCCGAACGAGCAGGTTCACGTGCTGGACCTGACGAACGGGGCGCGCCTCGAGACGTATGCGATCGTCGGGCGCGAAGGCAGCGGCGAGGTCTGCATTAACGGAGCGGCCGCGCACCTCGTGGACGAGGGCGACAAGGTCATCATCCTGAGCTACCACCAGATGGACGACGCGGATGCGCGCGACCTCGCGCCACGCATCGTCTACCTGGGCGAAGACAACGTCATCGAGCGGCGCGCGCGGGGCGAAGGGATTCGCCACCGCGAAGGCGAGCCAGTCAGCGCGAACTGAGGAGGAAACGATGGGACGTCTTTCTATCCACAAACTGACGGAATGGAAGCGCGAGGGCCGTCGCTTCGCGATGCTGACGGCGTACGACTACGCGATGGCGCGGCTCGTCGAGCAGGCGGGTGCGCCCGTGATCCTCGTGGGGGACTCGCTCGGCACGGTGATGCTGGGCCACGACTCCACGGTGCCGGTCACGATGGACGACATCCTGCACCACACGAAGGCGGTCATTCGGGGCACGGAGCGCTGCCTGGTGGTGGCGGACATGCCCTTCATGAGCTACCAGGCGAATCCCGACGAGGCGGTCGCGAACGCCGGTCGCCTGCTGCAGGCAGGGGCCGGGGCGGTGAAGCTGGAGGGCGGCAGCGAGGTGGCGCCGCTGGTGCGGCGGATGGTGTCGGCCGGGATCCCCGTGATGGGGCACCTGGGCCTGACGCCGCAGTCGGTGAACCAGTTCGGCGGACACAAGGTGCAGGGCAAGACGCCGGCGGCGGCCGCGCGCCTCATCGGCGATGCGCGGGCGCTGGAGGAGGCGGGCGCCTTCGCCGTGGTGCTGGAGACGATCCCGGCGCCCCTCGCGAAGATGGTGACGGAGCGCATCGGGGTGCCCACCATCGGCATCGGGGCGGGGCCGGAGTGCGACGGCCAGGTGCAGGTGCTGCACGACATGCTGGGGCTGTTCGACGACCAGCGGCAATTCCGGCACGCGAAGCGCTACGCCGTGCTGGGGGAGACCATCCGCGAGGCTATCCGCGACTACGTGGCGGATGTCGAGGAGGGCGCCTTCCCAACGGAAGAGGAGAGCTTCCCGATGGCCGAGGAGACGATGGGCGAGCTGCGCCAGGGCGCCAGCACGCCCGCCTGAACCTGCGCCCGCGGGGTCGCGCGTGAAGATTCTGCAGACACCCGCGGAGATGCGCGCCTGGCGCGCGGCCCATCCGGGCAGCCTTGGGCTGACGCCGACGATGGGGTACCTGCACGATGGGCACCTGGCCCTCGCGCGGCGTTCGGTGGCGGAGAACGACGTCTCGGCAGCGAGCATCTTCGTGAACCCGGCTCAGTTCGGCCCGGGCGAGGACTACGAGCGCTACCCGCGCGACGAGGAGCGCGACCTCGCGCTCCTGCGCGATGCGGGCATCGACGCGGTCTACCTGCCGGGGGTCGAGGCGATGTACCCGGAGGGGTACCAGACGTACGTGACGGTCGAGGGGCTGGCGCAGGGGCTGGAGGGGGCGTCGCGGCCGGTGCACTTCCGGGGGGTGGCGACCGTGGTAACAAAGCTGCTGAACGTGGTGCGTCCCGACCGCGCGTACTTCGGGAAGAAGGACGCGCAGCAGCTGCGGGTCATCCGGCGGCTCGTGCGCGACCTCGACCTGCCGGTGGAGATCGTGGCCTGCGAGACGGTGCGGGAGGCGGACGGGCTGGCGATGAGCAGTCGCAACGCCTACCTCACGCCGGAGCAGCGGGCGGCGGCGAGCGTGTTGTCGCGGGCGCTGCGGTGGGCGGAGGAGCTGTACGCAGACGGGGTGCGGGACGCAGAGTCGCTGCGGGCGGGAGTGCGGGCGGTGGTGGGGTCTGAGCCGCTGGGGGAGCTCGACTATGTCTCGGTGGCGGACTCGGAGACGCTGGCGGAGGTCGAGGGGGAGGTGGCGGGGGAGGGGCTGCTCTCGCTGGCCGTGCGCTTCGGGGCGGTGCGGCTCATCGACAACGTGACTCTGGGGGAGGAAAAGGGAGGCGACGGCTTATCGGGGTCTTAGGGCGCCTCCGGTACGTTAGGGGAGACAGGCGATGACGAACCCTCGACGGCGGCGGCGACCAGCACGATTCACGAGGCGCGACTTCCTCGCCACGTTCGGCCTGGGCGGGGTCGCCATCACGCTCGCGGCGGCATGCGGAGGGTCGGAGGGAAGCGGAGTTCCTGCAGCGCCGAGCACGGTCCCCGCGGAGGGGGCGGCGGCGACAGGCGGGGCGTCTGACACGCCCGTTTGCGTCCTCACTCCCGAGGCAACCGAGGGGCCGTTCTACTTCGACACGGAGATGCTGCGGCGCGACATCACGGAAGACCGCGTCGGGGCGCCGCTCACAATGGGGATCCGCGTGATGCGGGTGGGGGAAACGTGCGAACCGCTGCCGGACGCCCTCGTCGATATCTGGCACACCGACGCCGGAGGCGCCTACTCCGGGTACGGCGGGCGGCCCGGGGGACTGGATACATCCGGCGAGACGTTCCTCCGCGGAATCCAGGTGACCGATGGCGACGGCGTTGCGAGCTTCGAGACTATCTATCCGGGGTGGTATCCCGGCCGGACGGTGCACATCCACTTCAAGGTTCACCATGCGGGCACGACCTTTGCGACGTCGCAGTTCTACTTCGACGACGACACCACGGACCAGGTCTACCTCCAGACGCCCTACCGTGACCGACCGAACCGCTCGACGCGCAACGACAACGACGACGTGCTGCGGGGCGACCCCGCTGAGGCGAACCTGCTGGCGTCGGTGGTCGAGGATGGCGATGGCTACGCGGGGACCATCACAGTAGGGGTAGCCGTCCCGCGAGGGTGATTCGCGGTGGGGTAGTGGCGGAGGAGGGGCGGAGGGCGCTGCTACACTGGCGCTCATGGTTTCGCTGGCCTCCCCTTCGACGGGCTCGTTCAAGCTGAGCGCCGACTTCCAGCCGACGGGCGACCAGCCGCAGGCGATCGAGCAACTGATCGCCGGGCTCAAGCGGGGGGATCGCTACCAGACGCTGCTGGGGGCGACGGGGTCGGGGAAGACGTTCACGATCGCGAACGTGGTGGAGGAGGTGGGGCGGCCGACGCTGGTGCTGGCGCACAACAAGACGCTGGCGGCGCAGCTCTGCGCGGAGCTGAAGGAGTTCTTCCCCGAGAACTCGGTCGAGTACTTCGTGAGCTACTACGACTACTACCAGCCGGAGGCATACATCCCGCGCAGCGACACGTACATCGCCAAGGACGCGGACATCAACGACGAGATCGACAAGCTGCGGCACGCGGCCACGCGATCGCTGTTCACCCGGCGGGACGTGATCATCGTGGCGAGCGTGAGCTGCATCTACGGCCTGGGGGAGCCCTCGGACTACCAGCAGTTCATCCTGGGGATGCGGGTGGGGGAGCGGCTGGACCGTCGCGACGTGCTGCGGCGGATGGTGGAGATGCAGTACGAGCGGAACGACCAGAACGTGGTGCGGGGGCGCTTCCGGATGCGGGGCGACTCGCTCACGATCCTGCCCAGCTACGAGGAGCTGGCGGTCCGCATCGACTTCTGGGACGACGAGGTGGAGCGCATCAGCGAGCTGGACCCGCTGACGGGCGAGATCGTGGCGGAGCGGCAAGAGATCGACATCTTCCCGGCGAAGCACTTCGTGACGAGCAAGGACAACCTCGACGATGCACTCAAGGCGATCGAGACGGAGCTGCAGGACCAGCTCGCCTTCCTGAAGGAGCAGGGGAAGATCCTGGAGGCGGCCCGGCTCGAGGAGCGCACGCACTACGACCTGGAGACGCTGCGGGAGACGGGCTACTGCGCGGGAATCGAGAACTACTCGCGGCACCTGCAGACGCGGCCGGCGGGGGCGACGCCGTGGTGCCTGCTCGACTACTTCCCGGACGACTGGCTGCTGATCGTGGACGAGTCGCACATGACGATCCCGCAGGTGCAGGGACAGTTCTTCGGAGACCGCTCGCGCAAGCAGACGCTGGTGGAGTTCGGGTTCCGGCTGCCGAGCGCGCTGGACAACCGACCGCTCACGTTCGAGGAGTTCGACCAGCACATCAACCAGGCCATCTTCGTGAGCGCGACGCCGGCGCAGTACGAGCTGGACCAGTCGACGCAGGTGGCGCAGCAGGTGATCCGTCCGACGGGCGTGCTCGACCCGGTGGTGGAGGTGCGGTCGACGGACGGGCAGATCGACGACCTGCTGGCGGAGATCCAGGCGACGACGGCGAAGGGTCAGCGCATCCTGGTGACGACGCTGACGAAGAAGATGGCGGAGGACCTGGCCGACTACCTGACGGAAATGGGCGTGAAGACGCACTACCTCCACTCGGAGGTGGAGACGCTGGATCGGGTGGAGATCCTGCGGGACCTGCGGCTGGGCGTGTACGACGTGGTGGTGGGGATCAACCTGCTGCGGGAGGGGCTGGACCTGCCCGAGGTCTCGCTGGTGGCGATCCTCGATGCGGACAAGGAGGGGTATCTGCGCTCGAACCGCTCGCTGATCCAGACGATCGGGCGGGCGGCGCGACACATCGAGGGGCGGGTCGTGATGTACGCGGACCATGTGACGGCGAGCATGCGCACGGCGCTCGACGAGACGGAGCGGCGGCGGGGCATCCAGGAGGCCTACAACCGCGAGCACGGCCTGGAGGCGTCGACGATCACGAAGGCGATCCGGGACATCACGGACCACGTGCGTGAGGTGGCGGAGGAGCCGGTCGAGTACGACGCGGGCGTCCCGGCAGGGATGGCGCCGGACGAGCTGCTGCGGATGATCAAGGAGCTGGAGCGGGAGATGAAGGGGGCGGCGAAGAACCTGGAGTTCGAGAAGGCGGCGGCCCTACGCGACCGAATCGTGGAGCTGCGGCGGGAGCTGGTGGGGTCGGAGAGCGAGGAGCTGGAGGCGTTCGCGGAGGTAGCGGGGCGGAGCGGGCCGGTGCGCTACGGGCGCAGCCAGGCGGGGGGTCGCAACCGGCGGCGGCGTTTCAAACGGGGGTAGGCGCCCGTCGCGGTCCAGTCACGCGGCGTTTCGGAACAGGGCGTAGGCTCTGGGAAAGCAACAACGAGGGGTTCCGCATGCCCAGCCGCCGAGCATCCATCGCCCTGACAGCCGAAGAGCAGGAGCAGTTCCTGAACGACGGCTGGACGTTACAGGTGGCGACGAACGGGCCGGGCGGATTCCCCCACCTGGCGCCGATGTGGTACGTGATGATCGACGGGGTGATCCACTTCACGACGTTCGGGAAGAGCCAGAAGATTCTGAACCTGCAGCGTGACCCACGAATTTCGGTGATGCTGGAGTCGGGGGAGGCCTACGAAGAGCTGCGGGGGCTCGTGATCCGAGGCGCCGGCGAGGTGGATACCGACGTCCAGACGACGGCCACGGTGATGTCGGTCGTGGCGAACAAGTACCGCGGGCTGCCCATCCCGACGGACACGCCGGAGGAGGCGCTGCCGGCAGCGGCGAAGCGCGTCACCGTGCGTGTGCGGCCGGAGCGCATCTACAGCTGGGATCACACGAAGCTGGGCGGGCACTACTAGATCCGGCCGTCCAGGCGCGTGTGCGCCCAGTGGGTGATGGCGACAGCGAGGGCGTCGGCGGCATCGGAGGGGCTGGGCGGTTCGGGCAGGCCCAGTTCGATGGCCACCATCTTGGCTATCTGCACCTTGTCACTCTGTCCGTAGCCGCCCACCTGGGTCTTGATGACGGCGGGGGCGTACTCGTGCACTTCGAGGCCGGAGTCGGCGAGGGCGAGGATGGCGGCGGCGCGGGCGTGGCCGAGAGCGAGCGCGGAGCGCGCGTTCGAGCCGACGAAGGAGGCCTCGACGGCGCCAACCTCGGGTGACCACTGGGCGAGGGCCTTGCGCAGGCCGTCGCGGATGAGGACGAGGCGCCGGGCGAGGCTGTCGGCAGAACGGGTGCGGACGACGCCGTGGGCGACGTGGCGGCACTCGTCGCCATCGATGTCGACGATGCCGTAGCCGGTGGCGTTCAGGCCGGGATCGATGCCAGCAATGCGCATGGCCGCACTCTACGACGGCGCGCCGGGGAGCGCCGAGGGGCCTGTGGCAGCGGGAAGACGCTAGCCGGCGTACTGGGCGAGGAGCTCCTCGTCGAAGTCGGCGTTGGAGTAGACGCGCTGCACGTCTTCGAGCTCCTCGAGCCCGTCGAGGAGGCGGAGGGTCTGGGCGGCCGGCCCCTTCTCCAGCGAAATGGGGGTGGTGGGCACCATCGAGAGGTCGGCGTGCTCGACGTGGTAGCCCGCTTCGGCGAGGGCCTGGCGAACGGGCTCAAGGTCGCCCGGGGCGGTCTGGACCTCGACCGAGTCGCCGGAGGTCTCGACATCCTCGGCGCCGGCCTCGATAGCGGCGAGGGCGATCTCGTCCTCGTCGTGGCCATCGACGGAGACGGAAAGGGCGCCGCGGGACTCGAACTGCCAGGCGACGGAGCCGTTCTCGCCGAGGTTGCCACCGGCGCGTGTGAACTCGTGGCGGATGGCGGCGACGGTGCGGTTGCGGTTGTCGGTGACGGCCGTGATGAGGATGGCGGCGCCACCGGGTCCATAGCCCTCGTAGCTGACCTCGATCAGCTGATCGCTGTCACCGCCGCCGGTGGCCTTGGCGATGGCGCGGCTGATGTTGTCGTTGGGCATGTTGGCGGCCTTCGCCCGCTGGACGGCGAGGCGCAGCTTGAAGTTGGTATCGGGATCGGGACCACCGTCCCTGGCGGCGAGTTGGAGTTCCTTGGCAAGCTTGGTGAAGAGGGCGCCGCGCTTGTTATCGGCGGCTTCCTTCTTCCGCTTGATGGTCGACCATTTCGAGTGGCCAGACATGGGACCGTCCTCCGGATTTGGTCAGCTTCGAGTGTAGCGCAACGCCCGGGCGTTATTCGCTCCAGGCGGCGTTGAAGCGCTGGCCGAGGGCGTCGATGACGTGGTGGTCGGTGAAGTTGGCCTGGAGCGGGCTGACGCTGACGTACTTGTGCATGATCGCCCAGATGTCGGTGCCGGGGGGCGGGTCGAGGGGGGGGGGCTCAAAGGGGCCGCGGGTGAGGATGCCCTTCGTCTCGCCCTGGACTTCCAGGTGGAAGTAGCCGCGCCGGGCGACACGGGTGACGAGGATGCCCTTGATCTCCTCGAAGGGGACGAGGGGGATGTTGACGTTGAGGAAGACGGACTTGGGCAGGCGGCCCTCGATCTCCTCGCGGCAGAAGATGGCGGCGACGCGCTCGGCAGTGTCCCAGTCGACCTCGGCGCGAGGGTCCATCGCGTAGGAGATGGCGAGCGAGGTGATGCCGCGGTAGTGGCTCTGGAGGGCGGCGCCGACGGTGCCGCTGGCGGTGAGGTCGTTGCCGATGTTCGCGCCCCGGTTGATGCCGGAAACGAGCAGGTCGGGTTCCTCGTCGAGGACGCCGTTGAGGCCGACGATGACGGCGGAGGCGGGCGAACCGTTGACGTACCAGGCGTCGACGCCGGGGACGGGCGGATCCTCGATGCGGGTCCAGTTGAGCTCCTGGCGGAGGGTGAGGCTGCCGCCCACGGCGCTCTGGTTCTTCTCGGGGGCGACCACGGTAACCTCGCAGCCGAGGGACGTGCAGGCGCGGGCCAGCGCCCAGAGTCCGGGCGATTCGTAGCCGTCGTCGTTACTGAGGAGGATGCGGCGGGGCATCGCGAGGCGATGCTACGCGAACGCCTGGTTAGCGGCTGCGGGCGGCGGCCATCGGGTCGGTCAGCCGGTGGGCCTGGCGAACCACTCGTCGAGCGTCTCGCGGATGCCTTCGCCCATGATCTCGAAGGTCATGCCGACCTCGTTCGTGACGAAGGCGGAGTTCGGGCCGAGGTCCCAGATAGTCATGCCGAGGGTCTGGAGGCGCTC
This sequence comes from Chloroflexota bacterium, assembly GCA_026710655.1. Classification (GTDB taxonomy): domain Bacteria; phylum Chloroflexota; class Dehalococcoidia; order Tepidiformales; family Tepidiformaceae; genus UBA2991. Next base: position 12,408 of record JAPOQN010000007.1, on the reverse strand, counting down.
GGCCTCGGCGCGGACGTCTTCGACGATGTAGCCGACGTGGTGGAGGCGGGGACCCTGGTCGGCGGCGAAGAAGCCGCTCCCGTGACCGTTGACAAGCTCGACGAAGGGAGGGCCCTGGCGGGAGTAGACGGCCTGCATCTCATCGCGGGTGCGGCCTTCCGGGGTATCCATCTCCCGCGTCATGGACCAGACGGAGGTCCAGTCGACGTTGAGGGCGGGGCCGAGCAGGTCCATGGCCCCGGGCAGGTCGGGCACGGCCATGGCGAAGTGGAAGATGCCCCCGGAGGGGATGTCGTAGGGGCTGATGATGTCCTCGAAGGTCATCGCGTTTCTCCTTCGTCCCGGTAGACGATGTCGTCGGTCGAGTGGGAGCCCTCGGTGAAGCCGAGGCCGGGCGGGTCCCAGACCTCGGTGACCTTCACGACGCGGTCCATGTCGTGGATGACGACGCGGTCGGTGAACTTCCAGACGCCGTCGCGCCGCTCGAAGCGGTCGACGTAGCGGCCGCCCCAGCGGTAGTCGGTGTCGGGCTCGCCGTTCTCGCCGGGGGCGCGGTGGTTGGCCTGGGCGTAGGCGTCGCCCTTCGCGGTGTCGCCGTCGACCTCGACCCAGACGTTGGTGGTGACGTGCTGGGTCATCTTGAAACGGGAGAGGCCGACCATGACGTTCTTCACGAAGTCGTCGCGGATCTCCCGGTTGCGGGTGGTGATGTGGGCATCCTCGTGGAAACAGGAGCGGAGGAGCTCGGGGTCGAGGCGGTCGACGCCACGGGCGTAGCGGAAGTAGAGGTTGCGCAGCTCGATCTCGTCGAGCACACGCTGGAGGGCATCCTGGTCGAGTTCGGGCACGGCGGACTCCTTTCGCTACGTGCTAGACGGCGCGAATCCCATCGATGACGAGGCCCACGGCGCGGAAGATGAGGACAGCGCCGATCACCCGCGCAAGGATGGGAACAACGGGGGTGGACCGTCCGGAGAGGGCGAAGACGCCGGCGGACACCGCAGCCACAACGATGAGGGTGGCGAGGACCGTCTGCGGTTCGCCCTTGTCGGCGGAACGGGTGAGGACGGCGGCGAAGGCGGCGGGGCTGGCGAGAAGGGGGAAGGCGAAGGGGAAGAGGGCGCCCTTCCAGCCGTCCTCGACGGGGAAGGAGAAGGGGCCGAAGAGGATGAAGGCAGCCCCCGTGACCGCCATGACGATGCCGGCGGAGATGCGGAAGGTCTCGGGTTCGAGCTGGAGAGCATCAAGGAACGCGTCGGCGGCGAACGTGGCGGCGAGGAGGAGGGCGGCGCCGGCGACGAAGGCGACGGCGGCGACTTTCGGATCGAGGCGGCGGTCGACGGCACGGTTGATCGTGGCGAGGACCGCGGGCGGGTTAATCGCGGCGAAGATGAGGAGAATGGTTATGCCGATGCCGCTCATGGGGCGTCCTCCTCGCGCGCAAGGATAGCCCCTGTGAGGGCGAGACCGGAAAGCGCGTGCTGCTGGTCGTCCATGCGGGTGAGGCCGTCGCGGAACCAGCCGCCGGCGGTGAGGGCGGGGCTGGGCCAGTCCGCGCTCTGCGCGGCGGTGACCTGGCGGTCGGCGAGGATGCCGGCGCCGCAGATGGCCCGTTCGGCGAGTTTCGGCTCGAGATCGGCGAGGCGCTCGTCGGTGCTGGCGAGGCGCCACATGGAGGTCAGCCCCTCGACCCACGTGCCGAGGCCGGCGGCGCGCGTCAGCTGGCCGTGGAAGGGCTCGTTGATGGGGCCGCCGGTGCGCTGCGACTCAACGCGGATGAGGAAGCCGAAGCGCTCGGCAAGGGCGCGGGCGTACTCGATGTGGTGCTCCTCCAGGGGCCAGTCAGCCATCTCAGAGAGGCTGTAGGCGGCCCACTGGTCGGGCCAGGGCGGGAAGTCGAGCTCCTCGACCTCGTCGCGGTGGAGGGCGAGGTAGTCGGCGATGCGCCAGGAGGGTTCGTCCCAGCCGTCCTCGGGGAAGTGGCGGTGCATCTGGGCAAGCGCCCAGAGCGCCTCGCCGGTGGCGTAGCGCGAGCGGACGGCGGGGTTGGGGGCGCCGGTGGCGGGGTCCCAGTAGTTCAGCATGGCGCCGTCGGGGAGCTGCATGACGACGAGGAAGCGGGCGAGCCGGCGCATGAGGTCGTCGTAGAGCGGGTCGTCGGTGGCGAGCCGGCGCTGCGTCAGGCCGGCGAGCATGAGCGAGCTGGCGCCGAGCTTCACGAGGCCCGTCTCGGGGTTACGCAGGGCGACCCAGTCGTCGTGCTCGATGAGGTTCGCCTGCATCCAGGCCGTTCCGCGGTCGGCGGCGTGCAGACGGGAGAGGTCGCCGAGGGCGGCGGCCTGGTAGAGCGACATGGTGACGCCCGCGTGGCGGACGACGTTGTAGTCATCGGAAAGGGTGTCGGCCTCGCGGTCGTACTCGTAGACGTAGCGGCCGTCGGGGTACTGGGCGACTTCGATCCAGGTGGCGGAGGCGCCGGCGGCGGCTTCGAGCGACTCGGGGGTGATCTCGGGGCAGTGCTGGGGGGCGGCCACGGTGACGCGCAGCAGGGCGAGGCCGACCGCACAGACCGCGAGCGTGAGGCCGGCGGCCGTGATCACGTGGAGCCCTGCTCCGCCTGGAAGTTGAGCCGGTGGCCAACGGTAGGCCAGTTATCGAAGGCGATGAGCTGGCCCATCGCGCCCATGGTGACGTAGAGCGTGCGCAGGTCGGGGCCGGCAAAGCAGGCGTTGGTGGTGACGCGGTCGGGGAGGGGGTGGTGCTGGACGGTGGCGCCGTCGGGGGAGATGGAGGTGATGCCACCGTTGATGATGGTCGCCACGATGACGTTGCCCTCGCCGTCGACGCACATGGAGTCGCACATGGCGAAGTTGTGGGGCGGGGCGCCGGGGACGGTGGCGACGACGTGGCGGTCGCCGATCTCGCCGGGGGCGGTGATATCGAAGGCCCAGAGGCGGCCGGTGGGGGTCTCGGCCACGTAGAGGGTGCGCTCGTCGGGGCTGAGGCCGATGCCGTTGGGCGCCTCGAGGGGGAAGATGATCTCGCGGATGAAGTCGCCCGTGGGGGAAGCGTAGAAGACGCCGGTGATATCGCGGCTGCGACCGTGACGCTTGCCGTGGTCGGTGAAGTAGAAGTTGCCCTCGCGGTCGAAGACGAGGTCGTTGGGACCCTTCAGGGGCTCGCCGTCGCACTCGCGGTAGATGGTCGTAACCTCGGAGCCGTCCGCGCTGACGCGCTGGATCTGGCCGCCGATGTAATCGTCGCCCTCGGGGCGGTTGCCGGGGGAGATCATGCGCTGGCCGCTGGCGGTGCGGCTCTCGGACCAGAGGAAGCCGCCGTTCTGCGTGACGTAGATGGCGCCGTCGGGACCGATGGCGGCGCCGTTGGGGCCGCCGCCGGTGGTCGCGAAGGTCTCCCTGCGGGAGCCGTCCGGCGAGACGCGGGTGAGCGTACCAGCGCGGATCTCGGTGAAGAGGATGTCGCCGTCGGGGAGCTCAAGGGGCCCCTCGGCGAACTCGATGTCGGTGGCGACGACGCGGTATTCCATGGGGGTGCTCCTTTGCGTCCGCGCCTCCCGGGCGGCAGGCGCTAGCCGACAGCGCCCTCGGCGCGGAGGGCGGCGATGCGGTCGGCATCGTAGCCGATGGAGGCGAGCACCTCGTCGGTGTGCTCGCCATTGAGGGGCGCGCCGCGCTGGACGCTTCCGGGGGTTTCGCTGAGCTTGGGCCCGACCCCGACCTGCTGCACTGGTCCCGCCGGGGTATCGACGGTGACGACCATCTCGCGGGCGAGGTTGTGGGGGTCGGTGACGATGTTCTCCTGCTCCAGGACAGGGGCGGCGCAGATGTCGTGCTCCGACATGATCGCCATCCACTCGTCGGCGGTCTTCGTGGCGAAGACGGCCTCGAAGCGCTCGCGCATGGCGGGCCAGACGGACTCTTCGTGCTGTTTGCCGAGGAACTCTTCGGTGCCGAGGGTGCGGCAGAGGGCATCGTAGAAGTGCGGCTCGATGCTGCCGATGGAGAACCAGCGGCCGTCGCCGCACTTGTAGGTGTCGTACCAGGGGCGGGCCCCGGTGAGGAAGCCTTCGCCGGGGCGAAGGGGCGTGCCGGTCGAGAAGAAGCCGGTCATGGCGGCCGTCATGAGGGAGAGGACGCCGTCGCTCATGGCGATGTCGACGGCCTGGCCGCGGCCGGTGTGCTCGCGCGCGAGGAGGGCGGTGCAGATGGCGAAGGCGGCCATGAGTCCGCCGCCGGCGAAGTCAGCGAGCAGGTTGACAGGGATGGCGGGGGCGGCGCCGGGGCGGCCGATGACGCCAAGGGCGCCGCCGATGGAGATGTAGTTGATGTCATGGCCGACGAGGTTGCTGTAGGGGCCGGTCTGGCCAAAGCCGGAGAGGGAGCAGTAGACGATGCGGGGGTTGATTTCCGAGACGGTCTCGTAGTCGACACCGAGGCGGTTCACGACGCCGGGGCGGAAGCCTTCGAGGACGACGTCGGCGCCACGGACGAGCTCGTAGAAAACCTCGCGTGCGGCCTCGTTCTTGAGGTTGAGGGCGATGGAGCGCTTGCCGCGGCCGAGGGCGTTGTAGGCGGCGGCGCGCTTCGCCGCTTCGGGGTCGGCGGCGGGACCGCCGAGCTTGGCGTTGGCGCCGGGCACGGCCTCGACGAGGGTAACGTCGGCGCCGAAGTCGGCGAGGAGCATCGAGCAGTAGGGGCCGGGCGCGAGGCGGGAGAGGTCGAGGACCTTGATGCCGTCGAGAGCCATGGCCATGTGGAGCCTCCGGTGGTCAGTGGTCGGTGATCGGTGCGTAATCGTAGCAGCGGCGGCGATAGCGCGGTTGCGGGGCAGTGGCAGGCCGGGGGCATGGCTCCCGGCTAGCGCCATCGGGAGGCATGGCTAGAATGCGGAGGCCCGCGAATACGCGGGCGTAAGTCTGGCGGCGCGGCGCGCGCGGGAGCTTCGATGAGCGTCCTTCTCGACGAGAACACGCGGTTGATGGTTCAGGGGATCGGCACGGAGGGCGCGAACCACATGCGCCGCTCGATCGCCTACGGCACGAACGTGGTGGCGGCGGTGCATCCGCGGCGCGGCGGTGAAGAGCAAGACGGCGTCCCCATCTTCCCGACAGTGGACGCGGCGGTGCGGGAGGCGGGCGCGAACGTGAGCATCATCTTCGTGCCGGCGCCCTTCGCGGCGGACGCGATCCTGGAGGCGGCGAACTCGGCAGTGCCGCTGGCGGTCTGCATCACGGAGGGCATCCCGGTGATGGACATGGTGCGCGTGAAGCAGGCGTTGAAGGGGAGCCCGACGATGCTCATCGGGCCGAACTGCCCGGGCGTGATCACGCCGGGGACGCAGACGCGCGTGGGCATCATGCCGGGCGACGTGTTCCTGCCGGGGCGCGTGGGCGTGGTGAGCCGCTCGGGGACACTCGTGTACGAGGTGGTGGCGCAGCTCACGGCGGAGGGGCTCGGGCAGAGCACCTGCATCGGCGTGGGCGGCGACCCGATCATCGGGACGCCGCAACGCGACGCCATCCGGATGCTGAACGAGGACGAGGACACGGACGCGATCGTGATGGTGGGCGAGATCGGCGGCAGCGCCGAGCAGGATGCGGCGGCCTACATCAAGGAGCATGTGCGCAAGCCGGTGGTCGCGTTCATCGCGGGGGCGACGGCGCCTCCGGGGCGTCGGATGGGCCACGCGGGGGCGATCATCTCGGGCGAAGACGGCAAGGCCGAGAGCAAGAAGTCGGCGCTGCGCGCGGCGGGGGCGGTGGTCTCGGACTCGCCGGCGGAGATCGGCGCGACGATGAAGCGGCTGCTGGGCTAGCAGCTGCTTCCCTGCGGCATTTGACTCCTCGTGCCCCAGCCCTTGACGTATTTCTGTATTTCCGCAAATGTGGAAGGCACAGCCCACGATCGGGAGCGACGAGGACATGGCCACAGAGAAGAAGCGGCTCACGCTCGACCTTGATGCCCCGCTGCAGCGGCGGTTGAAGGCGGTGGCGGCCCTGAGGGGCGTCAGCATGCGTCAGCTCTGCCAGAGAGCCATTGAGAAGGAGCTGGACGACGACGAAGCGGGAGGCGAGCCCGGTGAGCCCACCCGTCTCTCCGACTCGGAGTCCTTTGCACAAATCCGCGAGGAGATCTTCGGAGATCGAGTGCTGCCCGGAAACTCCGTCGACGTCATTCGAGAAATGCGTGAGGAGCGGGATGTCGCGTCGGTGCGCTCCCTGAGCGAGGTGGACGCCGCCGGCTAACGCTCGTCGAAGTGGATGTCGCTGTGGGCGCCGTCGCAGAAGGGCTTGTTGTTGGAGGCGCCGCAGCGGCAAAGCGTACGGCGGTCCTGGTCCGACCAGGGGGTGCCGTCGGCGCTCTCGACGCGGACACCCCCGCGAACCCAGAGGGGGCCGCCGGGGACGACCGCGATCTCGGAGTCGGTCGCGGGCTCGAGCGAGTCGCCTCCGGCTGTGATCATGGCGAGGCGGCCGGTGGGGCAGCGGGCGACCATGGCGGTGACGCGCTCGCGGGCCTCGTCGCCCTCCTCGTTGATGAGGTCCCAGGCGTTCGTGGTGCGTGTGCCGCAGAAGCCGGCGCCGATGCAGATGGACTCGTCGTCGAGCATGACGCCGGCGGCGCCCTCGATGCGGTTAGCGCGGTCGGCCATCGGGCGGCGGTCGGCGGTCTCGGCCTCGGCCCAGGGCTCGGTGGCGTGGGAGCCGTCGCAGTAGGGCTTGTCGTTGGAGCGACCGCAGCGGCAGAGGGCGTAGAGGTCGCGTGACTCGTCGATCTCGCGGAGGACGTGCCAGTCGACGTTCTCGCCGTTGAGGGTCTGGACGGGGGCCATCTCCGTGAGGGGGACGCCACCGGAAACGACGTAGGGACCGCCGTTCATGACCTGGATGCGCATCTCGTCTGCCATGTCTAGCCCTCCTCGCCGCGAGGCTGCGGCGGCGAGGCGATGGTACAGGAACGAGAGGGGCCACATGCCATCACGACAAGGCTTCGATGGCGCGCAACTCCATCACATCGGGGCAGGTGACGCCGGCGGTGACGATGTACTGCATCGCCTGGGCCGAGCTCCAGTCCATCAGTTCAATCTCGTCGAGGGGGAGCTGGACCAGCCAGCCGGACTGGGGCATGGGCGTTGAGGGCATGTAGACGACGCCGCACTTCGTCCCGGCGGCATCGTCGATCGTGCTCATGAGGAAGCCCACGGACCAGACGCCCGGGCGGGGGTACTCGATGCGCACGACGGTGTCGAACCCGGTGGTGGTCGTGGCGCTGCGGTCGGAGCCGGGGAGGAGCTTCTTGGTCGTGCTGTAGACCGACCCGATGCCGGGAATCGCCGTGATGCCGCGCTCGAAGAGATAGCCGGGGGTCCGGAAGAGGAAGTTCGAGCTGAGGGCGCCGACGATGAAGAGGGCGACGATGATGATGGCGAAGCTCAGACCGGGAATCTCGTCGCCGGCAATGGCGGAGATGATCGGCTGGAGCAGGCCGTCCATGGTCTGGAAGGCAAACTGGATGAGCCAGAACGTGACCATGAGGGGCAGCAGGAGGACAGCCCCGCGCATGACCCTTCGGGTCACGCCGCGGCCGACTCGCTGGTGGACGGCGGCGGGCTGGGCATCTGCGGTCATGGGGCGCCTCCGGGGGCCTTGTGGGGCTGTCGCGGGATTCTATGGGGCGGTGGAGGCGGGGCGGGGATCGGCAACCCCCGGTAAGCAAGCTGGCAAGGTTGCGTTAAGAAATAGCCAAATGCTTATGCACCTTGCTAATATGTTGACGCGGGGCCCGGTGGCGGCCCCGGAGGGGTTTCCGCGTGATACGTGCGCCGCATACCAGGCTGATTGCGTTCGTTGTGGGTCTCGCGGCACTGGCGCTGTGGCTGGGCGGAGGTAGTTCCGCGGCAGCAGCCGACGCTGCCTGCCAGGTCCGGGCGGAGGCCACCTACGACGCGACCGCCGCCGCTGCCAGCACGGGCCCGGCGGCACGTGCGCCCCTGAGCACGCCGCTCTCCATCGAAGTCGCGTGTGACGTACCAACCGAGATCGACCTGCGGCTCCCGGGCGGGGGCAGCTCGGGCTACATGGTGGAGGGGGAGGCGCCGCTGATCGTGACGGGCGAGCGCGCGTACCTCTGCCACGGCCAGGATGCGATGGTGGAGGTAGCGGCGTCAGAGCTCGACTGGGTGGAGTCCGTGCCGATCAGCGGCATCAACGGGATTCCCCAGTGCGACGTGATGTTGCGGGCAGGTTCCACATGGCTGCAGTGGACCGGACCACGGCTGGAGGTGCGCGAGGCGTTCGCAGGGCGAGCGCTGGGCTGGGTGCAGTGGGAGCGGGGGGCTGACGGCACGGTTCCCGGCCTCTCGGTGTGGTCGTTCGGGGAGGATGCGCTCCTGCCGGTGCAGGGCTGGGGTGACGGCGTAGCGCCGCTCCTACAGGGGCTGACGCACTTCTCCCCGGGTGGCACGTACCTCGTCGTCTCGAACGTGGAGCGCCCCTGGACGTTCCCGCGGCCGCCCTCGGTTCAGTCGGTGTTCGAGGATGCGCAGATCGTGTCGTTCTACGGATTCCCCGGTGTGCGGGCGATGGGCGTGCTCGGCCACGGGACACCGGCGGAGGTCGCCAACGCCGTCGCCGACTGGGCGGAGCGCTACGACCGCCTGAACGGTCCGCGCGAAGTCATCCCCGCGTACCACCTGATCACGGGCGTGGCGCAGGCCTATCCGACACGGGACGGCACGTGGCTCTCGCGGCTCTCGCACGACGTGATCGCCGAATACGTGGAGGCGGCTCGCGAGCGCGAGATGATCCTCTTCCTGGATGTGCAGATCGGCTGGAGCGACCCGCTGTACGAGGTGCAGCTGCTGGAGGAGTTCCTGCGAGAGCCGTTCGTGCACATGGCGCTGGACCCGGAGTTCGCGACCGAGCACCTGGGGGTGCGCCCGGGGCTGGCCATCGGCGGCATCGGGGCGGACCACGTGAACGAGGTACAGCACTACCTGGCGACACTGGTGGAGGAGGAGGGCATTCCCCCAAAGATCCTGATGGTGCACCAGTTCGCCGCGCGCATGCTGCGTGACCGAGACGCGGTGGACGACGTGGAGGGGGTCGAGATTTCCATCGACATGGACGGCTTCGGAACGATGGCGCTGAAGCTCCGCCACTACGACTGGTACGCGCTCACCGAGCCATCGGAGCGGCCCGCGCTGAAGCTGTTCTTCAACCAGGACACACCGGTGATGACTCCGGAACAGGTCCAGGCGATCGACGACGTGCCGGACCTGATCATGTACCAGTAGACGCGTAGGCATGCCACACATGCGTCACGCCGTACGAGTCTCAGGCCGTATCATCCGGGCATGATTGACACTCCTACCGAAGGCACGGCGAGGCTGCTGGTGCAGTGCCCGGACCAACCCGGCATCGTCGCCGCCGTTTCGCAGTACCTGGACCGCCACGGCGCAAACATGGTCCGTGGCGACCAGCACTCGACAGGGGGAGAGGACCCTCGCTTCTTCCTGCGGGTCGAGTACAACATCGCCGGCCTGGACGGGTCGGCGACGGCGATCGCGGAGGGCTTTGGCGAGGAGGTTGCCGCCCGTTTCGCGATGGACTGGCACGTCTCCTACAGCGCCAATCGCCCGCGAATCGCCATCCTGGGCACGCGGGAGCCCAATTGCGTGCTCGACCTGCTATGGCGCGCGCGGACGGAGGAACTGGCGGCCGACGTCGTCATGGTGATCTCGAACCGAGAGATCCTGCGGCCGCTGGCGGAGCGGTTCAGCGTGCCGTTCGAGCACCTGCCGGTCACCCGCGAGACGAAGGTCGAGCAGGAGAAGGAGATGCTGGAGCTGCTGTGCGGGCGCGTCGACCTGGTCGTGCTGGCTCGCTACATGCAGATCCTGACGCCGACCTTCCTAGATGCGTACCCGCAGCAGATCATCAACATTCACCACTCGTTCCTGCCCGCCTTCGCGGGGGCCGATCCGTACGGGCAGGCGGAAGAGCGCGGGGTGAAGATCATCGGGGCGACGGCGCACTACGCCACCGCGGAGCTGGATGCTGGGCCGATCATCGAACAGGACGTGCTGCGCGTGACGCACCGGGACACGCGCGCCGACCTGATGCGGGTGGGGCGGGAGCTGGAGCGGCAGGTGCTGGCGCGAGCCGTACGCTGGCACATTGAGGACCGCGTCCTCGTGCACGACAACAAGACCGTCGTCTTCCAGTAGGACCGGGGACCGGCACAGACCCCTTTACCGAGACAGTAGCTTGCGGAGCGAGGCGTGGGTACAGTCGAAGCATGGCTGGACACGACGGTTCCGGGGGTTCGAGCGTGCTCACGCAGCTTGTCCTCCGTGAGCGCCACCAAGCGCTCGGCGCACGTTTCGCGCCATTCGCGGGCTGGGAGATGCCGCTCCAGTACGAGGGCATCGTGGGCGAGCACAACGCCGTGCGCGAACACGCCGGGGTCTTCGATGTGTCACACCTGGCGCGGGCGTGGGTCGAGGGGCCAGAAGCGGCGGGGTTGCTGCGCTCGGTGACGACCTTCGACGTGACGGCGCTGCCGGTGGGCAAGGCGCACTACTCGCTCTACTGCAACGAGGGCGGGGGCATCGACGACGACATCTTCATCTACCATCTGCCGGGCGAGCGCTGGCTGGTCATTCACAACGCGGCGAACGCGGACGCGGACTTCGAGCGGCTGCGGGCCGTCGCCGGCAGCGCGGCCTCGGAAGTCACGCCGGAAACGGTGATGCTGGCCGTGCAGGGGCCCGCCGCCGTGGGGATCCTGAGCACGGTGCTGGGCGACGGCTTCGCGGGGTTGGAGCAGCGCGACTGCGCGGAGCTCGACTGGGGCGGGACCCCAGTGCTCGTAGCGCGCACGGGCTACACGGGCGAGGACGGCGGCGAGTGCATCGCGGGAGCCGACCGCGCCGGGGCGCTCTGGGACGCGTTCGTGGCGGCCGGCGCAGCGCCGGCGGGGTTGGGCGCGCGCGACACGCTGCGGCTGGAGGCGGCGCTGCCGCTCCACGGCAACGACATCGACGCGACGACGCACCCCTACGAGGCTGGCCTCGGTTTCGCCGTGACCCTCGACGACGAGGCGCCCTTTACGGGCCGGGAGGCGCTGGTCGAGGCGAAGGCACAGCCCAGAGCGCGGCGGCTCGCACACCTGCAGGCGCAGGAGCGGGGCGTGCTGAGGGCCGGATTCGCGGTACACGAGCCGGGCGGGGATGAGCCTGTGGCGCACCTCACGAGCGGGGCCTTCAGCCCCAGCTTGCGCCTCGGCATCGGCATGGCCTACCTTCCCGTGCGGCTTGCGAAACCCGGCGTCACGCTTGAGGTGGATGTGCGCGGCCGCGCGCTCCCCGTCGAGGTTGTCCGGCGTCCGTTCTACCGAAAGCAGAGGCAGGCATGACGATGGACCACGAGACTCCCGATACGCTCCTCTACACGCCCGAGCACGAGTGGCTGCGTCGTGACGAGGAGCACCCGGACGAGGCGGTGATCGGTATCACGGACTTCGCCCAGGACCAGGTGGGCGACGTGGTCTACCTCGACCTTCCCGCCCCGGGGGACCAGGTCACCGCCGGCGAACGCTGCGGGGAGATCGAGTCAGCGAAAACGGTCTCGGACTTCTACTCGCCGGTCGGCGGGGAGGTGGTCGCCGCCAACGGGGAGCTCGAGGAGCGGCCGGAGCTTGTGAACGAATCGCCCTACGACGAGGGCTGGATCATCCGCGTGCGCATCGCCGACGAGGCGGAGCTTGAAGGGCTGCTCGACGCCGCGGGGTATCGCGCCCAGCTACCGGAGAACTGACGTTGACGGCGCCGTCCCTCGGTGGCTCGCCGCATCCGTACATCCCGGCCACCGAGGCGGATCGGGCGCGGATGCTGGAACGCATCGGCGTGGCCGACCTCGACGCACTGTTCGCCGACCTGCCGGCGGCCATGCGCGACCCCGCGATCGACCTGCCGCCCGCGCTGACGGAGCCGGAACTGATCGCGCTGCTGGAGGAGCGCGCCGCCGAGAATACTGGCCCGTCGCGACCGAGTTTCCTGGGGGCGGGCGCCTACCAGCGCTCCATCCCGGCGGTCGCCGCCCACCTGACCAGCCGTTCCGAGTTCGTGACCGCCTACACGCCCTACCAGCCGGAGATCAGCCAGGGGACCCTTCAGTCGGCGTTCGAGTACCAGTCGGTGGTGTGCGAGCTGACGGGGATGGACGTGTCGAACACGGGCCTCTACGACGTCGCCAGCGCGACAGCGGAGGCCTGCCTGCTGGCCGCGCGGGCCACGAGGCGGCACGCGGTCGCGCTGCTGGAACCGATTCACCCCGGCACCGTCGAGGTCGTACGGACCTATGCGCAGGGCGCGGGGCTGCGTGTG
>JAPOQN010000006.1 GCA_026710655.1 Chloroflexota bacterium | reverse complement strand
CGCGCCCGACCTCCTGGTAGCGGGCGGTGATGGCGTAGCCGCGCTCCGCGCAGTAGGCCTCCATGTCGCCCAGCTGCTCGCCGAGGGAAGTCTTGTCCTCCTCGGCCTGGCTCTTGTCGGAGACGCGCGCGTAGATGGCGGCGCGGCGGCTCACGGGCTGGCTGTTGGTGTTCGTTCGCGGCATGGCTTGCTCCTCTCCAGAAACAGAACGACCCGCCACCTGCCGGGGCGGGTCCGCGAGCGGTAGCATGCGGCTCGCGTCACCTGTCCCCAACAGGCGGCGCCACGGCCCGGGGCGTTGTCGGCGCCGCCGGGCCACCTCGTCCCCGCCAGCGTAGCGAAGTCGCCGCGAGGTGGTCAAAGCAGGGCCGCGCCGCGGCACACGCCCGGCGATGCAACCTTCCCTACCGGACCTCCGGGCGCTCCCCGACCCCCGCCCGGGAGCGGGCGCGGGTCGCATGGTCGAGCAGGATCGCGGCGATGCGGCGCAGGCGAGCCTCGGCGTCGGGGACGGGCCGGTACTCGATGGCGACCACGCGCGGATCGGGGCCACCCTGATGGCCTCGTTCGGTGCGCCTCTGCCGCTTCATCGCTCGCATCTCGTCCGACCTCGTGTGCCCGTTCCACGGGCTAAGCGTGATGGGCGGGAGCGCCGGGCGTAATCCCGTGAATGGGACTTCATCGATGACATGTTTCGGCCTTCGCTCGCCCGTCGTCCTGCCCGTCGCCTCCCGCTATGGGTGCTGCTGACGGCATTCGAGTGTGCCGGGGGCGGGCATGGCGGCGGAATGCCCTATAGGGGAGGGCGCGCGTGGCTCCTGTCGCCGAACCCGCATGCGGACGGCGCGAACGGTGTCACGGGCGTGTACGAAGAAAAACCTGGGTTCCGCGAGGCGGAAGTCCCAGAAAGCGCAGGCCCGTAGTCTTCACTGCGAACCGGCCAGACGGGTACGCTGCGCGCATGAGAAGCCTGCCCATCCTGCTCGCGCTCCTCCTCCTGTTGACCCCCCTCAGCAGCGTGGCGAGCGTCTCCGCCCAGACCGGTGCGACCGACGCGCCGCCCGAGCCCCCGGAACCGCCGGAGGCGGCGGCCGAGGTGCGCGTCTGGCAACACGTCGTGCGGGAGCGCACGCTCCACATCGGGAACGGAACGTTCGTAACCGCCGCCCACCTCGTCGAGGACGAGCCGGATGCGATCACCCTGCACAACGAGCGCGTCGACGCGGCTGCCACCGTCACCGACTGGGTGCGGAGCGACGACGGCGACATCGCGATCCTCACCGCCGAGGAGCCCGGGCTGACCGCCCTTGCGTGGGGCAGCGAGGTCAGCGAGGGCCTGAGCGTGGCGGTGGCGGGCTACCCGCTGGGGCAGGGCGAGGGGGGCTGGATTGCTGCGGGCATCGTCTCGCGCGTGTTCACCGACGAGGCCGGCGTCACGCAGCTGCAGACGACGAACGGTCCGTGCGTGTTCTGGGAGGAAAGCCGCTGGAGGTCGAACCCACAGCACATTGCCGGGGACCCGTACGGCGGCAGCCATGGTATCGCTCAGATGAACGGCGTCTACACCGGGCAGTGGGGCGATCCGGGGTATGGGTTGCCTCTCTTCGACCTTAGCCGAAGAGGTGACCCCTTCTACGTCCGGTGGTACGCGCTACAGGTCTTTGAACTGAAGGACGGCTGGTACGAGTGGGAGAACAGCGCCCGAGCCTGCGGGATAATCCCTTGACAAAAATCCATACCGGTAAAGGTATAGGAGCATGAACGGACTTCGACAGTTGCTCATCAGCGCGCTCTTCGTGCTCATCATCGGGGCCTCTTCAGAACGTCTGGTGGCTGAGGCTCAGGGTGAGGGGGACGATATCCAAGTGCGCGTCATCCGGCTTGAGCACACCGGCGAGATCATGGTAGACGTTGGGAATTGCTACCCCAGTCGCCGCGCGTCACTCAACAACTGCTACATCCCCCTGACCTTCTCGCGGGTGGACTTTGCGCTCGCCGGAGTGTGGTTCGTCGCTCCCTTCAGCGACACCGCGTGGGTTTCTGGACAGGGCAGGACGACATTCAGCGGTCACGTCTACATCAGCGAGGCGACGGGCGCGGTTCATGTCGCGATCGCCGGCCATGCCCTGAGCGTGGGCTTTCCGAAACCTGGATGGAGGCTGGAAGGCTACTCGTCCGAATGGACGGGCTCGATCCGCATCGAGCGCCCCGCAGTGGAAGAGCGTCCTGCTGCGGTCGCTACGGCCACCCCTGAGCCCACCCCCAACCCAACTCCCGCTCCGGTTGTTGAAGAGCCGGGGATCATCCTGACGCTGGCGACTTCTTCGACAAGCCAGCCGCTGGTTATCGCCTACGTGGAGCCGAACCATCCCATCGGCGAGATGGGTGTTCAGTTGATCATGGAACTGGACGGGCAGTGGGTCTGGACCTCGACCCGGACTGTCATCGAGGCCGGCGAACGCCGTGCTCTCTGGGGAAAGACAGGTCGCTGGGAGGACGTGTCCAAGCTTCAACTCCGAACCCTCGATGGGAACGGGGTGCGGTACTGGGACTGCGAGTGGAACCGTACGCGCCACGACTTCGAGGCTCGCATGGAGTGCGTCATCGGAAGCGTTGTGGGGGTGGAAGACCTCACGGATGCCGGGGATGCGACCCTCTGGGTATACCTCGCGGACCGGGATAAACGCGACTATGCGGTCGTGAGGGTAGAAGCCTACGTGCGCTCCGACTCCATAACCCTGAACAAGCCCACGGTGGTGACGCGCAACAGCGAGCGCCGGGGGAAGACGGAATACTGCCGTGCCGAGAACCAGGAGTTGGAGATAGGCGTCGTGGAGAAGATGTCGTGCGGTGGCTTCGCACCTGAGCCGCCCTACGACGGCCCGCTCCCCGTTCCCGGACTCAGCCACGTCCACGTCAATGACGTAAAGGCGTACGTCCCAGGCGCGGGAGGATACCTCTACTGTCAGAAGCACCGGGACAGCGACCCCCAGCGCTCCATCTGGGCCTGCGAGCCGTGGTAGGAGGGCGAGCTACCGCGTAGCATCGTCCACGTGGCTTCCCCCTCCATCACGTTCTTCGCCGAAGGAGAGCCGGTCCCCCAGGGGTCCGGCTCCTGCTTCCCCATTAAGGACAAGAGCGGGCAGATCGTCGGTTGCCGCTACGTCCATCAGCACAATGCCGGCATGGCGTGCGGACGCGCCGACCAACGCCGGCAACAGCGGCGGACCGCTCGTTGACGCCTGCGGGCGGGTGGTGGGCGTGGCGAGCTGGAAGTTCGCGCATGACAACCGCGGGGTCGCGACGGACGGCCTGGCGTTCTTCATCGTCGAGCCGAGCCTGGGTGCGGCGCTGGAGCGCATCCGCGAGGGGGACGCCGACGGGCCGCGGTAGGCCGATTCACGCGGATCCGCCGCCTCGCCCCGCTCCAGAGGTCGTGGATCCGGCGCAGCGCGTTTTGCACCATGTGCCCCGATCCGGCCTGTTTGGGGCAGACAGAGGGAGTAGAGAGAAGAACGTGGGTCAGCGCTGCCCCACGGGGACCGCGAATGTACTGGGAACACAGGCGTTTCGCATGGGGCAGCATGGGGCGCCGCCGGGGCAGGCGAGTCCCCCTACGGGAAGTCCTGGGACCGGCCTTCTGACACTTTGTCACCCTGTGCGAGGAAGTGCGGGCGACGGCGCTCGGGTGCAGCGGGAGCCGCCGCGCCGGACCGAGGGGACCGTTGAAGCCAATCGACTCGACGGTGACGCTCGCCGGCGGTGCCGCGGGCATCCCGCAGCCGTTCGGAGAAAGCCCGGCTCGTGGTGTTGGTCTCCAACACGAACAGCACCACGGGTGACCGTCCCTCGTCGTCGAGCCGCGCCCGGGCCTCCCGAAGTAGCGACGGTGCGACGCCAGCCGCTTCGGCGTCGTAGCGCCCCGCTCGTACCCAGGCAGACACCCGCCCCGGGCCGCCGTACGGGGTCTCGGCGGGCACGGATCGGGTACCAGCGCATGCGCGCGCTGGAACCGGCGGATGCCGTCGACCATGTCCACGTGAAGTCCCCTACAGGGGGTTGTGCCCCATGCCTGGGGCGGGTTTCCACGTCAGCGGCGTGTACAGGAAATAGACGTTTGTGACGATGGGGCAGCTGTCCCCGAAAACCCCCGTGGTTCCAACGGAAAGAGCCGCCCTACAGGTGGGGCAGGCCTACAAGTTCTTGTACAGTCCCCGTTCCACCGCAATGGGGCGCAAAATGGGGCAGTTGGGGCAGCCCCGAAGCGAGGCCCGGGACGGGGGGAGAGCGCAATGGACGTGAGCGAGACCCCCGAAGGTGAGCGCGAGCAAGAGCTGCTGGCGAACCTGCGCGACCTCATCGACGAGGCGGGACAGGGCGGGGCGGCGAGGCAGCTGGGCGTCGACCGCAAGACGCTCTGGCGGGTGCTGGACTCGGGCCGGCTGACCCCGCTGGTCACGGAGGCGCTGGAGCGGCGGGGCGCCAACCCCGAGGCGGCCCGGCGGCGCGGCCGCCTGGACGCACTCGAGCGCCGCACGAAGATGCTCGACAAGGACGTGGAGGGGCTGGCCGAGGCCGTGGAGGCGCTGCGCGATGAGTTCGGCACGCTGGCGGACCTGCAGGCCGAGGCGCTGCGGGCGTGGGAGCGCAGGCTCTCGGCGGTGGAGTCGCAACTGGCGGGCGGGCCCGCGCCGGCGACGGAGCCGCCCGGAGCAGGCCGCGAGGACGGGGCTCCACCCTCCTTGCAGGGTCTCGTGCAGCAGGCGCTTGGACATGAGCGGGGCACGAGACCCCACCGTGACCACCCCGAGGTCGTGACCCTGACGGCGGAGGAGGGCGAGGAGCTCGTTTACGGCAAGGCCGCGCCCACCATCGTGGACTGGCGGCGACAGCGCATCGCCTCCCTCGACAGGGGCGCGAGCCGCGTCGAGCGGGCCCGCGCTGGGCTGCGCATGTGCGAGCTTGAGTTGGTCCTCATCGGCGAGTACGAACTGACGCTGCCGCCCTCGATCTCCCCCTGGGACGAGTCCAGGCTCGGGGAGGAATTGCATCGCTGCGAGCAGTCGCTGCGCCGTGCGCGCTGGGAGCTGGTGCGCGCGCACTGCTGGCGCCTCCTGCGGCGCCTGCTCACGCTTGGCCTGTGGCGGCACTGAACAACGGGGGTTCCCGTCTACGGTCCGTTTCCGTCCTCCGCGACGCGGTCGACCGTTACGGTAATGACGTCGGCCCCGTGATAGCGCTGGTGGCGCACGGAGGAGGCATAGTGGCGCAGCGGGCGGAACGAGACATCCTCTTCGTCGGGCGCGGGCGGCTGGTCGTCCAGGTAGGCGAGGCGCTCCTCGACGTGCTCGCCCGCGAGCACCGTCGCGAACTCG
>JAPOQN010000005.1 GCA_026710655.1 Chloroflexota bacterium | reverse complement strand
GAGGTGGGGGGGGGCGTGGTGCCTGGTGGGGGGTGATTTGGGTGTGGGTGGGGGATGTGGGGGTGGGGGCGAGTGGCGGGGGGGGGGGGCAGTTGGCGGGTGGGGGGCGGTAGGAGTGGTTTAAGGCACGTCCATGTTGCGGAGCTGGGTGAGCGTGAGGGAAAGGAAGATTACAACGATTGTGGCTGCGCCACCGAGGGCAACGGCAATTCCGATATCCGAATCGGCAATGGCCCCGACGGCGGTGAGCGCCTCGCCGCCCGTCTCGCGCATAGCGATGACGCTGTAGCTGCGAATGCTGAGGTACTGGATTCCGGCAAAGATGCCGGCGGCAATGCCCTCCCAAATGAGTACGTAAACGATTGCAAAGCCCAGGGCCTGACTGGAGATCAGGCCGAGCCAGAGGAATGCTGCCGCATAGGCAACTATTCCGACAGCCAGCCCTGCCACAACACCGAGGATGGGTTTGATCACGGTCTCATAGTCGAAGGCTGATTCACCAAACGCGTCGCCAACAAACGCTATGCCGGCGGTTATCGCGCCAAATATCAGGAGCGGCAGGGCGGCCAGGATGACGACAGCACCGTATTTGGCAAGGATAATCTGCCACTTTGGAACAGGCCGCAGAACGATGAAGGCCAGGGTGCGATCCTCCACCTCCTCGCCGAGGGCGGTGGTGGCGAGAATTGCAACAACAAGAGGCAAGACGATGGCAACGAGCAGCAGGTCGAAGAGATTGATTATCTGGGTCGAGTAGTCGTCTGTCAGGTAACGGAGCAAGAGAGCGAATGCGGCCGGAAGGGCGGCGAAGAGCCACAGGATGGCCTGTCGGCGGGAGCCGGTAAGTTGGCGGAGTGTAAGCGTGAAAACCGTGTACATTCGCTATCGCTCCACGATGTAAGTGAAGACGCTCTCAAGTGATTCGTCCTCCGGTTCGACTGTTTGGAGGACGGCACCGGCGTCTCGGGCGATAACGGGTAGCTGCGTCTGCAGCGTGGGCAGATCGTCCGTCAACAGAAGAACGGAGTCATTGTCTTCCATCGCGACGGACGACACGGCTTCGCTGTTCATAAGGCCGCCTGCGAGGGCGCGCGGGCTGGTGGAGGTGACGCGAATACGGTATGGCCGGTCGTCAAGCAACGCGCGGATGGAGCGGAAATCACCTGAGGCGGCGAGTTTGCCGCTGACCATGAGGACGATGTTGTCCGCCAAAGTCTCCACTTCTTCAAGGATGTGTGAGGAGACGATGATGGTGCGGCCTTCGGCGGCAAGACGGCGCGCAAGGTCATGGAATTCAAGGCGTTGGCGCGGGTCCGTGCCATTGAGGGGTTCATCAAGCACTAGGACAGGCGGATCATGGACGAGCGTTGCCGCAAGTCTCATGCGCTGTCTCATGCCGCGTGAATACGTGGAAAGACGGCGGTCCATCGCGTCCGTCATACGGACGGACTCGATGGCCTTTTCGGCTGCCTGGCTAACGTCGTCAAGTTTGTGCATACGGGCAGACAGCTCAACGAACTCGCGCCCCGTGTAGAAATCGTAGACGGCCTGATGTTCCGTCATGACGCCGATTTGGCGATAAAGGTTCGTATCCCCACGAACCGGGCGGCCAAGAACCGTGACGTTACCGCGTGAGGTGGCAGAGAGGCCGGTCATCATATGGAGAAGCGTGGTTTTGCCCGCGCCGTTGGGGCCGAGGAGGCCGGTGATGCCGGGGCTGATTTCAAGCGAGATCTCATTGACGGCAACGACGTTGCCGAACCATTTGGACACGTTGTCCACGACGATGGTGGCGCCATTCTCAGTCATGCGGTGTACCTCCGGTAGCGCCACCACATGAGGGCGAGGGGAATGAGCACCCAGGCGAGGTAGGCGGCGACGGGGTAGTAGTCCGGGTGGCGCGCAACCAGTTGGCGGTAGTTGTTTGACTGAACGTCTTCAAACAGGAGGTCAGTTACGAAGACCGTGGCTCCCGTTGGATCAGTGAATATGACCCATTTGCCGATTTCAGGATCAAGCAGTGATTTGGGTTCATCGCTCTCAAAGGTCGTGACGTTTCCGCCTTCCAGCGCTTCTTCAACATCATTCCGAGACATCAAATACTGGCGGGATTCGC
Organism: Chloroflexota bacterium; assembly: GCA_026710655.1. GTDB lineage: Bacteria > Chloroflexota > Dehalococcoidia > Tepidiformales > Tepidiformaceae > UBA2991. The sequence goes on along the minus strand of JAPOQN010000005.1, from coordinate 263,683 downwards.
CCGAGTCGAATTCGACATTAATTATCGTTTCAGCATCACCCGGCAGGGATCTTGTCGCATCAATAAACTGGTCGGCTTCAGCAATTTCTTCTTCAGTGATTGGCCGTTCTACCGTTTGCTGGAAAGATGATCCATCGAAATCGATGGGTTCCGTGAGAATGCCCACGACAGTGGGCCCAACAAGGACAACGCCAATGACGAACGCGGCGGCGTAAACACGTCGGGGCGCAAAGGCGGCGACACCCAACGGGATGGACGCTATGAATGCGCCCAGTGCCGCGGCTCCAAGCAACACCTTTGGGAAGTCCAACCAGTTATCGCGGAGTTCCTGCGCCGCATCCGCGGAAAGGAGAATGTAGCCGCAAAGAAGGATGAGAGGCCCGGCCAGCACGATGAGTGACGTGACCAGGAAGAACGCGAACCAGCGGGCCGCCAGATAGTCGAGCATTCCCAATGGCCGGACAAGATAGAGGCTCAGGACGTTGTCCGTTCTATCGGGAATCAACAGCGTTGGCCCAAGAATGCCTGAGATTATCAGCAGGAGCAGCGAGTTGATAGGAAAGTAGTCACCCAGCTCAACGGGGCGGTCTATGATTCCGCCGCCTATGGCCGCCAGGACGAGTATGACTGCTGCCGGAACGACTGAGACGAGCACCATCAGGACGGGCAGAATCTTCGATCGCCCGCCGCGGCCAAGACCCAGGGTATGCCGCACACCACCGACGAACAGGGCAAGGCGAGCTCGATTGCGTCCCTGCCGGGGGCCGTCATAGCGCTGGTAGCCGATGTCAAAGAGTTGACCGGCGGGTTGCGACGCCATCAGCAGTTAGTTCCCTGCATCATCGGAGCCGTCGGGGCTGTCTCGGAAGATTTCAGTCAACATGCGCCGCCTGAATCCCATGCGGCGGAGCGGGGCCTGCGCCTCAATGAGCGCGTCCTGGATAGCAGGGAGATGTTGGCCGTCCTCGTGGGATACGAGTATGGAATTGCCTTCGCGCTCGGCCTCAATACCGCGAGAGGCGAGAGCTGAAACAAGCTCAACGTGCCGGGAATCAATATCTACGGCCAGGATATCTGTGCTCCGCGTAAAGCTGGACACGCTCTCCTGGTGTGTGACGCGGCCACCATCGAGGACGATGATGTTGTCGCAGGTCCGCTCAACCTCGCCCATGAGATGTGACGAGAAGACGATGCTGATGCCGAAGTCGCGGCCTGTGCGCTTCACAAGGTCCAGCATCTCCTCACGCCCGCCCGGATCGAGTCCGGCGGTCGGCTCATCAAGCAGTACGAGACGGGGATCATGGACGATAGCCTGCGCCAGCTTGACGCGTTGCTTCATGCCTGTTGAGTACTCGCCGATGCTTCGATAACGGGCTTCATCAAGGCCGACGTGACGCATGGTATCGGCGGCGCGTGTGCGGGCCTGCGCGGGGGGCAGGCCGCTGACCTGCGCCATGTGCGTCAGGAATTCTGAGGCGTTGACGGACGTTGGAAGGCAGTCGTGCTCCGGCATGTAACCGATGAGCGAACGCGCATTAACATCGTGGTAGGGCTGAGCGCCCATCACCTGGGCGGCGCCCCCTGTTGGTTGAAGCAAGCCCAGAAAGAGCTTTATGGCTGTGCTCTTGCCTGCGCCGTTTGGGCCGAGGAGACCAGTAATACCTTCACCGACGGTGAATGTGACGCTGTCGAGGGCGAGGACTCTACCGTAGCGTTTCGTGAGACTGGCTGCTTCCAGAAGGGGGGCTGATTCCATGAGTCCTTTATAGCAGATTAACTAGTGAGACGATACAACGTCCCAATAACCGGGACAGGGTTCGTCACCCCGTAATCAGTGCTCGCTGGGCAAGTGTCAGGATAGTGTGTCCGTCTCCAGTTGTTGCCACTTCGCCAATTCGAGAATCTCGTTGCGGTCGCCCAAGGGCATGACACGGTCGATGAGATCGCTATTGCTGCCCTGCCGCTTCAAGGCGTTCAGGCTGTCCTGCACGGCCTTTGCAGCAGAGCCGATGGCGAGTCCGGAGTAGCCGATGAGGCTGTAGCCCATGTCGGAGAGTTGGGATGCGGGAAGGAGGGGGGTCTTTCCTCCCTCTGTCAGCACGACCATGAATCTGCCCTGTCCAACCAGCTTCGGGAATATTTCCAGTTCTTCCACCGTGCTCGGGCCTGCCAGGAATGCCATGTCGGCGCCGGCATCGAGATAGGCGCGGGCCCGCTTTGCCGCGCCCTCAACTCCCTCACTCTCGACGGCATCCGTGCGGGCAATGATGAGGAAGTCGTTGTCTCGGCGGGCGCCGAGGACAGCTTTCAGTTTGCCGAGCATCGCCTCCACCGGGATGACGATCGTTCCGTCAAGATGGGCACAGCGCTTCGGGTCTTCCTGGTCTTCCATGAACAGTCCCGCAAGACCTGCATCTTCCACGGCACGGACGGTGTGGGCAGCCTGCAGCGGACCGCCGTAGCCTGTATCAGCATCGGCGAAGACAGGAATGGTGACGGCTGCGGCAACGTGCCGCGCCTGCCCTACAACATCCTCGCGTGAAAGCAGTCCAACGTCCGGAAGCCCAAATGCGGATGCAGCGACGGACGAGCCGCTGATGCCTGCAGCAGGAAACCCGGCTGCTTCGATGAGTTTGGCGGAGAATGCGTCATACGCGAATGGGACGACGAGGGGTTTCCGCGTCTCAATGAGGTGGCGGAGGGTGTTGGTCTTAGTGGTCATGATTCAGATTCCCGCCTTCGCGGGAATGATGGGTAGGCGCGGGCATGACGGTTGGGGGTGGGCATGACATCCGCGTCTTTAGATTCTTCGCTGCGCTCAGAATGACATCCACACCGGAATCCATCACACGGTGGCGGTGCTTTCCGTGCGGGCCGGGACACCTTCGAGGATGGGGGAAAGTTCATCCAGCGGCATGACGTCTGCGTATTTCTGGGCGATGTCAAACAGGTTGATGGCGTGTGACGCCTGCCCGCGATCCCAGACGCAGTCCTCCGGCACGATGCATCGGAAACCGTAGCTCATGCCGTCAACGACGGTGCCGCGCACGCAGCCGCTTGTAGTGCATCCAACGACAACGAGGGTGTCCGCGCCTGCCGCGACAAGCTGGGTGACAAGGTTGGTGCCGAAGAAGATCGAGGGGAATCGCTTGTAGATGATGACGTCATTCGGATCCGGCGTGAGCGGCTCAACGATCTGCGCGCCACGACTGCCGGGGAGGTTGTAGTCGGCGGAGAGCGACGGGATCTTGTCGGTGTAGCGTGCGCCCTCCTGCACGCCGGTGCGCTCGCCCTGCGCGTACATGACAGGCCAGCTCTTGGTGCGGAAGACCTTGACCAGCTGCTCTATCTTGTCGACTGCGTGCCAGGCGTCTTCACCGACAGCGGTGGCATATTGCTCCATCGCCTCCTGGATGGGGACGGGGCCTTCGCCGGTGGTGCGGTATTGGGCGTCGATGATGAGCAGCGCGGGTCGCTCACCGACGCCGACGCTCGCGCCGAATCCGCTCTTCGCGTAGATTTCGCGGTCGCGGTCGCTGATGAATGCGTCCCAAGGGCGGGTGCGCGGCGGGTTCGAACCGTTGCTGGTCATTGGTCTCCTCTCATTGGTGTCGCTTAATTCTTGGAGATGAAGGGGTTCAGCTGGTCAGCAAGGGTAGCGATTGTGCGGGTCTGAACCCACACTTTTCCTTCGCCACGGAACTTCATCACCAGGCCTTCGCCGCCACCGATCAGTGAGACGAGTCCGCCGACCTTGCCAATGGAATAGTCGACCCCGTCCGTAAACGCGACGAGATGGCCGGTGTCGACCACCAACTCCTGATCGCCGGAGACAGACAGTTCCTTGATTGCGCCGAAGCAGTTGCAATAGACGGTGCCGGCACCGCGCTCCACGTAGGCGCGCAGGAAGAACAGGTTCTCGCCGCTGAACATGCCGCGCATGCCCTGGAATTTCGTGTCCAGTTCTACATTCAAATCGGATGCCAAGAACGAGCCGCCCTGAATAAACAGGTCTTGGCCGGGCTCAAGGTCAAATGACTTCATATCGCCGGGCACGGTTGGCGCTATCCCAACCCAGCCTCCACCGGCGCCCCCGGTAAACGTGTTGACGAAAAAGGACTCACCGGCGACCATTCTGCGCACTTTGCCGAAGAGGCCACCGCCTGTCATGCCCGTCTGCATTTCGACACCCTGCGAGGTAGCCATGGCGCCGGGCTCAACCTTGATCGACTCGCCCTGTCCAAGCTCCACTGTCATATACGTGTATGCCGGATCAAATTCAGTCGTTACTCTCACGCTTGTCCTCCTGTGAATGATTTGGGGGGTATCGCAAGACTGTAAGTGCTTCTCCCACTATAGCGCCACCTCACAACGCATCTGTGCGGACGGAACTGCCACGTTCGCGCCACTCAGCGAGCACCTCTGTTAGTTCATCGGATGTAGGGGCGTCTCTTGTTCCGGAGCGTGAGACTTTGATGCCGGCGGCGGCCGTTGCGCCGAGCAAGGCATCAGTGAATTCCTGCCCTTCGGCCTCCAGGGCGGCGAGCGCGCCGTGAAAGGCGTCTCCTGCCCCAACGCTGTTCACAGGATTCATGCCAAGCTCAGTGAGCGGGAGCGGAGGCACTTCAATGAGTTGATCGTTCACAAGGTCAATGACGGTTGCCCCCTGCCCGCCCTGCTTGAGGATGATGCCGTTTCGCCAGCCGTCGGCGCGCAACCGCCGTCCAATGTCACGAGGGGAGGATCCACCGAATAAGCTGGTTGACTCTTCTTCGTTAAGGAGTAGCGTACCGACACGGCGTGCGAGGCTGAGCACGGCGTCGCTGTCGGCTACCAAGACGCCGGGGTCCCATGAGACACGACACTCGGTGGCACCTGTGATGTTCAGGATTTCCTCAATGACTTGGAGCGACGGATCGGTTATGGCGCAGTTTCGGGCACGGACAATTATGTCCCGAATGTTGGGCTGGCGGATATGGTCAGGAGTGAGCAAGGCGTTTGCGCCGAGCGCGCTGGCGATGACGTTCTGACTATCGGCATCCACAAGGATGAACGCCTGGCCGGACTCGGCTTCAGGGATCGTCACAACGCCTTCCGCCGCGACGCCCTCCGAGTGGAGAATTTCTCGTTGCTGCTCAGCGATAGCATCATCGCCGAGCGCGCCTACAAAGGCGACAGCGTTGGCGGGCAGGATTCGCGCGGCGGCGACGGCGACGTTGGCCGCTGTGCCGCCGGGCACTCGGGCCACTTCAGAGACGGTGACTTCCTGCCCCGGCGTCGGCAGCGACTCCACGAACAGGGTGACATCCCAATTGATAGCCCCAACGGCAACGACGAGGGGTGTTTGCGTAGTCGTTACGCCTCCTGCGTCAGCCGCCCTAGGAGGAGTTCAAGGAAACGGGGGCCGTCGACATCCGTAGCAACGGTGATTTCGGGGCCGCTGCTTCTGCGAGACCCGGGGCGTCGATCCACAATGGTCTGGCCGCGCACTGAGCCGTCCTGTGTGATGATCTCAATGGGGTAGGTTTCGGTTCGAAAGAGGCTGGGATCGATGACGGCGGCGACGGCCTGAGCGTCGTGGATATTGACGACACCAAATCGTTCGAGCACCTGCACGCTGATCATGGCGGCGAGCTTCGCGTAGGGATCAGCGCTGTTGCCAAGTCCTTGATGGCGTTCAGAGTTGATTGAGCCGGACGGATCAGTGGTGACATCAAGGCCGATGGCAGTGATTGGAATGTCGGCTTGCACGAGCTCCGCAGCCGCTTCGGGGTCAGCCCAGATATTGAATTCGGAGACAGTTGTGACGTTGCCGTGGCCATACGGGGTGAGGGCGAACGCGCCACCCATGAGCACGATGTCTTTCAGGCGCGCAAAGGCATCCGGTGCCTCGCGCATCAGGTGGGCGACGTTTGTCATGGGGCCCGTCGGGATGAGAGTAATCTCGCCCGGCTCATGCGCAATGACGATGTCAGAGATGAATTGAACGGCGGGCCGCTCGTCAAAAGTCATCTGCGTCGGTTGTGGGACGGATGAGCCGCCGAGGCCATCATTGCCGTGAACGTGGAGCGCTGCCTCAGGCTCGCGGGTGAGAGGTTTGGCCGCGCCGCGCGCGACGGGTATGTCCGTCCGTCCTGCGGCCTCAAGGACACGCAGCGTGTTGTTGGCGGTGTTCTCAAGCGGGGCGTTGCCGGCTACGGCGGTGATGCCCAGGATCTCCAACTCAGGGGAGCGGAGAGCGAGCAGGATGGCGAGGGAGTCATCGACTCCCACGTCCATATCGAGGATTACTTTAGGCAACGGACTGTTCTTCTCGGGTCAATGCTCCGCATGAGCCGGTGCGGCAGAACTTGTCGTTGATATGCTCATCGAACTCCGCGCGGAAGTAGCGGATGGCGTTGTTCAAGACGCCCGGGGCGAGTTGGCCAAGGCCGCAGAGCGAGCCCTGCACCATGGACGTGCCGACGTTCTGCATCTTGGCAAGATCGTCCTCTTGCCCGTAGCCCTCGGTGATGGTGGCCAGCAGGCGGGAGATGTGGGTTGCCCCCTTGCGGCAGGGGAAGCATTTGCCGCAGGATTCGGCGTCGATGAATTCGGCGATGTTCTTGACGACATCGACGATGCAGGTGTTCTCATCAAGGACGAGGATGCCGCCGGAACCGAGCGGGCTGCCCTTGGCGGTCATAGCCTGGAACTCCGCCGGCATGTCAGTCTCGTCGGCTGACATGATGCCGCCGAGCGGGCCGCCGCACTGAAGAGCCTTCACTTGCCTACCGCCACGTATGCCACCGGCAACATTCTCAATAACTCCGGCCAAATTAATTCCAACGGGGATTTCTGCAATTCCCGGTTTATTTATATGGCCGGAAAGTGACAACATTGCTGTGCCGGATGCGTTTTCCGTGCCGATGCCAGCGAATGCCTCCGCGCCCATTTCAAGTACATTCGGAACGTAGGAAATCGTCTTGACGTTGTTGATAGTGGTCGGTCGGCCAAAGATGCCGTAAGCGGCGGGGAACGGCGGGCGCGGTCGCGGCGCGCCACGATGCCCTTCGACGGACTCCATCAGCGCCGTTTCTTCACCACAGATATACGCGTGGCCGGTGGCCTCGATCTCGATCTCATGGGAAAAGTCCGTGCCCATGATGTTATTGCCGACCAGCCCCCGTTCCTCCATCTCACGGAGTGCGCGGCGGAGCCGCTCAAGTGGCAGACGGTATTCGGCACGTATGTGGACGTAGCTCTTGTTCGCGCCCATCGCATAGGAGGCAATCAGGATGCCCTCAAGCAGGCGATGGGGATCATTCTCGACGATGGCCGCGTCCGTGAACGCGCCTGGGTCGCCCTCCTCGCCGTTGATTGCGAGATAGCGGTCGCCGGGGCCGGGCGGTCCCATGAAGCTCCACTTGACGCCGGCGGGGAACAGCGCGCCGCCTCGGCCGCGCAGGCCGGAGTTGCGAACCGTATCCACAACGTCCTGCGGCGACATCTCATGGACCGCCTTGTCCAGGGATTCCAGGCCGCCGCGCGCAACGTAGTGCATGAGGTTGCCCGGCTCAATGTGACCGAAGTTGGCCATGAGCAGGCGGAGTTGGTCGCGCATCCAAGGTTGGTCTTTGAGGAGAGGAATGTCACTGCCGGGGATGGGGGTGTCGCCGTGGACGCCGAGGGCGAGATCAGGCCTCAGATTACCGTCAATAAGCACATCCCGAATAAGATTGTCAGCTTTATCGGCCGTTACGTTACCGTAGGTGATGCGGGGCATGTTGGGCGGAGCGATGTGGACGACGGGATCAGCCCACGAGAAGCCAATATCGCCGACTTCGAGCACGCGGGCTTTGATGTTGAACGTGTGGAGGGCGTGTCGGACAGCCTCCAGCGTTTCGCCCGCGCCGATGGTGAGGGCGGCGGCAGAGATGCCGACACTGACGCGGGCGGTGGAGGGATCATCCCATTCCGCCCACGCGGCGTCCGCCTCGTGCTTGAGGGTGGTGTAGATATCAGAGGGCATGGTTAGGAAACAACTCCCATGTCTCGAGCGAATTCAGCCGCGGTTTGCGGTGTTAGTTGGCCTCGCCATTGCTGGTCGTATGCGACGACGGGGGCCTGGTTGCAGAGGCGCGGGCAGGAGATCGGGCGAACCTCGACATCCGAATCAGTTACGGCGTCCCGAATGGCGCGTTCGATGGATCGTGCGCCGGTGACGTGGCACGGAGCATCGATGCAGACATCAATAAAGTGATCGCTGCCCTGCCCCACGGAGAAATCGGAGTAGAAGGACAGGACTCCCCAGACTTCCGGCTGCGAATAGCCAAGGATCTCGGCAGCGTCATCAACGGTCGTTTCGGGGATGTAGTTGAGTTGGTATTGGACATCAAGCAGTGCCATGAGGAGCGCGCCCTTGTGGCCGACGTAGGCGGAGATGATGTCACGCGCGCGCTGGCGGGCGGCGTCAGGGTCACGGTTAGCGGGTGTGGCAGTCATAGGGAAAGGATAGCAGAGGGCAAGATTCAGTTGATATTGCTCCGCTATCAAATTGACTGATCACCGCAGTTGGAATTCCGCGTAGAGATTTGAGAATACGGTGAGGTCGGTGAGACCGCCGCTCGTATTAGGAATAGGCTTAGGGGTGTGAGGCGTCGGCCGCGTGGGGCGGTATTTGGATGTGGCGACATCGTAAGGAGATTGGGTGATGTGCCGGAGCATTAAGCGGTTGCGGGTGAGCGACGGGCCGGCGGCGTCCGAGGAGGAGGTTCGGGAGGCGGCACTGCAGTTTGTTCGGAAGATCAGCGGGTATCGCATTCCGTCACAGCGTAATCGTGTGGCGTTTAATCAGGCTGTTGAGGACGTTGCACGGATTTCCGCGGCGCTCCTGGATTCCCTTGCACCGACTTCCGCCTCTACAGCAACGCGATAGCCGTTCAGTCACGACCTTAGATTCCTCGGCTGCGCTCGGAATGACAGGGGGCGGGGGCGGGAATGACCGAGCGGTGGGGCGTTCCGACGGCTTTCAGTCCTGTAACGGGGTACGGGGCATTCTTTCGCCGGACTGAGGGGAATGGCAAGGCCCTAGCCCGGGGTTGGTTGCTCTTGCTCGTTTCGGGGGCTTGCGCTGACGGCGGCTTCCATTAGGAAGATTCCTATTGCTGTTAGCCAGATGCCGGGGAGGAGTTCGCCGAAGAAGAGGTTGTAGGCGCCGTAGGTGATGATGGCCGCTGCGCCGAGTTGGCCTATAAGTGCGGCGATCCCAACTGCTTGTTGTCGGTTGTTCGTTATGGCCCAGAGGATGGCGCTTAAGATTCGTCCGCCATCGAGGGGGAAGAGGGGCAGCAGGTTGAAGAGGCCGATGATGATGTTGGCCGTGGCGAGGTATTCAAAGGCCCTGTAAATGAGATGCGGGCCGACGATCATGCTTGGCCATTCTTCGAGACTCGCGTAGCGGATCTCGACGGCAGAGGTATCGTTCAGCAGGTCCGGCAGCAAGGCGATTGCGCCGCACGCGAGCCCCAGGATGAGGCTCGTTATTGGGCCTGCCATCGAGACGGCTAGATCAGTGCGAGGCCTGCCATGGTCATCATCATCGAGACGAGAGACTCCCCCGAGAGCGAAGAGGGTGATGCCCGTCGACCGGATTCCTAATCGGCGAGCGACGAGGACGTGGGCGAACTCGTGGATCAGGACAGAAACGGCGAGACAGAGGGCAACCATGGCCGCAAATGTGTACGGGACGAGGATTTCACCCGTCGGGCTGTACCTATTACTCACCCACGTGCCTAGGGCGATGGTGATGATGACGGGTGCGATCGGCCAGGTGTATGAGATGCGGACGGGTGTGCCGAAGAGAGTGAAGACCTTTAGGGGGCGCGACATGGGTATCTGTGGGGCCGGGTCATTTAGTTGAGCTGCACGTTCATGGCTTTGGATTCTTCGCTGCGCTCAGAATGACACATGGAGCCCGTTTGGTTGTGGAATTGAGATCCAGACTCCCGCCTGCGCGGGAATGACGGGGGCGGAAGGTTCAGCCCCTTTGCCGGAATGCGGAACACAATCACATTCTGTCGTCAACAATGATTGTGAACTGAGAAAAGGTCTGGTAGCGGGGGCAGGACTCGAACCTGCGACCTTTGGGTTATGAGCCCAACGAGCTGCCACTGCTCCACCCCGCGTCGTAATGAAACGTGAGACCAAGTATACGCGCCGCGCTATCTGGTGGCAAAGGAGTGTTCCTGCCTTTTCGGGCAAGGCCGGTTATAGCGCGAACGTATGAAAAATGGCGGTTGGCGCCTAAACAAGTGAATGGGTCAAGAGCGGCCATTGAGTGCTGACCATTGCGGTCTTCGTTAGTGGGCTGGAAACGAGGTAGTAAGTAGGCGGTTAAGCCCTCGGCCGATTAGTACCGCTAAGCTCCACACATTGCTGCGCTTCCACATGCGGCCTATCAAACTGGTAGTCTTCCAGTGGCCTTACCTCGTTAACCGAGCGGGAGGTCTAATCTTGGGAGGGGCTTCGTGCTTAGATGCTTTCAGCGCTTATCCCGTCCGGACATGGCTACCCAGCGGCGCCTCTGGCGAGACGACTGGCACACCAGCGGTCCGTCCTTCCCGGTCCTCTCGTACAAGGGAAAGCTTCCCTCAAACCTCCTACGCCCACGGCGGATAGAGACCGACCTGTCTCACGACGGTCTGAACCCAGCTCGCGTAACGCTTTAATCGGCGAACAGCCGAACCCTTGGGACCGCCTTCAGCCCCAGGATGCGTTGAGCCGACATCGAGGTGCCAAACCCTGCCGTCGATGTGAACTCTTGGGCAGGATCAGCCTGTTATCCCCGGGGTAGCTTTTATCCGATAAGCCACGGCCCTTCCACTCGGGACCGTAGGATCACTTTGGCCGACTTTCGTCCCTGCTCGACATGTCCGTCTCGCAGTCAAGCCCCCTTCTGCCAATGCACGCGACGGGTGATTGCCATCCACCCTGAGGGGACCATTGCGCGCCTCCGTTACCTTTTGGGAGGCGACCGCCCCAGTCAAACTGCCCACCAGGCGCTGTCCCCACGCTTGCTCGCAGGTTAGGAGGACAAACAAGGAAGAGTGGTATTTCACTGATGGCTCCACGCCCCCCGAAAGGAACGCTTCGAAGCCTCCCACCTATCCTACGCATCCGTGCCCGGCCTCCAGCGCCAAGCTACAGTAAAGCTCCACGGGGTCTTTTTGTCCGGCTGCGGGTAGGCCGCATCTTCACGGCCAGTTCAATTTCGCCGAGTCCTTCGTTGAGACAGCGCCCAGATCGTTACGCCATTCGTGCGGGTCGGAACTTACCCGACAAGGAATTTCGCTACCTTAGGACCGTTATAGTTACGGCCGCCGTTCACCGGGGCTTCGGTTTGCGGCTTGCACCGCGCTCCTTAACCTTCCGGCACTGGGCAGGCGTCAGCCCCTATACGTCCGCTTACGCGTTTGCAGAGACCTGTGTTTTTGTTAAACAGTCGCCTGGGCCCGCTCACTGCGGCCCCAGCCGGCTCGGGACGCGAGGTCCTTCACCGTCCGGGGCGCTCCTTCTCCCGAAGTTACGGAGCTAGATTGCCGAGTTCCTTAACGAAGGTTCTCTCGATCACCTGACGGTACTTACCGCCGCCCACCAGTGTCGGTTTGCGGTACGGGCGCCGCAGATACTCGACAGCGAGGCTTTTCTTGCCGGCATGGACTCAGCTGGGTTGCTTTGACTGACGTCTCCGCTTCAGTCCAGCCCTCCGCTTGACCTGGTGGTGGATTTTCCTGCCACCAGACGCCTACGGCTGAACAACGGACCATGTCCATTAGGTCCGCCCAACCTATCCTTCCGGGTCACCCCTCCTGTCTCGAACGCACCTGCGGCGGGGCAGGAATACTAACCTGCTGTCCATCGCCTACGACTCTCGTCCTCGGCTTAGGCCCGCCTAACCCTACGCGGACTAACCTTGCGTAGGAACCCTTGGGCTTACGGTGTCCCGGTTTCTCACCGGGATTGCGCTACTCATGCCGACATTCTCACTTCCGCGCGCTCCACCACCGGTCACCCGGTCGGCTTCACTGCTGCGCGGAACGCTCCCCTACCGACCGCCCGAAGGCGATCCCCTGGCTTCGGTACCATGCTTAGCCCCGTTACATTGTCGGCGCCCGATCACTCGACCAGTGAGCTGTTACGCACTCTTTCAATGATGGCTGCTTCTAGGCCAACATCCTGGCTGTCTTTGCAGTCGGACTTCCTTTAACACTGAGCATGGATTTAGGGACCTTAGCCGAGGGTCTGGGCTGTTTCCCTTTCGACAACGAAGCTTAGCCCCCGCTGTCTCACTCCCGGGTTCTTATGCACTGGCATTCGCGGTTTGGATGGGGTTGGTAAGCGGTGAGCCCCCGGACCCAACCAGAGCCCTACCTCCAGCGCACATCACCCGAGGCTGCGCCTAAACGCATTTCGGGGAGAACCAGCTATCTCCTGGTTCGATTAGCATTTCACCCCTACCCACAGGTCATCCAGTCACTTTGCAACGTAAAAAGGTTCGCGCCTCCACGAGGTCTTACCCTCGCTTCACGCTGCCCATGGGTAGCTCACCAGGTTTCGGGTCTACGCCCCGCGACTCCGAACGCCCTGTTCAGACTCGCTTTCGCTCCGGCTCCGCGACTCCCGTCGCTTAACCTCGCCACGAAGCGTAACTCGTCGGCTCATTCTTCAATAGGCACGCCGTCACCCGGCAGAAGCCGGGCTCCGACTGCTTGTAGGCACATGGTTTCAGGGACTATTTCACTCCCCTTCCGGGGTGCTTTTCACCTTTCCCTCACGGTACTGGTTCACTATCGGTCGCCACGGGTATTTAGCCTTGGAGAGTGGTCTCCCCAGCTTCCCACGGGATTTCTCGTGTCCCGTGGTACTCAGGATCCCGGCCTGGGCCGGATGGATTTCGCCTACGGGACTCTCACCCCCTGCGGCGGGCCGTTCCAGGCCCTTCGGCTATCCATACCGTGCTCCGTTATGCCGGTCCTGCAACCCCGCCCCCCGGAGGGGACGGTTTGGGCTTTTCCCCGTTCGCTCGCCGCTACTAGGAGAATTGTTTCTTTTCCTCGGGGTACTGAGATGTTTCAGTTCCCCCGGTTCCCTCGATCCGGCCTATGTGTTCAGCCGGTCGTGACCCGCGATGAAGCGGGCCGGGTTGCCCCATTCGGAGATCTCCGGTTGAGCTTGCTAGACAGCTAGCCGGAGCTTTTCGCAGTCTTGCCACGTCCTTCATCGGCCCGTGACGCCTAGGCATCCGCCATGCGCCCTTTGTAGCTTGACCCTTCGTCAGGCACTCCCGCGATCGTAGTTGCCACCGCACCCGCCCGGGACCTCGAGGGTCCCGCGCCGGCCGGCGGTTTCCCGCTCGCCGTAGTACTCCAACTGTGTATTTGTAGCTTGTATGCTCGTGTGCTCTTCCGTTGTGAAGGCGCCGGCCGGGAGCTGCTTGCTCCCGCCGAGGACGCTGCCGGCGACTGACGCCGCGGCTGCGTTTCCCGCTGATGTAGTGTGCCTGGCCCGTCCCGCGGACAGGTGCGGCCAGGCGCCGGCAGCCAGTTGGTGGAGCCGGGGGGACTCGAACCCCCGACTTCCGCCTTGCAAAGGCGGCGCTCTCCCAGCTGAGCTACGGCCCCACGCCTGAACGGCCCTGGGGCCGCTCGAGGCGGCGTCCGGCCGGTTCGGGTGCTGGTGGGCCATCCTGGATTCGAACCAGGGACCTCAGTCTTATCAGGACTGCGCTCTAACCAACTGAGCTAATGGCCCGGCGCTGCCCGGAGACCGCCGCCCCTTGGTCCCTGGGGACCTGAGTCTCGAGGACTCAACCGGGGCGGCGAGGGCGCGGGCACATCAACCGTTGGATAGCAGTCAGAAGCGGCGCGCCGATTCCACGCGCGGTGCGCATCACCAACTCCGGTCAACCGGGGCGCGCACGACCCCGAACTCCGCACGCCCCGAGGAATCCTCGTGGCGTCCGAAGCGACCGGCAGCTGATCGACCTGGGTACTGTACCGGGCCCGACCGCACACCGTGCGGCCAGACAACATCCGGCAGTGGTATCCCTAGAAAGGAGGTGATCCAGCCGCAGCTTCCGCTACGGCTACCTTGTTACGACTTCGTCCCAGTCGCCGGTCCCACCCTGGGCACCTGCGTCCCGAAGGTTCGCGCAGTGACTTTAGGTGTTACCGACTCCCATGACGTGACGGGCGGTGTGTACAAGGCCCGGGAACGTATTCACCGCAGTATGGCTGACCTGCGGTTACTAGCAACTCCGGCTTCATGCAGGCGAGTTTCAGCCTGCAATCCGAACTGAGGACAGCTTTATCCGATTGGCTTCACCTCGCGGTTTCGCGACGGTCTGTACTGCCCATTGTAGCGTGCGAGTAGCCCAGGGTGTAAGAGCCATGCTGACTTGACGTCATCCCCGCCTTCCTCCCGGTTGCTCCGGGCAGTCTCGCTAGAAATATCCAACTAACGACAAGGGTTGCGCTCGTTGCGGGACTTAACCCAACACCTCACGGCACGAGCTGACGACAGCCATGCAGCATCTGTGAAGAGGCCCCGAAGGGAAGCCGGGTTTCGCCGGCGGTCCTCAACATGTCAAACCCTGGTAAGGTTCTTCGCGTAGCTTCGAATTAAACCGCACGCTCCGCTGCTTGTGCGGGCCCCCGTCAATTCCTTTGAGTTTTAGCCTTGCGGCCGTAGTCCTCAGGCGGAGTACTTATCGCGTTAGCTTCGGCACTGAGGGGGTCGATACCCCCAACACCTAGTACTCATCGTTTACGGCGTGGACTACCCGGGTATCTAATCCGGTTCGCTCCCCACGCTTTCGCCCCTGAGCGTCAGGACAGGGCCAGAATGCCGCCTTCGCCGCTGGTGTTCCTTCCGATATCTACGCATTTCACCGCTACACCGGAAATTCCGCATTCCCCTCCCTGCCTCAAGCCTCGCAGTTTTCCAGGACCCCTCCCGGTTGAGCCGGGAGATTTCACCTGAAACTTGTGAGGCCGCCTGCGGGCGCTTTACGCCCAGTAAATCCGGACAACGCTTGTCACCTACGTATTACCGCGGCTGCTGGCACGTAGTTAGCCGTGACTTATTCGCGAGGTACCGTCAGTACTTCTTCCCTCGCAAAAGCGGTTTACAACCCGAAGGCCTTCCTCCCGCACGCGGTGTTGCTGCGTCAGGCTTTCGCCCATTGCGCAAGATTCTTAGCTGCTGCCTCCCGTAGGAGTCGGGGCCGTTCTCAGTCCCCGTGTGGCTGATCATCCTCTCAGACCAGCTACCGATCGTCGCCTTGGTGGGCCGTTACCTCACCAACTAGCTAATCGGCCGCGGGCCCCTCCCGGAGCACCGGAGTTTTCACCACCCGATTTCTCATCGGGGGTCGTATGCGGTATTAGCCCGGCTTTCGCCGGGTTATCCCCCACTCCAGGGCAGGTTACCCACGTGTTACTCACCCGTCCGCCGCTCTCCACCAGCCCGAAGGCCGGCTTCTCGCTCGACTTGCATGCCTAATACACACCGCCAGCGTTTGTCCTGAGCCAGGATCAAACTCTCCGTAAGAGCACTCAACCCGAAGGCTGAGTCATTTCCCTTGACGGGTTCCCAGACGTTCTCTTTCGTCCGCTATCCAGTTGTTAAAGTCCGCAGGACCTGAATGAGGCCCGACGGACAACAATAGCCGCGCCCCCCTCCCATGTCAATCGGAAAACGCGCAGATCCCTGCTCCATTACCGCATCCGCAGGTACGTCAACGGCTCCTGCTGCCGCACCAGGCCGCGCAGTTCCAGCGTCAGCAGTGCGCCCGTCACCACCTGCACCGGAAGCTCCGCCCGTCGCGCCACCTCGTCCACGTGCAGGGGACCCTCCTCCAGCCAGTGCAGCACCCGCCCCTCCTCCGTGCTCGTCTCCACCGGCGCGCTCGGAGCGGCGTCCGTCCGTGCCTCTGCCGGCGGCGGCGCCCCCAGCGACAACTGCTGCCCGATGCTCAGCAGGTTCAGCTCCTCGCACAGCTCCTCCGCCGACCCCACCAGCTTCGCCGCGCTCTCCCGGATCAGCCGGTTCGTCCCCACGCTCTGCTGCGAGAACACGCTCCCCGGCGTCGCGAACACCTCCCGGTTCTGCTCCAGCGCATGGTGCGCCGTGTGCAGCGCCCCGCTCGTCATCCCCGCTTCGATCACCAGCGTCGCCCGCGCCAACCCCGAGATGATCCGGTTGCGCCGCGGGAAGTAGTCCGCCCTCGTCTTCACCCCCGGCGGGTACTCCGAGACGACGCACCCCTGCCCCATCACCCGCTCCGCCAGGCCCGCGTTCTCCTTCGGATAGATGCCGTCGATGCCGCCCGCCAGCACCGCCACCGTGGGCGCCCCCTCGTCCACTGCCACCCGGTGCGCGATCGAGTCGATTCCCCGCGCCAGCCCGCTCACGATCGCGACCCCCGCCCGCGCCACCGCCCCGCAGTACTGCTCGCACACTTCCCGCCCGTACGGCGTCACCCGCCTTGTTCCCACCACCGCCAGCGCCTGCTCGAACTGTGGCCCCGAGCTTCCCCGCACGAACAGCACCGGCGGGCTCTGCGGGATCTCCTGCAGCAGCGACGGGTAAGCCTCGTCCTCCCAGGTCAGGGTGCGAACGCCGTGCTGCTCGAGCGCCTCCAACTCCTGCTCGGGCGCGAACTCCCGCCGCGCCCGCTCGAATCCGCGCACGTATTGCGCCCGCAACCCCGCCTCCCGCCCCGCCCCCGACGGCGCCTCCCATGCCTCCGCGATGCTCCCGAAGTACGCGATCAGGCTGCGGAAGCTCTCCGACCCCAGCCCCGCGCGCCGCAGGGCCACCCACTGCGCTCTCTCTGTGTTCGCCTCAACCATTGCGAGCGAGACTCTAGCACGCTCCGTCGAATCAGGCGCTCACGCTCTCCCGCGCCACCCGCAACCGCCGCAATCGCCGCCCCGACATGCTCAGCACGCGCAGCCGCAGCCCGTCCACCTCCACCTCATCCCCCACCGCCGGCAGCCGCCCCAGCTCGTGGATCACGAAGCCCCCGACCGTGTCGAAGTCTTCGCTCTCCGCCGTGTAGTCGAACAGCTCCTCGAGCACTTCCGCCGGCATGCTCGCATCGAGCAGCACCTCGTCCTCCGAGATCTGCTCCATCGCCGGGCCCGCCACGTCGTACTCGTCCTCGATCTCCCCCACGATCTCCTCGATCAGATCCTCGATCGTGACCAGCCCCGCCGTCCCCCCGTACTCGTCCACCACGATTGCCAGGTGCGTGCGGTTCGCCCGCATCTCTGTCAGCAGCTGGTCCGCCCGCTTCGTCTCCGGGATGAACACCGCCTCCCGCAGCAGCGACCGCAGCGAGCCGTCCCCACCCGAGAGCAGCGCATCGAGCAGGTCCTTCGCGTAGGCCAGCCCCGCAATGTCATCGATGCTCTCGCCGTAGGCGGGGATACGGCTGAAGCCGCGCTCGGTCGCCAGTTGCGCCGCCTCCGTGATGCTCGCCTCCACCTCCGTCGCCACGATGTCGATGCGCGGCACCATCACCTCGCGCGCCGTCTTGTCTTCCAGCCCGATGATCCCGCGAATCATCCGCTCCTCCTCCTCCTCCACGCCCCCGGTCGCCTCCTCCCGTTCGAGCAGCGCCAGGATGTCCTCGTTCTGCGACCCCGGCCCGACTCCTTGCAGCGGCGCCGCGATCAGCCGCGCTGGCACGCTCAGCGCCCACGCCGGCGCGGCGAACACGCGCCGGGCCGCCACGATCACGCGGTGCAACTGCAGCACCGAGTACTCCGGCCGACGCGCCGCCAGCGTGCCCACGGTCATCTGCACGAGCGCCGCGTAGGCGCCCCCTCCGATGCCGATCCACGCGGCCCCGCCCGTCCCCAGCTCCACCGCCCCGATGTAGGCGAAGGCCGAAACGACCGCGGCTGCCGCCAGTATCCGCGCCGTCGTCAGCGGCCCCAGCGGTTCCAGCGGACGCTCCACCGTCCCCACGATGCGCAGTGCCGCCTCGTTCCCCTGGCGCGCCAGCGCCTGGATGCGCGCCACGTTGGTGCGTTCCAGCGCCGTCTCCGCCCCTGCCACCAATGCCAGCACCACCGTCGCTGCGACGATCACCACGATCGCGATAATCTCCCCGAGCTCCATCGCTACGCCTCCCCCTCCTCTTTTTCAGGAAGCTCACGGGCGGGAACCCCGGCCACCCGTATGCCCGCTCCCACATCGCGCGTCACCACCGCCCCCGCTGCTGTGAAGGCGCCGTCCCCCACCGAGACCGGCGCGATCAGCATCGTGTCGCACCCCACGAACGCTCTTTCCCCGATGTGCGTCCGGTGCTTGTCCTTCCCGTCGAAGTTCACCGTCACCGCACCCGCCCCGATGTTCGCCCCCTCGCCCACGTCCGCGTCCCCGAGGTAGCTGAAGTGATGCATCTTCACCCCATCCCCAACCACCGAGTTCTTGACCTCCGCGTAGTTGTGAATCTCGCAGCCGTCGCCGATGGCCGCGCCCCCCCGTACGTGTGCGTATGGCCCCACCGTTGTCCCCGTCCCCACCGAAGAGTCCTCGACCACCGAATGCTCAACGCGGCTGTTCGCCCCGATGCTCGCATTCCGCAGGGTCGCGCCCGGCCCGATCACCGCGCCCGTCGCCACCGATGTCTCGCCGTACAGGTAGCAGTTCGGCTCGACCACGACGTCCGCCTCCAGCCGCACGTCGCGGTCCACGTAGACCGACCACGGGTCGCGGAAGCTCACGCCCGCCGCCTGGAGGCGGGCAACGAGCTGTTCCCGCACGAGCCCCTCCGCCAGCGCCAGCGCCTGGCGGTTCACGAGCCGCAGGCTCGCCTGGTCTCCCGCCTTCACCGTCGCCGCGGGGCTCCTGTCCGACTGGGCCCGCTCAACCAGCCATGCCGCGAAGCTCTGGCCCCGCGGGTCCTGCTCCACGAGCCAGGCGGTCTCTACGCACACCCCCACATCGTCCCCATCCTCGCTGGTGAGGTAGGCCCGCCGCGCCCGTGTCTCCTCGCGCCGTTTCACCACGGCCAGCATGGCGGAAGGATCCAGCAGGGGCGTGTCGCCCCAGACGAACAGGGTCACCTCGCATCCCCCCAGGGAGTGAAACAGTTCGCGCGGTCCGGCTAGAAACGTGTCCGCGCCGGCAAGGGCTTCCTGCCCCTGTCCCCGCTCGTCTCCCACGACCACCACGGTCGCCGGGTCGAGCCTCCGCGCGGCGTCGATCACGTACTGCGCAGCAGGCGTTCCCGCCACGCGGTGCAACGCCGGCGCGACGTCCGACACCATGGCCTCGCTGTGCTCCCCGGCGAGCACGACCACGCCCAGCCTGTCGCTCATCGCGCGCAAGGCGCTGCCCGGCGTCGGGCGCGCGCGGTCAGGCCGGCTAGTGGAATGGGCTTGCGTTCGTGGGGATCGGAATCGTCGCTCATAGGCGTCTTTGGCGGTGTGCGCGGCCCATGCTAGAGCGCCATAAGGCGATGTCAAGCTGCCCGCACCCGCTCCCGCTCGACACCCGGCGGGTTGCGCTCGTAGCATCCGAAGGCGCCATGCCTTCCCCCCCACGAAGTTCCGACGAGATTCGCGCTGCGTTCGTGGACTTCTTCGCGGAACGCGATCACCGCCAGCTTCCCCCCTGGCCGCTCGTCCCCGTGGGCGACCCCACCACCCTCTTCACCACCGCCGGCATGCAGCAGTTCAAGCCCTACTTCACCGGACAGGCCGAGCCCCCCGTCCCCCGCGCCACCACCGTGCAACGCGCCTTCCGTGTGACCGACATCGAGGAGGTCGGCGACTTCAGCCACTGCACCGCCTTCGAGATGCTCGGCAACTTCAGCTTTGGCGACTACTTCAAGGCCGAGGCCATCGCCTGGGCCTGGGATCTCAGCACCCGCGTCTACCAGCTCCCGCCCGAGCGCATCCACGTCAGCATCTACGACGACGACGACGAGGCCTACCAGGCCTGGCGCGATACCGGCCTCCCCCACGAGCGCATCCACCGTTACGACGAATCCGAGAACTACTGGTACAGCGGCCCCGTCGGTCCCTGCGGCCCCGACACCGAGATCTTCTACGACTACTTCCCCGAGCGTGGCCTCGAGGGCGCCGACCCGGCCGCCGACGGTGAGCGCTTCCTCGAGTACTGGAACCTCGTCCTCATGCAGAACTTCCGCCACGAGGACGGATCCCTCACCGATCTCCCCCGGAAGAACATCGACACGGGCAGCGGCCTCGAGCGCGTCGCCGCCATCCAGCAGGGCAAGAGCTCCATCTTCGAGACCGACATCTTTCTCTCCATCCTCGAAGAGGCCGCCGGCGTCGTCGGCGTCGACTACCTGGGCGGGCGCGCCAGCGCCTCCGAGGGTCGCGCCATCCGCGCCATGTCCGACCACGCCCGCGCCGCCACACTCCTCGTGGGCGACGGCGTCGTGCCCAGCAACGAGGGCCGCGGCTACGTCCTCCGCCGCATCCTCCGCCGCGCCGTCTACCTGGCCCGCCGTGAGGGCGTTGGCGAACCCTTCCTCCACCGCCTCGTCGAGGCCTCCATTCGCAAGCTCGGCCCCGCCTACCCCCACCTCGAACAGGAGCGCGACTTCATCCTGCGCGCCATCGGCGGCGAAGAAGACCGCTTCCTCCGCACCCTCACCGCCGCCTCCCAGCGCCTCGACCTCGTCCTCGACCGTCTTGAGAAAGCCGGCCAAAGCATCCTCCCCGGCGAGGAGGCTTTCTCCCTGTACGACACCTTCGGGCTCCCCATCGAGCTCACGCACGAGATCGCCGGCGCGCGCGGCTTCACTGTCGATACCGAAGGCTTCGAGACAGCCCTCGAAGCGCAGCGCCGCAGCGCGCGCGAGGCGGCTGCCCTCCTCGGTGGCGAGGACCGCCCCGCCCTCGCCGCGATCGGCGGTGATCACAGCGCCTTCGTCGGCTGGCGCCACGTCGATGCCGACGCCCGTGTCGTCGCCCTCCTCCACGATGGCCGCCCCGCCGACATCGTCCCCGCCGGCAGCGAAGCTGAGGTCATCCTCGACTCGACCCCCTTCTACCCCGAGGGCGGCGGCCAGCTCGGCGATCGCGGCCTCCTGCGCGCGCCCAGCGGCCTCTTCGCCGTCGAGGACACGCAGGCCGCCAGCGGCGCCATCGTCCATTCCGGCAAGGTCACCGAGGGCGAGCTTCGCGTCGACGACCCCCTCCGCGCCGAGGTCGATCTCCCCTGGCGTGGCGGCGTCACGCGCAACCACACCGCCACCCACCTCCTCCACGCCGGCCTCCGCGGCACGCTCGGCCAGCACGTGCGCCAGCAGGGCTCCCTCGTCGCCGACGAACGCCTGCGCTTCGACTTCACCCACCTCGAGAGCGCCCCCCGCGAGACCCTCGACGAGGTCGAAGCCCTTGTGAACGGCGTCATCCGCCGCAACCTGCCTGTCGAGTGGCGCATGACCACCTACCAGCAGGCCATCGACGATGGCGCTCTCGCCTTCTTCGGCGACAAGTACGGCGCCGAGGTGCGCGTCGTCGAGATCGGCGGCGACGGCTCCCCCTTCAGCGCCGAACTCTGCGGCGGCACGCACGTGCAAAGCACGGGCGAGCTGGGCCTCGTCCATATCCTCCGCGAGTCGGCCGTCGCGGCCGGAACCCGCCGCATCGAGGCGCTCTCCGGCGCCTCCGCCGAGCGCTTCCTCCTTGACCAGCACGCCCGCCTCCAGCGCCTCGCCGAGCGCCTCTCCACCCCGCCCGCCGACCTTGAGGCCCGCATCGAGAGCATCCAGGAGGAGCTTGCAGGGCTCCGTTCCCAGGTCGCCAACCTGCAGCGCGCCCAGGCCGCCGAGCAGAGCGTCGAGCTGGCCGATGCCGCCGAGCGCATCGGCGATGCCCACCTCGTCGTGGCCCGCGTCCAGGCCGCCTCCCGCGAGGCCCTCAAGGAGCTCGCCGACGACCTCCGCCGCCGGCTCTCCCCCTCTCTCCTCGTCCTCGCCGCCGTTATCGACGACCGTCCCGCCTTCGTTGTCGCCGCCACCCCCGACCTCGTCGATGCGGGCGTTCACGCCGGCAACATCGTGCGTGAGGTCGCGAAGGCCGCCGGCGGTGGCGGCGGTGGCCGCCCCGACCTCGCCGAGGCGGGCGCCCGCGACCCTGGTGGCATCGACGCCGCCCTTGCCGAGGGCCACAGCCGCGCCAGCGCCGCCCTCGCGGACCGGTGAGCGACATGGAGGGCTCCCCCGAGTCCGAAACCCCCGGACCGGCGACCCCGCAGCCGCCCCCGCCCCCGGCCCCCGAATCCCCGCCCGCTGCCGAGATCGGCGGCCCCCCTTCCGAGCGCGCCCTCGCGTCCGTCGTCCCCATCGGTCGCCACGAGCCTATCGATGGCATCTGCGGCCGCATCGACGCCGCCCCTTCGCTTGCCGTCGTGCTCCACGCCCCCAGCGGCAACCGCGCCATGTCGCAAGAGCTCGGCATGCGCCGCGTCGCCCGCCACGTCGAGGCCTCGGGGCGCCTCTTCGCCGTCGCCACGCGCTCCGGCGTGCTCGCCCGCCGCGCTCGCGCCCAGGGCGTCCCCGTCTCCTCCAACCCGCGCAACGTGCACTGGGGCTCCGGCGGCAGGGTGGTCGTCCGCCTCGGCTTCACCACCCTGCTCGTGCCACCCCTCGGGCGCTACTCCCAGTACATCGCGCTTACCGTCTTCATCCTCGCCGTCGCCGCTCTCCTCTACACGGCGGGGCCGTCCGCCACCGTCAGGGTGTATCCCCCCACAACGACCGTCGAGGGACTCACCGTCGTGCGCGCCTCCGTCCGCGTCGAGGAGCTGGACCTCGAACGGCGCACCATCCCCGCCACCGTCATCACCGTTGAACGGGAGGTGCTGCTCGCCGTCCCCACAACCGGCGAGGTCATTCAGGGCGTCACCCCCGCCACCGCCACCCTCCGGCTCGGAAACTCCACCGCGAGCGCCATTACCGTGCCTGCCGGCGCCGTCATCTTCGCCGTGCCCGACTTCATCGCCTTCGAAGTCGACATTCCCGTCATCGTCCCTGCGGGCGGTAACGCCTTCGCCCCCGTCACCGCCCGCTCCCCCGGCTCCGAGGGCAACGTTCCCGCTGACGCGATAAGCCAGTGGCGCAGCACCGAGCTCGCCGTCCTCACCGCCACCAACCAGGACCCCGCCACCGGCGGCGCCGACGAACCCCGCCGCGCCGTCGCCCCCGCCGACCTCCGCGCCCTGGAGTCACTCGCCAATGACATCGGCGCCGGACCTCCTCCCGCTTCCCTCCTTACGAGCGCGCGTCCGGGCTACGGGATCATCGCCCGCAGCGCCACGGTCAAGGTCACGCTGGGTGAACCAAGCGCCCGCTCCGGCACGGCCGCCGACGTGGTCTTCATGCAGGTTCAGACCACGATCGAAGCGCTGGCTATCGCCCCTGACGTGCTCGAAGCCCTTGGCCGCTCCCTCCTCACCGTCCCCGAAGGCATGGGCGAGCTCATCACCGGAACCGTCCTCGGCGTCGAGACCGGCAGTCGTCAGATCGACCATCCCGACGGCTCTTTCACGTCCGAGCTCAGGCTCACCGGCGAATTCCCCGAAGGCCCCTCCCCCGCCGAGATCGAGGACGCCGTCGGTGGCCGCGGCGCCGACGCGGCGGTAGCTGAGTTGGGAACGCGCTATGGTATTGACGATGTCGAGATCGACCTCACCCCGGGCTGGGCGCCGCGGCTCCCCCGCTTCGGGTTCCGCCTCGATGTCCAGTTCGGAAGCCGCGCCTTCGAGCCCCCAGAACCCGAGCCAGATGCCGATGCCAGTCCGTCTGATGGCCCTTGACGTGGGCTCCCGCCGCACGGGCGTTGCCGTAAGCGACGAGCTCGGCCTCTACGCCCATGCGCGCCCCGCCCTCAAGGGCGGCACGCGCGCCCTCCTCCACGCCCTCCCCCCGCTCGTCGAGGCTGATGGCATCGATGAGGTCATCGTCGGCCTGCCCCTCACCCTGGCCGGCGAGGACTCCGCCCAGACCGCCGCCACGCGCGCCTTCGTCGAGCGCCTCCGGGAACGCCTCGATGTGCCCGTGACCACCTGGGACGAACGCCTCACCACCGTCGAGGCGGCCCGCTACGTGCCCTCCGACCGGCACCGCGACGGCGCCCTCGATTCCGCCGCCGCCGCCCTCCTCCTCCAGGCAGTCCTCGATCACCGCGCCGGTGCCGGCGAATGATGCCGCTCCTCCGCTGGCTGTTCAGCGGGCGCTCCCTGCTCATGGCACTCGGTTTCGGGTTGGTCATCGCCGGCGTCATCGTCGGAGCCGCCCTGCTCGCCGGCACGCCCCGCGCCACCCTCGAAGGTGACATCCTCGAGCCCGAGCCCACCTGCACCGGCTCCCCCCAGCGCTACATCCTCTCCGAAGGCATCGCCGCCGAAGACGTCGCCGACCAGCTCGAGGAGCTGGGCGTCATCCGCTCCTCCGTCCAGTTCAACGTCCTCGCCTCCTTCCTGGGCCTGCAGAACCGCCTTGTCTCCGGCGTCTACACGCTCCATCCCTGCGAATCCACGATCGCCATCCTTCGCCGCATCACCGTCGTCGGCGAGGACGTCCCCACCATCCGCGTCACCTTCCCCGAGGGCCTGCGTATCGAGGAGATGGCCGAGATCGCCCAGCAGGCCGGATTCGGCCCCGCCGAGGAGTTCATCGCCGCCGCCCGCGATGTCGAGCTGCCCCTCACCCTCGCCGTCGAGCTCCCCGAGGGCGTGGGCCACGAGGGTTACCTCTTCCCCGACACCTACATCGTCCCCCTCGGCTCCACCGCCGCCGAGCTTGTCGCCCTCATGGCAGAGACGCTCCATCTGCGCTTCTCCGCCGACCTGCGGGAGGCTGCGGCCAGGCGCGGGCTCACCCCGCACGAGGTGCTCACGCTCGCTTCCATCGTCGAACGCGAGGTCCTCGTCCCCGAGGAGCGCGCCGTCGTCGCGGGGGTCTTCTTTAATCGCATCGAAGCCTTCGACCGCCTCGGCGCCGATGCCACCACCCAGTACTGCATCGCCAGCGACCCTGCCAGCGTCGAGGCCTACGGCTGGTGGAAGCCTGGCGACGAGCTCACGTTCGCCGATCTCGACTGCGATTCGCCCTACAACACCCGCCGCTACGCCGGCCTGCCCCCCGGCCCCATCGCCAGCCCCGGACTCGCCTCGATCGAGGCCGTCGTCTACGCCGAGGACACGGACTACTACTACTACGCCGTCGACATCTTCAGCGACGACGGTTCGCACTGCTTCGCCATCTCCTTCGAGGAGCACGACAACCCCAACCGCTGCCAGAGGATCGACCGGTGACTGCCCGTCTCGGCATTGTCGGCTCGCCGGTCGCCCACTCCCTCTCGCCTGCCATCCAGGGCGCAGCCCTCCGCGCCGCCGGCGTCGATGCGACTTACGAGCGCTGGGAAACCCCCCTCGACGACCTGCCCGCCCGCGTCGCCTCCCTGCGCGAACGCGACTGCCTCGGCGCGAACGTCACCATCCCCCACAAGCAGGCCGTCCTCTCCCTCCTCGACGATGTCGCCCCCCTTGCCGCCGGGATCGGCGCCGTCAACACGATCGTCAACGACGGCGGCCGCCTCGCCGGTCACAACACCGACGGCGGCGGCTTCGTCGCGGCCCTGGAAGAGGCGGGATTCACCCCCTCCGGCAAGCGCTTCCTCCTCGTGGGCGCGGGCGGAGCCGCCCGCGGCATCGCCTTCGCCCTCCGCCACGCCGGCGCGGACATCGCCATATCCAACCGCACGCCGGAGCGCGCGCAGGCCCTTGCCGGCGCCGTCCGCGCTCGCGCCGTCCCATTCGCCGCGTCCCCCGCTCCCTACGACTGCGTCGTGAACTGCACCTCCGCCGGGATGCACGGCTCCGGTGCCGAGACCGTCCTCCCCGTCGACCCCGCCGCCTCCGACCCCGGCGCCCTCATCGTCGACATCGTCTACGCTCCCGAGGAGACCCCCCTCCTCCGCGCCGCCCGCGCGGCAGGCCGCCCCGTCCTCCGCGGCTTGCCCATGCTCATCCACCAGGGCGCCCTCGCCTTCGAACTGTGGACGGGCCGCCCCGCCCCCCTCGACGCTATGCGCGAGGCCGCCCGTGCCGCCCTTTCCCGGAATGAACCATGATCATCCTCGGCACGGTCCTCGGGCTCGCCTTCTTCCTGTTCGTCGGCTGGATCATCTCGACCGAGATGTTTCAGCAGCGTGCGTGGCGCAGGCGCGTCGCCTCCGGTGACCACGAGATCGTCGAGGCGCTCATCCTCGAGGCGATGGCGGCGTGGCGCTCGGCGCGCCCGCCCCGCGACGTCCCCGCCAACCTCTGGGCCGGCGTCCAGCGCGCCGAGCTCGCCGCCGCCACCGCCGATCTGGCCGTCGTCCAGTCCTCCGCCGAGGGCGAGTTCCGTACCGTCGAGGGAAGGCGCGAGCAGGTCTCCTCCGCCCTCGACGAAGCCCTCGCCCTCGCCGCAAGGCTCGTGGAGATGATGTTGTACGATGTTCCCAATCTCAGCCTCGGGAGCGTTCGCGTGGACGTGTACTCCACCTTCACCGCGGACGGCGGGGCGGCCTTGCAGAGACCCATCCTCACCACCACCGCCCACCGCGCCGGCGCCGACGGCATCGACTGGGACGAACTCGCCCCAGCCGAGGTGCTCGCACGCTTCGAGACCGCCTGGGAGGCCACCGGGAGCGGCCTCGCCGCCCCCATTGCCCTTTCCCCCATCCCCGGTTCCCCTCCGGGCCGGGATCGGGAGGCTTCCTGATGGGCGCCTTCCGTTTCCTCACCTCCGGAGAGAGCCACGGCAAGGGCCTGACTGCGCTCATCGAAGGCCTGCCCGCCGGCCTCCCCATCACCGAGGACGACATCGCCCGCGATATGACTCGTCGCCAGGGTGGCTACGGCCGCGGCGGCCGCATGAAGATCGAGAAGGACCGCGCCGAGATCACCGCCGGCGTTCGCCACGGCCTAACCCTCGGCTCCCCCATCGCCCTCTGGATCACGAACCGCGACTGGGTGAACTGGACCGAGAGGATGGCCGTCGAGCCCGTCGAAGCCGAGATCGAGCGCGTCACCCGCCTCCGCCCCGGCCATGCCGACCTCCCCGGCGCAATCAAGTACGGCTTCGACGACGTTCGCAACGTCCTCGAGCGCGCCAGCGCCCGTGAGACCGCCGCCCGCGTCGCCGTCGCCGGCGTCGCCAAACGCCTCCTCGACGAATTCGGCGTCTCCTTCCACAGCCACACCCTCGCCATCGGTGGTGTCCGCTCCGAGGTCGGGGAGTCCGTGGATTGGGAGGCCGTCGAGGCCGACCCGGTGCGCTGCGGCGACCCCGCCGCGAGCGAGGCCATGGTCGCCGCCATCGACGCCGCCAAGTCCGACGGCGATACCCTTGGCGGCCAGGTCGAGGTGCGCGTCTCCGGCGTGCCCCTCGGGCTCGGTTCCTACGTCCAGTGGGATCGCAAGCTCGATGGCCGCATCGCCCAGGCCATCGCCAGCATCAACGCCTTCAAGGGCGTCGGCATCGGGCTCGGGTTCGACTCCACCGAACAGCGTGGTTCCCAGACCCACGACGTCATCCTCCCCGCCGACCAGTGGGGCGAGCGCCCCTGGCGCCACGGCACCAACCGCCACGGCGGCATCGAGGGAGGCATCAGCACGGGCGAGGACATCGTCGTGCGCGCCGCCGTCAAGCCCATCCCCACGCTCGCCCACCCACTCCCCTCTGTGGACCTCGAGACCGGCGAGGAGGTGCTCGCCCACTACGAGCGCAGCGATGTCTGCGTGGTACCCGCCGCCGGCGTCGTTGCGGAGGCGATGGTCGCTATCGTCCTCGCCGATGCCTGGCTCGAGAAGTTCGGCGGCGACAGCCTCGCCGAGATTCGCGCCAGCGTCGAAACCCACCTCAAGACCCTCGGCCCCCGCGCCAGTTCAGGCTGACGGCCATGCCTGACCATATCTTCCTCGTCGGCCTCTCCGGGAGCGGCAAGTCAACCGTCGGACGCCTTCTCGCCGATCGCCTCGGCTGGTCGTTCGCCGATACCGACACCTTGATCGAGCAGGCCGCGGGCCAGTCCATCCCCACAATCTTCAGCGAGCAGGGTGAAGCCGCCTTCCGCGAGCTGGAAGCCCGCGCCCTCGCTCGCGCGGCGCGCTCGACCCGCGTGGTCATCGCTACTGGCGGTGGCGTCCCCACCCACGACGCCGGCCGCCAGATCCTCGCCGACGGCTTCACCGTCTGGCTCGCCGTCGACCCCGCCGTCGCCGCCGAACGCCTCGCCCAGCAGCCCGATGACGAACCCCGCCCACTCCTCGCCGGCGACCCGCCCGCCCGCCTCGAAGCCCTCCTCGACTCCCGCCGTGACGACTACGCCCGCGCCGACGCCTCCGTCGATGTCGATGGCCTCACCCCCGAGCAGGCCTGCGACGCCGTGCTGCGGCTCTGGGATGGCGACAGCCCCGGCCCTGGCGACGCGATTCCCGGCGTCGCCGCTACCGTCAGCACTCCCGGCGGCAGCTACCCCATCGTCGTGCGCGAGGGCGCCCTTGCCGACCTCGGCGAACTCTGCGTCTCCGTGGAGCTCTCCGGTCGTGCCTTCGTCCTTACCGACGACGGCGCAGGCCCGCTGTACGCGACCGCCGCGCTCGATTCGCTCCGCGCGGCTGGCTTCCAGGCTGCCACCATGACCATCCCTGGCGGCGAGGAGCAGAAAACCCTCGCCACCGTCGCCACCGTCTACGACTGGCTCCTCGGCGAGCGCGTCGAACGCAGCGACTTCGTCGTCTGCCTCGGCGGCGGCGTCGTCACCGACCTCGGCGGGTATGCCGCCGCCACCGTCCTGCGCGGGATCCCCTTCGTCCACGTCCCCACCAGCCTCCTCGGCATGGTCGATGCCGCCATCGGCGGGAAGACCGGCGTCGACCACGCCATTGGCAAGAACCTCGTCGGCGCCTTCGCCCAGCCCCGCCTCGTCCTCAGCGACCCCGCCCTCCTCGCCACCCTCCCTCCCCGCCACCTCCGGAATGGCCTCGCCGAACTCGTCAAGCACGGCTTCATCCTCGACGAGGAGCTCGTCCGGCTCCTCGAAGCCCGCGCGGGCGACCCCGCCGCCCTCGCAACCGAGGAGCTGATCGCCCGCAGCACGGCCATCAAGGCTCGCGTTGTCTCCGAGGACGAGCGCGAGGCGGGCGCGCGCACCCTGCTCAACTACGGTCACACCATCGGCCACGGTATCGAGGCGGCCGCCGCCTACAGCGGCTACCTCCACGGCGAGGCCGTCGCCATCGGCATGCACGCCGCCGGACGCATTGCCTGCGAGATCGGCCTCCTCCCCGCCGCCGCCCTCGAGCGCCAGCAGGCCCTCCTGCGCGCCTGCGGCCTCCCGGAGCAGGCCCAGGGCGTCGACCGCGGTGCCGTCGTCAGCGCCATGCGCAGCGACAAGAAGGTCCGTGCGGGCGCCATCTCCTGGGTGCTCCTTGAGTCCATCGGCCACGCCGCCGTCCACCGCGACGTACCCGACCAGGCCGTCGAGGCCGCCCTCGACGCCGTCCTCGCCTGAGCATGGTGCTCTCTTTCCGGCTCGATGGCGGCGGCCACGGCCCTGCCGCCCCCCGCGCGGGCACCCTCACCACCGATCGGGGCGCTGTCCCCACCCCCACCTTCATGCCCGTTGGCACCCTCGCCAGCGTCAAGGCACTCACCCCCGACGAGGTCGCCGCCACCGGCGCCGGTATCACCCTCGTCAACGCCTACCACCTCTACCTGCGTCCCGGACACCGCCTCATCGAGTCTCTCGGCGGCGTCCACCGGTTCATGGGCTGGAACGGACCCATCCTCTCCGACAGCGGCGGTTACCAGGTCTTCAGCCTAGCGAAGCTGATGCGCGTCGACGACGAAGGCGTGCGCTTCCGCTCGCACCTCGACGGATCCGAGCACCACTACACCCCCGAGCTCGCGATCGAGGTCCAGAGCGCCCTCGGCGTCGACATCGCCATGCCCCTCGACCACGTCCTCCCCGGCGACGCCCCCGCCCCCGACCAGCGCGAGGCCGCCGAGCGCACCCTCCGCTGGTTCGACCGCTCCCAGGCCCTCGACCCGTCCCCCGCCCTCTTCGCTATCGTCCAGGGCGGCGTCGATGAGGAGTTGCGCCGCTGGCACGCCCGCGAGCTTGGCGCCCGCGAGGCCCCCGGCTACGCCATCGGCGGCCTCTCCGTGGGCGAATCGAAGGCCGAGATGCACGCCAACACCGAGGTCGCCTGCGCAGAGTTGCCCGCCGACCGTCCCCGCTACCTCATGGGCGTCGGCAGTCCCGAGGACCTCGTCCACGCTGTCGCCCGGGGCGTCGACATGTTCGACTGCGTCCTCCCCACCCGCCTCGGGCGCACCGGCTCGCTCTTCACGGACGATGGCCGCGTCCACATCAAGGGCGCCCGCTACCGCGAGCGCACCGCCCCCCTCGACCCGGACTGCGACTGCGCCCTCTGTGCCAGCTACTCTCCCGCCTACCTCCACCACCTCTTCCGCAACGAGGAATTGCTCGCCTATCGCCTCGCCAGCATCCACAACCTCCGCTACCTCCAGCGCCTCTGCGAGCGCCTCCGCGAGGCAGTGCTCGCAGGCGCCTTCGACGCCTTCGCCGGGGAGTTCCTCGACCGCTACCAGCCCGCCGATGAAACGGTCCGTACGGAGCAGCGCACGCGCTGGCGATCGCGCTCCCGCACCTGACCCCGGCTCGACAAACTCGCGTCCTCCCTTCTACGCTCGGAAACCGACGGCGCCATTCCCGCGCCGAGGGTGAACCTGGAACGATGCCGAAAAGAACCGCCACCGCCACCGGTACTGGTCGCAAGAAGGCCGCGAAACGCGCCACCACAAAAGGCGGCGCCAGGACCTCGCGCGCCGGTGGCGGCAAGGACCTCGTCATCGTCGAGTCCCCCGCCAAGGCCCGCACCATCGAGGGCATCCTCGGCGACGAGTACCGCGTCATTGCCTCCGTCGGCCACGTCCGCGACCTGCCCAACTACGGCTATGGCGTGGACGTGAAGGGCGGCTCCTTCCAGCCCACCTACGAGGTCCTCAAGGACAAGAGGGACGTCGTCAAGGAGATCAAGTCGGCCGCCGGCAAGGCCGAGCGTGTCTTCCTCTCCACCGACCCCGACCGTGAGGGCGAGGCCATCTCCTGGCACATCCTCGAGGCCGCGGGCATCCCCGCCGACAAGACCCAGCGCGTTGTCTTTCACGAGATCACGAAGCCGGCCATCGAGGCCGCCTTCCAGCACCCCGGCGAGCTCAATCGCGAGCTGATCGAGGCCCAGGAGACCCGCCGCGTCCTCGACCGACTCATCGGGTACCCCCTCAGCTGGTTCGTACAGGGCAAGGTCGCCCGCAGCGCCAGCGCCGGCCGCGTCCAGAGCGTCGCCCTTCGTGTCATCGTCGAGCGCGAGCGCGCGATCGAGGCCTTCACCCCACAGGAGTACTGGACCGTCCATGCGCGGGTCGCGAAGGACGGCGAGGAGTTCGGCGCGAAGCTCACCGGCCTCCCCGGCGTGCGCAAGCTCGATGAGAAGCGCGACCTCCCGGACGAAGCGACCGCAAACGCTCTCCTCGACTCCCTCCGCCGCTCTGACTTCTCCGTGAAGTCGGTCAAGAAGGGCGAGCGCAAGCGCCGTCCTGCTCCGCCATTCACCACCAGCAGCTACCAGCAGGCCGCGAACAACCGCCTCGGCCTCGGCGCCCAGCGCTCCATGGCCCTTGCCCAGCAGCTCTACGAAGGCGTCACCATCCCCGGCGAGGGCGCCGTCGGCCTCATCACCTACATGCGCACCGACTCCCTCAGCATCTCCCCCGTCGCTCGCCGCGAGGCCCGCCGCTTCGCCACCGGCCGCTGGGGCGAGGACCACGTTCCCGAAAAGGAGCGCGTCTACCGCTCCCGCGCACGCGGCGCCCAGGAGGCCCACGAGGCCATCCGCCCCACCTCCGCCTTCCGCACCCCCGATTCCCTCCGCGACGTGCTTAACCGCGATCAGCTCCGCGCCTATACCCTCATCTGGCAGCGCTTCATGGCCAGCCAGCTCGCCGACGCCCGCTATGCCACCGTCGCCGTCGATATCGACGCCCGCGAGGCCGGCGAGTTGCGCGGCTCCTTCCGCTCCAACGCCCAGCGACTCATCTTCGCCGGCCACCTCGCCGCCCTCGGCATCGACGCCACCGAGGAGCAAGCCGCCACCTCCAACGCTGACCGCGACGGGCCCGAAACTGTCGACGCCCTCCCCGAGTTGGCCGAGGGCGACGCTCTCGACCGCCGCTCCGTCGATGGCGAGCAGCACTTCACCGAGCCCCCGCCCCGCTTCACCGAGGCCTCCCTCGTGAAGGCCCTCGAGGAGGAGGGCATCGGCCGCCCCAGCACCTACGCCTCCATCGTCCAGACCGTGCTCAACCGCGCCTACGTCGTTCGCGAAGGACGCGCGCTCGTTCCCCAGGAGCTCGGCTTCGCCGTCAACGACCTCCTCGTCCAGCACATGGACCGCTATGTCGCCGTGCCCTTCACCAGCGAGCTTGAGGGCGAGCTGGACGAGATCGCCTCCGGCGAACGCGACTACGCCGATGTCGTCCGCGGCTTCTGGGAGCCCTTCAACACTGCCCTCGAAACCGCCAAGAAGGACGCCCGCAAGCAGGTCGAGGAGACCGACATCGTCTGCTCCAAGTGCAACGAGCGGAAGATGGTCGTTCGCTGGAGCCGCAACGGGAAGTTCCTCGGCTGCTCCGGCTTCCCCGAGTGCAAGAACGCCATGCCCCTCACCGAGGAAGGCGAGCCCCAGCCGCTGCCGGAGCCCCAGCCAACCGATTGGAAGTGCCCCCGCTGCGGCGCTGGCACCGAGCTGAAGCACGGCCCCTACGGCGAGTACATCGACTGCGTCCGCCGCGAGTCCAAGGACTGCGACTTCCGCTCCAGCAAGCCCGTCGACATCCCCTGCCCCGAGGAGCCCGAGACCGGCCAGCTCGTCGCCAAGCGCGCCCGCCGCCGCACCTTCTACGGCTGCTGGAACTACCCTGACTGCACCTACACCACCGGCAGCATCGAGCCCGGCAAGCTTTCCCCCGTGCGTACCGC
Source organism: Chloroflexota bacterium (assembly GCA_026710655.1). Taxonomy (GTDB): domain Bacteria; phylum Chloroflexota; class Dehalococcoidia; order Tepidiformales; family Tepidiformaceae; genus UBA2991. Next base: position 230,534 of record JAPOQN010000005.1, on the reverse strand, counting down.
CGAGGAGCGCGAGGCCGCCGCCGAGAAGGCGAAGGCCCGGGCGAGCAAGGGAAAGCGCACGCCCCGCCGCGGCTCCACGACCCGCCGCCGCCGCGCCAGCTAGCCCCTTCTGGGCGGCATCGCCCTTTACGTCTCCTGTCGTATTCTGTCGATATGGCCTCCCCGCCCGCCCACAAAACAGCCGAGGCCTTCCTCGACGCCTACCTGCGCGAACTGCAGAGCCTCGGGGGCCGCTCGCCCTACACCATCCGCAACTACCGCAGCGATATCGGCCACTTCCTCCGCTTCTGCGACGAGGCCGCTATCGAGCCCCTCGCCATCACTCGCGCGACCTTCCGCACCTACCTCGGCATGTTGCGCGAGGCGGGAATCGCCGCCGCCTCCGTCACCCGCCGCACGACCACCGTCCATGGCTTCTACCGCTACCTCCAGCGCGAAGGCGCCACCGACCGCGACCTCCTCTACGGCGTTGCCCTCCCCAAGAAGCCCAAGCGTCTACCGAAGGTGATCGAGCCGCCCCACCTCCAGGCCCTCATCGAGGCGCCCGACACGGACACTCCCGGCGGCCTGCGCGACCGCGCCATCCTCGAGCTGCTCTACGGTGGTGGCCTGCGCATCTCCGAGCTCGTCGGCCTCGATGTCGCCAGCCTCGACCTCGTCGGCGGCCAGGCCATCGTCCGCGGCAAGGGCGATAAGGAGCGCGCCGTCCTCTTCGGGGAACCCGCCGTCCGCGCCCTCCAGGCCTACCTCACCGTCGGCCGTCCCGAACTGGCCGCTGGCCCGGAAGAGGCCCTCTTCCTGAACCGCAACGGCAAGCGACTCAGCGCCCGCTCCGTCCAGTACGCCGTGCGCCGCTACGCCCTCGCCGCCGGCATCCCCGAGGATGTCCACCCCCCCCTCCTCCGCCACTCCTTCGCCACCCACCTCCTCGACGGCGGCGCCGACATCCGCATCGTCCAGGACCTGCTCGGCCACACCTCCGCCAACACCACTCAGATCTACACCCACGTCAGCCGCGCCCGTCAGGCCGAGGTCACCGAGAAGGCCTGGCAGGAAGTCGGCGTGAAGGCGCTCGAACGCGCCCGTTCGAAGCGAAACGTCTCATGAGCGACCAGCCCGCCCCCCTGCTCCTCCTCGTGAACGGTCCCAACCTCAACCTGCTCGGCGAGCGCCGCCCCGAGATCTACGGCCGCGACACCCTCCCCGAAATCGAGGCCGATGTCGCCGCCGCCGCCAACGCCCGCGGCGCCACCGTCCTCAGCTTCCAGAGCAACCACGAGGGCGCCCTCATCGACTTCCTCCACGAGCACCGCCGTCGCGCCAGTGGCGTCATCCTCAACGCCGGCGCCTACACGCATACCTCCATCGCCCTCCACGACGCCCTCGAATCCATCGCCCTCCCCGCCGTCGAGGTGCACCTCTCCAACATCCACGCCCGCGAGGAGTTCCGTCGTCGCTCCGTCATCGCCGCCGCCTGCATCGGTCAGGTCGCCGGGCTCGGGCGCGCCGGCTATGGCGTCGCCGCCAACCTCCTTCTCGACCACCTCGAGGCCTCCGACTAACCCCGAGAATCGGCGAGCGCTACACTGACCCCGTGACCGCCGCCCTCCCCGCCCAGCGACTCGATCGCGTCCGCGCCGCCCTCGACGAAGCCGGACTCGATGGCCTCTACGTCGCCAGCCCCGTCGACGACGTCAATCACCGCCACTCCGCCAATCGCCGCTACCTGACGGGCTTCTCCGGTTCGACCGGCTACGCCGCAATCTCAGCGACCGAAGCGTTCCTCGCCGTCGACTCGCGCTACGGCGCCCAGGCCCGCCGCGAGGCCGAGCCCCGCGGCTTCTCCATCTTCGATACGAAGGGTCCCCAGGCTGCCTGGCTCCCCGAGTTCGTCGCCGCCGCCGGCCTCGCCGGCAAGCGAGTCGGCCTCTCCCGCTCCGACCTCAGCTACGGCGATTTCCTGACACTGCGCGAGGCCGTTGAGCGGATGCCCGAGGCCGACCGCCCCGACCTCGTCCCCGCCCCTCCCATCGTTGAACGCCTCCGCGCCCGCAAGGACGCCGAGGAGCTCGCCCTCCTTGAGGAGGCCATCGCCATCGCCGAGCGCGCCTTCCTCGACGTGACCGCCACTCTCGAGCCGGGAGTCACCGAGCGCGGTTTCGCCGCCTCCCTCGACGCTGCCGTCAAGAAGCACGGCGCCCGCGGCCTCTCCTTCGAACCCATCGTCGCCGGCGGCGAACGCGGGGCCATGCCCCACGCCGACCTTTCGGACCGCCCCTTCGGCGCCGGTGAGCCCATCATCGTCGACTGGGGCGCCGAGCTTTCCGGCTACTGCAGCGACCTCACCCGCACCTTCTACCTCGGCCCCGAACCCGAGCGCTTCCGTGGCGTCTACGAGGTCGTTCGCGAGGCCCAGCAGGCCGCCATCGAACGCGTCGAAGCGGGCATGACCGGCGCCGACGCTCACACCCTCGCCGCCTCGGTCATCGAGGAGCACGGCTACGGCGATGCCTTCACCCACGGCCTCGGGCACGGCGTCGGCCTCGACGTGCACGACTACCCGCCCTACCTCGGCCCCACCTCCGAAGACGTGCTCGAAGACGGCATGGTCTTCACCATCGAACCCGGCATCTACCTCCCCGGCTGGGGCGGTGTCCGCATCGAGGATATCGTGACCCTTGAAGACGGCCGCGCCCGCCAGCTCAGCCACCTCGACTCAACACTTCCAGCAGGAGCCCAGCCTTGAGCCAGATTTCCACCGCCGAATTTCGCCGCGGCGTCACCATCGAGATGAACGACAAGCTCTACGCCGTCCTCAGCTACGAGCACAACAAGACGGCCCGCGGCTCCGCCCAGGTCCGGATGAAGCTGCGCGACGTGCGCAGCGGCGCCATCATCGAGCACACCGTCCAGGCCGGAACCCGCTTCGACCGCGCCCGTGTCGACCGCCGCGACATGCAGTACCTCTACTCCGACGAGGACTTCTACTACTTCATGAACACCGAGACCTACGACCAGATCCCCGTCGATGCCGCCAAGGTCGGCGATGCGACGAAGTTCCTCAAGGAGAACGACATCTGCGAAGTGGCCATGTACGGCGAGGAGGTCATCTCCGTCGAGCTTCCTGGCTCCGTCGCCCTCGCCGTCGCCACCACCGACCCGGGCGTGCGCGGCGATACGGCCCAGGGCGGCACCAAGCCCGCCACCCTCGAAACCGGCCTCATCGTGCAGGTGCCCCTCTTCATCAGCGAGGGCGAGGTCATCCGCGTCAACACCGAGACGGGCGAGTACATCGAGCGAGCCAACTAGTGGACCCAATCCGCGTCTCCCAGCTCGTCTACCTCCTCAAGGACATGCTTGAGGGCAGCGAGCTGCTCTCCGATCTCTGGGTCGTGGGGGAAGTCGCCGATGCCACTCGCTCCCGCCTCGGCCACCGCTACTTCTCCCTGCGCGACGGCGATGGCGCCCTCCGCGCCGTCCTTTTCCGCGACGACATGCCCGGCGCCGAGGTTCCCGCAGGCGAGCGTGTTCTCGCCCACGGCCGCGTGACCATCTACCCCCAGCGCGGCGAGCTCCAGTTCGTCTGCGACTTCTTCCGCCCCGAGGGGGTCGGCATCGAGGCCGCACGCCTCGCGCGCCTGCGCGAGCAGCTGGAGGAGGAGGGCATCTTCGAGCCCTCCCGCAAGCGTCCCCTCCCCGCCTACCCTCGCCGCATTGGCCTCGTCACCTCCCCCTCCGGCGCCGCCATCCAGGACGTTCGCGATGTCCTCGCTCGCCGCTGGCCCCTCGCCGAGCTCGTCGTCTCCCCCGCCCTCGTGCAGGGCGACCAGGCCCCCGCCAGCATCGGCGCCGCCCTCCGCGCCCTCGCCTCCGACGAAGCCCTCGACCTCGCCCTCGTCGTCCGCGGTGGTGGCGCTGCCGATGACCTCTCCGCCTTCAACGACGAGGGCGTCGTCCGCGCCGTCTTCGGATTCCCTGTGCCGGTCGTGACCGGCATCGGCCACGAGACCGATACCTCCCTCGCCGACCTCGCCGCCGACCTCCGCGCCCCCACCCCCAGCGCCGCCGCCGAGCGCGCCACCCCCGACGCCGCCGAGGTCGCCGCCCGCCTCGCCTCGATGGAACGCGCGATGGCCATGGCCGCCCGCGGACGCATCGAGGCCGGCGCCGCCCGCCTCCACAACCTGACCGCAGGCCTCCGCCACGCCGCCCCCCGCCCCACCCGCGCCGCCGAGCAGGTCGAGTCGCTCGGCGCCCGCATGGGCCAGATCCTCAGCACCCGCCTCGCTGCCGAACGCGCCGACCTCGACCGCGTCGGCGCCCAGATCACCGCCCTCAACCCCGCCACCACCCTTGCCCGGGGCTACGCCATCGTCGAGCGCCTCGGGCGCCGGCGTCGCGTCGTCCGCCGCGTCCGCGACGTCAAGGCCGGCAACCGCGTCGCCGTCTCCGTCGGCGACGGCGCCTTCTGGGCGGAGGTCAACTGATGGCCGAGCGGCAGTCCTTCGAGGAGCTCGTCGCCCAGCTTGAGGAGCGCGCCCGGAAGCTCGAGGCCGGCAACATCCCCCTCGAGGAGTCCATCGCCACCTACGAGGAGGGAGCCGCCCTCGTCGAGCAACTGCGCAAGCTCCTTGGCGACGCTGAGCTCCGCGTCCAGCGCCTCCAGGACAACCTCCAGGAGGGCGCCGCCTTCCGCGAGGAGCCCGAGTCCTACGACGAGGCCGCAGCCTCCAATGACGCCGGCTGAGCCCCTGCGCGTCGCCTGGCTCACGACCGGGCGCGGGCCCGGTTCCTACGGCGCTCTCGAAGCGCTCTGCGACGCCATCGACGCCCGCCTCCCCGTCAAGCTTGCCGTCGCGTTCGTCAACCGCGAGCGGGGTGAGTTCGAGGCCACCGACCGTCTTCTCGACCTCCTCGAAGGTCACCGTGTCCCGGTCGAGACGCTCTCCTCCGTGCGCTTCCGCAAGGAGCAGGGCGGACGCCGTTCCCGCCCCGGCGAGCCCCTCCCCCCCTGGCGCCGCGCCTTCGACGACCAAGTCGCCGAACGCCTCGGCCGCCACTCCTTCGACCTCGCCGTCATGTTTGGCTACATGCTCATCGCCACGGAGTCCCTTTACGACCGCTTCCCCATCATCAACGACCACCCCGCCCTCCCCGACGGCCCCACCGGGACCTACCAGGAGGTCATCCTCCAACTCATCGCCGGCGGCGCCCGCGAGTCCGGCTGCATGTACCACCTCGTCACCGGCGACCTCGACCGCGGCCCCGTCCTCAGCTACTGCCGCTTCCCCATCCCCGCCGACCCCTCCGCCCACGTCCCCTCCGGCGCCACCCGCGCCGACATCGAGGCCCTCCCCCTCTACGACGACATCCGCGCCCGCGGCGTCGCCCGCGAGCGCCCCTTCCTGACCGAGACGCTGCGCGCCCTGCAGGAGGGCCGCCTGACCGTGCCCGCGGCCCGGCCCCTCGACCTCACCACCGAGGTCGAATCCGCCCTCTCCCGCGACGTATAATCCCGGCCATGGTCGATGCGGCGCCCCTCACTCTCGCCTGTCCCGACTGCGCCGAACCCCACGATGCCATCGATAACTACTGCCGCAACTGCGGCATGTTCCTCCGCGACCATCGCTTGCCTGTCGCTCGCCCCGCCGCCGCGCTCGAGGTTCGCCGGCCCGCCCTCCCCACTCCCATCCGCCGCGCCGCCACCGCCATCGTGCTCGGCACCGCTCTGAAGATAACGGCGAACATCGTTGGGAAGCTGCTCGCCCAGCGCGCCGCCAATAAGGCCTCCAACCGCGCCCTCGCCCGCCGCGAGCGCGAGAGCACGGTCGTCAGCGAATCCCACTTCGTGCGCCGCACCTGGATTCAGCGCGACTAGCCGTTCGATCGCCCGTGCAGGTTCGCAACCCCATGGTCATCCACTACGTGCGCGACATGGACCGCGCCTGCGCCTTCTACTGCGACGCGCTGGGCCTGCCGGAAGCGCCCACCCCGGGGTCCGCCTCCCCCAGCTGGAACACATTCGACTGTGACGGCCTCATCCTCGCCCTCCACATTCTCCCCGCCGGGGACTCCGCCGAGGGCCCCATGCCCCATGCTGGACTCAACCTGCAAGTCGACGACCTCGACACAGCGGTCGAGGAGTTACGGGCCGCCGGGGGCGAGTTGCGAGCGCTCCACGAGGCCGGCGGCGGCGTCCCCATACGCGTCGCCGAAGTCGCCGATCCCGACGGCAACGGCTTCGAGCTCCGCCAGCACGTCGGCTGACGCTGACTGCTCACCGGCGTCCTGTACGCTTCACATCCGGAGGAGAGCGAGCCCATGTTCCACACGATCGGCCACACCTTTGAGTTGATGAAGATGAGCTGGCGCGTGCTCATGCTCGACCGCGAACTCGTCTTCTTTCCCATCATGTCGGTAGCGGCCCTCGTGGTGCTGGCGGCGGCCATCTTCGCCGGAGGCCTCCTCGGCGGCGCCTTCGGCCTTGCCGAAGAGGGTGGCGAGGGATCGGCGGGCGATCTGGCCCTGGCGCTCCTCCTCGCCTTCGGCTCCTCCTTTGTCATCATCTTCTTCAACTCGGCGCTGGTCGCGGCCGCCCTTGAGCGTCTCCGCGGCGGCGACCCGAACGTCGCCTCTGGCCTGAAAGCCGCCTCCGCCCACATCCCCCAGATACTGGCGTGGGCGCTCATCACCACCATCGTCACCCTCATCCTGCAGGCCCTCCGCGAGCGCGGTGGCATCGCCGGGCAGGTTGCCTCCTGGCTGGGAGGCATCGCCTGGAGCCTCGCTACCTTCTTCGTCATCCCCCTCCTGGTCGCGGAGGGGATTGGTCCCATCGAGGCGATTCGGCGTTCCTCGTCCCTGCTTCGCGAGACATGGGGCCGTCAGATCGCCGCCAGCTTCGGCTTCGGCCTCGTCACCATTGGCGCCATCATCGTCGCCGCCATTCCCGGCCTGCTGCTGGCGCTCGTCCACCCGCTGCTGGGAATCGCCATCGGTATCCCCCTGGTCGGCCTGGCCTGGGCGACCGTCACCGCCCTTGAGGGCATCTTCAAGGCCGCCCTCTACGACTTCGCCATCGGCAGGGACCCCCACGGCTTCGACCGCGCCGCTCTCCAGAACGCCTACGGACCCCGGACCGGCGGAAACCTCAGGGGCATCGTGTAAGAGGCATGGCCCCTCCCGCGTTTGCCGACCTCGACTGGCGCGGCCAACGCCTCACCCTCCGGCCCGCCACCCCCGCCGACGCCCCCGCCCTTACCGCCCTCCACCGGGAAGTGGGAGGCGACCCCTCCCCCGTCGAGTGGTTCCGCACGGGTGGCCCCTGGATGCACGAGCACTTCTGCGTGCGCCACATCCAGGCATACCGCGATCTCGGCTGGGACTGCTGGGTGCTCGAACGCAACGGTGAGGCAATCGCCGGCAGCGTCGAGGTTCTCTACGCGACCGAACCCGAACCGTTCGGCCGCTACGCCCACCTCGAAATCCTGGAGCTCGCCGAAGACCTCGACCTCCCCGAAGTCGAGCACTGGGTTCTCGACCAGTGCGAGGACCGCGCCCGCGAGCGCGGCTTCGACCGCTTCTGGTGCCGCCCCGTCGGTTCCGGCGGAAGCTGGGACGTCCTTGCCGCTCGCGGCTACACCGAGCGTTGGCGCAACGCCTGGCTGACCGTCGGGAACTTGGATCGCATGGAACCCCCCACCTTCCACGCGGCGCCTCTCGATGGCGACTACGACCGTGAGGCCTCGCACCTGCTCGCGCTCGACCACCGCGAGTCCGCCGCCTACCGCTGGCGCTACCTCTGGCGCCCCGCCCTGACCCCCGAGCAGTCCGACTTCCCGACCGATGTCGCGTTCTCGGGCCGGAGCATCACGCTCTCCGGGCGACCGTCCGCCAACGTGCTGGTCACCAACTGGAGGTGGCGCGACCCCGAGGTCGCGTGGGCCGACCTCTACGTCGACCCCTACCTGGCCGGCGACGCCGCCTACGTCTCCGACCTCATTGCCGTCGCCGCCCGCGAAGGCTCCGTTCTGGGTGCGCGCACCCTCGAAGTCGTACTCCCGGAGGGCCTTGGCCCCGCCATCCAGGCCCGCTTCGACGCCACGGTCGTGCCGCTCGAACGCGGCGATCCCTGGTTCGTGAAGGAACTCCGGCCCTCCCCCTGACCCGGCCCCCGTGGCGCCGCCGCCCGCCCACCCCTAGGATCGCCTCACCTTCAACTGGAGCCGTGCCCATGGAGCCCCTCACCGAAGAGCAACTCGCCGCCCTGCGCGCCTGGCCCTCCCCCGCCATCTCCAACGCCATCGAGACGTTCGGAGTGCGCGCACGCAACTACGGCGCCATGACTCCCGACATCCGCTGCCACTTCCCAGAGATGGACCCCATCGTCGGCTACGCCGTCACCTGCAAGATTCGCGCCAGCGTGCCCGTCGACCAGGACCCCGAAGCCAACGTCGAGCGGGGCGCCTGGTACGACCACATCGAGTCCATCCCCGCCCCCCGCATCGTCGTCATCGAAGATATGGACGATCCTCCCCTCGGCTCCTTCTGGGGCGAGGTCAACGGCAACATCCACCGCGCCTTCGGCTGCCTTGGCGTCGTCACGAACGGCGGTGTGCGCGACATGGAAGAAGTCCGCGAGCTCGGTTTTCAGTTCCTCGCGAAGGAAGTGCTCGTCTCCCACGCCTACGTCCACCAGATCGAGGTCGGTGGCCCCGTCACGGTCGGCGGCATCACCGTCAATCCCGGCGACCTCCTCCACGCCGACCTGCACGGCTGCATCTCCATCCCCCACGACATTGCCGCCGACGTCCCTGCCGCCGCACAAATGGTGGAGGACCGCGAGCGCGTCATCATCGACTACGCCAAGTCACCGGAGTTCACCCGCGAGGGCCTCCTCGAACGCTTCCGCGGTGGCTTCACCCGGCCCCGCGAGGAGGCCTAGCCCCGCCTAGTCGAACATCAGCACCGAACGCGCGACCTCGCCCGCCTTCATCGCGCGGAAGGCCTCGTTCACGTCCTCCAGCCGCATCCGGCGGGTGATCATCTCGTCCAGCTTCAGCCGGCCCTGCATGTAGAAGTCGATGTAACGCGGCATGTCCACGCGGAAGCGGTTCGACCCCATCGAGCTGCCCTGCAGCTTCTTCTCGCTCAGCAGTGAGCGCCCGTCGATCTCGACCTTCTGTCCCACCGGGATCATCCCGATCACCGTCGCCGTCCCGCCGCGGCGCAGCGCCTCGTACGCCTGCTCCGCCGCCGACTTCAGCCCGATGGCCTCGAACGCGTAGTCGACCCCGCCCCCGGTCAGTTCATGGATTCGTTCCACCGGGTCCCCCGAAGAGGCGTCCACGACGTGCGTCGCACCCAGCTCCCGCGCCTTGGCCAGCTTCGACTCGACCATATCCACGGCGATGATCATGCGCGCCCCCGCCACCAGCGAGCCCTGCACCGCCGCCAGCCCCACGCCGCCCACGCCGAACACCGCCACCGTTGAGCCGGGCGCTACCTTGGCCGTGTTCACCGCCGCCCCGAACCCCGTCGTCACCCCGCAGCCGATGAGCGCCGCCGCGTCCAGCGGCATGTCGGTGCGGATGGCGACCACGGCGTTCTCGTGGACCAGCATCTTCTCGGCATAGCTCGAGAGGTTGGCGAACTGCGCCACCGCCTGACCGTTCCACGTGTACTTCGGCGGCTCGTCCGCGCCTCGCGTCACCGCTTCGCGGTCGCAGGCGTACGGCTGACCGGTCATGCACCGCTCGCACATCCCGCAGAACACCGAGAGGCAGCAGATCACGTGGTCACCCGGCTGCACGTACGTCACCTGCTCGCCCACCGACTCGACGATTCCCGCCGCCTCGTGCCCGAGGATCGCCGGCGCATCGAACGGGTAGAACCCGTCCACGAAGTGCAGGTCGCTGTGGCAGACGCCGCTCGCGGCCGTCTTCACGACGACCTCGCGCGGTCCCGGATCGTCGATCGCGACTTCCTCGATCGTGAGTGGCTGGTGCGGCCCGTGGAATACAGCGGCTTTCATGGCGCCCCTCCTCGCGGAAAGTGCGCCTACTCTACGCCGCGCGTCAGTCCCTCGCGGGCAACGAAGCGCGCGGCTGGACCCGCGGATTCGCCACGAACTGTGGCCAGCGCCCCTCCATCAACCCCACCACCGTCTCCCCCACCCGGCGGCGCATGCTCTCGAACGACTGGTCCGAGTACGAGGCCGAGTGCGGCATCAGCACCACGTTCTCCATGCGGGCCAGCGGCGACTCCGCCTCCAGCGGTTCGCGTTCGAACACGTCCAGTCCCGCCCCCGCGATCTGGCCCCCGTCGAGCGCCGCGATCAGCGCTTCCTGGTCCACCACCGGCCCCCGCGCCGTGTTGATCAGGTAGGCGGTCGGCTTCATCGCCGCCAGCTCCGCTTCGCCGATCAGGTGGCGAGTCTCCGGATTCAGCGGCGTGTGCACGGACACGTAATCGGAGCGCCCCAGCAGTTCGTGCAGCGACTCCACCCGCTCCACGCCGTAGGCGCGGAACACGCCCTCGCCCAGGTAGGGGTCGTACGCGATCACGTTGAGTCCGAACGCCTGCGCCCGCGGCACCACCGCCCGCGCGATGTTTCCCAGCGCCACCAACCCCAGCGTCTCCCCCCCAATGGGCCCCATCGGCCCCAGAGGGCCCGGTCGCCACGTGCCGTCGCGCACGGCTGCGTCCAGCAGCGGCAGCTTCTTCGCACAGGCCAGCAGCAGCAACATCGCCTGGTTGGCCACCTCCGGCTGGCAGAAGTCGGGGAAGTGCGCCACCACGATCCCGTGGTCCGTCGCCGCCGGAATATCGAGCGTGTCCAGCCCCACCCCGTAGCGAATGATGAGCTTGCACTTCGACATCGACTCCACCACCCGCCGCGTGATCTGCGCCGACGACACCAGGATCGCGTCGGCCTCCTTCACGTTCGCGATCAACTCGTCCTCGCTCAAGGAGCTGGTCGCGACGAACCGGCCGCCACCGCCTTCGATGATGCTCTGTTCGATCTCGAACGAGACGTTTGGGCGCTTGTCGACATGGACCACCAGGTACGGTTCAGACATGCGGGAGAGCGTACAGATGCGGTCCGGACCGGGCCAGCGGTGGCCGCAGCCTTTCAATGGTGGGCTCGCGTATTATGCGGCGCTACGCACCCAGCGCCCGAGGAGCCACCATGACGACAGCCGAGCAGACCTGGACCGAATCCACCACCGAGGTTGCGGGCCTCAGCGTTCGCTACCTGCAGGGAGGGAGCGGTCCCGCCGCGGTCGTCCTTCACCACTCCACGGGCAACATCGGCTGGGTCCCCTTCTACGAGGCGCTCGCCCAGAATTTCACCGTCACCGTCCCCGACCTCCCCGGCTACGGCCAGTCCGAACGGCCCGCGTGGGCGCGCGACGCCCGTGACATCGCCATCCTCATGAGCCACTTCCTTACGCGTGTCGCCCCCGATAGCCCCACCCTGGTCGGCCTCGGCTTCGGCGGCTTCATCGCCGCCGAACTCGCCGCCATCAACCAGGACCGCATCGGCTCCCTGGTGCTTGTCGGCGCTGCCGGCCTGCAGCCCGATGAGGGTGAGATCCTCGACCAGATGCTCGTCAGCTACGGCGAGTACATGACCGCCGGCTTCCGCGACGAAGCTCACTTCCAGGAGATCTTTGGCGAAGAGGTCGCCCCGGAGGTCCGCGAGCTCTGGGACTTCAGCCGCGAGATGACCGCCCGCCTCAGCTGGAAGCCCTACATGTTCAACCGCCGCCTGGCCCCCGTGCTCGGCGAGGTGCAGACGCCCACGCTGGTCGTGGCTGGTAGCGAGGAGAAGGTGGTTCCCCTCAGCTGCGCGCGCCAGTACGCCGCCGCCCTCCCGAACGCCACCCTTGAGGTCGTCCAGGGCGCCGGCCACCTGGTCGACTACGAGGAACCCGAGGCGCTCGCCGCCCTCATCACCTCGCACGCCGGGGCCTAGCCGAACCAAACGCCAAAGTTCCTCTACAGGCGCCCTCACCGCCTTGTCGAAGGCGGTATGATGCGCCCACCAAGTGCCCCCGCGCCTTGAGCGTGCGGGTGCGGAGGCAGTGCATGTTCATCGGCTACTTCACCGAGAGGCCCTACCAGGACCAGGAGTCCGGCTACTTCGGCTCCACCGGTCGCGATATCGCCGACCTCGGCATCAGCAACCGCGAGTACAACCCGCGCCTCGGCTCGGACTTGTACAACCGCTACCTCGACGAGAAGGTCTACGCCGAGGAGATGGGGTTCGATGGTGTCATGCTCAACGAGCACCACAGCCCCCCGTTCTGTATGGGCGGCGTGGTCAACGTCGAAGCTGCGATCCTCTCGCGCATTACCCAGCGCGTGAAGATCGTCATCCTCGGCAACGTCCTCCCCATCTGGGAAGACCCGCTGTGGCTCGCCGAAGAGCTCGCCGAGATCGACATGATCTCTCGTGGCCGCCTCGTCACCGGCTGGGTTCGCCGCACCGGCCGCGAGAGCGTCGCCCACAACGCCCAGGCGCCCTTCAACTGGGAGCGCTTCCAGGAGGCCCACGACCTCGTCCTCGCCGCCTGGACCAAGCCCGGCCCCTTCCGCTGGGAAGGCGAGCACTACAACTACCGCTACGTGAATCCCTGGGCGAAGACCTACCAGCAGCCCCATCCCCAGATCTGGATTCCCGGTGTCATGAGCCGCAACACCGTCAAGTGGGCCGCCGAGCACCGCTACCCGTACGTCATGCTCGCAACCGAGCTGGAGCCCACCAAGAACTCCTACGACTACTACACCGATGTCGCCAAGGAGAACGGCTACGAAGCCGGCACCCAGCACCGCAGCTACCTCTTCAAGGTCCACGTCGATGAGACCGAGGAGCTCGCTGACCAGGCTGCCCGCAAGTACGTCGAAGGGCCCAGCAACCCCTTCCTCGAGGGCAACCAGGGAATCGTACGGCCCTACCTCCAGAATCTCCCCGGCATGACCTCCCGCACGAACCTGCTCCCCACGGTGACCAGCTTCACGCAATCCGCCGCCCGCGGGCGCCAGGTCGCGCACCAGGAAGCCACCGGCAAGGACGGCAGTCAGGTCCCCGAGGACTACTCAAGCTACGAGTCGCAGAAAGAGCGCATGTCCATCATCACGGGCACGCCCAAGACGGTTATCCCCAAGATCCGTCACGTGCTCGAGTACCTGCGCCCCGGCAGCATCTTCTTCTGGGACGGCGACGGCGCCATGGATCACGACGACGCCATGCGCAGCCTTCGCCTCATGGGCGAGGAGATCATTCCCGCCACCCGCGAGATGGCAAAGGAGTTCGACCTCAAGGGTCCCTTCGAGATGGACACCAAGACGAACGAGCCTATCGAGGAGGGCGAGGCCATCCCCGCCGGTGGACAGTAGCCCGTCCAACCTGGCACAGCCTGAAGGGCGCCGCACATCGTGCGGCGCCCTTCTTTGTCTGTGTTGCACATGATTTAAGGAAAAACTTATATTAGAGCCTCCTTGAAGAGGGGGAGGCCATGGAAATCGACATCGCAGGCTACCTCGGCGCCGTCGAGCGCTCCGTGTCGGAGCTGGAGGTCGAGGGGCAGACCGCTCGCGCGGTCACCATTGCCCGCACCTTCGCGACGACCGTCGACGACCTGTGGGACGCCGTGACGAACGGCGAGCGTATCCCGCGCTGGTTCCTCCCCATCAGCGGGGAGCTCGCCCTCGGCGGACGCTACCAGTTCGAGGGCAACGCAGGCGGGGTGATCACGGAATGTGAGCGCCCGTCGCTCCTCGCCCTCACCTGGGAGTTCGGCGGAGACGTGAGCTGGGTCGAGGTGCGCCTCTCCGAGGACGGACCCGGTCGTGCGCGCCTCACGCTGACGCACACGATGCGCATGTCCGACCAGTGGGAGACCTACGGCCCGGGCGCCACGGGCGTCGGCTGGGAGGGAGGCCTCCTGGGACTCGCGCTCCACATCGAGAGGCCGGACGAGCCCGCGCCGGATGAAGCCGCCTTCACCGCATCCGAAGACGGGAAGGCGTTCTATGCCGGCAGCAGCGAGGCGTGGGGCGAGGCCGCCGTCGCGTCCGGCAGCGACCCCGCTGCCGCCCGTGCCGCAGCCCGGCGGACGACCGCGTTCTACACGGGTGAGCCGGAAGCGCCCGCCTGATGCACGCCTTCGACGTCCTCCGCGACCCCGTCCGGCGACGAATCCTCGAGCTGCTCGCCGGTGAGGAGCACCCCGCCGGCGCCGTCGCCGACGTCATCCGGCGCGAGTTCGGCATCACCCAGGCCGCCGTCTCCCAGCACCTCAAGGTCCTGCGCGACAGCGGCTTCGCGACCGTGCGGGTCGACGGCGCCCGGCGCATCTACGCCGTCGACCCGGAACCGCTGAGGGATGTTGATGCGTGGCTGGTGCGGTTCCGGCCGTTCTGGGAACCGAAGCTCGACGCGCTGGAGACGGAGATCGAGCGCGGAAAGCGAAGGCCGCGGTAGACAGGCATCGGTGGGCTCACAGGCGCGCCCCTGCCGCCCCGGTGTGCGACGATCGGGACATGCCCAGCGACGCCGCATTCGATGCCGATGTTGTGGTCGTGGGTGGCGGACCGGCCGGCTCCGCCGCCGCCACCATGCTCGTCCGCAAGGGCTGGCGCGTGCGCCTCTACGAGCGCGACCGCTTCCCCCGCGAGCACGTCGGCGAGTCGCTCCTCCCCGCCTCCATGCCCGTCCTCGCCGAGCTCGGCGTGCTCCCCGCCGTCGAGGCCGCCGGTTTCCTCCCCAAGTACGGCGCCACCATGGTCTGGGGCCGCGACCCCGACCCCTGGAGCTGGTCCTTCGCCGAGTCCAGCCCCCGCTACCCGCACGCCTACCAGGTCGTCCGCGCCCAGTTCGACGAGATTCTCCTCCGCAACGCTGCGGGCGAAGGCGTCGATGTGCGCGAAGGCCACCGTGTCCTCGATGCGGGTGCCGGCCCCGCCGGCGCCTCCCTCACCGTCGAGGACGCCGAGGGCCGCCCGCACACCGCTCGCGCACGCTTCATCGTCGACGCGAGCGGTCAGGCCGGATTGATCGGTCGCGACCGCTCCCTCCGGGAGTCCGACCCCTTCTTTCGCAACCTCGCCGTCTACGGCTACTACGCCGGCGGTTCCCGCCTCCCCGAGCCCGACACCAACAACATCCTCATCGAGTCCATCGAGGACGGCTGGCTCTGGGCCATTCCCCTCCACACCGGCCTCGTCAGCACGGGCGTTGTCGTCGACAGCGCCACCGGGGGTGAGGGCATCGCCGCAATCGGTCCTGAGGCCTTCTTCCGCGAGCGCATCGCCAGCGGATCCCACATCTCCGCCCTGCTCCAGGGAGCAACCCTCACCGGCGCTCCCACCATCGTCCGCGACTGGTCCTACTCCTCCCGCGAACTCGCCGGCGAGAGCTTCGTCCTCGCCGGCGACGCCGCCTGCTTTGTCGATCCCCTCTTTTCCTCAGGGGTGCACCTGGCCCTCTCCTCAGGCGTGCTTGCCGCCGCCTACGTGACGTCAGCCCTCAACGACCCCGAGCTCGGTCGCGCCGCCGCCGCCGTCTACTCCGAGCAGTACCGGCAGCAGTACGAGCACTTCCGCGAGCTGGCCCGCCTCTTCTACGCCAGTAACCGCACCGTCGACTCCTACTTCTGGGAAGCCCGCCGCATCACCGGCGCCGAAGAGTCCACGCCCGCCCGGCTCGCCTTCGTCCGCGCCGTTGCCGGCCAGCCCCCCGCTGGCTACGAGCGCGCCGTCCTTGCCCACGGCGAAACGCCCCGCAGCTTTGCCGAGGCCGTGAGCGCCGTCGAGAGCCGTCGCGAAGCTCGTGCCACCGCCTTCGACGAGCGCTTCGGCGCCCGCCTCCCCCGCCTCCTCTCCGCCGTCCCCTCCCTCGTTCCCGAGGCCCGCATCGAGCGCAAACCCGTTGTTGGCGAGGGCGAATTCACGTGGGGCCAGGTCATCGTTACGCCCGAGCGTGCCGAAGGCGTCCCGGTCAGCGACCTCGTCGCCCTCGTCCTCGTTCAGATCGACGGCCGCCGTTCCGTCGGCGACCTCTTCGACCGCCTCGGCTCGCGCCTCCCCCCCGAGACCCTCGACCGGCTCCGCCCGGGTATCGCGCAAGCCCTGCGCCTGCTCCACGTGGAGGGCGTCATCGCCGAGTTCACGGAGAGGGTCGAGGCATGAGCGACGCTCCCGGGCGCATCGTCCAGCTCAGCGCTTCCAACGGGGGCGTCCCCAAGCTGCCCCTCGCCGAGGCCACCGTCGATGCCAACGGCATCACCGTCGACCGCCAGGCCGACCGCCGCGCCCACGGCGGCCCCCGGCGCGCCCTCTGCCTCTTCGCCCTCGAGCGCATCGAGACGCTGGCCGCCGAGGGCCACCCCATCGGGCCCGGCGCCACCGGCGAGAACGTCACCACCCAGGGCATCGACTGGGACCGCGTCGTCCCCGGCTCCCGCCTCCGTCTCGGCGAGAGCGTGCTTATCGAGGTCACCGGCTACACCGAACCCTGCTGGAAGAACGCCCAGTGGTTCCTCGATGGCGACTTCAGCGCCATGGGCCAGGAAACGCGCCCCGGATTCAGCCGCCTCTACGCGCGTGTCCTCGAAGGCGGCGACCTTCGCCCCGGCGACGCCGTCGAGCTCCTCGCGAGCAGCACCGCCGAACGCATCGAGCGTACCCAGCCCACGACCATCCGCTGGCGTCCGCCCTCCGCCGACTGAACCAGGGCCGCCCCCATCGTTGACGATCGGGGCCCCCTTGTGGCAAAGTTACCCCTCCTACTTAGTGTCGAAAGTACACTAAGTACCGCCTCCCAACCGAAGGGATGGTCCGATGACCGCTACCGCCCCCTCCTCTGACCGCGCGGCCCTGCTTGAGCTGTACTCGGACCCCGACACCTGCCCCACCGACCGCCTTGAGCCCCTCCCCCTGGTCGAGGAGCCGGCGTTCGTCAGCTGGCAGCAGGACATCCCCCGCAGCTACCTCGGCCTCCCCCCGGAGGAAGTCGACCAGCGTATCCGCGCCGCTCGCGCCGCCCTCGGCGAGCGCCTCGTCATCCTTGGCCATCACTACCAGCGCGACGAGGTCATCCAGTACGCCGACTTCACCGGCGACAGCTTCAAGCTCGCCCAGCACGCCGCCGACCAGCAGGGCGTCGAGTTCGTCCTCTTCTGCGGCGTCCACTTCATGGCCGAGTCCGCCGACATCCTCACGCCCCCCGAGGTCTCCGTGGTCCTCCCCAACATGGCCGCCGGCTGCTCCATGGCCGATATGGCCGACCCCGGCGACGTCTACGCGGCCTGGGACGAGATGACCGCCGCCCTCGACCCCGCCACCCGCATCATCCCCATCACCTACATGAACAGCGCCGCCAGCCTCAAGGGCTTCGTCGGGAAGCGCGAGGGCATCGTCTGCACCTCCAGCAACGCCCCCAAGACCTTCGAGTACGCCTTCGAGCGCGGCGAGAAGGTGCTCTTCTTCCCCGACCAGCACCTCGGTCGCAACACCGGCTACGAGATGGGCATCCCCCTCGAGGAGATGGTTACCTGGGATTGGCGCCAGCCCCTCGGCGGACTCACGCAGGAACAGCTTGAGCGAGCCCGCGTCATCCTCTGGAAGGGCCACTGCAGCACCCACCAGCGCTTCTCCGTCGAGCAGATCGAAGAGGCCCGCGCCGAGCACCCCGACCTCAACGTCATCGTTCACCCCGAGTGCTCCTGGGAAGTCGTCCAGGCCGCCGGCGCCAGCGGCTCCACCGAGCGCATCATCAAGGCCGTGAACGCCGCGCCCGCCGGCTCGACCTGGGGCGTTGGCACCGAGATCAACCTCGTCAAGCGCCTCAACGACGAGAATCCCGACAAGACCGTCTTCTGCCTCGACCCCGTCGTCTGCCCCTGCAGCACCATGTACCGCATCCATCCCGCCTACCTCGCCTGGACCCTCGAGGGGCTCGTCCAGGGCCACGTCGTGAACCGTGTGAAGGTCGACGACGAGACCCGCGAGTGGTCCCTCGTCGCCCTCGAACGGATGCTGGCCCTCCCCTAGCCCCCTACCCCATTCCTGTATCGTCTGCGGCGTAACTCCACCTGCTGGAGGCGTCGCATGGAAGGCCGCATGCCGCTCGCTGCGCGCCTCATCTACGCCTCTGGATCCCTCGGCGGGAACGCCCTCGGGCGCAGCCGCGACCTCTGGCTCATCTTCTTCTACCTAGGCGATGACGATGGCGACGTCGAGCGCCGGGGCGCGGCCTTTGCCATCGGCGCCGTGCTCGTCATCGGCCGCCTCATCGAGGCCTTCGACGACCCCCTCATTGGCTACTGGAGCGACCGCACCCGTTCCCGCTGGGGCCGCCGCATCCCCTTCGTCCTCGCCGCCACCCCGTTCATGGCCATCTTCTTCGTCCTCCTCTGGATTCCCCCAAACCCCGGCGAGACCCTCGGCAACGTCTTCTTCCTCTTCGCCATCTTCTGGTTCTTCAACCTCTTCTCAACGCTCTCCGGCGGCCCCATGGAGTCGCTTCTGCCCGAGATCGCCCGCCGCAACGACGACCGCCTCAGCATCGTTGGCTGGCAGGTCGCCTTCGGCGTCGTGGGCACCGCCATCGCCTTCATCGGAAGCGGCCTCCTTGTCGATGCCTTCGGCTTCGTGGCCATGGCGATCATCGTCGCCGCGGTCGCCTTCGCCTCGCGCTACATCGCGCTCACTGGCGCGTGGCGCCGCTCCATCGAAGCCTCACGGGAAATCTACGCGCAGGACCAGGCGGTCGAACGCCTCTCCGTCTGGAATTCCATCACCACCTGCCTCCGCAACGACCAGTTCCTCGTCTTCCTCCCGTCGTTCGTCCTCTACAGCGTGGGCGCCCAGGTCATCACCGGCGTGCTCCCCTTTTACGTCGAGGCCGTCCTCGGCCGCGACGAACCCGGCACGATGGTTGCTGTCCTCAGCGGCACCGCCCTCGGCGCTCTCACGCTCGTCCTGCCCGTTGTAATCCTGGTGGCCCGCCGCCGCTCGAAGAGGCAGGTGTACGGCGGGGGCATGCTCTTCGCCGGCCTCTACTTCCCGCTGTTCGTCTTCGCGGGGTTCCTGCCGGGGATTCCGGTCGTGGCCCAGGGCATCGCCTACGCCCTCTTCCTGGGGTTCGCACTGGCCCCCGTCCAGACCTTCCCCAACGCCCTCATCGCCGACATCACCGACTACGACACGGTGCGTACGGATCAGCGCCGTGAGGCGGTGTACTACGCCACCCAGCAAACCCTGGAGAAGATCGCCGGCGCTGCCGGGCCCGGCATCCTCATCGCCCTCCTCGCCCTCGGCAGCACTGAGGATGACCCTCTCGGCATCCGCCTCGTCGGGCCCGTCGCCGGCATTCTGGCGCTGACCGGATACGTCGTCTTCCGGCGTTACTGGCTGCCCGACAACGTCACCGAGGAGTCCGTGGAGGCGGCCCGCCCTTCCTGACCGGCCCCGCCCCTACCCTGCGTCCCCCGCCAGCTCCGCGAACACGCGCTCGTTGTCCTCCCCCAGCAGGGGCGCCCGCCGCCGGATACGCCACGGCGATCCGAGAAGCTGGTACGGCGCCCCCGGATACGTGACCGTCCGCTCCAGCTCCGGGTGCTCGACTTCCACCGGGAACCCGCGCTCGATGAAGTGCGGGTCCTCCAGCACCTCCTCGGGCGAGTAGATGATCCCGATCTGGAACCCCCGCTGCTGACCGCCCGTGAAGAACTCGTACGCCGTCAGCCGCTCCGCCAGGAAATTCATGGCCGCCCGGCCCGCCCCGAAAATCGCCATCAGCTCCTCGTCCTGCTGCAGCATGGACATGTCGAAGCGCTCCCTCCGCATCCCCTCCTCCAGCAGCGGGAACTCCAGGAACTCCTCCGCCAGGCCCAGCGTCGTGAGCCACTCGCAGACCGCCCCGAACGACTCCGGCCGCCTCGGCGGGATGCCCGTGTTCACGTGCTTTCCGTCCTTGCACAGCACCTGCGAGGGCATAGAGGGGTTCACCGCCGCGTGGCGTCCCGTCTGGCGCTGCACCGTGTCCTGCGCCACCAGCCACGTGTACGTCCCCGCCTCCGTCGTGACGTTCGCGGCCGCGTGTGCGTTCACGTCGATGTGCTGGCCCCGCCCCGTCTCGTCCCGGTAGAGCAGCGCCACCAGCGCCGACATCACCCCGAAGTGGCTGGCCGTGTGGTAGCCCTGGTTCCCTCCGCCCCGCACCGGCGGCAGCGAGTGGTCGTCGTAGCCGCAGTTCCAGACCGGCCCGCCCCCCGCCAGGATCGTCAGGTCTGTCGCTGCCTCGTCCTCGCGCGGCATCCCCCGCCCGAACGGGCTCAGCGTGACTATGATCAGCCCCGCGTTCGTCTCCCGCAGCGACTCGTAGTCGAGGTCCGCCCCCGCCTCCCCGCTCTGCAGCAGGATGTCGGCCCGGTCGATCAGCTCCCGCAGCCGCTCCCGGTCCGGTGCCGCCTCCAGGTCGAGCGTCACGCTCGCCTTGCTCGTGTTGTAGTGCCAGAAGAAGAGGCTCCGCTCCTGCCCCGGCTCGTCGTCGGCGAAGGGCGGGTACGTGCGAGTCCGATCGCCCTCTGGCGGCTCCACCTTGACCACGTCCGCCCCCATGTCCGCCAGCAGCTTCCCCGCGAACATCCCCAACTCGTCGCACAGCTCGACGACCCGGACCCCCTCCAGCGCCCCCGGCCCCGTCACAGCACCCCCTCCTCCGTCAGCGACGCGATCTCGTCCGCGCCCAGCCCCAGCAATCCCCCGAACACCTCCTCGTTGTGCTCCCCCAGGCAGGGACCGCCCCGCTCCATCCGCCAGTCCGTCTCCGAGAAGTGCACCGGCAGCCCGTCCACGCGCACATCGCCCATGTCCCGGTGCTTCACGGTCGGCCACAGCCCCCACGCCGCCGTGTTCGGGTCCTGGTCGATGCGCTCCTGCGGACGCTGCACCGCTGTCGCCGGGACCCCCGCCCCCTGCAGCAGCGCCGCCGCCTCGAAGTTGCCCCGCGTCCGTGTCCACCCCGCCACCAGCTCGTCCAGCGCGTCCTCCGCCACGAGCCGCCCCCGCAGGTCCGAGAACCGCCCCTCCTCCGTCCACTCCTCCCCCGTAACCTCCCCGAACGCCTCCCAGTCGCGCTCGTCCCGACAGGAGATTGCCACCCACGTGTCCTCCTCCTGCGAGGGGTAGATGCCGTGCGGCGCCATCGCCGGGTGCTGGCTGCGATTGCTGTTCGGGCTCCCGTCCCGCCGCAGGGGTCGACCGTTCACTGTGTAGTCGAGTATTGCCGGACCGGTCAGGCTCGCGCCCGCCTCCGTGCACCCCAGGTCGACCCACTGCCCCTCGCCCGTCCGGTTCCGGTGGCGAAGCGCCATCAGGATCGCGATCGCCATGTAGTAGGCGCCTGTGTGGTCCATGTACGAGTAGCCCCCCCCCGCCGGTGGCTGGTCGGGGAGCCCCGAGCTGAAGGTCAGCCCAGACACCGCCTGAACGATCGGTCCCCACGTCTTGAAGGAGCGGTACGGCCCCCGGTGCCCGAACCCGCAGTTCGAGACGTAGATGATGTCCTCGCGCAGAGCCTGCAATTCCTCGTAGCCGACCCCCCACCGCTCCATCACCCCCGCCGAGAAGTTCTCCGCCACCACGTCCGAGACCTTGACCAGCTCGCGCAGCAGCTCCTTCCCCCGCTCCGTCCGCAGGTTCAGCGTGACCCCCAGCTTCTCGACGTTGTGGTTGTTGAATGGTCCGCCGAACTCGACCCCCCGCCGCTCGTCCACGTACGGCGGCATCCCCCGCAGGATGTCCCACCGCCCCTGGTTGACCGGGTCCTCGATGCGGATGACCTGCGCCCCGAAGGCCGCCAGGAAGCGGGTCGCCCCCGCACCTGCCAGCTGACCCGTGAAGTCGCAGATACGCAGATGCGAGAGTGCCTGCGGCATACGCCCTCCAGCCGCGGGAGCATACCCGCGCCCGCCTCCCGCCGCACTCCCGGAGCCTGTTAGCGGTCCGGGGCGCCCTCATCCTGCGAGAGCCGCCGCTCCAGCCGGCTCAGCGACTCCCGAGCCGCTCGCAGCTCGTCGATCAGTTCGTCCCGCGTCCCCACCCGCTCCAGCTGCCGCAGACGCTCCTGCTTCGCTTCGTCCAGGTTGCTGATGACGACGGCGATGAAGAGGTTGATCGTCACGAACGAACCCAGCACGACGTAGCTCACAAAGTAGATCCAGGCGAACGAGTGCAGCTCCATGGCCACGTACATGATGTCCGTCCAGTCCTCCAGTGTGACCACCCGGAAGAGCGACAGCAGCGAGGTCCCGAGGTTGTTCCAGTGCTCCGGGTCGTGCTCGTGGAAGAACTCGTAGCCGAGGATTGCGTAGATGTAGGACAGCACGCTCATGACCGCCACGATGTGCAGCATGCCCGGGATCGATCGCACCAACGTCGTCACGATCAGGCGAAGCTCCGGCACCGCGGAGACGAGCCGCAGCAGACGCATCAACCGCGCCATCCGCGCGATGATGGCGAACGTCCCTACCGCGGGAATGAGCGACAGCACGATTATCGTGAAGTCGAAGACGTTCCAGTTGTCGCGGAAATAGCGTTCCGATCGCGGCGCCAGGGCGAACAGTTTGAGCGCCGCCTCGACGATGAAGATGCCGATCGTGATCCAGTGGCCGGCGTTGAGCCAGGCCGTGTACCCCTCCTTGATGCTGGGGACTGTCTCAATCCCCAGCAGCGCGCCGTTCCCGAGGATCAGCGCGATGATGAAGTACTCGAAGCGGTTGGACCGCGTGATGCGTCCGGCAAGTTCCCGCATTTCTCAGCCGTTCGCCATGTCCCTGACGGCCGCCAGCGGCATACGCCCTCCAGCCGCGGGAGCATACCCGCGCGCGCCCGCCCCCGCACTCGCCTCAGCGAGCGAAGCGGCGGGTGCGCAACTGGCGCTGCTTGATTCGGAACTCCCGCAGCGACACGCTCCGCGCAGGCGTTTGGGGCTGTCGCGTCATCAGTGTCGCGACCGAGGCGGTCGTGATCGAGAGCGCCGCGATGCCGAAGACCATGAGAAAGCCAGCAACACCGCGTCCCATCGGCGTGACCGGCGCGTAGTCGCCGTAGCCCACCGTCGTCATCGTCACCATCGCCCACCAGTACGAGTCGCCGAGCGACGTGATCTGGCTGCCCGCGTGGTTGTGCTCGGCGACAAAGACGAGCGTGCCGCCGCCGACCACCGCGATGAGCAGGCAGGCAATCACGAAGCCCGTTCCGCGCCGCAGGAAGAACGTACGGATGAGGCGGGTGTTCAATCCCAGCGCCACCGCCAGCCGCAGAAACATGAGCAGCCGCATCACTCGCAGGGGCCGCAGGAAGGGCACGACCACCATCGCCGCCTCGAGCGGATGGGAGCGGATGTATGCCAGGCGGCGGGGCGCCACCAGCAGCTTCGCCCCGAACTCGATCGTGAAGGCGGCCCAGATCGCGTAGTCCGCGATCAGGAACCACTGGTCGGCCCCCGCCGACAGTTCGGTGGTAAACGGCAGGATGAGCAGCGGTACCATCAGCAGCGCGAGGGCGAGCATCGGCAGCTCCGTTGCCCGCTCGATTCGCTTCAGGCGCTCCTCGCTCTGCTCCACGCGGAGCATCTCCGGGATGCTCACCGTGTCCTCAGCGCTTCGACCGCCTCGATGATGCCGCGCGGCTCCATCCGGTAGCGATAGTCCGACAGGCAGTGTCGCGAACGGATCACCCCCCCGGTGTCGACCACGAACGTGGCCGGCGTTGGCAGCCGCCACCCCGTCGCAGGATTGCGGTCGGGGAAGCCCAATCGTGTGTACCCCGCCTTCAGACGCTCGGGCAGCTCAAAGCTGATGCCGTAGGCGTCCATCACGGCGCCATCACTGTCGGTCAGGACGGGGATGTCCGTCTCGTTCTTCCCCAGCAGCTTGCCCGCGTCCTCCTCCGTCTCGGGACCGATGAAGAACAGCTCTGCGCCCAGCTCCCGGAGCTCGCCGTACCGTCGCTGCAGACCCTGCAGCTCGATGTTGCAGAACGGTCACCACTCGCCCCGGTAGAACGAGACGACCGCCGGCCCATCCCTGAGTGCCTCGCTCAGACTCACGTCGCGACCGTGCGTCACATCCCGAAGCTGGAAGTCAGGCGCTTGCGCGCCCACGTCGAGCGCTCGCTCGATGGTGGCCGCCTCGATCTCCTCGATCGCCGCCTCCACCGTCTCGATCAGTTGCGGCGCCCGCTCCGCGAAGCCGTCGCGCAGCACCTTCAGTTCGTCGTCAAGAAGCCTGTCGTCCGCCATGGCATCCTCCTGCGGCCATTGTACGAACGCGCCCCCGCCCGTCTCCGCTATCCTGCCCCCGTGCACACCGACCTCCTCCTGATGCCCTTCGGCGCGACCTACGCACAGATGCGCGAGGCTGCCGTCGTTGCCGAAGACGCCGGCTTCGACGGCATCTGGACCTGGGACCATCTCCGCGACGCCGACTACAACAGCGGCCGCGTCCCCGAGGCCCTCGTCACACTCACCGGAATCGCCGAGGCCACCTCCCGCGTCATGCTCGGCACCCTCGTCCTCAACGTGGCGAACCGCCACCCCGGCCTCCTCGCCAACATGGCCGCCACCCTCCAGGAGGTCAGTGGCAACCGCTTCATCCTCGGCCTCGGCGCGGGCGGTGGCCCCTCCCTCCCCTACGCCCCCGAGCAGACCATGATCGGCCGCCCCGTTCCCCCCGACCGCGTCCGCGCCGCCCAGGTCGCCGAGGCCGCCCAGGTGCTGCGCCACCTCTGGTCGGGCGAGCGCGCCAGCTTCGACGGCGAGCACTTCCAGCTCCGCAACGCCCACGGCTACCCCCGCCCCGAGGTCCCCCCGCCCGTCATCGTCGGCGGGTGGGGACCGCGCATGGCCGGGATCGCCGGCCGCCACGCCGACGGCTTCAACACGCAGGCCGGCCACCCCCAGCTCGAGTCGTTCGCCGAAGTCGCCCGCCGCGAGCACGCCGCCTCCGGCCGCAACCCCGACGACTTCCTCTTGACCGTCTTCGCGGGCCTCAGCGAGCCCTACGTCCGCGCCGACGGCTCCGCCCGCGCCGCCCTCGAACACAAGGGCGTCGACCGCCTCATCCTCCTCACCGCCCCGCCTTACTACCTCGATGAAATCCGCGAAGCCGGCCGCATGCTGCGCGCCTAGCGTTGCTCGAACGGAGTGGCGACCTCCAGCCGGTGCTGCTCGAAGGCAGCGTGGAATTCGTCGAGGGTCATGCCAAAGGCTGCCTCAAACGCCGCGCTATGCCCGCCGAAGCGGAAGAAGTCGAGAACTGCTTCCGGCCCCGCCCGCTCCACGAGCCACTCCGTAGCCAGGAATCCCACGTCGTAGGCGAAGAAGGACTCCTGCTCGGCGTCGGCGAGGTCCGCCGGGCCCCCCGGAAATGGTTGCTCCGCCGCCGCCCAGGCCGCCCGCACACTGTCACGCCGCACATCAAGCGGGGGTTTGGCCTTGCATCGCTTACCAGGGCGGTCGCATAGACCGCCGACCCCGCCTCGATCCAGTCTAGCCAGGCCATCTGCCTGACGGTTCCGACCTGGCGCCTCCAGGCGAGCCCGCCTTCCTCCCGTTGGAGGACACGGAAGTACTCGTGTGCCAGGAATGCACCCTGCGACCGGGTTTCCGGGCAGTCCTTGGGGACCACAATCGCGGGTTCGTCTGGTGGAACGATCCCGCACGTCGACTCAAAGCCATGCCCTGCGCCAAGGACCGAAACGACTTGCTCTTCGTAGTCTTCAAAGAGGTCGTTGGAGACAACGTAGACGGTAAGGTCTGAGGTCACGACCCCGAAGTGCTCTGCGTACACCACCTGCGCGATCTTCAATTCGAGCCTGGCCGACTCCTCCTCGGTGGGCGTGAAGTCTCCCCCGAACACGAACTCCGCCTCGGGCACGCCCAGCTCCGTCCAGCGCTCCTCGAACGAGGGCGACTCGCTCGACCCGAATGCCAGGACGAGCCCGAATACCACCCCGAACACGAGCGCGCCCGCCAGCACGGCGAGGCTCGCGACCCCCGGGCGGCTCAGGACCATGCTCGCCTCCTAGAAGATCGCCAGCGGGTTTAGCGGCGAGGCCGTGCCCTTCTCCAGCCTCAGCGGCGCCAGCGTGAACAGGAACTCGTAGCGGTTCCGCTCGCGGCAGGCCGCCACCAGGCGCTCCAGGTTCATGTTATCGATCAGGTGGACGCCCATGTTCGCGATGGCGACCTGGTGGAACGGCATCGGCCACCCCTCGACGCCGCTCGGCATGGCATCGGTTACGCCGTCGCACCCGATGACGGCCACGTCCCGCTCCCGCACCCAGGGCAGGCAGCTCGCGTCGAGCCCCGCCAGACCGTCGAATTGCCCCCCCGGGCCCTTCGACTCCTTGCGCGGATCACGCCCCGTCGCCACCAGCAGGATGTCGCCCGACTCCACCCGCACCCCCTGCCGCGCTTCCGCCGCCTCCATCTCCGCGGTCGTGATGTTCTGCATCGGCTCCAGCCATTGCGCGTGCCGTACCGGGGGGATGTCGAGCAGGACCCCTCGGCTCACGATGCCATCCGCCCCCGCCATGATGCTGTTCTTGTGCGCGCCGTCCGTTCGTACCTCGTCCTTGCTGTAGCCGTTGTAGATCTTGCCCTCGTAAAAGATGTGGCAAAGCGCGTCGAGGTGCGTGGTCGCCATCCCGTGCGGCGCGATCCCGATGTAGTCGGCGGCGAAGGCGAAGCGGCTCTCTTCGCTCACCTGGTCCCCGCCCGCGACCATGTGGTGTTGCACGGGTGTCATGTTTTCCATTGACGGGGTCACCGGCAGCGAACGTGCGCAACTCACCGAGAATCCCTCCCGTGCGAGCGCCACCGCCTGCGCGCGCTTCTCGTTGGTGATCAGGTTGAGCGCACCCCGCTCGTCGTCGTCCCCCCAGCGCCCCCAGTTCCGTAGCTCGACCGCCATCCGGGCCAGGTCGTCCGAGGTTGGTGTTCCCGTTGCATCTGTCATCGCCGACGCTCCCCGCGGGCGCGGCTCGCTGGCTGCGCCGCTCGCCGCGATGATACGTCGCCACGACCCGCCTGCTAGCTACCGACCATCGCCCTCCAACCACCGGCCACCTAGAAGATCGCCAGCGGGTTCACCGGCGAGGCCGTGCCGCCCTCCAGCCGCAGCGGCGCAATCGCGAACAGGAATTCGTAGCGGTTCCGCTCGCGGCAGGCCGCCACCAGCCGCTCGATCGATACGTTGTCGATCAGGTGCACGCCCATGTTCGCGATCAGGACCTGATGAAGCGGCATCGGCCACTCGTCGATGCCGCTTGGGGTTGCATCCGTGATGCCGTCGCAGCCGACCACGGCCACGTCCCGCTCCCGCAGCCACGGCAGACAGCTCGCGTCCAACCCCGCCAGCCCGTCCCAGGGCGCCCCCGGCCCCCTCGACTCCGCCCGCGCCTCCCGCCCGGTTGCCACTAGCAGGATGTCGCCCGATTCCACCCGCACTCCCTCCCGCTCCTCCGCTGCCTCCACTTGCGCGATGGTGATGCGCTCACCTGGCTCCAGCCAATCCACCCCCCGCAGCGCGGGAATATCGAGCAGGACGCCGCGACTCACGATGCCGTCCGCCCCCGCCATGATGCTGTCCTTCTGCGCCCCATCCGTCCGCACCTCGTCCTTGCTGTAGCCGTTGTAGATCTTGCCCTCGTAGAACATGTGGCAGAGCGCGTCCAGGTGCGTCGTCGCCGGTCCGTGGGGCGCGATCGAGAAGGAGTCCAGGCAGAACGCGAAGCGAGCCTCCTCGCTTACCTGGTCCCCGCCCGTGATCATGTAGTGCTGTCCGGGTCTCGGCTCCAGCCCCCGCGATACCGGCAGGGCGCCAGCGCAGCTGACCGAGAGCCCTTCCCGCACCAGCGCCGCCGCCTGCGCGCGTTTCTTCTCCGTGATCAGGTTGAGCGCGCCCCGCTCGTCATCTTCCCCCCAGCGCCCCCAGTTGCGCAGTTCGACCGCCATGCGCACCAGGTCGTCGGAGGTGGGTGTTGCGATTGCATCCGTCATCGCCAGCACTCTCCACGGGCGCGGCTCGCTGGCTGCGCCGCTCGCCGCGATGATACGTCGCTGCCCCTGGCCTGAGCGCCCCATCGCTGGCGTGTAGGATCGAACGCTGCTGGAAAGTCGTCCCGGAGGAACGCCCGTGCCCATCGAGAATCTGCTCGTCGCGAACCGTGGGGAGATCGCCATCCGCATCATGCGTGCGGCCGCTGATCTCGGCATCCGCACCGTCGCCGTCCACTCCGAGGACGACGCCCGCAGCCTCCACACCCGCAAGGCCGATGCCGTCCGCCCCCTCGAGGGCCGCGGCGTCGCCCCCTACCTCGATATCGAGCAGATCGTCGCCGCCGCCAAACGAGCCGGCTGCGACGCCGTTCACCCCGGCTACGGCTTCCTGGCCGAAAGCCCCGCCCTCGCCCGCGCCTGCGAACAAGCGGGCCTCACGTGGGTCGGACCCCGGCCCGAAACCCTCGACCTCTTTGGCACCAAGACCCAGGCCCGCGCCCTCGCCCAGGACAAGGGCGTCCCCGTCGTCCCCGGCCTCTCCCACGCCGTCAACATCGAGGAGGCGCACGCCTTCTTCGCCGATCTCCCCGAGGGTGCCGGCATGATCATCAAGGCCGTCGCCGGCGGCGGCGGACGGGGCATGCGCACCATCTCCGAGGCCGGGGAGATCGATGCCGCCTTCGAGCGCTGCGCCTCCGAGGCCGGGCAGGCCTTCGGCGACCCCAGCCTCTACGTTGAGCGCTGGGTGCCCCGCGCCCGCCACGTCGAGGTGCAGATAGCGGGCGACGAGTCTGGCGCCGTCACCCACTTCGGTGAGCGCGACTGCAGCATCCAGCGCCGCCACCAGAAGCTCATCGAGATCGCCCCCGCCCCTAACCTCGCCCCCGAACTCCGCGAGCGCATCACCGCCGCCGCCGTGCGCCTCGCGAAGGCCAGCGGCTATCACAACCTCGGCACCTTCGAATTCATCGTCGATGCCGGCGACGATGCCGATGGCGAATTCTGGTTTATTGAGACGAACGCCCGCCTCCAGGTCGAGCACACGGTCACCGAGGAAGTCACGGGCGTCGACCTCGTCCAGCTCCAGCTCCGCCTCGCCTCGGGCGAGTCCCTCGCGGACCTTGGCCTGTCGCAGGAAGACGCGCCCTCCCCACGCGGCTTCGCCGTCCAGGCCCGCGTCAACATGGAGACGATGGCCGCCGACGGCTCCACCCGCCCCTCCGGCGGGACCCTGGCCGCCTTCGACGTCCCCTCAGGCCCCGGCGTCCGCACCGATACCTTCGGCTATGCGGGCTACCGCACCAGCCCCAGCTTCGACTCGCTCCTCGCCAAGGTCATCGGCTTCTCCCCCTCCCCCAGCCTCGCCGACGCCCTTCACCGCACCTCCCGCGCCCTCTCCGACTTCCGCATCGAGGGCGTCGCCACCAACGTCGACCTCCTCCAGACCATCCTCGCCCACCCCGACCTCGCCACCGGCAACGTCTACACCCGCTTCGTCGACGACCACGTGGCCGCCCTCGTCGACCCCATCAATGCGACCCACCCCCGCCGCTTCTTCGAGCGCGCTGCCCCCGCCGCCCCCGCCAGCGGCCAGGCCGGCGTCACCGTCGACCGGAGCGACCCCCTCGCCGTGCTCCTCCACGGCAAGGAGGGCGGCCCCGCCCCGGCGGGAGCCCCTACGCCCGAAGCCGACATCCTCCCCGATGTCGACGTGCCTGAAGGTGTGCACGCCGTCCGCGCGCCCCTCCAGGGCACGATCGTGACCATCGACGTGGCCGCCGGCGATGCCGTCCGCGAGGGTCAGCTCCTCCTCGTCATGAACGCCATGAAGATGGAGCACGAGGTCCATGCCCAGGCCAGCGGCATCGTCCGCGAGGTCACCGTCTCCGCCGGCGACACCATCTACGAGGGCCACCCCGTCATTCTCATCGACGAGGCCGAAATCGACGCCTCCGGCGAGGCCGTCGCCGAGGAGATCGACCTCGACTTCGTCCGCCCCGACCTCGCCGAGGTGCACGAGCGCCACGCCGCCACCCTCGACGAGAACCGCCCCGACGCCATCGCCCGCCGCCGCCGCACGAAGCAGCGCACCGCCCGCGAGAACGTCGACCACCTCTGCGACCCCGGCACCTTCGTCGAGCACGGCTCGCTCGCCCTCACCCCCGGCACCGGCCTTTCCCTCGAGGAGGTTATCCGCCGCTTCCCCACCGACGGCATGATCACCGGCGTCGGATCCGTCAACGGCGAGCACTTCGAGGACGAGGACGCCCGCACCGTCGTCCTCGCCTACGACTACACCGTGCTCGCCGGCACCCAGGGCGCCGTCAACCACCCCAAGACCGACCGCATGCTCGAGCTCGCCGGCAAGTGGCGCCGCCCCGTCGTCTTCTTTACCGAAGGCGGCGGCGGGCGCGCCGGCACCGGCGGCCGCCGCGAGGGCGGCCAGGCCGCCGCCGAAGCCCCCCAGATCGGCGGCTACCGACCCCTCGACACACCCACCTTCGCCACCATGGCCAAGCTCAGCGGGCTCGTTCCCCTCGTCGGCGTCACCTCCGGACGTTGCTTCGCCGGGAACGCCGTCCTCCTCGGCTGCTGCGACATCATCATCGCGACCGCCAACTCCAACATCGGACTCGGTGGCCCGGCCATGGTTGAGGGCGGCGGCCTCGGCGTCTTCACCCCCGAGGAGATCGGCCCCATGGACGTGCAGGTCCCCAACGGCGTCGTCGATATCGCCGTCGAGGACGAGGAGGAGGCCGTCGAGGCCGCGAAGCAGTACCTCTCCTACTTCCAGGGGCCCATCGATGAGTGGGATTGTGCCGACCAACGCATCCTCCGCACCCTCGTTCCCGAGAACCGCCTCCGCGCCTACGACATCCGAGCCATCATCGAGACCATGGCCGACAGCGGCTCCGTGCTCGAGCTGCGCCCGCAGTTTGGCATCGGCATGATCACGTCCCTGATCCGCATCGAGGGCCGCCCCATCGGCGTGATCGCCAACAACGCCGTCCACCTCGGCGGCGCCGTCGATAGCGACGGCGCCGACAAGGGCGCCCGCTTCATGCAGATCTGCGACGCCTTCGACATCCCCATCCTCTTCCTCGTCGATACGCCCGGCATGATGGTCGGCCCCGAGGTCGAGAAAACCGCCCTCGCCCGCCACTCCGCCCGCCTCTTCGTCACCGGCGCGAACCTCACGGTCCCGCACGTCGCCATCTTCATCCGCAAGGGCTACGGCCTCGGCGCCCAGGCCATGGTCGGAGGCAACACCAAGGAGCCCTTCTTCGCCGCTGCCTGGCCCACCGGCGAGTTCGGCGGCATGGGCCTTGAGGGCCAGGTCAAGCTCGGCTACCGCAACGAGCTCGCCGCCATCGAGGATCCCGAGGAGCGCATGCGCCGCTACGAGGACCTCGTCGAGCGCGCCTACGAGCGCGGCAAGGCGCTCAACCAGGGTGTCGCCTTCGGCCTCGACGACGTCATCGACCCGATGGATTCACGCCTCTGGATTAGTGCCGCCCTGCGCTCCGTCCCCGCCCCGCCGCGCCGCGAGGGCAAGAAGCGCCAGAACATCGATACCTGGTAGGGCTCAGGTCGGATAGATGCCCAGGGCGCTCGCGAGAGGGGCGACCGGTACGGCGGCGTCCTCGACCGCGTTCTCAATTGAGCGCTGCCAGAACTCCCCCACTGGTTCCAGCTCCTCCGCGTTGAACCGGCGCTCCTGCATCGTGAACGAGTCCCGGGCGTAGACCACGGCATCGACCGGCGGCCCCACGTCCGTCGAGCTCGCCTGCGTCGAGTTGAACGAGAGCAGGCCCACCCGGAGCGCCTTCTCGAGGGTGGCCTCGTGCCGCAGCGTGCGGTCCAGGATCGGCTTGCCGTAGCGCGTATCGCCGATGATCACGTATGGCGTACCCGCCGAGACCTCTACCCAGTTCCCTTGCGGATACACCAGGTACAGGTGGGGCGAGTCGTCCTCGGCCAGCTGGCCGCCCACGATGCAGTGCAGGTCGAACCACAGGCCGGCCTTGATCAGCCACTCGTTGTCTTCCTCGTGCGCCCGCCGGATGTCTGCGGCCAGCGCGTTCACGACCTGGTAGGCGCGCCCCATCTCTGCCCCGTTGTTCTGCAGCCGTTCCTCGAAATAGGTGATCGCCTTGTCCCGCACCGAGCGCAGCCCGCTCGTGAGCACGAACATCGCGCGGCGTTCACCCTGGTGCACGGCGATCTTCTTCGCCGTCGAAACCTCCGACCCGCTCGTTATGCGCGTATCGGCGATCGCGACGAGGCCGCTTTCGCACTTCATCCCCAGGCAAAATGTCATGTCAGCCCTCAACCAGCCGAACCAGCGGGCGGCTCGGCTCCCCGCCGAAGATATCTTCCGTGATGGCTCGGTCAACCTCGATCAGCTGAGCCTGGAACCCGTCAAGGAACTCGTGCAGCCCGTCGTCGATGATCTCGTCGATGTCCGAAGCCCCCAGGTCCAGGTGGAGCAGTGCCACCTGCCGCTCCGCCCGTGCCCGCCGCCGTTTCGGAGTCTCCGCCGTCGCCTGCCCGTAGTGCCGCCCCAGCGCCTGCACGCAGAACGCGAGGCTGCGGGGAAACTCCTGCGAGAAGAGCAGCAGGTGCGCCACCAGCGTGCCGTCCACCTCGCTGTACCCCAGCTGCCCGTAGGCCTCCCTCGCCGAGGCCGAGCGCAGCACCGCCACCCACTGGAACCGGTCGAACGGTCCCCCAACCCGATCCGCGGGGGGCAACAGGATGTGGTACTTCGCGTCGACGATGCGGCTCGTCATATCCGCCCGCTCCAGGTACATGCCGCAGCGGAACCACTCCCGCCCCTCGTCCCGCAGCACCGTGTTGTCGTACAACCCGAGGATTGTCTGCGTGCGCCGCTGCGTTTCCGTGCAGAGTTCGTGGACGTCGCTCGCGATGTACTGCCTCCGGTCCCCGAGGAACAGGTACAGCGCGTTGATCTCCCCCCACACCTCGCGCGAGATGTGCTCCCGCAGGCCCCGCGCCAGCTCCCGCGCCCGCGCGAACGTGGCCCGCAGCGACCCCGGGTTCAGCATCGAGAACAGCAGGAACTCCGAATGCGTCAGCCCCGGCGACTCCACCAGCGCCTCCCAGTACAGCTCGTTCGAGGCGGTCGTGCTGACCAGGCTGTGCCACACTTCCTGCCCGCCCTCCAGCGAGACCTCGTGCTCGACGTGAGCCATCCGAGCGATGTTCTCCGTCCGTTCCAGGTAGCGGCCCAGCCAGTAAAGGTTCTCGGCCACGCGGCTTAGCATCAGTAGCGCTCCTCGTTCAGCACCCAGGTGTCCTTGCTGCCACCCCCCTGCGACGAGTTGACCACGTACGAACCCTCCCGCAGCGCCACCCGCGTCAGCCCACCCGGGATCACCCACGTTTCCTCCCCCGAGAGCACGAACGGCCGCAGGTCCGCCCGCCGCGGCTTCAGCCGGTCGCTGTCGAACGTGGGAATCGTGCTGAAGTGAAGCAGTGGCTGCGCGATCCAGTTCCTCGGCTCGGCCTCCACCTGCGCCAGCGTCTCCTCCAGCTCCGCCTCCGTTGCCTGCTCGCCGATGAGCACCCCGTACCCGCCCGACGCATTCGCCGGCTTCAGCACCAGCTCTCTCGCGTGCTTCCTGATGTGGTCCCGCTCGGAGGGAATCAACGCCGAGAACGTCTCCACGTTCTGCAGGATCGGCTCCTCCCTCAGGTAGAAGCGAATCATCTCCGGCACCCAGCGGTACACCACCTTGTCGTCCGCCACGCCCGCGCCCGGCGCGTTCGCCAGCGTCACGTTGCCCGCCAGGTAGGCCCGCATCAGTCCCGGCACCCCCAGCTGCGAGTCTGGCCGGTACACCAGCGGGTCCAGGAATTCGTCATCGATGCGCCGGTAGACCACGTCCACCCGCTCCAGCCCTGTCGTCGAACGCAGGTAGACGCAGTTATCGTCCCCCACGGTCAGGTCGCTGCCCTCCACCAGTGCGATCCCCATCTGCTTGCTCAGGAACGAGTGCTCGAAGTACGCCGAGTTGTAGATGCCGGGCGTCAGCAGCACCGCGCGAGGAGCATCCTCGCTCGCCTCCGGCCGCGACGAGAGCAGCGTCGCCAGAAGCTGGTTCGGATAGTCCGTCACCGCCTGCACGCCCTGTCGCGGGAACAGGTCGGGAACCACCCGCAGCATGACCGTCCGGTTCTCGAGCACGTACGAGACCCCCGAGGGGGTCCGCAGGTTGTCCTCCAGCACCACGAACTCGCGGCTCTCGTCGCGCACCAGGTCGCAGCCCGCGATGTGCGCGTACACCCCCAGCGGCGGCCGGAAACCCTCCATCTCCGGCTTGTATCCCGGCGAGCTGAGCACGATCTCCTCGGGAACCACCTTCTCCTTGAGGATGCGCTGCTCCCCGTACAGGTCCTCCAGGAACAGGTTGAGCGCCCTCAGTCGCTGCTTCAGGCCCTCGTCCACGCTCTCCCACTCGCTCGCCCCCACGACCCGCGGGATCAGCGAAAACGGAAAGATCCGCTCCGTCCCTTCCTCCTCGGAGTAGACGTTGAACGTGATGCCGGCGCTCAGGAGCGCGAGGTCCGCCCGCGCCTTGCGCTGCTCGTAGTCCTCCAGCGACCACCCAGCGAGCGTCCCGGCCAACTCACGGTAGGCGGGCCACAGTTCCCCCACCGCGTCGAACATCTCGTCGTCGGGGGCGTCCGCCTCGTAGCCGCGAAAGAGCTCGCCTCTCGCCATACTCACACCCTAGGGGGCCTAGGTTACAGCAGGGTTTCGGGCTTCGGCGCGTCTGGCGAGCGCCACTGGCGGTCCGTAGAGTCCCCCCATGTCAGTCGCCCGCGGCGCCCCCGGCGCGGCCCAGCGGTACGAGTTCGACGTCGTCGTGGTGGGCGGCGGCATCGCCGGCCTCTCCGCCGCCCTCAGCGCGACCGAGGCGGGTGCCCGCGCCGTCCTTGTCGAGAAGGCGCCCATGCCCGAACGCGGCGGCAACACCCGCTTCGCCGACGCCCAGATGCGCTTCCCCCACGAGCCCGACGAGTTCGGCCAGCGCCGCTACACCGCCGACGAGATGTTCGACGACCTCATGCGTATCTCCAGCGGCCGCGCCAACCCCGACCTCATCCGAACCCTGTGCGACCAGGCCGCGGGCGCCATCGAGTGGCTCACCGGCTATGGCGTCGAGTGGGAGCAGGGCTACCCCCACACCGCTGGCTACCGCCGCATGCCGAAGTCGGGTGGCCAGGGCCTCGTCGATCTCCTCTATCGCCGCCTCGAGGGCCTGAACGTCCCGGTGAGCTACCAGACCGCCGCAGCCGACCTCATCCTCGACCCCGACGGTTCCGTCTGCGGCGTTCGCTGCACCTCCCCCGAGGGCATCGCCGATGTCGAAGCGTCGGGCGGCGTAATCCTCGCCTGCGGCGGCTTCCAGGCGAACGTCGAGATGCGCGTCCGCTACCTCGGACGCTTCGCCGATTCCCTCATCCTCCGCGGCTCCCGCTACAACACCGGCGAGGGCCTGACGATGGCGCTCGCCGCCGGGGCCGCCCCCGCCGGCCAGTGGGGCGACTACCACTCCGCCGTCCTCGACGCCCGCTCCCCCGCCATCGAGTGCGGCGTCACCGCCCTCTACAACTACCAGATGGGTATCTTCGTCGACTCTCGCGGCCGCCGGTTCATCGATGAGGGCGAGGACTTCCGCGACCACACCTACGTGAAGTTCAGCAAGCGCATCATCGAAGAGGCCGGTGGCCGCGCCTGGTGCCTCTTCGACCAGCGCGCCTACCAGCGCGAGGAGTTCGCCCGCGCCTGGCGCCCCGTCGGCCCCCCGTTCGAAGCCAACACCCTCACCGACCTCGCCCGCGAAATAGACGTGCCCGGCGAGGACCTGCTCGAAACCGTCGCCGCCTACAACGCCGCCGTCGTCGACGGCGAGTACGACCTCGACCGGCTCGACGGCAAGGGCACGCGTGGCATCACGCCCCCCAAGAGCAACTGGGCCCTGCCCCTCGACTCACCGCCCTACCTCGCCATCCCCGTCACGGGTGGCATCACCTTCACCTTCGGCGGCCTCGGCTGCGATACCCGCGCCCGCGTGCGCCACACCGCTGGCCACCCCATCCCCGGCCTCTACGCCGCGGGCGAGCCCATGGGCGAGTTCTTCTACGACAACTACCCCGGCGCCAGCTCCGTCATCCGCGGCGCCGTCTTCGGGCGCATCGCCGGCCGCGAGGCCGCCGCCCGGGCCTAGAACCGTTCGAGTTCGTCCCCGATCGGCGGCTCCGCCAGGCACTCCATGATCTGGCCCGAAGCCCCCGTGTGGTAGTCCGCAGTCGAGTAGCGCTGGAACGCGTCCAGGTCGTCGAACGACAGGAACAGCACGTACGTCAGCGGGTCCTCGACCCCCCGGCGGTACTCGAACACGTTCCCGGGCTCGTTTTCGGCCACGTCGCGCACGAGCTGCGACGTGAGCCGCTCGAATTGCTCCTGCTTCTCCGGGGCGACCTTCAGCCGCCAAAGCGTCGTCGGCATGATGGCCCTCCTCTAGATCGGGCGGAACACGGGAATCGGGTAGTCGCCCTCTTCCTGGTCCTCGAACTCGACGCGCACGCGCTGGCCGATGTGGATGTCCTCCGTCGGGTTGTCGACCCCGACGACGCTGCTCATCATGCGGAAGCCCTCGTCCAGGTCGATGTAGGCCACGGAGTACGCGCCCAGGTCGATGAAGCCCGGCATCCGGTTCTGCCGCACCACCGAGAACGTGTAGACAGTTCCCTCGCCTGCGGAGACGTGCCAGTCGAGGTTGTTGCAGCCGCACGCGGGGCAGTGATGCCGTGGGTAGAACACCACGTCGTCGCAGTCGTTGCACTTCTGGTAGCGCAGTTCGCCCTGCTGGGCGCCCTCCCAAAACGGCTCGGTGTGGGGCTCGGGGAATCGCGGTTGTGGTCGGTTCGCCATCGTCCTAATCCTTCGCCAGAATCACG
The DNA here is from genome assembly GCA_026710655.1 of Chloroflexota bacterium. Taxonomy (GTDB): domain Bacteria; phylum Chloroflexota; class Dehalococcoidia; order Tepidiformales; family Tepidiformaceae; genus UBA2991. Next base: position 193,465 of record JAPOQN010000005.1, on the reverse strand, counting down.
GTGCCGCCGGTGTGCGTGCCGCCCAGCAGACCACCGTTCCCGTGGGCCACGGCCAGCTGCGCGTCCGGCACCTGCGAGGTCGATTCCCCCCGCAGCTGCCGCGCCGACTCCAGCAGCAGGAAGATGCCGCGCATGCCCGGATGGTTGGAGGAGAGCCCCCCGCCGTCCGTGTTGAGCGCCGGCCCTTCGCCACTGTCGAAGGCGAGCCGTCCGCCCTCCACGTACGCCCCCACTTCGCCCTTGGGGCAGAAGCCGAGGTCTTCCAGGCAGACCGCCACGGTGATCGTGAACGAGTCGTAGATCATCGCGATGTCGATCTCGTCCGGCGTCACGCCCGCCTCGGCGAACGCGATCGGCCCGCTCTGCGCGCCCGCGCTCGTCGTGATGTCGCCGCCGTTCTCGCGGTACTTCGTTCCTTCGCCCCCGCCGATCAGCCAGACGGGCGGCTTCTTGCAGTCGCGCGCCACGTCCGCCGAGGCGATGATGAGCGCCCCGCCGCCGTCGCTGATCATGCAGCACTCTAGCAGGTGCAGCGGGTCCGCCACAATGCGTGAGTCAAGCACGTCCTGCGGCGTGATCTCGTTCACCCCGACGAACTGCAGGTCCGTCATCGCCTTCACGGCCTCGGGATTCCGCATCGCGTGGTGCCGCGTCGCCACCGAGATGCCCGCGAACTGCTCGTCCGTCGTGCCGTACTCGAACTGGTGGCGCTGCTTCACCATCGCGTAATTCGCGATCAGGGTGGCCCCGAAGGGAGCCTCCATGTTCGTCGCCCATGTCGCCGGACCGCCGCGCCCCCCCGTGCCGATCGCGACACGGTTCGAGGCCGAGGTCGAGCCGTAGCTCAGCACCGCCACGTTGCACTTGCCCGCGGCGATGTCGCGCATCGCGTGCGCCGCCTGGAACTCGTACGAGGAGCCGCCCACCTGCGTCGTGTCGAGCACGGTCGGGCGAAGGCCCAGGTAGGCCGCAAGCTGCAGCCCCCCGCCCGCTTCCCCGTCCTGCGCGTCGTAGATCGCGTCGATGTCGCTCCACTTGAGCCCGGCGTCGTCCAGCGCCGCCCGTATCGAATCGACTTTGACGTTCATCGCCGAGACTCCCGGAGCCACCCGCAAGGGGTACTCGTGAATGCCGACGATCGCCGCCGCCCGTTCTTGCGCCATCGTTCCTCCTCGATCGCGATTGCGGTGGAATATGCGCCTGCTGTCGTTTGCGCCAGCGCCCGCGCGTCCCGTACGGTGCGCGCGTGCGCGTCGCGCTCATCGCCGACACCCATCTCCCCTCGCTCATCCGTCAACTTGATGAGCTCGGATCGGGCCCGCGCGAGCTGCTCGCGACAGCGGACCTGATTCTACACGCAGGCGATGTCACCGCACCGAGCGTCCTCGACTGGTGCGAGGCCTTCGCCCCCGTCCTCGTCGCCCAGGGCAACAACGACATTTTCGAGGACCGCCGCCTCGCCCACCGCCAGATGCTCGACCTCGAAGGCTGGCGCCTCGGCATGACCCACGAGCTCCGCCCCGAGTCCCGCCCCATCCCCGTCCTCCTTAAGGAGGGGCTCGGCGGCGAGCGGGTCGACGTCCTCATCGCGGGCGACACCCACGTCGAACGCCTGGAGTACCGCGACGACGTCCTCTTCGTGAACCCCGGCAGCCCCACGCTGCCCCACCACAAGGAGTACCGCCTGGGCACGGCCGCCATCCTCGACATCGAGCGCGACCGCATCCGTGCCGAGATCCTGCTGCTCGGTCAGACCGAAGGCTCCCCCAACCCCGGCACCGCCAGCACCCTCGAAATCGTCCGCGAGAACGGACGCGTCAGGGTAGTGGAATGACGGCCGAAGCCCGCGTCACCCACATCAACGTCTCCAACGGCGGCGTGCCCAAGCTTCCCATTCTCAGCGCCGTCATCGGGACGCTCGGCGTCGAGGGCGACCGCCAGGAAAGCACCGAGTTCCACGGCGGCCCCGAGCGCGCCCTCTGTCTCTTTTCCCTGGAAATAATCGAAGCCCTGCGGGCCGAGGGTCACCCCATCGAGCCCGGTACCGCCGGCGAGAACATCACCATCACCGGCCTCGATTGGGACGCTGTCGGTCCGGGAACACGAATGCGCCTCGGCGAAGCCGTGCTCATCGAGATCACGCGCCATACCGCGCCCTGCACCAAGATCAGCGCCAACTTTGAGGACGGCGACTTCAACCGCATCAACCAGAAGACCAACCCCGGCTGGAGCCGCGCCTACGCCCGCGTCCTCGAGGGCGGCCCCCTCCTCCCCGGCGACGCTGTCGAGCTTTTGCCCCCGGGTTAGCCCCCCCGGCTGAACCACGACGGCGGCACGGCCACCGGCAGCATCCCAAAATCCTCCGCCAGGATCCCCTCCAGCTCGCTCGCCGAGCGGATCGCGTGCCGCTCCATCTTCCCCTCGCGGGTGGTCATCAGGAGTCCCCGCGCCGCCGTGATCCGCCCCCCGCCCTCCAGCGGCCGCGTCACGATCCACCCCTTCGTGAACTGCGAGTTCACAGAGGTTGTGTGGAAGGCCAGCATCGGCAGGAACCCCGCCGCCGTCCTCGGCGCCGAGCGGAAGTGGTACACCACCTCCCGCTCCGCCTCCTCGTTCGCCTGGAACTCCACCTGCCACGCCTTCGCCGAGTCCGCCCGTGGTTGGTCGGGTGGCTCCCCGTCCTCGCGACGCACCACTCGGTACGCCCCGCCACGCTCCTGCGGAGCCCAGCTCCCGTCCCAGGGCAGCGGCTGCTGGAACGTCTCGCCGTTGCCCACGTCCGCGATCCAGTCCTGGTCTGGCATGGCGACTCGCAGCGTCATGTGGTCGAAAGGCGCCCCGAAGCCGCCCTCCCGCCGCCGCATCTGCCCCTCCAGCACATCCACCTCGAATCCCAGCCCCCGCAGCGCCGCCGCCAGCAGCAGGTTGAGTTCGTAGCAGAACCCGCCCCGGCGGCGGGCGACCATCTTCGCCACCAGGTGCGCCGTTGCGAACGAGTACCCCCGTCCCAGGTGGATGTCGAGGTTCTCGAACGGAATCGAAAAGTGGTGCGCCCGGTGGACCACGCGCAGGCCGTCTTCGTCCGCCGCCGGACGTCTGTCCAGTCCGATTCGTTCCAGGTATGCGTCCAGCGTATCGCCCCCAAGGGCTTCAGCAGGTTGCTGCAGCAGGTTGCCAGCCCTCGGTTCGGATGGCGATCATGCTCCGAGCGCGGGGGGCGGTTGTCAAACCGGTCATACTGGGCGCGCTGGCAGGCGCATGACCACCACTGAAGACCAGTTCGCCGAGATCGACGGCTTCGAGCTCCGCTACCGCCTCTACGGCAGCGAGGACGCCCCCCTTGCCGTCATTGGCCACGGCATCTTCTCCTCCCTCGACCAGTACGCCGACCGCCCCGCGGGCCTCGACCTGCTCGCCGGCCGTTACCGCATCCTCCTCTACGACGCCCGCGGCCACGGCGAGTCCGAGGGCCCCGAGCAGCCAGAGGGCTACTCCTGGCAGGCCCTCGGCGAGGAGATGCTCGCTCTCGCCGCCCTTGCCGGGGAGGACCGCCCCGTCCTCGGTGGCGCCTCCATGAGCGCCTCCGCCGCCCTCTGGTGCGCCATCGAGCGCCCCGAGGCGGTCCGCGCGCTCGTGCTCATCGCGCCCCCGCCCCTCGGTCCCCGCGAGGACCGCGACGAGTCCGAGACGCAGGCCCTCCAGATGCTCGCCACCCTCGCTGGCGCCGTCGACTCCTTCGGCCTCTCCGGCACCGCCGACATGGCCGCCAACATGCCCGCCTTCGCCGCTGCCGCCGGCCCCCGGGGGACCGAGATCCTGCGCTCCCAGAACCCCCGCACCATCGTCCCCATCATCCGCGGCCTCCACGAGCACACCCCCCGCGACCCCGCCGAGTACGCCGCCATCGGCGTCCCCGTCGTCGTCTTCGCCCACCCCGACGACGCCCTCCACCCCGTCCGCTCCGCCAACCTCCTCGCCGAGCACATCCCCAACTGCCGCCTCCACCTCGGCCCCGAGCGCGACTTCTGGCAGAACAACCCCGCCGAACTCGCCGAGAAGATCATCGCCTTCCTCGACGACGTCCTCTAGCCACACCGCGCTCCGCGCTCGCTATCATCCGGCGTGAATTCCCCGCGAGGAGAAACTCCATGACCGCCTTCGACGAGCCAATCGCCCACCATCTCGGCTGGGCCGTCTACGACGCCGACGTGACCGCCGCCCGCTACGAGCAGATGCTCGGCGCGAAGTTCAAGCTCCAGCCCATCTACGAGCTGCAGGACATCTACAACCGCCCCGCCAAGCTCAAGGTCTACTACGGCGCCTTCGCCGGCATCGCCATCGAGATCATCGAACCCTTCGAGGGCGAGACCCCCCACGCCACCTTCCTCCGGGAGCACGGCGAGGGCATCCAGCACCTCGGCATCTGGGTTCCCGACGTGAAGAAGGCGACCGCCGACATGATTGCCAAGGGCGCCCGGCTCACCTGGGTCTACGCGCAGGAGGACCACGACCCCGAGGCGTTCAACGCTGCCGCCCAGCTCACCGTCGCCTCACCCGTCGAGGAGCTCATGGAGGCCGTCCCCCAGAACGGCCTCAGCTACCTCGACATCAAGGAAGGCGGCACGACCATCGAGCTCCTTGGCCCCTTCGTCCACGACGTCATCTACCGCGGCGGCCCCCTCGAGGGCATGGAGGAATGGATACAGGCCTTCCCACCCCTCGACGACTAGCGCGAACGCCCTGGCGTTTAGTCCGTCGCCGCCACCCACTCCAGGACCATGTCCCGCGCCGCCTCCCCGTTGACCTCCACCCGCACGCCGAAGCGGTTGACCAGGTAGGTCGGGCCGGTCACGACCCCGTCCCGCGTGACCGCCTGCACCTCGACCTCGAAGCCCGCCGCCTCCAGCCGTGCGATCTCGGCCAGCGGGTCGGCCGCCAGCACACCGATGTGGTGCAGGCCGCCGTCGGCCATCGCTGGGCTCCACACGCTCTCGCCGATCGCCTCGATCAGCTCGAAATACGGCGGGCCCTCCCGTGAGTAGGTCGCCAGCACGTTGTAGGAACGCAGCTCGCCGTCCTCGTGGATGTTCACCGGGAAAGCACGCGCTGGAGCCCATGTGAGCCCCATCTGCTCGCTCATCTCCGACATCGCCGGGGCCAGCTCCGGCACCACGATTCCCATGTGGTACAGGTTCTCGTAGGAGGCTGGTGAAAGCCCCCCGGTCATCGGATCGATGGCCACCCTAGCGGCCCTCCGGGTCCAGCCCCCGCTCCTCGCGCGCCTTGCGCATCCGCTCCGAGTCCGAGCTGAGCCGCGGACCCATCTCCTCCGCCGGCAGCTCGCCCCGCACCATCCGGTCCGCCTTCGACCCGTTGAACGTGATCCACTTCTCGGGCGTCACCTCGATCACGATCCGCAGGGGCGAGTCCAGCCGCTCGACGAACGCCGCCACGGCATCCGCGTCGTCGCCCAGCGCCTTCGTCGCGAGTGCGGGGTAGAACCAGTCCTTCGTCTCCCGGTCCTCGCGAACCACCGCGCGTCCCTTCGCCGTCACGGCCCCGCGCTGCTCGAAGTTGAACGCTACCATCGCGCTCACCGACACCGAGACGCGCGGGTCGCGCTTGATCGCCGCCACCCGGTGGCGGTTCGCCGTGCACGTGATCCAGAACTTCCCGTCCTTCCAGAAGAACTGGTGCAGCACCCCCACGGGCCACCCGTCCTTGGTGCCCCACATCAGCACGCACTCCCGCGCGTCCGTCAGCATCTCGTCGATCTCGTCGTCGCTGAAGGGGAAGATCGAGACGATCTCGTGGTCCTTCATCACCTCTGGCTCTGGCATCTCCGTCACCTCGTCGTGGTCTGTTCGTGGCGGCCCTGGGGGCCTCCGGCGGCTCGCGATGATACCCGTCCATCCCCGCCCTCGCGCCCCACACTCCCCTATGATGCGGAAGCCCCACCCCGACCAAGGATGTGCTGGTGGCTGAAGCAGCGGCCTCTCCCGACACCCCGCAACCCCTTGGTCTGCGCGACACCTTTCGCGCTGCCGGTGACGCGTTCCAGGATCGCGGCTTCGCCCGCTACTTCTGGAGCAACGCCCTCTTTTTCGTTGGTCAGGGGCTCATCCTGCTGGGGGCCCAGTGGCTGCTCAAGGAGCTCACCGACTCCCGCACCGTCCTCGGGCTGATGGGCGGTATCCACGCGGTCATCGTCATCGCGTTGTCCCCCTACGGCGGCGTCATCGCCGATCGCACGGCCAGACGCGACCTGTTGATCGCCGGACGAGTTGGCCTCGCTGGCGTCGCCATCGCCATGGGCATCGTCGTTGCCATGGGCGCCGCCCAGGTCTGGATTGTGCTCGTTGCCGTGGGATTCGAGGCGGCCTTCCTTGCTCTCAGCCAGCCCGCTACGCAGAGCTACGTCTACGACCTGGTGGGTCCCCGCCGCCTGCCCACGGCAGTTGCCCTGATCGCCATGGTGACGGGCGTGCTGGGAATAGCCGGACCCTCCCTGGGCGGCCCCCTTATCGCCACCGTCGGCGCCCAGGCGACCTACCTCATCGGTGGCGCCGGCTTCGTCATCGGCGCCATTCTCCTGCTGGCCATCCCCATCAGAGGCAAGACCGAGGTCGCCGTCGCCTCCACGCTCTCCTTCACCGCCGACATCGTCGAGACGGCCCGCCACCTCCGCCGCGACCGCCTCCTCGTCTGGATACTGATGCCCGCGACCTTCATCACCCTCTTCGCCGGCGCCATCCTCATTCTGCGGCCCGTCTTTGCCGACGATGTGCTGAATGTTGGCGCATCCGGCTTTGGCTGGCTCAATGCCGCCTTCGGCGCCGGTAGTTTCGCCGGCTCCATCGTCGTCGTGGCCCTCGGCGAGCGCCTCAAGTTGAAAGGGCTCACCTTGCTGATCGCACCCCTCGACTGGTGCGCCTGCATGATCGTCTACTCCATCTCCCCCTGGTTTGAGCTCACCCTGGCGGTGGAGTTCTTCATGGGGATCAGTTCGCCCTTCTGGATGGTCGCCATGATGACCATCCTCCAGATCCGCGTACCCGCCGAGTTGCGGAGCCGCGTCCTCGCCGTCTACTTCATGGTCCTGCAGTTCATGCAGCTCAACTGGGTCTATTCGGGCGCCCTCGCCGACGGCATCGGAGACCGGGAGGCGCTCCTCATCATGGGCGCCATCCCCTTTGGCCTCCTCATCCTCATGCTCATCTTCGTCCGCCCCCTCGTCACGCTCGGCAGCGACAGCAACCCCCTTGTGACCTGGACCCCGCCCGAGGGCGAACCTCCCGACCCCTCCTGACCCCGCCCGCTTCTGGCAGAATCGCCCCATGACTTCCACGCCGCTTCCCGACGTTCAAGCCCTCACCTTCGATGTCTTTGGCACCGTCGTCGACTGGCGCAGCACCGTGATTCGCGAGGTCACGGCCACGCTCGGGCAAGGCAAGGGCCTCGACGCCGACTGGGGCGCCTTCGCCGATCGCTGGCGCTTCGAGGGCTACGTCGGCGGCATCCAGGCCATCCGCCGGGGCGAGCGCCCCTTCACGACCGCCGATGCCCTCCACCGCGCCAAGCTCGACGAACTCCTCGGCGAGCTCGGCAACCCCCTTGACGAGGCCGAGGCGGCGGATCTGAACCGCGTCTGGCACCGCCTCGACCCCTGGCCCGATTCCGTCGGCGGGCTCCGGCGGCTCGGCACGCGCTTCATCGTCTCCACCCTCTCGAACGGCAACCTGGCCCTGCTCGTGAACATGGCCAAGCACTCCGGCCTGCCCTGGGACTGCTTCCTCAGCGCCGACCTGCTCGGCCACTTCAAGAGTGATCCCGAGACCTACCTCTCAGCCGCCCGCGCGCTCACCCTCGACCCCGCCCAGGTCATGATGGTGGCCGCCCACAAGCCCGACCTCGAGGCCGCTGGCGCCTGCGGTCTCCGCACCGCCTTCGTCCCCCGCCCCCGCGAGCACGGTCCGTCAGTGACCGTCGACCTCGAGCCCGACGATCGCTTTGACTTCAACGCTACCGACTTCCACGACCTCGCCGCGCAGCTGCGCTGCTGACTTCAGGTAGCGACACGGCTGAGTGAGGGGCTGCGGACAGCCCCTCACCCCTTGTCCGTGACCGCCGGCTAGCCCTCGTCCTCCGCGGACTCGTCCTCCGCTGCTTCCTCTGCTGGAGCGGGCGGCGTGTGCGCGCGCGTCTCCCACGACGCGAGCACGAGGTTCATGTCGTATATCTGCCAGCCGACTTCGGGCGTATAGCGCACCTTGTCGAAGTAGGTGCCCCGGTAGATACCGATGTTGCCTCCGGGTGAGAACTCGTGCAGCGCGTTCAGGTAGCTCTGCATCGTGCCGCCGCCGCCACAGCCCTCGTCGTCCGGCATCTCGTCGATCTCGACCAGCTGCGTGCCCAGCATGTGCTGCGTTGCCGAGAATGGGGCCAGCGCCGCCGCTACCTTGTCGGCCCAGTCGTCCGGCCCGACCCCCGTGAGCGCACCGCCCGAGGCCGAGATGGTGGCGTCCTCGGTGAAGATGCGCCGGTAGATGTTGCGGGCCATGAAGTGCTTGATCTCGGTCGAGAGCGGCTCGTCGCCCCCGAAGTGGTCGTGGTCCTTGCCCGCGCCGAGCAGGTCCGTCGCCTTGCCGTACATGCGGCGCAGCTCCGAGATCTGCGCCTTCGCGACCACCTCCTCGATGGCGGACGTCGATGCCGCCTTGCTTGTGCCTGTCGATGCGAGGAGCGCTGCCGAGCCTGCTGCCAGCGCCGCCCCTCCCACCATCAACTGCCGCCTCGAAATGGCCTTTCCGCTTTTCCGGGCTGAGAGCATCTGAACCCTCCTTCGTGGGTTGTGGCGAACATAGCCACGCGTCATAACCGCGTCAACGAGCCACGGTGGGGCTGGGTCGCCGGCAGGAGCCGCGCTGACCGTGCTTCTCAGGAAACCGAGCGGTCGTACAGCTCGATGAATTCGCCTGTTGGCCCGATGATCTGCGCGAATCCCGCCTCGCTCGGCGGGAAGAACCACGTCCCCAGCCCGCTCGACTCCACCCGCTCCGCGATCGCCTCCAGGTCGGCGTTCAGCAGCCGGAAGTGGTTCGACCCCAGGTACCGCTTCCCCGCCTCGGCCGGCGCCACCGGCGTCCCCTCTTCCACCACCAGTTCCACCCGCCCGCCGCCGCCCTGGAGCGCCCAGCGCTCGTCCCCAGTGCCCTGCGTCGAGAGCGACGTGAGCCGGTAGCCGAGCACCTGCTGGAAGAACCGCCACGCCCTTGCGAACCCGGACCGTGGGTAGTGGACAAGCGCGAACGGCTCGCCCCGCGTGAGCACGTAGCGCTGGCTGTCCAGCGTGAACGCCAGGCCGTCCTCTTGCGGGAGCGCCTCCGCCTCCGACCACGCCAGCCCCGGCGCCGCCTCGCGCATCGCCCGGTACGCCCCCTCGGGGTCGTCCGTCGCGATCCCGATCGTGAGGTCGCCCTGCGCTGGCTCGTCGCCCGGCCGGTCGAGGCGCGTTCCCTCCGCCGTCAGCTCCACGAGGTCGATCTGCTGACGGGTCGCCGGATTCTCGATGAACCATGTGCGGATCTCGTCGCCGAGCGTGGGCGCGATCATCTGGCCGATGGCGTCGCCATCCTCGTTCCGGTAGTTGCGGGGCTCGCTCGCGCCTCCCTCGATGGAGGTGAAGCCGATCGCCGCGACGGCCGCCGTCATCGCCTCCAGGTCGCTGACCGTTACGCCGTGGTGCGCTTGCGTCTCCGCCATGGCCTGCTCCTAGCTCCCCGGCGCCAGCGCCGCGATCTCGCGCAGGCTCTGCTCGCGCGAGGTGCCCGAGGCTGCGAACAGGTACAGCTCGCCCGTCGGCCCGTCCGGCCCGTGCGCGAGGATGTTCAGTGCCCCCTGCGCGATGTCTGCCGGCATCACCTCCGCCGGGCTGTCGTGCGTCGCTCGGAACATGGGCGAATCGGTTGCCCCCATGCAGAGGGCGTTCACCCGGATGTTGTGCGGCTTCAGCTCGACCGCCCACGTCTCCGTCAGCCGTGCCTGCGCGAACTTCGCCGCGTCGTAGCCCGTTGCTGCCGCCAGCCCCGTGATCAGGTGCCCCTCGTGCACGTGTTCAGTGATGACGTTGAGGATGTGACCGCCCCCCTGTGCCTGCATCGCCGGGACCGCCGCCAGCGAGCAGTAGTAGGTCCCCATCGTGCAGATGTCCATCGAGTCCTCGAACGCCCGCGCCTGCGACTCGTACGTCCCCGACGTGAGCGCCGTGTCGACCCAGATCGCCGCGTTGTTCACGAGGACGTCGACCCGCCCGAAGCGCTGCACGACGCTGTTCATCGCCCGCCGCACCTGCTCCTTGTCCGCCACGTCGCAATCGACGGCGAGTCCGTCCCGCCCGGTCGCCCGCACCTGGCGGATCGTTTCCTGGTTGCTGAGCGCGTCGATGTCGAGCGAGGCCACGTTTGCGCCCTGCTCCGCGAAGGCCACGGCGAACCCCCGCCCAATCCCCTCGGCCCCGCCGGTAACGACCGCCACCTGTCCTTCGAGCTGCATAATCTGCCCCCTTCTTCCTGAGCGAGCCGATTCTGAGCGATGCGCCAACGCTTTGCCACCGCGCCCGCACCGCTACAATCGCGAGATGGCCCTTTCCGGCAGCCCCCGGCCCGACTTCGACACCGCCCGCTTCTTCGACGCGGACCCGCAGGTGCTCGCCGATCCCCACCCCTTCTACGAGGCCGCCCGCGACCGCGGCCCTATCGTCCGTGAGCCGCACTACGGCGTCTTCGTCGTGACCCGCTACGCCGACATCCTCGAGGTCTCGCAGCGCACGGACGACTTCTCCGCCGCCGTCTCCGCCTACGGCCCCTGGGCGGTCGACGTGCTCCCCCAGCGCCCCGAGGGCTGTCCTTTCGGCGAGGCCGACGTGACCGGCGAGTTGGAGACGTGGCGCGAGGAGACGCCCTTCGGCTTCATCCCCGTGCTCACCGCCGACCCACCCCGCCACACCGACCTCCGCTCCGTCGCCAACCGCCTCTTCACCGCCTCCCGCCAGCAGGAGATCGAACCCCGCCTGCGCGAGATGGCCGAAGAGATGGCCGACGACTTCGCCTCCGCCGGCGAGGTCGAGTTCGTTTCGCAGTTCTCCTCGCTCTACCCGTTCTTCGTCATCACCGAGCTGTTCGGCATCCCCCGCGAGGAGCAGGACCGCCTGCGCGAGCAGTTCCGCCAGCGCAGCGCCGCCGGGGTGACCTCGCGTCCCGAGCAGAGCGACAACAGCGCCATGCGCGATCGCATTCGCAACGAGCGCGCCCCCGGCGCCGGCCCCGACTCCCTCACCCCCAACGACCGCCAGTTCCTCGACTACATGCGCGACCGTCGCGCCCACCCCCGGTCCGACATCCTCACCCAGATCGCTACCGCCCGCTTCCGCGACGGCACCCTGCCCGAGCTGGAAGAGCTCGTCGAGGTCTCCAGCGTCGTCTACGGCGCCGGCAACGGCACCACCACCGACCTGCTCACGAACGCCATGCAGCTCCTCGCCGAGCAACCCGACCTCCAGGACCGCCTCCGTGAGAAACGCGCCGAGATACCCGCCTTCATCGACGAGGTCCTCCGCTACGCCTCGCCCGTCCAGGGCTTGTTCCGCTACGCCAAGCGCGACGCCGTCGTCGACGGTGTCGAGATCCCCGCCGGATCGGTCGTCTGGCTCGTCTACGCCGCCGCCAACCGCGACCCCGAGCGCTTCGACGAACCGGCCGCCTTCGATCCCCACCGCGAGAACGCTCGCCACAGCGTCGCCTTCGGCCACGGCCCCCACTTCTGCCCCGGCCAGCCCCTTGCTCGCCTCGAAGGCCGCCTCGCCTTCGAAACGCTCCTCGCCCGTATGGACGACATCCGCATCGATTCCGCCCGTTTCGAGCCCCGCTGGCCTGCGTGGTACGTTGTCCGCGGCCTCGAATCGCTTCCCCTCACGTTCAGGCCGCTCCAGCCATGAGCACAGATACCGAAAGCTGGTTCGCTGCGAACCGACGCCACTGGGACGAGCGCGTCCCCATCCACCGGCGCACGCCCTTCTACGATGTCGAGGGCTTCCTCGCTGGCAGGAACGTGCTCGAGCCTGGGGAGATCCCGGAAGTCGGCGATGTCGCTGGCAAGTCGCTGCTCCACCTCCAGTGCCATTTCGGCATGGACACCCTTTCCTGGGCCCGCCTCGGCGCGAACGTCACCGGCCTCGACTTCTCCCCGGAAGGCGTAGCCGCCGCCCGCCAGCTTGCCGCCGAGACCGGTATCGAAGCCGAGTTCGTCGAGGCCAACGTCTACGACGCCCCTGAAGCCCTCGGGGGCCGCACCTTCGATATCGTCTACACCAGCCGCGGCGTCCTCACCTGGCTGCCTGACATCCCCCGCTGGGCCCAGGTCGTCGCGACCCTGCTCGAGCCCGGCGGCTTCCTCTACCTGCGCGAGGGCCACCCCTTCGCCCACGTCTTCGACGACGAGGCCGAGAGCGGCTTCTCCGTGCGTTACCCCTACTTCCACGGTCCCGACCCCGACCGCTGGGACGACCCCGGCACCTACGCCGACCCCACCGCCGTCACGGTTGAGAACGAGACCTATGAGTGGAGCCACCCCATCGGCTCGATCGTCACGGCCATCGCCCAGGCCGGCCTCGTTATCGAGTTCCTGCACGAGTTCGACCACCTCTGCTGGGAAGCCTTCCGCTGGATGGAACCCGGGGAGAATCCGGGCACGTGGGTGCTCCCCGGCCACCGCGACAGCATCCCCCTCGCGTACTCGATCCGCGCCCGCAAACCCGAGTAGGCGCCCGCCCGCTATCATCCCCGCCGTGAAGGCCACGGATACCCGCCCGATCGGACGCACCTCCCTCGAAGTCACCTGCCTCGGGCTCGGCGGCGTCTTCCTTGCCCGCGACGCCCCCCGCAGCGAAGCCGAGGCCCTCATCGACCGCGCCCACGAGACCGGCGTGCGCTACTTCGATACTGCCCCCATGTACGGCCTCGGCGAGAGCGAACGCCGCTACCGCAATCCCCTCGCCCGTCTCGATCGCTCCGAATTCGTGCTCTCGACCAAGGTTGGACGCCTCCTCCAGGAGGATGTCGGCGGCGAAGAACCGTGGCACTTCGACTTCACCCGCGACGGCGTCCTGCGCTCCTTCGAGACCAGCCTCGAACGGCTTGGCCTCGACCGCGTCGACATCCTTCTCGTGCACGACCCCGACGACCACGCCGATCAGGCCATCCGCGAGGCCTTCCCCGCCATCATCGAGCTGCGCGAGCAGGGCCTCATCGGGGCCATCGGCGCCGGTATGAACCAGTGGGAGCTGGAGTTGCGCTTCGCCCGCGAGCTTCCCCTCGACTGCTTCCTCCTTGCCGGGCGTTACACCCTGCTCGAGCAGACCGCCCTCGCCGAGTTCCTCCCCTACTGCGAGGCGAACGGCATCAGCGTCATCGCTGGCGGCCCCTACAACAGCGGCATCCTTGCCTCCGACCTCGACGCCGCCGCCAGCTACAACTACCGCACCGCGCCCCCGCAGATGCTCGATCGCGCCCGCGCCATCAAGGCCGTCTGCGACCGCCACCGCGTGCCCCTCAAGGCCGCCGCCCTCCAGTTCATCCTCGCCCACCCCGCCGTCGCCGCCGTCATCCCCGGCGCCGCCTCCGTGGCCGAGGTCGAGGAGAACGCCGGCATGGTCGAGACCCCCATCCCTTCCGCCCTCTGGCCCGAGCTGAAAGACGCCGGCCTCCTCGATCCCGCCGCCCCCGTCCCCGCCTGACCCCGCCGCCCCGCGTACGATGCCGCCGGGAGGCCAGCCAAACAATGTCACCCACCGTCTCGCGCGTCCTCGTCGAGAAGAACGTCGCCATCCCCCTCCGCGACGGCGTCGTCACCTACGCCGACATCTTTCGCCCCGCCGAGGGCGACCCCGTGCCCGGCATCATCACCCGCACCCCCTACGACAAGGAGGTGTTCGCGGCCGCCGCCCTGCCCATCATGCCCTCCGCCCTCAAGCTCGCCGAGCGCGGCTACGCCGTCGCCGTCCAGGATGTCCGCGGCCGCTTCTCCTCCGAGGGCGAGTTCAACCCCTTCGTGAACGAGGCCGCCGACGGCTACGACTCCGTCGAGTGGCTTGCCGCCCAGCCCTGGTGCGAGGGCGGTGTCGCCGTCTACGGTCCCTCCTACGTGGGTGCGACAACCCTGCTCGCCGCGAAGGCGAAGCCGCCCTCCCTCAAGTGCGCCATCCCCATCATCACTGCCGACGACTATTACGACGGCTGGACCTACCAGGGCGGCGCCCTCCAGCTCGGATTCACCACTTTCTGGGGACTCGGGCTTGCCGCCGCCCAGGCCCTCGGCCGCGACCGCGGCCTCGATCCCGACCACCTCGCCGCCGCCGCCCAGGCCCTCCTCGACCCCCACGAGACCGCCCGCACGCGGCCCCTCGCTGCCATGCCCGGCCTCTCCCAGCCCGCCCTCGCCCCCTGGTACCGCGACTGGATCGGCCACAACCGCCGCGACGACTACTGGGAGGCCCTCCGCCACTCCGATGACTACTCCCGCTACGAGATCCCCATGTATCACGTGGGCGGCTGGTTCGACATCTTCGGCATCGGCACCGTCCGCAACTTCCAGGGCATGAACGCCGCCTCCCCCGCCGCCCACCACCTCCTCATGGGCCCCTGGTCCCACGCCTACTACGACCGCTACCTCGGCGAGCGCGACTTCGGCCCCACCGCCGCCGCCGCCATGTCCGGCGCCGTCCTCGACTACAACCGCTTCCTCGACCAGCACCTCAAGGGCGCCGCTGCCGACCTCCCTGCCGTGCGCTACTTCCTCATGGGCGCGAACGAGTGGCGCCAGAGCGAGCAGTGGCCGCCCTCCGAGGCGAAGGCCGAGAGCTGGTACCTGCACAGCGGTGGAAACGCCAACAGCGCCCGTGGCGATGGCGCCCTCGTGACTACTCCGCCTCCCGGCGACCAGGTCCCCGACCGCTTCTTCTACGACCCCCTCCGCCCCGTCCCCAGCGAGGGCGGCCCCACCCTCCACGCCGGCATCGGCCTCCCCGGCCCGCGCGACCAGTCCTGTATCGAGGCCCGCGACGATGTGCTCTGCTACACCAGCGACCCGCTCGAAGAGCCCCTCGTGGTCGCCGGACCCGTCAAGGTCGTCCTCTGGACCGTCACCGACGCGCCCGACACCGACTTCACGGCCAAGCTTGTCGACGTCCAACCCGACGGCCGCCCCGTCTCGGTCTGCGATGGCATCATCCGCGCCCGTTTCCGCGACTCGCTCAGCGAGCCTTCCCCCGTTCCCGAGGGCGAGCCCGCCCGCTACGAGATCGACCTCGCCAGTACCGCCATCGTCTTTGCCCCCGGCCACCGCATCCGCATCGAGGTCTCCTCGTCGAACTTCCCCCGCTTCGACACGAACCCCAACACCGGCGGCCCCCTCGCGACTGAGACCGAGATCTGGCCCGCCCTCCAGTACGTCCTTCACGACGAAGCCCACCCCTCGGCGCTGGAGCTCTGCGTCCTCCCCGAGTAGGGGGAGAGCGCCCCGGGCCTGCCCCCGCGCGCCGGCCACCTCACCCCACGGCGTGGGTGCGTCTGCAGGCTGGTACTATCCGCGACGCGCGGGCGTCCTGGTGCGAGGAGATGCGACATGCCGTTGCGCCAGGGACTCGATCGCCGGGCGGCGGAGTGGGTGGACGCGGGGATCGTGTCGGCCGATCAACGGCAGGAAATCCTCGAATTCGAAGCGGCGGCGGCAGGTCACAGGTACCGCGTCGTAACGATCCTGGCGGTGCTTGGGGCTGCACTCGTCTTTCTCGGGCTCGTGCTCGTGATCTCGCAAAACTGGGATGAAATCGGGAAGCTGCCGAAGCTGGCGACGGGGATAGTGCTGCTGATCGCCTGCTACAGCGGCGGGTACTGGCTGCGAAACGGACCGTTCGGGCTGGTGCGCACTGGCGAGGCTTTGCTGCTCCTCGGGGTCGGCGTCCTCCTCGGCAACCTCGCCCTGATTAGCCAGCAGTACCACATCGAGTTCAATCCCGCGCCGCTGCTCTTGCCGGTGCTCGCCGCCGCGATTGCGCTGGCCTACCTCTTCGTCTCGCGCAGCCACGCCTTTGTCGCGGCGGTGCTGTTCACCGTCTGGCTGATCGCGGAGAGCCAGCGAAGCGGCTCCCCGCTCGAAGCTGCGGGAGAGAACACGCTGTTGCTGCTCCTTGGGGTTGGCTCGTGGCTCGTCGTCCTTGCCGCGCTCCAGAGGCGCGGCCTCTACGCGTCCCTCTCGCCGCCCTTCGAACTCGTCGGCGGCATCCTGATCGCCGCCGCTGTGTATCTGCTGGGCTTCTACCGCCACTTCGGCATCGAAAGCGCCGTACCCGTCGTCCCGGCCATCCTCCTCCTGCTGGCGCCGATGTGCTTCGTCGCTCTGGCCCTGTTTGCGACCGCTATCCGCGCCGAAGCGCAGCTCGGTTGGCCGCCGATCGCCGATCGGCTGCGACCACCGCTCCTGCTGGGTCTGGTCACGCTGCTGCTGCTCCTGATCTGGACGGTTGCGGCGGCCCTCAACCCCCGGGGTGGCGCTGAAGAGACATTCATCCTCACCACGCTTGGTTATTGGCTGGGGGCGTGTCTGCTGACCGCTTCCATGGTCTGGCTCGGGCTGGTGTCGCGGCGCGAGTCCTGGGTCAACACCGCACTCCTCTTCCTCGGCCTGTTCATCCTCTCGAGATACTTCGACCTCTTCAGCGACTACTCCCAGACCGGCGCAGTCTTCGCTGGCGCCGGCGTCCTGTTACTCGCGCTTGCGTTCCTGTTTGAGCTGAGCCGCCGCCGGCTGAGCCGGCGCATGGAGACCCCGGCAGGTGACGCTCCGGTGGGACGCTGAGGTGCGCGCACTCATCAGGAGACGCCGCCTCGCAGTGTTCAGCCTCATCGTCGGGCTTCAGGTGGCGCTGGTGCTCGGGGTGATCTTCGTCGAGGAAGGTCGACAGACAGGCGTCGACATCGTGCTCGAATCCATGCCCGTCGACCCGCGCGATCCTCTTCGTGGCGACTACGTGATTCTCAGCTACCGCGCCGAACGGCTGGATGGCCTCGCTGGCGCCCGCCCGCGAGCCGGTGAGGAGATCTACGTCGTCTTCGCGCAGCAGGGCCGTTACTGGGAGCCCATCACCCTCCGCGACCGGAACCTGGATGAGGACGGGTGGGACCGCGGATGGGTTGCGATCCGCGTGCGTGTCGTTGATGAGTCGCCCCTCCGCGTCGAGTATCCCAATCTCGGCGAGTACTTCGTCCCCCAGGGTACCGGTGTGCTGCCGTCGCTTCCGGATGTCCATGTTGTGGTCTCCCGCGATGGTGTCGCCCGCATCAAGTATCTCGAGGTCGACGGGGAGCGTTGGCCACGTGACTGACAGGGTTCGACGCGTGTGGTCTCCCACCGGTCGGGGTCGTGCCCGGGCGAACAGGACTACCGTGCCGTTCCCGCCAGCTCCCCCACGAGCTGCGTGAGCAGTTCCGGGTGGAGCGACCGTGCCGGCCATACAAACCCGTCCTCCCCGCCCGCACCCGCCCGCGCGTCCAGCGCCAGCGCCGGTGAGTCGGCTGTGAACGGCCACGTGAACACCGGTCCCCCCCCCGCCACCGTCAGCCACCCGTTGACCAACGCCCCCAGCCGCTCCCGCTGCTCCCCCACCGCCCGCGCTGTCCCCGACATCCCCGCCGAGCCCTCCCCGAACAGCCGGGCCAGATCGACCGGCAGGCCCGGTTCCCCGCCCCGCAGCGCCCGCCCCACCCGGATCGCCGCCCCGAACGTGCCCGCCATCTCCCGCCACGGCGCCACCGGCTCCTGGTAGAGGCGCAGCGGCACCGTCCACCCCTCCGTCAGGGACGTGCGCGGAAACAGGTCGTTCGCGCTCTCGCCGTCGCGAGGCGCGCAGCCGGCGTGTATCCCCGGAAGCCCGTGCTCCGCGCAGATGCCGAGCACCCCCCACCGCCTGACGAATCCCTCGAACTCCACCAGCGGCGCATCCTCCAGCCCCAGGAATGCCTCAAGGCACCCCTCCGGCCGCTCCCCCCGCGCAAACCCGTAGTCAATGTTCCCCGGCGCTCGCACCCGCCACGCCACCCACTCCCCGTCCTCCCCCTCCCGCACCGCCACGTCCAGCGGGACCGCGAGCGTCCTTGGGTAGGTCACTCCTGCGTGGCCGCCAGGTGAGCCGCGAACCGCTCGAACGTCTGCCGCACGCCCTGCTCCATCCCCGAGGCCATGGCCCCATCGCGGGACTCCGTCATGGGGTGCAGGACCACCGCCGTCAGCCGCGTCCCCTCCCCCTCCGCCTCGAACGTGGAGGTCACGGTCGTCTCGAAATCCGGCATCCCCGCGAAGATCTCCGTGTTGACCATGCGCGAGCCGGGCACGATCTCCTGGTAGACCCCGTACAGGATGGTCTCCTCACCGGCCTCGTCGCGGGTTCCGTACCGCCAGGAGCCGCCCACCCGAAAGTCCTGCTCCGCCACGATCAGCTCGTGACCTTCCGGGCCGTACCAGTTCGCCATCCCGGATGTGTCGTTCCAGGCCGCGAAGACCCGCTCCGGCGATGCGTCGAAGCTGAACGCCATCACAATCTCGAATTCGCCCTGTCCCTCGAAGACGAAATCCCCGTCGCTGCCCGCAGTCATCGGTTACCCCCGTTCCGTCGTGCGTTCTTCGATCGCGTACAGCGCGTCCATCCCGGCTGCCTGCTTGATCGCCTCGTAGCCCGCCCCGATCGCCGCCTCATCCTCCCCGCTCACCCCCTCATCGAGGAAGTGCCGGGCAGCCTCCCGTGCCGCCAGCCACCCTGCCACCTGGCCCGTGAACGGGTCGATGACGAGGGGCCAGCCCAGCCCCTCCCACTCCGCCCGCGTGCGGCTCCCGAACGAGGCCATCGCCGCCAGGGGCGCGTCGATCGCCGTCACCGCGTCCCGCCACTGCTCAGCGGTCTCGGGCCGCAGCATCACGAGGTCCGCCCCCGCCGCCCGGTACGCCCGCCCCCGTTCCACCGCCGCCTCGTACGACTCGTTCCGCACCGCCCCCGTCCGCGCGATGATGAGGAATTTGGGGTCCCGCCGCGCCGCCACCGCCGCCTCCAGCTTCCCCACCATCGTCTCCACCGACACCAGGTGCTCGACCCCCTTGTGGTGATGCGCCCGCTTCGGCGCCACCTGGTCCTCCAGTTCGATCGCCGCCGCCCCCGTTGCCTCGATCTCCGCAACAGCCCGGCTGGCATGGACCGCGTCCCCGAACCCCACGCCCCCGTCGACGATCAGCGCAATCGACGACCGCGCCGTGATCCGCCGCGCCGTCTCCGCCATCTCCGTCAGCGTCAGCAACGCCTCCGAGACCGCCAGCTGGAAGCCGAGCGCGCCCCCGCTCAGGTACGCCGCCCCGTATCCCAGCCCCTCCAGCGTGCGCGCCGTCAGCGGGTCGAGGCACACCGGCGCGAATACGGGCGGGTCCGATTCGAGTAGCTCCCGCAAACGCCGCCGCTCCACGCCCCTACTGCCCCCGGAAGGTGGGCCGCCGCTTCTCCATGAAGGCCCGCCGCCCCTCGATGTAGTCCTCGCTCGCGAAGCACGCCTCCACCATCCCCTCGATCGTGTTGAGGTCGCGCTCCTCCGGATCCTTCGTCGCCTCGGCGATCGAGGCCCGCAGCAGGTTCACCGTGAGCGGGGCGTTGTCCGCGATCGCGTCTGCCATCGCTGTCACCGTCGACTCCAGTTCCTCCTCCGGAACGACGCGGTTCACCAGCCCCCAGCGCAGCGCGTCCCCGGCGGGGAAGCGCCCGCCCGTGAACAGGATCTCCCGTGCCGCTGCCGCTCCCACCGTCTGGACCACCTTCTGGGTGCCCCCGAAGCCGTATCCCAGCCCCAGCCGCGCCGCCGGGATGCCGAAGACCGCGTCCTCTGCCGCCACCCGAATATCCGCCTGCAGGGCCGTCAACAACCCTCCGCCCATGCAGAACCCGCGGATCATCGCGATCAGCGGCTTCCCCAGCTCCCCGTACGCCCGGTTCGCCTCAGCGCCCACGCGGTCGAACTCCGCGATCGACTCCGGGTCCGAACGCCGCTTCTCGAACTCGGAGATGTCCGCCCCGGAGACGAAGGCCTTGTCGCCGGCCCCCGTCATCACCACGACCCGTACATCCGGGTCGTCCCGGAAGTCGTGCAGGATCACGGGGATCGCCTCCTGCATCTCCCTGCCGAGCGCGTTTCGCCGCGCCGGATTGTTGAAAATCATCCACCCGACGCCGCCCTCCTTGCGGGCGATCATCTTGTCCGTCTTCAGTTCCATGCAGGCTCTCCCGTTTCCCGTGTGTGCCTAGACAACGCCGTTGTCGCGCAGCCCCTGGATGGCCTCGTCGTCCATCCCGAGGTCGCGCAGGATTTCGTCTGTGTGTTCCCCCAGCTCGGGGGTTGCCCGGTGGCTGGGAGGCTGGGGTGTCCGCGCCAGGTTGATCGCCTGCCCCACCACGCTGATGTCCCCCAGCAGGGGGTGCGCCAGCGGCCGCGCGATGCCCAGCGCCTGCACCTGTTCGTCCGCGAACGTCGCATCGATCGTGTTGATCGGCCCGCAGGGAACGCCTGCCTCGTTCAGCACCGCGATCCACTCCTCGCTCGTGCGCGAAGGCGTCACCTCCGCAATCCGTCCGTTGAGCGCTTTCCGGTTCTGCGATCGCAGCTCGTTGTCTGCGTAGTCGGGGTCGTCGAGCAGTTCCTCCAACCCCAGCGTGTGGCACAGCCGCTGCCAGAGGATGCCTCCTGAGGCGGCGATGTTGATGTGCCCGTCTGCCGTGGGGAACACGCCCGTGGGGATGCTGGTCGGGTGGTCGTTCCCCGCCTGCGGCGCCACCTCCTGCGAGATCAGCCAGCGCGCCGCCTGGAAGTCGAGCATCTGGATCTGCGCCTCCAGCAGCGATGTGTGCACCCACTGCCCCTCCCCCGACCGCTCCCGCTCGAACAGCGCCAGCAGGACGCCCTGTGCCAGCAGCATCCCCGCCGTCAGGTCCGCGATCGGGATGCCCACCCGCACCGGCCCCTGCCCCGGCAGTCCCGTTATCGACATCAGCCCGCCCAGCCCCTGCGCAATCTGGTCCACCCCCGGCCGGTCCCGGTACGGCCCCGCCTGCCCGAACCCGCTGATGCTCCCGTACACGACTCGCGGGTTCACCGCCCGCACCGCCTCGTAATCGATGCCGAGCCGGTGCTTCACCCCTGGCCGGTAGTTCTCGACGATGACGTCCACGTCCTTCGCCAGCCGCATGAAGATGTCGTGCCCCGCCTCCGCCTTCAGGTTCAGCGTGAGGCTGCGCTTGTTCCGGTGCAGGTTCTGGAAGTCGAACCCGTGGCGCTCCCCCGTGATCCCGTCCCCGCCACCCGGCCGCGGCGGCAACTCGATCTTGGTCACATCCGCGCCCCAGTCCGCCAGCTGACGCGCGCACGTCGGACCCGCTCTCGCCCGTGTTAGGTCGAGCGCGCGAATCCCCTCGAGCGGCAGCCTTGATGCGCCCACGACTCCTCCGGCGCCGATCCTACGCGGGCGCGGCCTCGTTGTGCCGCTGGACAGCAGGCCTCCGATCCCGTCTCCTTTGCGCCAGCAATCCAAGGAGCACCCCCATGCGCCTCCCCACCCTCGATGAGAAAAGCCTGACCCCCGACCAGACCGCCGTGGTCGAAGCCATCCGCAGCGGCCCCCGCGGTCCCCGCGCCGGCGCCACCACCGGCCCCTTCGGCGTCTGGCTCTACAGCCCTGCCTTCGCCAACCCCGCCCAGGAGCTCGGCGCCCACTGCCGCTTCGGGGCCGCCCTCCCCCGCGATGTCTCGGAGTTCGCCATCATCCTCACGGCCAAGCGCTGGCGCGCCCAGTTCGAGTTCTGGGCCCACGCCCGCATCGCCATCGAAGAAGGCATCCCCGAGTCCGTTGTCGAAGCTGTGCGCACGGGCGCGCCCCTTGAGCTCGACCGCCCCGACCTCGCCCTCGTTCACCGCCTCGTGACCGAGTACTTCGAGACCAGCCGCGTCTCCGACGCCACCTATCAGGAAGCGCTCAAGACCTTTGGCGAAACAGGCATCGTCGACCTCGTCGGGACCGTCGGCTACTACGGACTCGTCTCTGCCACCCTCAACGTCTTCGAGGTCGAGCTGCCCCCCGGCGTCGAGGAGCCGCTCGCCTAAGGCCTACTCCTACAGCCGGTCGAGTGCCGCCCGTGCCCCATGCAGCGCTTCGAGGTGCCCTGCGGTGTCGAGCCCTGCGCCCAGCGTGCGCAGGCACAGGTGCGTGACCTCCGTCTCCTGCCACGCCTCGACCTCCGCCAGCCAGTCCGCCTCCGATTTCCCCACGATCTGGACCGCGCTCTCCGATCCGATCCCCTCCGGGTCACGCCCTGCCGCTGCCGCTTGCTCCGACACCGCCTCGCGCACGGCCCCGTAGGCATCCGCCGCCATCAGCGCGAACCACCCGTCCGCCATCGCCCCGATCCGCCGCACCACCGACGCGCCCGGCTCCCGCGCCCCACCGATCCAGATCGGGATGGGCTGCTGCACAGGCAGCGGGTTGATGCGCTCCCCCTCCAGACGGTCCCAGCGCCCCTCGAAGTTGACTGCCTCCTCCGTCCACAGCCGCCGCAGGATCTCGATCTGCTCGTCGCAGCGACGCCCGCGCGTGTGGAAGTCCTGCCCGAAGGCCGCGTAGTCCTCCGCCCGCGCCCCCACTCCCACCCCGAACCGCAGCCGCCCCCCGCTGAGCCGGTCGATCTCCGCTGCCTGCTTCGCCACCACCACCGTCTGCCGCGTCGGCAGCACGATCACCGAGGGCACCAGCTCGATCGTCTGCGTGTGCGCCGCCACCCAGGCCAGCAGCGTCAGCGGCTCGTGCACGTGGTCGACCCCCACCGCCGCCACCCGGTCCGGCACGCGCAGGTGCGTGAACCCCAGTTCCTCCGCCTCCCGCACGAACTGCGCCATCCCCTCGTGGTCGTCCTGCAGGTCCCTCACGGGAATGGACATCCCTATCCGCATGCTGTGCCTCCGTTGCTCATCCCTGGTGAGCGCCCATCGTACCGGGGCGGTGGGAACGCCTGCTGACGCACGAGAACGACGACTCCCCCCATCGCGGCGCTGTAACTGCCGCGCGCTGCGATCGTGGGCGACCTAGGAAAGATCAAACTCGATTTCGAGATGCTGGAGGCCGCGGACGCCGCCCCGTCCGGGGGGTGGGAAGGCGATGCCCTCGTTCGGCACATCCGCCAGTCGCGGGTTCTTGAGCCGCTCCAGCAGGATCCGCGACGACACCACTGACTCCTGCCGGGCCAGCGCGTAGCCCATGCAGAAGTGCGTCTCCTGCCCGAACCCGAGGTGGCTGGCGACGCCGTCCTGCCAGTACCCCGTCCGTAGTTCCTTCCCGAAGTACAGGTCGTCCCGGAAGATGTTGAACTGCTCCGGGTTCTTGAAGATGCGCTCGTCCCGGTTCCCCGACCCCAGCCCCAGCCACGCCGTCGCGCCAATGGGCAGCACCCGCCCGTGGACCTCCACCTCCACCTTCGTCCGCCGCCGCTGCCAGTGGTTCGAGCCGTCGAAGCGCAGCATCTCCGTGAAGACACGGTCCATCAGCTCCGGGTTGTCGCGAACGGCCTCGTACTGCTCGTAGTTCCGGAGCAGGTTCCACCACATCGCGTCGATCGCCTTGTGCGTCGTATCGCCCCCGCCCACCAGCAGCAGCGCCACGTAGCCCCGCATCTGGTCGCGGGTCATTTTCTCGCCGTCCTTGGTGGCGTGACAGAACACCGAGAGCAGGTCGTCCCGCGGCTCCGCGATGCGCTCGTCGAAGAGCGGATCCAGGTAGGCGAAGAGCTCGTCCCGCGCGGCCACCCCGCGCCGGAAGTGCGCCCGTCCGTAGCCATTCCCCGCGAAGAGCCGGTCGTAGACCGCCTCGAAGTAGTCGTTGTCCTCCTCGGGCAGCCCCAGCATCCCCGCGATCACCCGGATCGGGAAACGCTCGCTGAACTGCGACACCAGCTCCACCATCCCCCGCGACGCCCGCCCCTCCTTCTGGTCCGCCCGCGCCTTCTCCACGAAGTCGTCGATGATCTTCATCGCGATCCGCTCGATCAGGGGGACGCGCTTCTCCAGCCGTTTCCCCACGAACTCGCCCGCCACGATCCCACGCAGCCAGATGTAGTCCTGCCCCTCTCCCAGATCGTTCAGCGTGAACCCCATCGTCGAGTCCGACCCGAACTTGTGCTTCCCGTGCGGGTCGTAGGTGGCCCGCGTGAACCGCTCGTTGTCCTTGTAGATCGCCCAGATGTCCTCGTACCGCGAGATGATCCAGCGGTTTTGGAACTTGTCCTGGTAGGCCGGCTCGTACTCCCGCAGCCGCTTGTAGATGGGGAACGGGTCGATCCGGAACTCGTCCGTGACGAATTCCTGCGGCTCGATCAGGCTCGGGTCGGCTGTTAGCTGTTGGCTATTGGCCATTGGGGGCTCCGGGGCCGAATGGTACTCCAGCGCCGGTCCCCTCGGTGCGCTACCGAAGCGCCTCAATGTCGCTCCACGTGAGGATGTTCTCCGCGCGCATGCGCCCGTGTTTCAGCATGAACTGAACCTGGAGCGTTTTCGCGAGGTAGTCGCGGTCGTCGCCCACGACGAACGGGACTACCGTGCGTTTGTCTCCGCGAAGCTTGAGGAGGATGCGCGCCGCGACGTACTGCCGGATCAGTTGGTGGGTGAGGAAGTCACCCCCTCTCGCACCGAACCGGGACAGATGCTTCGCCTCGCCGATGAACAGGTGACTTGGAGACTCCAGCACGATGTCGACCTCTGTGTTCCGCAGATTGCTGGCGAGCCTCGACTCCCAGCCTTTGGTGGAGATGGCATAGCTGTCTGGGCCGGCCCGGAATCCGTCGAATCCCTTGATCTCCTCTGACAGCCCCCGGAACAGGTCGTGGTAGGCCTTTGAAAGCGCCTCCTTCTTTTCCTCGGGCTTAGCTCGCCATCCATGCAGGTGGTCCCGCATGCCGCACCAGAACAGTTCAAGCCGCACATCTCCCGGCTGCAGCTTCGCTCGCTCACCCTCGTATCCCAGCAGGCGTCTCGCCAGCCTGACGCTGTTGGCCCCGAACAGCGGGGCGAAGTAGCGCGCGGTCTTCCAGTTCTCCGTCCGATTCGTGATTCCCAGGATCGCCATGTCGACCTCCTAAAACACCTCGGGGCTGGGGCCGGGCGGGGACCAATAGCCAATAGCCGGCAGCGGGCGCGCCTAGGCGCGCCCGCTGCGCACCAGCTCCGCCACCCGCTCCCCGATCATGATGCACGTCAGGTTCGTGTTCGCCCGCACGATCTCCGGCATGACCGACGCGTCCACCACCCGCAGCCCTTCCACCCCGTACACCCGGCACTGCGCGTCCACCACCGCCCCCGGGTCGCTCGCCGGACCCATCTTCGCCGTGCCCACCGGGTGGAAGTTGTGCGACCCGTTCGCCCGGATGTACGCGTCGAGCGCGTCGTCGTCCGCCAGCACCTCCGCCGAGGGCATCTCCAGCCCCTCCGCATACTGCGCGATCGCGGGGTGCTCCCCCATCCGCAGGGAGAGCTGCAAGCCCTCCCGTAGCCGTCGCACGTCCGCACCGTCCTCGTCCGAGAAGAAGTTCAGCTCGATTCGTGGCTGCGCGCGGTAGTCGGCGCTTTCGAAGTGGAGCCGCCCCCGCGACTTCGGCCGCTGCAGGATCGGCAGCAGGGCGAAATTCCCCTCCCGACCCGGGAAGTGGTTCACCATGTAGATCTGCATGTCGTTCGTCTCGCCGCCGCTGGCGGTGTAGCGCAGCATCGCCTGCACGGGCGGGTCCGGCATGACCGAGACCCCCGGCTTCGAACGCCACACCACCGAGCAGAGCGGATGGTCGATCAGGTTGCGGCCCACCCCCGGCAGCCCCCGCACGAGCGTCGCCCCCACCGCCTCCACGTCCTCCCGGGCCCCGATACCCGACCGCACCAGGATCGGCGGCGACATGATCGCTCCCGCCGACAGCACCACGTTCCGACTCCGCACAGTCTGCATCTGCCCGTCGCAGTCCACCTCCACCCCCGTCGCCCGCCCGTCCTCGATCAGCACCCGGTTCACGAGGCAGCCGCCCCGGATCGTCAGGTTCAGCCGGTTGCGGTTCGGCTCCAGGTACGCCATCGCCGTGGAGATGCGCGTGTCCACGTTCCGGTTCTGCGCCATCGGGCTGATGCCCGTCGCCTCCGGGTCGTTGAAGTCCTCCGAGTAGGGGAAGCCGTGTTCCTGGCACACCTCGAGGAACGCCTCCGAGAGCGGCCGCATCTCATCGGGACGCCAGCGCACGATCGGCAGCGGACCGCTCTTCCCGTGGAAGTCGCCCGAGGCGTCGAGGTCGTGCTCCAGCCTGCGGAAGGACGGCAGGCAGTCCTCCCACGACCAGCCTTCGTTCCCCAGCGCCGCCCACTCGTCGAAGTCTTCCGGCGTCCCCCGGATCGCCAGCGTCCCGTTCACCGCCGAGGAGCCGCCAATTACGCGCCCCCGCGGGTAGTAGACCTCCCGGTCCGGCGTCGCGTTGGCCGTGAAGCCCCAGTCGTGGTCGACCACCGACACGCGGTGGGCGTAGCGCAGATCGTGGGGCGTCGCGTCCGTGCTGGCGTAGTCCGGACCTGCCTCCAGCAGCAGCACCGAGCGGTCCGCGTCCTCGCTCAGGCGCGTCGCCAGCGCCGCCCCGGACGACCCCGCTCCCACCACGATGTAGTCGTAGACCGTGCTCACGGCGCAAGCATACCGGCCTCATTGACAAGGGTGAGCGTCGCGCTGACGATGCCGCCCACCAGCTGCTGACTCCACGAGGTACCCCATGGCCGACCGAATCGAAGGCGTGACCGTCGACGAGAACGTGATGATCCCGATGCGGGACGGCGTTCGCCTCCAGGCCGACGTCTACCGCCCCTCCGGCCCCGGCCGTTTCCCCACCCTCGTCTCCCGCACGCCCTACGGCCGCAGCGGCCTCGGCCCCCTCGTCATGGCCGACTTCTGGACGGCCCATGGCTATGCCGTCGTCACGCAGGACACGCGCGCCCGCTTCGGTTCTGAGGGTGACGTGTACGAGCCGCACGTCTTCGAGGCCCTCGACGGCTACGACACGATCGAGTGGGCCGCCGCCCAGCCCTGGTCGACCGGCTCCGTCGGCACCTACGGCCAGTCCTACCTCGCCGCCGTCCAGTACATGGTCGCCGCCGAGTCCCCGCCCTCCCTGAAGGCGCAGATGCCCGTCTCTGGCTCCACCGACTTCAAGCAGAGCTGGATCTATCACAGCGGCGGCGCCTTCGAGCACGGTTGGATGGCCGCCTACGCCACCTCCAAGGCGCGCGACACCGCCCGCCGCCTCGGCCTCGACCCCGACCTCCCCGAGCTCGAGTCCGAGCTCGCCCAGGCCGATGGCTTCCGCCCCCTCCTCGACCACTCCGCCCGCGAGCTCCCCATGACCGCCTGGGCCGACCGCCTCTCCCAGATCGCTCCCTACTTCGCCGACTACCTCGCCAACCCCGACGACGGCCCCCACTGGTGGAACATCAACCTCCGCCGCCGCTTCCGCGAGGTCAACCAGCCGGTGTTCCACGTCGGCTCCTGGTACGACATCTTCCAGGAGGGCGCGCTCGAAGGCTTCAGCGGCATCACCGCCGGCGGCGGCGAGCACGCCCGCCCCAACCAGAAGCTGCTCATGGGTCCCTGGGGCCACATCGGCTACACCGTCCCCACCACCGGCGGCTGCGGCGACCTCGATTTCGGCCCCAACGCCGCCATCGAGCTCAAGGAGACCCAGATCCGCTGGTTCGACCACTGGCTCAAGGGTGAGGACACCGGAGTCATGGACGATCCCCCCGTCCGCATCTTCGTCATGGGCGACAACGTCTGGCGCGAGGAGAACGAGTGGCCCCTCGCCCGCACCGTCTACACCCCCTGGTTCCTCCACAGCGAGGGCCGCGCCAACACCCTCAACGGCGATGGCGTCCTCAGCCAGGATTCACCCGGCAACGAGCGCCCCGACACCTTTGTCTACGACCCCGACGACCCCGTCCCCACCCTCGGCGGCAACAACCTCATCACGCCCCCCGGTGTGTTCGACCAGACCCCCGCCGAACAGCGTGGCGACGTCCTCTGCTACACCAGCGAGCCCCTGACCGACGATCTCGAGGTCACGGGCCCCATCTCCGTCACCCTCTGGGCCACCAGCAGCGCCATCGACACCGACTTCACGGCCAAGCTCTGCGATGTCCGCCCCGACGGCTACGTGCAGAACGTCCAGGACGGCATCATCCGCGCCCGCTACCGCAACTCCCTCCTCGATCAGGAGCTGATGACCCCCGGCCAGTCCTACGAGTTCACCATCGATCTCTGGGCCACGAGCCACGTGTTCAAGCCTGGCCACCGCATCCGCGTCGATATCAGCTCCTCAAACTTCCCCCACTTCGACCGCAACCCCAACACGGGCCGCGCCATCCACACCGAGACCGAGGTCATGCCCGCCCAGCAAACCGTCTTCCACGACACCAACCGCCCCTCCCGCATCACCCTCCCCGTCATCCCGCGCTGATGCGCCGGGGCTCTTGGCTGTTGGCCCTTGGCTGTTGGTGGGGAAGGCGCCGCTAGTCGCTAGCCACTAATCACTATCCACCAACCACCGTTCCGGACACGAAAAAGCGCTCCACCCGAGAGTGGAGCGCTTTCCGCTGGAGGTAGTATCCCGGAGCCGACGATCCTCGGTTGCCCTCGGTCCGCCTTCCCGTCCGGTTCGCCCGAGGGCTCCCCGTCCGGTCCTCCGCTCACCCCGCCTCCAACACAAACGAGGTTACTCCCGCGAAATTCGGCCTGTAAACCCCTCCCGCAAATTCCTTGACGATCCCTTCATGGACGACGTTCGGTTACAGAAGCCTTCCCTCGCAGGCCCGATGCCGCTAGTTCAACAGGCCAACGAAATGCGCCCCACCATGGGATGGAGCGCTCTCGTTCGGCATGCTCCCGGTCTCCCGGGAGCCAGTAGCCAACAGCCGCGCGCCGCAGGCGCGCTACGCGCGCTTCACCTCCGCGTACTGCTGCGGAACCTCGTCGCCGAGCCACGACTTGCCCATGACCCCGTAGTGACGCCAGCTCACGCCGCCGTGCGCTGCCGCCTGGTGGGCGTCGCGCAGCTTCCGCTCTAGCGGGTGCTCCATGCGCGCGGCCGTCGTGCCGCCCAGATTGTGGATGCGGTCGACGACCAGCCGCGAGGTTTGCGCGGCGTGCGTCGATGCCAGCAGCCCCAGCCGCAGGAGCGGCCACTCCGGTACCGAACGGCCCCCGTTCAGCGGCCCCAGGTTCGCCTCGATCTCCTCCTGCGTCTCCATCACGAAGGCGCGCGCCGCCCGCAGCGTCGCCTCGCACTCGGCCACGCCGATGTATGCCTCCGGCTGGTCCTTCAGCGTCGAGCCCGACATCCACGGCGTTTTCACCATCGCCAGGTCGACCAGCGAGTCGATCGCGCCCCGCGCTATGCCGAGCGCCACCGCTGCCTTGTTGTACGGCACCTGTGACGGATTCCGGTGAGTCGGGTTCTCCCAGTACGGCGTCGAGTCCAGCGCGTTCTGGGGCAGCATGTGCTTGGGCGGCACGTACTGGTCGACGATGCGCACGTCGTGGCTGCCCGAGCCCCGCAGGCCCGCCATGTTCCACGTGTCGACCGGGACGAACTCGCCCTTTGGCACCATGAACGAAGCGTCCGCCATCTCGCCCGTGTCTTCGTCCACGATTTCCGCGGCCGGATTGAGCACGAGGTTCCAGGTGGCGTTGAAGCACCCGCTCGCGAACGCGCCCTGGTAGGTCGTGCGCCAGCCCTCGCCTTCGCGCTTTGCCGTCCGCCCCGGGAACTCGCCGTTCGGCGTCCCCAGACCCGAACACACGAGGAAGTACCAGTCGTCGCAGATCTCGTGCGCGAACGCCGGATCCATCTGGCGCAGCACGAGCGCGTTGATCTCCGAGTTGATCTGCACGCACCAGCCGATCGACCCATCGATTGCGCACGCCGCCTCGATCGTCTCGATCTGGCCCCGCGCCAGCATGTCCTCGCCGCCGAGCTCCTTCGGCATGGTGTGCCGGTAGAGCCCGGTTTCGGCCATCAGCTTGGATACCCAGTCGGGCAGGCGGCGCAGCTGCTGCGCCTCGTCCCCACCGGCCGCCAGCTCTTCCTTGATGTTGGCGATGCGCTCCAGCATCGGCGTCTTCTGGAGCTCCGTACTCTGGTCAATGATTTCCTGTCGTACCATGATCCGCATTCTCCCAGTAGGATTCGCGCACGCGATACTACCGAATCCCGAGAAGCAACACCGCAAGGAGTCCCAAATGTCCGACGTCAAGCCCGTTCCCGACGGCTACACCGCCATCACCCCCTACCTCGTTGCCGAGGACGCCCCCGCCCTCCTCGACTTTCTCGCCAACGGCTTCGGCGCCGTCGAGCGCATGCGCCTCCCCATGCCCGACGGCTCCATCGCCCACGCCGAGGTCGAGATCGGGGGCGCCGCCGTCATGCTCGGTTCCGCCAGCGGCGCTGACTTCCCGCCACTCCAGGCCCAGATCCACCTCTACGTCGACGATGTCGACGCCGTCTACGCCCGGGCCGTGAGCGCCGGCGGAACCGCCATCGCCGAGCCCGAGGACCAGTTCTACGGCGACCGCATCGCCCGCGTCCTCGACCCCGCTGGCAACCACTGGTCCATCGCCACCCACATCGCCGAGGTCACCCCCGAACAGATGGCGCAGGCCATGGAGGCCATGGGCGAGGGCTAGTGACTAGTGGCTAGTGACTAGTGACTAGTGGCTAGTGACTGGTGAATGGGACTCGCCTCAGGCTGCGAGCCGCACCTTGAACTGCGCGGGGTTCGCCCCCGCCGCCCCTCGTCCCCCAAGAGCCAACAGCCAACAGCCAATAGCCCGTCACCGACGACCGACCACCCCCGTATAGTCACCAGCCACTAACCACCAACCACTACCCACTCAAAGAGAGCCCCCAAGGAGCCCCCATGCCTCCCCTACGCATCGGCCTCATCGGCAGCGGCGGCATCTCCCGCGCGCATATGCCCGCCTTCCTCGAACACCGCGACGAGGTTGAGCTTGTCGCCGTCTGCGACATCCGCGAGGAGGCCGCCCAGGCCTACGCCGCCGATGCCGGCGTCGACCCCAGCGCCGTCTACACCGATGCCGCCGACCTCCTCGCCCGCGACGACGTTGAGGCCGTCGACATCGCCACCATCCACAGCGCGCACCACGGCAACGCCATCCAGGCCGCGAAGGCCGGCAAGCACGTCCTCCTCGAGAAGCCGATGGCCTGCTCCGTCCAGGAAGCGCGCGACATCGTCTCCGCCTGCGACGACAACGGCGTCACCTTCATGGTCGCCCAGATGCTGCGCTACCTCCCCCACTACCAGAACGTGAAGCGCATCATCGAGGACGGCGAGCTTGGCGACATCTGGGCCTGCCGCGCCGATAGCTGGTTCGGCGCCGCCCTCCCCGGCAGCATGACCAGCATGAACCGCGGGGACTGGTGGGGCTTCGACGGCAAGCGCAACGGCGGCGGCAGCGTCATGATGGTCAGCACCCACCAGGTCGACCTCCTCCGCTACTTCGTCGGCAACGTCGTGCGCATCACCGCTCGTACCTGGGGCGACCACCCCCTCATGAAGAACGGCGCCGAGGACCGAGCCGTCGCCACCTTCGAGTTCGACAACGGCGCAATGGGCACGCTCCTCTCGAGCTACAGCGCCCGCACCCCCTGGATGTACCAGTCCCTCATCCTCGGTACGAAGGGCACCATCTACACCGAGCCCCCGCTCGAAGGCAACGTCATCGACCAGCACCACGCCCCGGCCCGTATCGCCTCCGAGGCACGGGAAACCGAGCCCGGCCACAACGGTTTCGAGGCCTTCACCGAGGTTGCCCCCCGCATGGAGGGCATGGTGAGCAAGAACCCCTTCACCAACGAGATCGTCCACTTCGCCCGCTGCATCCGCGAGGGCAAGGAGCCCATCAGCAGCGGCCACGACAACCTCAACACGATGGAGGCTGTCCACGGCGTCTATGCCGCCGCCGAGGCCGGCCACACCGTCGAGGTCGCCGACCTGTAGCGATCGCTAGCACCGTCCTGCGGCAAGCCTCAGGCCGGCTCCTCGTCCTCGTCGAACCGCCGGTGCGTGTCCTCGATCGCCACGTCGAGGTCGTCCCACAGCCGCTCCACCATCGAGCGCAGCCGCATGTTCTGGTACGCCCCCCAGACCGTCATCGCCGGCGGCACCACCAGGATGGACACGATCAGCGAGTAGGAGATCGTGATCGCCGCCATGATCCCGAACTGCTCGAACGACAGCAGCGGCGAGAACGTCAGCACCGCGAATCCGAGTGCCGTCGTCAGCGCCGAACCCAGCAGCGCCGAGCCGGTCGTCGCCAGCGTCCGGATCGCCGCCGTTTCCGGGTTCCGCAGGCGCGAGAATTCCTCGCGGTAGCGATGGATCACGTGGATCGTGTAGTCCACCCCGATCCCGATCGAAAGCGCCGTGATGATCGAAGTGGTAATCGTGTAGGGGATGCCCAGCAGCGCCATCGTGCCCAGCACCCAGATCAGCACGAGCACGATCGGTCCCACCGCGATGAACGCCAGCGCCGGCTGTCGCAACGTCACCCAGAAGAAGATCGTGAGGACGGCGAGCGCGGCCGCGATTGTCGTGGCGATCGCCTCCGTTTGCCGCTCGGTGATCTCTTCCGTGACGGCGAGGGTGATGACGTCCTGCGAGGTCGTCCGGATCTCGTCGTCGTCCCCGAACCAGAGGCCCTTGATGTCCTCCACCATTCCCTCGGTTCGCTCCCGGTCGCCCGAGTAGGCCCGGAACTGGATCAACATCGTGTCGATACCCTCCGGATCGTTCACCAGCACCTGCCGCAGGCTGGCGGCATCGCTGGCCGCGAGCGCATCGAGGAACTCCTGGATCAGTGCTGTATCGAGGCCCAGCCCTGCGGTTGCCTCCTCGAACATGCGCGCGAGCTCCGGGTCATACTTGTCGCCCGGCTCGCCGCTATCGGTGATCCAGTCCTCCACCAGGTGGGCCAGCGAAGCCTCCGCATGACCCTCTGCCGCTCTCGGGCGCGACCGTTCGTCCTCGAACGCCTCCGTGACATCAAACAGGTTCTCGAAGATGCGTGCGTTCGTGACCTCCGCCCTGATCAGGACGCTCGCAACCTCCGTCGAGCCCCCAACGGCCTCATCGAGTGTCTCCAGGTCTTCCAGCACGTGCCCGTCACGCGGAAGGAGGTCACGCACGCTGAAGTCCGTTGTCAGGCGCGTAGCCCCCAGTCCCAGCCCGATCGTTACCGCCGCCACGAAGATGATGTAGGGCGCTGGCCGGCGCGCGATCGATGTCCCCAGCCGCTCCGCCAGCCGGTCGATGCCTGGCACCGCCTTCGCGATCGGACGCGCCGGCGGAAGCGTGCCGCGCGACTCGCGCCGTCGGTCGATGATCGTCCGTGCTGCCGGCAGGAGCGTTAGCATCACGATCAGGCTGAGCCCCACCCCCAGCCCCGCGACCACGCCAAAATCGCCGATCGGCGAGATCGGCGAGAGCAGGTTGGTGAGGAAGCTGGTGATCGTGGTGAGCGCGGCCAGCAGCAGCGGGATGATGACGAACCGCAGGCCCGCCCGCACCGCTGCCGCCACGGGTTCGCCCGCGATGCGCTGCTCGCGGTAGTGCGAGACCGCCTGGATCGAGTAGTCCACCGACAGGCTTATCAAGATCAACGGCACCATCGACGTGAGCGCGTTCGGCGGGCCGATCACACCGAGCGCGTCCGGACCCAGCCAGCCCTCCGCCCCGATCGTCCAGATGATCGCGAGCAGGATCCCCCCCAGCGTCAGCAGCAGGTCGGAGAGCGTGCGCATGAAGAGCATCGTCAGCACGACGATGACCAGCAGCGCGATGCCCAGCAGCGGCAACATCCTCGAGCCCGTGGCCTCCCGGACCTCGTCCTCGATTACCGCGATCGACACGCTGCTCACCCGCAACGGTCCCTCGCTCTCCCTTCCCAGTTCGTCGATCCGCCGCTCCGCGTCGTCGACAGCATCGTCGCCCGTGTCGAGGAGGCGGACCGTGCCGACCCCGACCGGCGAGCCCTCCGCGTCCCTTCCCACCATGGCCGTGATGGCCGCCTGTATCGCTGCCGCTTCGGGCGTTGTCCGAAGGTAGTCGAGCGCTCCATCGATCTCCGCCTGTGAGACCGACTCGAAGCCCTCGACTTGCAGCACACCCTTCAGGAACAACGACGGCGCGAACACGGCGTTGATGGGCGGAAGCAGGTTTGCCACCTTCGGGTCGCTGGCGATGGCGGCCAGCAGTTTGTCCATCTGTGCGAGGCCTTCAGGCGTGAGCGCCTCGCCACGGAACACGAGGGTTGTCACCTTTACATCGGCGGAATCGCCGAAGAGGGTCTCGACCTCGTCCATCGCCCGTGCGACATCGCTGTCCTGGGGCAGGAACGCCTCGTTCTCGGCCTGCGACGCCCGCTGTCCGAACCCCGCCGCCAGCACCACCGTGACGGCCACGAGGACCGCAAGGGTGATCCACGGCCGTGCGGTTATCGCCCGGCTAACCCAGTCCAGCACTTTGCCCATTGCGGGCCATTCTCACGACACCCTTGGCCGCTGGCAACACGGTCCGGGTGAACCCGACCTACGGCTCCTCCCCGAGCTCCGTGCGCGCCCGCTCCACCGCGTGGCGCAGCCGCAGGTTCTGGTACGCCCCCCAGACGATCATCGCCGGCGGCACCACCAGCACCGCCGCCACCAGCGCGTACGCGATCGTGATCGCCGTCACCACGCCGAACTGCTGGAACGGCGTCAGCGGCGAGAACACCAGCACGCCGAACCCCAGCGCTGTCGTCAGCGCGGACCCGATAAGCGCCGACCCCGTCGTCGCGAGCGTCCGGCTCGCCGCCGCCTCCGGGTCGCCCAGCTGGGCGAACTCCTCCTTGTAGCGATGGATGACGTGAATCGTGTAGTCCACCCCGATACCGATCGAGAGCGCTGTGATCAGCGCCGTTACCACGTTGTAGGGGATGCCCAGCAACGCCATCGTGCCCAGCACCCAGATGAGGACGAGCACGATCGGCCCGACCGCGATGAACCCCAACGCCGGCTGCCCCTGCGTGACCCAGAAGAAGATCGTGAGGATGACGAGCGCCGCCGCGATCGTCGTCACGATCGCCTCCGTCTGGCCCTCCGTGATCACCTCCACGATCTCGAGGCTGATGATGCCGCCCGAGGTGGCCGTGAACTCGTCCTCTCCCCCGAACCAGAGCCCGTTGATGTCCTCCAGCATGGCCGCGGTGCGCTCCTGGTCCCCGGTCAGCGCCCGGAACTGGATCAGCAGCGAGTCCGCCCCATCCGGGTTGTTCACCAGCACCCGCCGAACCGTCTCGGCGTCGTTCTCCGCCAGCCGGTCGAGGAACGCCTGCGCCAGCACCGGGTCCACGCGTACCCCTGCCGATGCCTCCTCGAAGAGCGTTGCCAGCTCGGGGTCGTACTTGTCCCCTTCCGCCCCGCTGTCGCTGATCCAGTCGAGTACGAGCAACCCCAGCGACACATCGATGTCGCCTTCCACCCCCACCGGCCGCCGCAGGTCGTCCTGGAACGCGTCCGTGAAGTCGAGCAGGTTCAGGATCGTGCGCGCCTGCGTCACCTCTGCCTCGATCAGCACGTTGACCGCTTCCGCCGAGCCTCCGAAGCCGGCGTCCAGCGTCTCCAGGTCAGTCATCGCGTCTCCGCCCGATGGCAGGAAGTCCCGCGTGTCGAAGGTCGAGTCGATGCGCGTGGCCGCGAGGCCCAGCAGGACCGTCACCACTGCCACCAATCCGAGGTAGGGCGCCGGCCTCCGCGCCAGCTCCCTCCCCAGCGCCTCCACCGCCCCGCCCACGCCCGGCAGCGCGTTCGAGACCGGTCGGGCCGCCGGCAACGTGCCTCGTGCCTCCCGCCGCCGGTCGATCAGCGCCCGCCCCGCCGGGACGAGCGTCAGCATCACGATCAGCCCGAGCGCTACGCCCAGCCCCGCCGTGATGCCGAAGTCGCCGTTAGCCGGGATCGGCGAAGCCAGGTTCGTCAGGAAGCTCGCCACGGTTGTCCCCGCCGCCAGGGCCAGCGGAATCGTGGCCGTGCGCAGCCCCCGCCGCACCGCCCGCGCCACCGCCTCCCCCGCGTTCCGCTGCTCGCGGTAGAGCGCCACTGTCTGGATCGCGTAGTCCACCGCCAGGCCGATCAGCATGATCGGGACCATCGTCGTCAGGATATTCGGCGGTCCGATCCACCCCAGCGCGTTCGGCCCCAGCCACCCCTGCGCCCCGGTGATCCACACGACCGTCACCAGCAACCCCGCGAGCGTAAGCAGCACATCCGAGGGCGAGCGCAGGAACAGGAAGGTCAGCGCAGCGATTACCAGCAGCGCGACCCCCATCAGTCGCAGCATCGTCGAGCCCGTGGCCGCGTCGCTCTCCTCGTCGATCGTCGCCTCCGAGACGCTGCGCCCCGCCAGCGGCCCCTCCACCTCCTCCGTGATCTCGTGGATGGCGAGTTCCGCCGCGACCAGCGTTTCCATGTCCCCGGGGTCGCGCAGCCGGATGGTCGCGATCGCGACGGATGTCCCGTCCGCGTCCGTGCCCGTCAGCGCGTCGAGTGCCGCTCGCTGCCCCGCCAGCCCTCCCTCCTGCGCGATGCGGTCCAGCGCCTCTTCGAGTTCCGCTTGCGTGGTGTCGGCGAAGCCCTCCACCCCCAGCACCGCCGCCAGCGGCTCCGTAGGCGAGGCAACCGCGTCTCCCGCCGCCAATACGTCCGCCACCCGCGCATCCGACGTAGCCCGCTCGATCACGCGGTCGATCTGCGCCAACCCCTCCGGCGTGAGCGGCTCCCCCCGGAAGAGCAGCGTCACCGACGAGGTCTCCGCCGATTCCCCGAACAGCGTCTCGATCTTCGAGAGCGCCACCGCCACGTCGCTGTCGTCGGAGAGGAAGATCTCGTTGTCGGCCTGCGGCGCCCGCTGCGGGATGCCCGCCCCCAGTGCCATTGTGATGGCCGCGACCACGACCAGCGTCACGACCGGCCGCACCGTGACGAGCCAGCTCAGTCCATCGAGCACTCTGCCCATGGCGCGCCATTCTCACCGCACCGCCGCCGCCCGCCAACCTCGACCGCTACATTCGGGCTAGCCCCAGTGCCCGGCCATAGGCGGGCTATTCCACACCTCGGTGATGCGCCCCTCCACCACCCGGAACACCTCGATGCCGCAGATGCGCAGCTCATCCCCCACCACTTCCGCCGTCACCCCCGAGTCCGCCAGCTCCGTGCCCGTCGGGCCGGTCATGTTCCAGACCCAGGTCACGTCCTGACCGTCGCCTGCCAGCAGCAGCGTCTCGAATTGCAGGCTGCGCCCGTCCACCGCCGTCCCCAGCTTCCGTTCGCTCGTGACGCGGTGGAGCTGCTCGGCGTGACTCATCGACCGTGACCGCCCGGCGTCGTGCCGCACGTACGGGTCGGCGCAGTACTCGACGACAGCCGAGCTGTCGCCCAGGTTCCACACCCGCTCGACGTAGCTGGCCACGATTTCGCGCGCGGAGAGCCCCGACATCGACCGCAGTGTCGCACACTTGCGCCGCCGCGCCTTCCGCCGCCCCGAGCCGGTATCATCCCGCCACCACTCCCATTCCGCGGAGGCCACCATGGTCCGACCAGAGATCATCGCGAAACAGGAAGCGCTTCACGACACGCCAATCCTCGACCGCCTCGCCAATATGCGCGAAGCGCTCGTGCAGGCCGGCGACGAAGCCCAGGAGCTGCGCCACATGCCCGCCTGGGCAGTCAAGGAGATGGTCGATGCCGGCATCTACCGCATGGTCGTCCCCGCCGAGCTAGGCGGCGAGGATCTGCTCGCCCGCGAGCAGATCGAGGTCATCGAAGCCGCCTCCGCCATCGACGGCTCCGTCGGCTGGTGCGTCCAGATCAACTCGGAGATCAACGCCCTTGTCCTCCGCCAGATGTCGAAGGAGTTCGCCCACGAGATCTGCGACGACTGGGAGTACCTCGTCTGTTCCGGGCTCGGAAGCCCTAATGGCCCCTTCCCCGGCCGCGAGGCCCAGCGTGAGGGCGACGGCTGGCGCGTCACCTACCAGGGAGCGTTCGCCAGCGGCTGCCACAGCGCCACCTGGAACCTCATCCTGACGGGAGAGACCAAGGACCCAACGACCGGCGAGAACGTCGATGCCGCCTTCATGGTCCCGAAGGGCGAGTTCGAGATCGTCGACACCTGGGACATGGCCGGACTGCGCGGCTCCGGCAGCCACGATGTGCGCATCGTCGGCTACGTGCCCCCCGAGCATTGCCTCCCGCAGGCCGCCCTCGCGCCCTCTCAGACCTGGGAGAACCCCACCTACCGCAACCCCAACCAGGTGCCCTACAACAAGGGCGCCGTCGCCCTCGGCATCGCCCGCGGCGCCCTCGACGAGTTCACCACCCTCGCCGTCACGAAGACCCCGTGGGGCGCCGGCTCGCTCCTCAAGGATCTCCCCGAAGCCCCCGTTCGCCTCGGCGAGATGGAGGCGACCTGGGCCGCCGCCCGCGCCTTCCTCATGGAAACGCAGGAAGATATCGAGGCCGACCTTGGCCCCCTGGACGGCGGCAAGGAGCACCCCGACTGGCCCCTCGCCCGCCGCGGCCTGCTCGCCTCCACCCACGCCGCCCAGGCCTGCCGCCACGTCGTCGATGTCATCCACAACACCGCCGGCACCACCGCCAGCCGCATGAGCCACCCCCTCGAGCGCAAGCTCCGCGACGCGCACCAGGCGGCAGCCCACGGCGGCGTCAGCTGGCGGCACTACGGCAACATGGGACGTTCCTTCCTCGGCGAGGATCCCCCGCCCCAGTACGCCACCCCCACCCGCGCGTAAGGAGGCATTGACATGGTCCGTCCCGAGATCATCGAGCGGCAGAACGCCATCAAGCAGACGCCCATGCTCGAACGCATCGCCGGCATGAAGGAGATGCTCCTGCAGGCCGGCGACGAGGCGCAGGAGCTGCGCCACCTCCCCGAGTGGGCCTCCAAGGAGATGGCCGACCAGGGCCTCTACCGTTTCGTCCTCCCCCTTGAGCTCGGCGGCGAAAACGTCACCGCCCGCGCGCAGATCGAGAACGTCGAGGCCGCCTCCGCCATCGACGGCTCCGTCGGCTGGTGCGTCCACATCAACTCCGAGATCAACGCCCTCGTCATCCGCCGCATGGAGCCCGCCTTCGCCCACGAGATGTGCGACGACTGGTACGTGCTCGTCTGCTCCGGCCTCGGACCCCCCAACGGTCCCAACCCCGGCCGCAAGGCCCGCCGCGACGGCGACGGCTGGCGCCTCAACTACCAGGGCTCCTTCGCCAGTGGCAGCCACAACGCCACCTGGAACTTCGTCATGGCTTCGCAGATGAAGGACGAGGACACCGGCGAGACCCCCGTGAACTCCTTCATGGTCCCCCGCGGCGAATTCGAGGTCGTCGACACCTGGGACACGGCCGGCATGCGCGGCTCCGGCAGCCACGACGTACGCATGACCGACTGCTACGTTCCCCCCGAGCACACCCTCCCCGAGGTCGCCCTCGCCTCCAGCGAGATCTGGGAGACCCCCACCTACCGCAACCCCACCCACGCCGTCTACAACAAGGCCGCCGTCGCCCTCGGCGTGGGCCGCGGCGCCATCGACTCCTTCGTTGAGCTTGCGAACGTCAAGACCCCCTGGGGCTCCGGCTCCATGCTCAAGGACCAGCCCCAGGCCCAGTACCGCGTCGGCGAAGCCGAGGCGACCCTGCAGGCCGCCCGCACCTTCGTTATGGAGACGCAGGACGCCCTCGAGG
Source organism: Chloroflexota bacterium (assembly GCA_026710655.1). Classification (GTDB taxonomy): domain Bacteria; phylum Chloroflexota; class Dehalococcoidia; order Tepidiformales; family Tepidiformaceae; genus UBA2991. The sequence continues at coordinate 153,462 of JAPOQN010000005.1, read as the reverse complement.
CCCACCTTGGCCCCCTCCCCTCAGGGGGCGGACGCCTCACCCCCGACTGGGAGCACGCCCGCCTCGCCCTCCTCGCCTGCGCCCACGCCGCCCAGTCCACCCGCCAGATGGTCGGGGTGCTCAACAACACCGCCGGCACCACCGGCAGCCGCATGGACAGCCCCCTCGAGCGCAAGCTCCGCGACGCCCACCAGGCTGCCACCCACGCCCTCATCTCGTACCGCCACTACGAGAACATCGGCAAGACCTGGGTCGGCCACGACCCACCCCCCAACTACCGCATGCCTGAGCGGGCGTGAGGGGTTCTCTCGTACGAACATCTGTGCCATAATGTTTGCAGGCACGAACGACATAACAAGCCTGCAGGTGTGCACGGGTGAGTGACACGGCCTTCCGGTTCATCGATCTCTTTGCCGGAATCGGAGGCCTCAGGCGCGGATTCGATGCCTTGGGCGGTGAATGCGTCTTCACCTGCGAAATCGACAAATGGGCTCGGAAGACTTACGCCGCGAATTATGATGATGGCGTTGGCCACCCCATCGCTTGGGACATCAAGGATGTTGACCCAGCTGACATCCCCCAGCATGACCTGTTGCTCGCCGGGTTTCCCTGTCAGCCTTTTTCCATCGCGGGTGTGAGCAAGAAGAACGCCATCGGTCAGCCTCACGGATTTCGCTGCGAGTCTCAGGGCACGCTCTTCTTCGACACGGCTCGAATCATCGCGCACCACCGCCCACGCGTATTCCTGTTGGAGAACGTGAAGAACCTGGTAAACCACGACCGGGGGCGGACCTTCGAAGTCATCAAGGGCACGCTGCAGGAGGACTTGGGCTACAAGCTCTCCTGGCGGGTGATCGACGCGAAGGGCTTTGTTCCCCAACACCGTGAGCGCATTTTCATGGTTGGCTTCCGGGACGAGACAGACTTCGCGCTCGACGACCTGCAAATTCCGGATCCACGGCACGGCCCGAAACTGAACACAATCTTGCATCCCGAGGATGGCGCAGAGGCCAAGGACGGTCATTACACAGACTCGGAGGGGCGGGTCTCCGGGAACTACACCCTTTCAACGCACCTCTGGTACTACCTTCAGGACTATGCCGAAAAGCACCGGGCGCGGGGCAATGGCTTTGGCTACGGTCTGGTCGGCCCTGACGATGTGGCGCGGACCCTCTCTGCACGCTACTACAAGGACGGCTCGGAGATACTGGTTAGCCAAAGCACCAAGAACCCCCGGCGGCTGACCCCTCGTGAGTGCTCTCGACTGATGGGGTTCGATAAACCCGGCGAGGCGCAGTTCAAGATTCCTGTTTCAGATACACAGGCTTACCGTCAGTTTGGAAACGCTGTAGTGGTCCCGGTTGCTGAGGCCGTAGCCCGTCATATGGCTCCATATCTTGTTCCAGCACCCGTCCTCGTGGGGTGAGCCGCCGTGGCGCCTGATGTCGTAGATGCCCCTACCCGTAGCCGGATGATGTCCGGGATTCGCGGTCGAGACACTAAGCCCGAGATGGTCATCAGGAGGGGCCTCCATGCCCGGGGCTACCGGTACCGGCTGCACGCACGCGCACTGCCTGGGAAGCCGGACCTTGTTTTCCCCTCCCGCAAGGCCGCGATTTTCGTTCATGGCTGCTTCTGGCACGGCCACGACTGCCCCCTCTTCAAGTGGCCCTCGACGAGAGCCGAGTGGTGGCGGGCAAAGATCGAGGGGAACCGAGCCCGAGATGCTGAGGTGCGGACACAGCTCGCGGAGATGGGCTGGCGACAACTGCGCGTGTGGGAGTGTTCTCTCAAGGGCCGGCAGCGCCGCGACCCGGATGAGTTGCTGGGCTGGGTGGCCGGTTGGCTTGACGGGGATGAACTTGATGCTGAGACGGGGGGTAGGTGATGCCGTTGTGGGAGTTGCAGGAGTGGCTTGACGAGCAGGACAGGCCTCGAGAGGTCCTGTGGTACATCAAGCGGCTCTCTGGGAACGACACTCTTGCGAACGGTACCCACCAAGCCGGCCCCTACATCCCGAAACACATTCTCTTCAATGTGCTTCCCTCGCTGGAGCGAGGGAGCGAGACAAACCCACGTGAGACCTTTGAGATGGCTGTAGACAGCCACCACGACACCCAGCGCGTCACGGCCATTTGGTACAACAACAAATCACGCAACGAAACAAGGATCACCGGGCACGGGGGAGCCGATTCAGCGCTGCTAGATCCCGACAGCACGGCTGCGCTGACAGTCTTTGCATTCTGGAGAGAAACGGATGTGCAGCCCTTCCGATGCCACGTCTGGATTGCCAGGGATGCAGTTGAAGAGGACGTGATTGAAGAGCGCGTCGGCCCTGTGGAATCAGGTCAGACGCGGGTCTATCCCGATCTCTTTAGCTCCCTGCAGCAGAGACCAAAGTGCTGGCTTGATGAGGACGAGTTGCCGTTGTCATGGATTGAGGCCTATCCAACTGGCGGGGAGCTGGTCGACAAGGCTATCCAGCTTCGGCCCGAGGCATCGGCTGACGTGGATCACCGTCTGGTAGTCCGGCGCGAGTGTGAGTTTGAGATATACAAGAGCCTTGAGCATGTGGTGGAGATGCCTCGTATTCGCGAGGGGTTTGGGAGTGTCGACGAATTTCTTGAGGTCGCACAGCCCATAAGCCAGAGGCGACGCTCGCGAGGCGGGCGCTCTCTGGAACTCCAGGTCAAAGCGATCTTCGAAGAGGAGAACCTTGTTGAGGGGGTCGACTTCTCCTTCCAGCCGGTAGTGGACTCGAACCGCCGCCCGGACTTCGTGTTTCCGAGCGAGTCGGCGTACCACGACATGGCATTCCCGAGTGATCGGCTGCGCATGCTGGCCGTCAAGTCAACGATGCGAGAGCGGTGGCGACAGGTGTTGGAAGAGGCCGTTCGTATCGACACTAAGCACCTGCTGACACTCCAGGGTGCGGTCTCGCCGAACCAGTTCAAGGCGATCCAGGAAGCAGGAATCGAGTTGGTAATTCCGGAACGACTGCAGAGCGGCTACCGCACTGACATACAGCCTTACCTCCGGACGTTGGAGAGCTTCCTTGGGGACGTAAGGGCTCTGCGACCCTAGCGCTTGCCTGCCAGCTCGAATGGTCGCCCTGTCTCCCGCGAGATGGTCAGTGTCCGGTAGCCATCGCCCCCCTCATTTGCCTCCTCCCAGAAGTCGTCAGACGAGCGGTACACCGTAACCACTTCGTCACTGACCACGAGTGTCGGCCCTCCGTCCAGTTCGACGATCTCCAGTTCGATGCCGCCACCGGAGTCCCATGTCTCGATGCTGTGGATGTGGCTTGGTCCAAACATATGTTCTATCTTACACTCGGGAATGCGTGGGCGCTACCCCGCCACCGCCACCGCCAGCCCCTCCACCACCTCCCCCCCCGGCAGGAGCCGCAGCGCCTCCGGGGCGACCGCGATCTTGGAGCTGCGTACGCCGCTCCCGAGGATGACCCGGTCCAGCTCGAACACGGCCGCGTCGACGTAGATGGGGAGCCCTTCGGGCAGCGCGAACGCCGTCACGCCGCCGATGGCCATGCCCGTGTGCGCCACCGTGTCCTCCGCCGACGCGAACGAGGCCTTGCGCACCCCCATCAGCTTGCGCACGCGGCGGTTCACGTCGAGCCGCGTGTCCGCCCGCACGACGCATGCCGCGAACTGTCGCGGCTCGCTCCGCGAGGCGATCAGGATCGTGTTCCCGCACTCCGGCACCGGGTAGCCGTACTCCCGGCAGAAGTCCGCCGTGTCCCCGAACGCCGGGTCGATCTCGATGCGCTCATACGCGATCCCCAGCGCATCGAGCGCCGCCAGCACGGCGCTTTCGGCGTCGCCGGCCCCGCTCACCCCGCCAGTGCCCGGCGGAGCGCGTCGCGCTCGTCCGCGTTCCAGCGTTGCGACAACGACGCGTTCGGCGTGAACCCGCTCGAACCGTGGTATGCCCCCGGGTAGATGTGCAACTCCACAGGGACGCCCGCGTCCGCCAGGGCCCGTGCGTACGCCACGTCCTCGTCGACGAACAGGTCGAGGTCGCCCACGTTGATGTACGCCGGCGGCAGACCTGTGAGGTCCGTCGCCCGCGCGGGCGCCGCGTAGGGCGACACGTCCTCGCCCCCCGCGTTCCCCGCTAGGTACGCGTCCCAGCCCGCGAGGTTCGCCTCGCGGTTCCAGGTGCGACCGTCGGTGATGGCGTGGCTGCTGCGGGTGATGTTCCGGTCGTCGAGCATCGGGTACACCAGCAACTGGAAGCACAGCGGCACCTCGCCCCGGTCGCGTGCAGCCAGCGCCACGCCTGCCGCCAGCCCCCCGCCCGCGCTGCCCCCGCCGACCGCCACCCGCGCCGGGTCGATGCCAAGCTCCTCCCGCGAGTCCCACAGCCACTTCAGGCCCGCGTAGCAGTCCTCCAGCGGCGCCGGAAACGGATGCTCCGGCGCCAGCCGGTACTCTACCGAGGCGACAAGCACGTTCATCTCGTCCGCCACGCTCGCGCAGTACACGTCGCTCCCCGCCACGTCTCCCAGCACCATCCCCCCGCCATGGATCCAGTAGAAGGCGGGCGCGGAATCGGGCAGGTTCGCGGGCCGGTAGAGCCGCACCATCACGTCCGGGTCGCCCGCAGGACCGGGTGCGTACCGATCCTCCATGACCATGCCCTCGGGTAGCTCCGGCTGCGGCATGGCGCCCAGCAGCCCATCGAGCGAGGCGCGCAGCGCCGGGATGTCGGACCAGTCCCCGAAGAGCGGCGGGATGGCCTCGAACACCGGCAGGTGCTCGTCGTCGAGCCGGCTTGCGATATCGATTGGGGTTACGTCCATGGTGTGCTCCTTCCGTTATCCCGCCAGCGCGCGGCCCAGCGATGCCAGTTCGTCCGCCGCCCAGCGCCGCGATAGCACTGATGTCGGTACCGCCCCGTTCGACCCGTGGTACGCCCCGGGGTACACGTGCAGCTCGACCGGCACGCCCGCGTCCGCAAGGGCCCGTGCGTAGGCGACGTCCTCGTCGACGAACAGGTCGAGGTCGCCCACGTTGATGTAGGCCGGCGGCAGCCCCGCGAGGTCCGTCGCCCGCGCCGGGGCCGCGTACGGGGACACGTCCTCGCCGCCTGCGTTCCCGGCCAGGTAGGCGTTCCAACCGGCGTCGTTGGCCTCGCGGTTCCAGGTACGCGAGTCCTGTACCGCATGACTGCTGCGGGTCGCGTTGCGGTCGTCGAGCATCGGGTAGACGAGCAACTGGTAGCACAGCTCGATCTCGCCCCGGTCACGCGCCGCCAGCGCTACCCCCGCCGCCAGCCCCCCGCCCGCGCTTCCGCCGCCGATGGCGATCCGGTTCGGGTCGACACCGAGCTCCTCCCGCGACCGCCACAGCCACGCCAGACCCGCGTAGCAGTCCTCCAGCGGCGCCGGGAACGGGTCCTCCGGCGCCAGCCGGTACTCGACCGACGCCACCAGTACGTTCAGCTTGTCGGCGATGTTCGCGCAGTAGGGGTCGCTCATCTCGACGTTCCCCATCACCATGCCCCCGCCGTGGATCCAGTAGAACGCCCCCGCTCGCTGAGGCAGTCCCTCGGGGCGGTAGAGGCGCAGCCGCACGTCCGGATCCCCCGCCGGACCGGGAACCGTCCGGTCCTCAATGGCCACGTTCGCTGGCAGGACCGGCTGGGGCAGGGAGGCCCGCATCTCGGCCATCCGCGCCCGCGTGCCGGGAATGTCCGACCAGTCCCGTTGCGGCCGCGGCATCCCTTCGAAGACGGGCCGGTGCTCGTCGTCGAGCCGGCTGGCGATGTCGATTGGCGCTACGTCCATGGCGTCCTCCTCGTGCGTGCGGCGGCGAGTCTACGCCGCCCGCCCGCCGCCCCGCTCGCGTACGATTGCGCCCGATTCCGGCGGGAGGTCATCCATGGGAACGCTCGACGGTCGTGTCGCCATCGTCACCGGCGCCAGCCGCGGCATCGGCGAGGACGTTGCGGTCGCCCTCGCCGCCGCCGGCGCGAAGGTCGCCATCGCCGCCCGCACCGAGGAGGTCCGCGACAAGCGCCTCCCCGGCACCATCCACACCGTCGCCGAATCCATCCGCGGCGATGACGGCGAAGCCCTCGCCGTACGCATGGACGTGCGCGACCCCGAGAGCATCACCGCCGGCGTCGACCGTGTCGTCGAGGAATGGGGCCGCGTCGACATCCTCGTGAACAACGCCGCCATCCTCGTCCCCGGCTCCATCGAGACCGTCCAGCCTCGCCACCTCGACCTCATCTGGCAGATCGACCTGCGCGGACCCCTCCTGCTTATCCGCGCCTGCGTCCCCCACATGCGGGCAGCTGGCGGCGGGCACATCGTGAACGTCTCCTCCCGCGCGGGCGTCTTACCCGGTCCCGGCCCCTACCCCGAGACGCGCGCCAGCGGAGGTTTCTACGCGATGGTCAAGTCGGGCCTCGAACGCTACTCGCAGGCCCTCGCCATGGAGCTGCAGGACGATGGCATCGCCGTCAACGTCCTCTCCCCCCTCGGCCGCATCCGCACGCCCGGCAACATCTGGGCCGAGAACGACCCCGAGAACCCCACCCTTGAGTTCGAGCGCGCCCCCCACATGGCCAAGGGGACGGTCTGGATGTGCGAGCAGTCCCCAGCCGAGTACACCGGCCACATCGTGTTCGACGAGGACCTCTGCGCCGAGAAGGGCCTCTAGCGAACCGCCCTACCGCGTCAGCTCCGAGATGTCCGGCCCGCCCTCGGTGGCGACCACCCCTGCCTCGCGCAGCGCCTCCACCTCCTCCGCCCCCAGCCCCAGCAGTTCGCCCAGCACCTCCACCGTGTGCTCCCCCATGCTCGGCGGCGGCCCCGCGATCCCCGACTCCGACCGCGACAGCCGCACCGGCGTGTTCGCCACCGGCATCGTCCCCGCCACCGGGTGCGTCACCTCCTGGATCATCTCCCGGTGCTGCACCTGCGGGTCCGCAACCACGTCCGCGATCGTGTTCAGTGGCCCGCTCGGGATATCCGCCGCCAGGAACTCCTTCAGCCAGTGCTCCCGCGGCTGCTTCCGGAACGCCTCGAACAGGACCGGTTCGAGCTCCGCGTGGTTCGCCGTCCGCTTGGGTCCCGTGTCGAAGCGCGGGTCGTCGATCAGGTCCGTCACGCCCAGCAGCGCGCACAGGATCGGCCACTGCTCGTCCCGGAACGCCAGCGCCACCACGATCCAGCCGTCCGCCGTCGGGAACGCCTGGAACGGCGTCGCGCTCGGATGGCGCGTGCCCAGCGGCTTCGGCGCCTCGCCAGTCACGAAGTACCGCATGATCGCGTTCTCCAGCACGCTCACCTGCGCATCGAGCATGCTGATGTCGACCGCCTGCCCCTCCCCGCTCTTCCCCCGCTCGTGCAGCGCGGTCAGGATGCCGATCGTCGTGTACAGCCCCCCCACGATGTCGCCGTACGAGACCCCCGGGCGAACCGGACCCCCGTCCGGCTCCCCCGTGATCGACATCACGCCGCCCATGCCCTGCACGATGATGTCGACCGCCGGGTACTCCCGGTACGGACCGGTCTGCCCGAAGCCCGAGGTGCTCGCGAAGATGAGCCCCGGGTTCCGCTCCCGCAGCGTCTCGTACCCGATCCCGAGCCGGTCCATCGTTCCCGGGGTGAAGTTCTCCATCACCACGTCGACCTTCTCCGCGAGGTCGAGCAGCAGGTCCCGGCCCTCCTCGCGCGTCAGGTCGATGGAGATGGACCGCTTTCCCCGGTTGATGCTGAAGAAGTAGCCGCTCCAGCCGTTCTGGTAGGGACCGCTCGTGCGGGCCACGTCCCCCCACGGCGGACGCTCCACCTTGATCACGTCCGCCCCGAGGTCCGACAGCACCATCGCGGCGTAGGGCCCCGAAAGCACCCATGTCAGGTCAAGGACCTTGATGTCGTCGAGCGGTTTGGCCACGGCCGGGAGTATACGTGCGGCGCTCTACCGCTGACCCCGCAGGCGCGGGTCGAGCGTGTCCCGCAGCGCGTCCCCGAACAGGTTGAACGCGAGCACCGTGATGCTTAGCGCGAGCCCCGGGAAGATCGCGATCCAGGGCGCTGAGACGAAGTAGGCGCGGTTGGTGCCCGAGAGGTCCGCCCCCCACGACGGCGTCCCCTGCTGCACCCCCACCCCAAGGAAGCTCAGCGCCGACTCCGTCAGGATCGCCGCGGGTAGGGTCGTGCTCATCACGATCAAAAGCAGGCCCACGAGGTTGGGGAAGATGTGGCGCCACATGATGCGCACCTCGCTCGCCCCGATCACTCGCGCCGACTCCACATAAATCGCCGCCCGCTGCTCCAGCACGTTCCCCCGCATGATGCGGAAGATCACCGGCGTGAACACGATGCAGATCGCGACAACCAGCAGGAACTCCTCCGCCGCCAGGACCTCTCCCAGGTTCGGTAACTCGTCTCGTAGCGAGGCGTGCAGCGTCAGCGCGAACAGGATGGAGGGGAAGGCGATGAGTACGTCCGCCACTCGCCCGAAAGCGAAATCCACGGGACCGCCGAGGTAACCCGCGAGAAGCGCCAGGGCTGTGCCCCCCAGCGCCGCCACGACCACGGTCGCCAGCCCGATCTTCAGCGAGACCCGCCCTCCGTACAGCACCCGCGACCAGACATCGCGCCCCTCCCGGTTGGTCCCGAAGATATGACTGCCGCTGGGCCCTTCGAGGATGGGCGCAACGCCGAATCCCTCCGGGTCGCTCGTGCCCAGCACCGGGGCTGCAATGGCGCCGATAGTCATCAGGATGATGAGAACCGCCCCGATCGTCCCCAGCCGCTGCTGCCGCAGGAAGCGCAGCACCCCGGCGCCACGCCGCGCGGGTGGCTGGATTGCCTCCTGGCCCAGGGCCGCGGCCGCTTCCGTCGTCTCCGTCATCAGTACCGGATCCTTGGATCGACGAACGTGTAGGAGACGTCGACCACGAGGTTGACTATGGTGAACATGAAGGCGAACACCATGATCGCCGCCAGCGCCACCGTGTAGTCAATCGAGACGACCGACTCAAACACGAGCAGCCCGAGGCCGGGAATGCCGAAGATCTGCTCCGCGATCACCGAGCCGCCGAGGACCGCCCCCAGCTGGATCCCGATCACCGTAATCACCGCGATCATCGAGCTGCGAAACACGTGTCGCAGCACCACCGCCCGCTCCCGCAGCCCCTTCGCCCGCGCCGTGCGCACGTAGTCCGAGTACAGCGTCTCCAGCATCGACGAGCGCACGATGCGGGCCACGTAGGCCGCCGTCGCGATCGCCAGCGTCACCGCCGGCCAGATCACGATCTTCAGGTTGTTGATCGGGTCGTCCTCAAAGCGCACGTACTCCCACAGCGGGGTCCACGCCCACCAGATCGCGGGTAATGTGATCACCAGCGTCGCCACCCAGAAGTTGGGCACGGAGATGCCCGAGATCGTCACGATGCGTAAGAGCCCGTCGAGGAACGTCCCCGGTCTGATGGCCGAGATGATTCCCACCGGGAGGCCGATCACCGCCGTCAGCAACACCGTCAGCAGGCCTAGTTCCGCCGTCACCGGCAGGCGCGACCTGATCTCGGGGGTCACGGGGCGCCTGTTCTTCAGCGAGATCCCGAAGTCCCCCTGGAGTGCATTCCAGGCCCACTTGCCGTACTGCACGAAGAACGGCTTATCGAGCCCGAACTCCTCTTCGAGGCTGGCGATCGCCTGTGCGTTCTGGTCCGGAGAGACCAGCCCGAAGCCCGTCAGCGCCGCGTTCCCCGGCCGCAGGAAGAGCAGCCAGAACAGCAAGAGCGACATCCCGAACAACATGAACGGGACGGCGATCAACCGGCGCGCGATGTAGGCCTGCATGTGCGGAAGACTCCATGGAAGCCGGGCGGGCGTCTCCGCCCGCCCGGCTTCCGGTGTGGACTCCCTAGCCCTTGATGTACATGTCGTGGGTCCGGTTCAGGAACCCGCCAAGGAGGGTGTCGTCCTCGGGGAAGTTCCCGACCCGCGAGTTGTACACGACCCAGCTGTGGCCCGGCACCGGCAGGTTGATCCCCGGCACCAGCTCGTCGAGTGCGAAGAGCTGCATCTCCCGCATCTTCTCGAGCCGCAGGTCCGGGTCGACCTCCTGTGCTTGCGCAGCCGTCAGGTCGATCAGCTTCTCGGCGTTCGCCACCAGGCTCGCGTCTGGCTGGTCCACCCCGAAGCTCCACGACACGCCCGCGAAGGCGTTCGGGTTCATCATCGTCATGTTGTAGATCTCCGGCGTCGTGCTCGCGTTGTACGGCACCACGAAGAGCTCCCACTGCTTGATCGGCTCACGGGCCCGCGCCACATACGTTGTCACGTCGTGGATCAGAGGCTCTGCTGTGACGCCGAGGTTCTCCTCCATCTGCCGCGCCAGGAACTCCGCCATCGTGGAACCCCGCGGGTCGATGCTTGTCTCGATGCGGATGTGTTCGACATCGGTGCCCGAGGCCTCCCACAGCTGCCGCGCCTTCTGCGGATCGAACTCCCGGTACGACTTCAGCGTTTCCTGGTCGAGCGCGAAGCCCGGCAGGGCCTGCCCCACGGGGCCGTCGTACACGCCGTCGCCCGCGTACAGCGTCGCGATCATGGCGTCGTAGTTGATCGCCAGCGACACCGCCTCACGCGCGCGCCTGTCCGTGAACTTGATGTTGTCATACGCGAGGAAGCGCGCCTCCGTCGAAGCCACTTCCTTCGCCACGAACCGGTCGTCCCCGGTGAACTCGTCGAACTCGATGCGGTCGGCGATTCCCGGGATGTAGTCGATGTCTCCGGCGAAGAACGCCGCCTTCACCGCCGCCCGGTCCACGATGATCCGTGTCTCGTGCCGGTCGATGTAGGGAGCGCCCTCCAGGAAGTGCGTCGAGGGGTTCTCGTGTGCGTAGTACTCCGGGTAACGCGCCAGCGCGACGCCCGCGCTGTCGCGCTGCTCGATGACGTACGGCCCTGCGCCCGCGTCCAGCTCCTGCACATTCCCGTTCGCCTGCTGGTCCAGCAGCGCCTTCGAGACGAGGCCGAAGGCAGTCGAGGCCATCAACACCGGCGCCGAAGCCGCGGGCGCCTTCAGGGATACCTGGGCCGTGGACTCGTCCACCGCCGTGATCGTGTCCATGAAGCCCCAGTTCGCCTCGTTTACCTGCGAACCCTGGTCCGCCAGGAGGGAGGGGAAACGGCTCCAGGTGCTGGCCACGTCCTCTGCCGTGACGGCGCCGCCGTCGTGGTGGAACGTCATCCCCGAACGCAGCGGGAAGATGATCGTGAGGTTGTCGGGCTGCTCCATGGCCGTCGCCGCATCGAACAGGAACTCGTTCGTCGAGACCTTGTAGAGGTGTGTGTGGTTGTAGATGCGGGCCAGGATCTCGTTGTTGTTGATGACCTTCAGGCCCGGATCGATGCCGTCGTCGATCTGCGTCTTGTGCTGCCGGAACGTGCCGCCCGGTGCGGCTCCATCGGCCGCGGGAGCCTCCGTTGGCGCCTCGGTCGGCGCCTCCGTTGCCGCGGCGGCTGTCTCCTCCGGGGCTGCCGGCTCCTCCGGCTCGGCGTCGTCGTCATCGTCGCCACCCCCGACCGCCACCAGGCCCGCCGAGCCCGCTGCCAGCGCTGCCCCTCCGATTAGGAAGCCGCGGCGTGATCGTCGGCGCCTCCAGTAGCGCCCCCAATAGCTCTCTCGCATGGTGCCCTCCCGGGTGCCGATTTCGCGGCAGTCTAAGTCAAACGCGATATGCCCGTCAGCAAGGTTTGCAATTCTGACTACGCTCCGTCCGCGCTATCATCCTGCCGTGGCCCACATCGACTGGCACCGCGTCGCCGCCCGCGACGAACTCGAAGAAGGAGACGTCAAGACCGTCCTTGCCGGACGCAGCCTCCTCGTGCTCACGATGCACGAAGGGCGCTATGGCGCGCTCGATAACCGCTGCCCCCACGAGAACGCCCCCCTTGGCGAGGGTTACATCGACCGCGGCTGGCTGATCTGCCCCCTCCACCAGTACGAGTTCGACCCCCACGACGGCTACCCCTCCCCCACCTACGAGGAGGGCCCTCCCTCCTACCCCGTCGAGCTCCGCGAAGACGGCGTTTACGTCGGCATCGAAGACCTCGCCGCCACGTACGAAGAGGCCCGCCAGGCCTTCTTCGCCGCGACCGATGAGGCCGTCGCCCTCGTCGGCGCCACCGAGGGCGCCCGCCAGATCCTGGTCGACTGGCGCCGCGCGGCGGTCGTTGGCACCGAGGTCGAGCCTCCCGAGGGGATGCCCCGCACCGTCCAGGCGGCTGACCTGCCCAACGCGCTTGCCATCGCCCGCGCCCTGCGCGCGTGGCACGACTCCCACGAGGCCATGCGCGTCGCCTTCAACCGCATCCCCCGCGAGGAGAGGCCCACCGTCGCGCGCCCGCCCCAGAAGTACCCCGCCCCTTCCCCCGCCTCCGTCCCGCGGATGACCTTCGGTTAGCCGCCATGCCCGATCTGAAGCGGCGCAGGCTCGGCCGCACCGGCCTCATGGTCCCCGAGCTCGGCCTTGGCGCCATGGACCCCCCTCCCTCCCCCGAGGGCGGCGAGACCCTCCGCGCCGCCCTCGACGCCGGCATCACCTTCATCGACACCGCCCGCGAGTACGCCGGCAGCGAGATGCTCATCGGCCAGGTCCTCCGCGAATTCGACGCCCCCGCCGGCCTCTGCCTCGCCAGCAAGACCTTCAGCCGCACCGCCAACGGCGCCCAGTACGACATCGACCGTTCCCTGCGAGCCCTCGGCCGAGAGCGCATCGCTCTCTACCAGCTCCACGACGTCTCCACGGACGAAGCCTGGGAGGCCGTCATGCACGAGGACGGCGCTCTCGCCGGCCTTCAGACGGCCCGCTATCGCGGCCTCATCGACCACATCGGTATCTCCTCCCACACCGCCGACATCGTTCGTAAGGCCATCACCTGCGGCGAGTTCGACACGGTCATGCTCGAGTACTCCGCCTTCTACCCGGCCACCGCCCCCCTCATCGACCTCGCCGCCGAGCACGACGTCGGCGTGATCGTGATGCGGCCCGTCGGCGGCTCCGGCCGCACCAGCGCCATGCGTGGACGCATCGCTGGCGGCTACGACGGTCCCCTCACGCCCGCCAACCTCCTCCGCTACGTCTGGTCGAATCCCGGCGTCTCCGTCGCCATCCCCGGCGCGCGCTACCCCTCCCGCATCCACGAAAACGTGGCCACCGCCGCCGACTGGAGCCCCATGGACGAGGCCGAGCGCCGTGCCCTCGAGGCCGAGGCAGCCCGCCTCTACTGACGCCCCCGCCCGTTCACACCCCGGCTGCGCCGGGCCGGTATCGTGCCCCCGACCGCTGGCCGTGAACGAATCGAACTCCACCCCCGCCCCCGGCCGAGGGCCCCTCTGGGAGGCCGTCGGCTACTTCCTCCGCCTCGGCGTCGTCGCCTTCGGCGGCCCCGCCGCTCACGTCGCCATCATGCGTCGCGACCTCGTCGAGCGCCGCAAGTGGCTCTCCGACCAGGACCTGCTCGACCACCTCGCCGTCGCCAGCCTCATCCCCGGCCCCAACTCCACTGAGCTCGCCATGCACCTCGGCGCCCGCCGCGCCGGCTGGGCCGGCCTCTGGCTCGGAGGCGCGGCCTTCATCCTGCCCGCCTTCGCCATCGTCCTTGCTTTCGCCTGGATCTACGTCGAGTACGGCGAGCCCCCTGCCGGTACCGCCCTCCTCCGCGGCGTTCAGCCCGTGATTCTCGCCATCGTCGTGCAAGCCATCTGGAGCCTGCGGACGACCGCCGTCCGCGCCTGGGATACCGCTGTCGTTTCGGGCGCCGCCGTCGTGCTCGCACTCGTGGGGCTCAACGAGGCGATTGTCATCATCGGGGCGGGGCTCGCCCTCCTCGCCTGGCGACGGCTCGCACCCGAGCCCCTCCGCAAACCCCTCGATGCCCCCCTTCCCAACCCCCGCACGGTCTGGCGCGCCGCCCGCCGCTGGCTGCGCGTGACCGGCCGCCGCGCGGGCGGCTTCGTGCTGCTCGCCAGCCCCGCCGGCTTCGCCCTCCCCGAGCTCTTCTGGGTCTTCCTCAAGATCGGCGGCACGCTCTACGGCAGCGGCTACGTCCTCGTCGCCTTCCTCGAGGCCGACTTCGTCACCAGCCGCGGCTGGCTCACCGAGCAGACCCTCGTCGACGCCGTCGCCGTCGGCCAGTTCACCCCCGGCCCCGTCTTCACCACCGCCACCTTCGTTGGCTACGTCTTCGATGGCTTTCCCGGCGCCATCGTCGCGACACTCGGCATCTTCCTGCCCTCCTTCTTCTTCGTCGCGATCACCCACCCCCTCGTGCCCCGCCTCCGCGAGGCGCCCTGGGCCTCCGGCTTCCTCGACGGCGTGGGCGCAGCCGCCGTCGCCGTCATGGCCGTCGTCGTGATCTCGCTCGGACGCATCGTCATCGACGACGCCTTCGCCTGGGTCGTGCTCGCCATCGCCGCGGTCGTGCTCGTGCGCTTCTCCCCGAGCACTGTCTGGCTCGTGCTCGCGGGTGGCGCGGCTGGGCTCCTTGCTGGCGTGGTGACGTAGGCGCGCGTAGGCTCGCCGGACTCTCGGGCGAGCGCCGTCCGGTTCCCTTTCCGTGAGGTTCCCATGCCCTCTTTGCGAACCGCATTGCCCGCCGCTCTCGTGTTTGTGGCGGCCCTGGCGCTGCTTCCCACCCTCGACCGAGATCATCCCCTCACCGCGCAGGCGCAGGGTGGCGGTGAAGTCACGCTCCCCCTCCTCCACAACAACGATGGCGAGTCGGCCTTGCTGCCACTCACGAATGCGGCCGAGGTGGATGGCCGCCCCGTCGAGGTGCCCGTGGCCGGGATCGCCGCGTTCAAGGCCGTCATCGACCGTGAGATCGCCCAGGCCCGCGCTGGCGGGAACGCAATCCTGGCCGTCTACGCCGGCGATGTCTTCCTCTCCTCCTCCGCGTTCATCTGCGGCCAGCGCGAGGGCAGCCCCTTCTTCGATGCGGTTGCCCAGAGCGCCATTCCCTACGATGCCCACGTCATCGGCAACCACGAGTTCGACGCCACCCCGGATGTTCTCCAGCGCTTCATACGCAGCTTCGACGGCCAGCCCTTCCTCAGCGCCAACCTCGACTTCTCCGGCGAGCCCGGCTTCGCCGACCTCGTCGATGAGGACGGCCTCATCGATCTGCCTGTTGCCGGTAGCCGCGTGATTGGGCGTTCGATGATCCTCGACGATCAGGTTACCGGCGCGCGCTTTGGCCTCGTGGGCGCGACGACCCCGGGCCTGGCCACCATCTCCATCCCCCGGAACGTCACCGTCACCCACGATCTGGCCGCGACCGCGGCCGCCGTCCAGTCCGAGATCGATCGCCTGCTTGGGCGGGGCGTCAACAAGATCGTCTTCGTCAGCCACCTCCAGAGTCTCGCGAGCGACGTGGAGATCGTGGCCTTGCTGCGTGGCGTGGACATCGTCGTCTCCGGCGGCGGCCACGCCCTCCTCCAGAGTCCCGCCGTGGAGGCGTCCCTCCAGCTCCTGCCAGGTGAGGGCGCTCCGATCGAAGGCGAATACCCGCTTGAAGCTGCGGACGCCGATGGCAGGACCGTCTACATCGTGACCACCGCGGGTAGCTACAGGTACGTCGGCCGCCTCGATGCCGTCTTCGACGCGGCCGGCGAGGTCGAGAGCATCGTCGCGGCGTCCAGCTACCCCCGACCGGTCGTCCCCGAGAGCGAGGCCGCCGTTGCTGTCGGGTTCACCGGCGCTGTTGCCGCCGACCCCGCGCTCCTCGCAACGGTCGAGGAGCCCGTGGCCGCCTGCCTCGCTGGTCTCGCGAGCGTTGCCGTCGCGACGACGGAGGTGCTGCTCGATGTCTCGCGCGCCGGCGTGCGCGGCGGCGAGAGCAACGCCGGCAACCTCATCGCCGATGCCTTCCTCCATGCTTACGACCGGATGGCCGCCACCCTGGGCCTTCCCGAGCGCGGCCCGGAACACCCCGTTGTCGCGATCACCAACAGCGGTGGCATCCGCCAGAATGCCGGCGACACGCTCCCCACGAGCGGGACCGCCCCCGGCCAGATCTTCCTCGTCAATACGCTTGATGTGCTTCCCTTCCCCAATGCCGTCTCGGTGGTCGCGAACGTCTCCCCCGCCGACCTCAAGGCCATTTTCGAGGTTTCGGGCGCGCGCTACCCCGCCCCCAGCGGGGCTTTCCTCCAGGTCAGCGGGATTGCCGCCGTCTACGATCCCTCCCGCCCGACCGGCCACCGCGTGGTGAGCCTGACCCTGGCCGGTGGCGTCCCGATCATTGCGGAAGGCGCGATCGTGGAGGGCGCGCCTTCTGTCTCCATCGTGACCAGCAGCTTTGTCGCCAACGGTGGGGACGGCTACACGATGCTCGGCGCCAACCCGGACAAGCTGCAGATCCTCGCCAGCTACGAGCAGGCACTGCGCGAATACCTGCTGGCGCTCGGAACGGTCGCCGCCGGCGACCCTCGCTACGTCCCTGGCGGCGAGGGCCGCAGTGTCTTCCTCGAAGCCGCCGCCGAGGCTCCCTCCGGCGAGGAGGCCGGGGCCGCCCCCGCCCCTGCCGATACCGGCGGTGGACTCGTCTCCGGCACGGGGTCGCCCCCGCACCTCATGCTCCTGCTCGTACTGGGCTTGACGGTTGCCCTGGGCGCCGCCGGGAACCTCCTCCTCCTCCTTCGCGGCGCCCGACGCCCTTGAGATGGACGTGCTAGCGTGCATGCTCCAGGCGCGCGTAGAGGAACACCGTGGACGTTGGCCTCGTCTCCCTCGGCGATAACCTCCCTCATCCCCGCACCGGCGAGCGCCTCAGCCCCCACGACCGCTTCCGCCAGCTCGTCGACCTCGGCGCCCTCGCCGAGGACCTCGGCTTCTGGTCGTTCCACCTGGGCGAGCACCACTTCAGCGAGTACATCCTCTCCTCCCCCACCCCCATCCTCGCCGCCGTCGCCGAGCGCACGACCGCCCTCCGCCTCTCCACCGCCGTCTCCCTCCTCCCCCACCACGACCCCGTCCGCCTCGCCGAGGACTACGGCACGGTCGATGTGCTCTCCGGCGGCCGCGCCGAACTCGTCGGCGGCCGCGGCGTCTACCGCGCCCACTACGCCCAGTTCGGTCAGGACCAGGAGCGCTCCGCCGAGATGCTCGCCGAGTCCGTCGAACTCCTCCGTCGCCTCTGGACGGAGGAGGACGTGACCTGGTCGGGCGCTTTCCGGCCCCCACTTGATGGCGTCACCGTCCACCCCCGCCCGGTCCAGCAGCCCCACCCGCCGATCTGGCTTTCGGCCAGCTCTCCCGAGTCCGTCGACCGTGCCGTTGCTCTCCGCTGCCCCATCGTCATCCCCACCGTCTCCGTGGGCGTCGAGGCGCCTCCCGGACTTGTCCAGCGCTACCGCGAGGGCTGGGAGCAAGCCGGCCACGACCCCGAGGGCGGGCGCGTCGCCCTTCACGTCCACTGTCACGTCGGCGCCGGCTCCACCGCCGAGACCGTCGAGTACTGGCGTCCCTTCCAGACCGGCTACCTCTCGTGGGTCCTCCGCGACATCGCTGGAGCGACCGGCCCACTGCCTCCCCACTTCGAGGCCCTCGCGACGCCCGAGGCGCAGGCCGTCTGTGGAAGCGTCGAAGACGTCATTGCCGACCTTGAAGGCCGCATTCGCGCCACCGGCGGCGTCGAGCTGCTCATGGTCCAGATGGACCAGGGCGGGCTCCCTCCCGGTGAGGTTGTCGAGACGGTCACGCGCTTCTCCACAGAAGTGCTCCCCCGCCTCCGCCAGCGCCTCGCCTCCCGCTAGCGCCGCGCGTTCGTGGACCGTTAGCCGTCCCCTGTCAGGCTTCCGGTACGCTCCAGCCAGACCCGAGGAATTGCCCGTGACCAACACCCAGACCGCCGACACTCGCTGCCTCGATGCCGACATCGAGGGCGCCGTCAACTTCCGCGACCTCGGCGGCTACCACACGCAGGACGGACGGGTCGTCCGTTCCGGGCGGGTCTACCGCTGCGGGATGATGCACCACATCAGCCCCGCCGGGTTGGCCCTCCTGCGGGATCACCTCGGCATCCGCACCGTCGTCGATCTGCGCAACGCCCTGGAGCTCGAAGGTGATGGCCTCTCGCCCTTCGCTGACTACGGCATCGACTGGCGCAACCTCCCTATCGGCGGTGACACGGTGATGACCCCCGAGGAGCGGCGCGATCGCTTCCAGTCCCTCGCTTCCGGTGAGATCGACTGGTCCCAGTCCTACATCCAGATGGCGGGGCGCGCCCCCGGCGCCTTTCGCGCGTTCTTCGAGCTCGCCGCCGACCCCGCCCAGGTCCCGCTTGTGTTCCACTGCACGGGTGGCCGCGACCGCACCGGCGTGGCCGCCGCCCTCCTCCTCTCCTCCCTCGGCGTCGATGACGACACGATCGCCCAGGACTACGCCCTCACCGGCGAGTGGCTCCAGCCCCACGTCGATCGCTTCGGCAGGCAGATGGAGGCCCTTCACATGACCCGAGAGAGCTGGGCCAGGCTCCTCGAGACCTCCGCCGGCGCCATGCTCCGCTTCCTCGCCTGGCTGCGCGAGGAGCACGTCAGCGCCGAGGCCTACCTGCGAGAGGCTGGTGTAAGCGCGGTCACAGTCGAAGCTGCCAGGGAGCACTTGCTCGAATCTCCCGGGCGCTGATTCGCTAGCAGGGGTTTGCGTGGGGGTATCATCTCTCCAACACACACGTTGAGAGGGATGCGGTGTATAGCTCTAGACTGTTCCGACGCCTGACTTTGGTCTCCCTGGTTGCCCTGCTTGCTGCCTTCGCAGTAGTCGCCTGTGGCGATGACGAAGACGAACAGGCCACCCCGGAACCCACCCCCGCTCCGGCCACCGAAGCGGCTGAGACCGAAGAACCAGCCACCGATGAGGCAGTCGAGTTGCACATCGGCGTCGTCCTCCCCGAGACGGGCGCGCTTGGCTTCCTCAACCCGCCCATGATCGAGTCGGTGAAGCTGGCCGTCGCGGACATCCTTGAGGCCGGCGGCGCCATCACCGTGACCTACGCGGACACGGGAACGAACCCCGACGTTGCGTCCGAGTCCGTGAACCGCCTCCTTGGCGAAGGCGCCGATGTCATTGTCGGGGCCGCCGCTTCGGGCATCTCGCAAGCGTTCATCCAGCGCCTCTACGACGAGAAAATCCCGCAGTGCTCCCCCTCGAATACTTCTCCTTCGTTCAGCACCCAGGAGAACGCCGGATACTACTTCCGCACCGTTCCGCCGGATGAGGCGGTCGCCCCCATCATCGCCGACGAGGTTGTCGCCGATGGCGGCACGCGCGTCGCCATCCTCGCCCGCGCCGACGACTACGGGAACGCCCTCGCCAACCTCATGGTAGGCGCCCTCAACGAGCTCGGCGCCGAGTCGACCATCATTTCCTTCGACCCGAACGCCTCCTCCTTCGAGTCCGAGGTGGCGGCTACCAGGGGCTACGGCCCCGATGCCATCGTGCACATCTCCTTCGAGGAGGGCACGAGCATCATCCGCGGCCTCCTCGAGGCCGGCTTCGGCGCTGAGATCCAGTACGCCGCCGATGGCCTGTTCTTCCCGACTCTCTGGGAGCTGATCGACCCGAACGACGCCAACGTCCTCGACGGCATGAAGCTCATCGGGGCCAGCGGCTCCAGGGAGTTCAACGACCGCCTCGGTCCCATCACCGGTGGCAACCTCATCTACGGTGGTCAGTCCTACGACTGCGTCGTGCTCCTCGTTCTCGCCGCCGAGGCCGCTGGCAGCGCCGATGGCGATGCCATAATCGAGGCGCTTGGAACCCTCACCGACGGCGGTACCGAGTGCCGCACCTACGCCGACTGCTCCGCGCTCCTCGCTGAGGGTGAGAACATCGATTACGTCGGCGTGAGCGGTCCCCTCGATCTCGACGGTGTCGGCGACCCGACCGTTGGTAACTACGCCATCGCGCAGTTCCAGGACGGCGTCCTGGTGGCCGTGGGTTCGCGCGAAAGCCATCTCGCCGACCTCGTGGCCGCTGCCGCACCCGCACCCACTGAGGCCGCTCCTGCCGCCCCCACCCTCCACATTGGCGTGATCCTCCCCGAGACGGGCCAGCTTGGTGAGTACGGCGTTCCCATGATCGCCTCCGTGAGCCTCGCCATTGAGGACATCGTCGCCGGGGGAGGCGATGTCGAGGTCACCTACGCCGACAGCGGCACCGACCCGGACGTCGCCTCGGAGGCGGTCAATCGCCTCCTCGGCGAGGGCGCCCACGTCATTGTTGGGGCTGCTGCCTCGGGCATCTCCCAGTCTTTCATCCAGAAGCTCTACGACGAGCGTATCCCCCAGTGTTCGCCGTCGAATACCTCGCCCTCCTTCACGGACCAGGCGAACGCCGGCTACTACTTCCGCACCGCCCCCTCGGACGCCATCGTCGCGCCCGTTATCGCCGACACGATCGTCTCTGAAGGGGGAACGCGTGTCGCCATCCTTGCCCGCGCCGACGACTACGGCGTGGCCCTCCGTGACCTCGTCGACGCCGCTCTCCAGAGCGTCGGCGCCGAGACCCACATCACGACCTACGACCCCAACAGCGCCGTGTTCAGCGCCGAGGTGGAAGCGGTCAAGGGCTACGAGCCGGACGCCATCCTCCTCATCAGCTTCATCCCCGATGGCGCCAGCCTGACGCGGGGCCTGATTGAGGCCGGCTTCTCGCCGGACATGATGTACGGCTCCGACGGCATGCACACGCCCACCCTCTGGGAGAGCGTCGATGCCTCGAATCCCGAAGTCCTCGATGGCCTGACGCTGTTCGTCGCGACCGGTCCCGCCATCCCCGCCTACCAGGAGTTCAACGACCGCCTCGCCGCGGTCTCCGAGGGGAACTTCGTCTTCGGGGCGCAGTCGTACGACTGCACCGTCATCCTCGCGCTCGCCTCGCGGGCGGCAGCCAGCACCGACGGCGATGACATCATCGCCGCGGTCGGCGCGGTCACCCGCGACGGAACCGATTGCACCACCTACGGCGAGTGCGCCGAGCTCATCGATGCCGGCCAGGACGTTGCCTACGTGGGCAAGGTCGGAAGCCTCAAGCTCGACGACGGCGGCGACCCCACCGTGGCCACCTACAAGGTGAGCCGCTTCGAAGGCAGTGAACTCGTGGAGCAGATTACCGTCTTCGATCTCAGCCGCTAGGCCGGGCCGGAACAGCACATCGGAGGGGTCGCCCTGGGGCGCCCCCTCTGCTCGTTGCCAGAGTCGCCCGGTCAGTCCCGCGCCCGCGCACTTAGCGTGCCCAGGTACAGCTCCACCACCCGCTCGTCGTTCAGCAGCTCCTCGCCCGGGCCCGTGTAGGCGTTCCGGCCCTGGTCGAGTACGTAGCCGCGATGTGCGACCTGCAGGCAGCGCCGCGCGTTCTGCTCCACCATCAGCACCGAAACGCCCGCCCGGTTCACCTCCAGCACCTGCTCGAACACCTGCTCCTGGTACCTCGGCGAGAGTCCCGCCGAGGGCTCGTCCAGCAGCAGCACCGATGGGTTCATCATCAGCGCCCGCCCCATCGCCAGCATCTGCCGCTCGCCCCCCGAGAGCGCCCCCGCCCGCTGCCCCGCCCGCTCCGCCAGCAGCGGGAACAGCTCCACGACGGCGTCAAACCGCTCCTGCCACGCCCGCGGCTCCAGGAACAGACCCATCTCCAGATTCTCTCGCACGCTCAACCGGGGGAAGACGTTGTCGGTCTGGGGCACGTAACCGATGCCCTCGGTCACCAGCGTGTGCGGCTTCTTGCCCAGCATCGACCGGCCCCGCAGGAACACGTCCCCTTCCCAAACCTCCACCAGCCCGAATGCCGCCTTCAGCAGCGTCGACTTCCCCGCCCCGTTCGGCCCCACGATGCCCGCGATCTCGCCCTCGAACAGGCTCAGGCTGCACGTGTTCAGGATGGGCACCCCCGGCAGGTAGCCCGCGATCAGGGCGCGCGCTTCCAACAGCGGCCTCTCCTCAGCCATCGCCTTCCTCCCCCTCCGCTTCCTCCACCGCCTCGTCGACAGCCTCCCGCGCCCGCCCCAGGTAGGCGTCGATGACTTCCTCGTTCGCGACTACCTCCTCCGGCGCCCCCTCCGTCAGGATCCGCCCCTGCGCCATCACTACCACCCAGTCGCTGATGTCCATCACCACGTCCATGTTGTGTTCCACGAAGACGATGGTGACGCCCTCCGCGTTCAGGTTGCGGATGTGCTCCAGCAGCGACTCCGTCAGCGCCGGATTCACCCCCGCCGTGGGCTCGTCCAGCATCACCAGCTCCGGGTCGGCCATCAGCGCGCGAGCCATCTCCAGCAGCTTCCGCTGCCCGCCCGAGAGCGTTCCCGCCTGCTCATCAGCCATGTGTTCGATCCCGAAGCGCTCTAGCAACTCCACCGCGCGTGTCATCACGCGCTCCTCCTCCGGCAGCCACAGCCAGCGCAGGAGCGCCCGCTCGAGTCGTTCGCCACGCTGCGTCTGCGCCGCCACCGCCATGTTCTCCAGCACCGTCAGCCGCGAGAGCGACTTCGTCAGCTGGAACGTGCGCACCATCCCTAGCCGTGCGATGCGGTGCGGCGGCAGACCGCCCAGTGGCCGCCCGTCCAGCCGCCACGATCCCTGGTCCGGCCGGTCGAATCCCGTCAACAGGTTGAAGAGCGTCGTCTTCCCCGCCCCATTCGGCCCGATGATCGCTGTAATCGTGCCCCGCTCGATCTCCAGGTGATCGATATCGACCGCGCGGATGCCGCCGAACGTCTTCAGCATCCCGAACGTGATCAGGATCGGGTCGTCCTTCAGCCGCCCCGGTGGGGCCGCTTCGAGCGCTGCTTCCGTCAGCTCTGGCCGTACCGTCGTCATCTCGCTCATGTCCCCAGGTGTAGGTTCCGGCGTCTGCCGAAGATGCCCTGCGGCCGCAGCGCCATCAGCCCGACCAGCCCGATGCCCATCAGGACGACGCTGATGGCCCCCTCCGCCCCGTCCAGGAAATCCGCCAGCACGTTGGGAAGCCAGTTCTCAGCCGAGAGTTCGCGGATGAACGACTCGACCCCCTCCCGCAGGAACCAAAACAGCACCGCTCCCACCACCGGCCCGACTGTCGTCGCGAGGCCTCCCAGGATCAGCGCCGCCCAGGCGAAGAACGTCACCTGCGGCTCGAAGTTCTCCGACCCCACCCCCGACTGCTGGAGCACGTCGATCACGCCCGCCAGCCCCCCAATCACCCCCCCGATCGCCAGCGCCTGCAGCTTGTAGGCGACGGTGTTCTTGCCGAGGCTCAGCACGGCGTCCTCGTCCTCCCGGATGGCGCGCACCACCCGTCCCCACGGGCTCTTGATGAGCCCCAGCACCAGTGCCGAGCAGAGCACCACCAGCACCCAGGCCACGATCATCACCCAGAGCTGGTTCGACGAGTAGGAAAACGTCCCAATGCCGAAGCGTCCGTCGGGCAGGAAGTTGAGGTCATAGAAGCTGTTCGCGATCGCCTGCAGCCCGAACGGCCCGCCCGTGATGTCGGTCGCCGGCGAGGAGCGGATCAGCAGCCGCAGGATCTCCGCCGCCGCGATCGTCGTGATCGCGAAGTAGTCGCTGCGCAGCCGCAGCGTGGGAATGCCAAGCGCCAGCGCGAACGCGACGCACAGCCCCAGCCCGAAGGGAATCCCCAGCCACAGCGAGCCGCCCCACGTCGCCACCATGATCGCCGTCCCGTAGGCCCCCAGCATCATGAAGCCGACCTGCCCGAAGTTGAGCAGCCCCGCGTACCCGAAGTGCAGGTTCAGCCCAATCGCCGCCAGCGCGAAGATCGCCGCCTGCGGCCCCAGCCCCGCCCGCGCTGCGTTGCCGAAGATGACATCGAATTCCATCTACCCGATCCGTTCCCGCTGCCCGAGCAGTCCCTGGGGGCGAATCAGCAGCGCCAGCACCAGCACGCCCAGCGCGAACACCGCCTTGATCTCCGGGCTCGCCCACACCGTGCTCACCTCCGTCACCAGTCCGATCAGCAGCCCCCCCACCATCGCCCCGTAGGCCGTCCCCAGCCCTCCCAGCACAACCGCCGCGAACATGAGCAGGAGCAGCCGGAACCCCATCAGCCAGTCCACCGCCTCCACCGACCCGAAGAAGACACCCCCCACAGCCGCCAGCGCCGCCCCCGCCGCCCACACGACCAGGATGACCCGGTCCACGTCGATGCCTGATGACTCGGCCAGTTCGGGGTTGTCCGCGACCGCCCGGATCGCTTTCCCCATGCGTGCCCGCTGCAGGAACACCGCCACCGCGATCAGGATCACCGCCGAGAGCGCCATGATCGTGAAGTCGCGAGGCGTCACGGCGAACGGCCCGAAGGTCCACTCGGCCTGCAGTGCGTAGTCGACGTAACGTTGCCGGTCGGGCCCGAAGAACAGCAGCAGCACGTGCCGCGCCAGCAACGACAGCCCGATCGTGACGACCATGAACTGGAAACCGCCCAGCCGCCGCCCCCGGAGCGGCCGTAGCAGCGAGAACTCGACACCCCCGCCCGCCGCTCCCGCCACCACGACCGCCAGCACCCCCGCCAGGATCAGCGGCGCCCCGAACGTATCCGCATTGAAGTACCACGCGAGGATCGCGCCCAGCGTGACGAGCTCGCCGTGGGCGAAGTTGATCAACCCCGTCAGCCCGAAAATGAGCGACAGTCCGATCGCGCACATCGCGATGATCAGCCCGAACTTGACCCCGTTCAGGACCGCCTGCGCCAGCTTCTCCCCGATCGTCGGGCCGCGGCTTGCCGGCTCCCCCAGGGCGAAGATCAGCGGCCGTGAGCGACCTGCCGTCACAGTCACTTCCAGCGTCTGCCGCTCGGGATCGCGCAGGCTCACGCCCTCCGGCAGCGTGTCCGTGTCGATCGTCGCCCGGTACGTGCCCGGCCCGGGCAACTCAATCTGCCACTTGCCGTCGCTGCCGCTGACCGCTTCCCCGACGACCTCCCCCACCGCGTCGACGACCGAGATACGCACGCCCTCGACCGGCTCGCCGCCAAAGCGAAGCGTCCCCGAGAAGGCTTCGCCCTCGCCGTCCTGCGCGTGCGCCGTGCCGAAGAGAAAGAGGGAGAGAACCGCCACCGCGACCAGCGCGACCGCACTGCGGAGCGAGCGGGCGTTCGACAAGGTCGTACCCCTTCCGATGGCTGGGCCTGCGAGGCGAAGTATAGGCGCGGAGTTATAGGTGCCGAGCCGCGCGCGCGTGCCGTGACGTTGCTTACGCTGCGCCTTCCGCGCTGGCGGGCTCGAACGCGCGAACAAACGCATCCCACAGGCCCGCATCCTGCCCTGGTGGCGCCCATGCCGTCCTGTCATTGACGCCACTGGGCGAGCCCTCGCATACTCGCCGCCCCTCGCTACGGGCTAGCATGGTTGTATGGCGAAACACGGATGGCGCGCGATTGGTCTCCTTCTCCTGGCCCTTGGCCTTGGCTCCCTGCTGCTCTCCCACTGGGTCGCTCCCACCCAGGCCAAAGGAGACTACATCGGCCTCGTCAGGGTTGACGGCCCGATCGATGAAGTCAGCTCCCGCTACCTCTCACGAGCCGTCGGCAAGGCCGAGAACGACGAGGCCGTCCTGATCGTTGTCGAGCTGGACACCCCCGGTGGCCGCCTCGACTCCACCCGCGACATGGTTGAGACGATTCTCGAATCCCGCTCTCCCGTCGCCGTCTACGTCTCCCCCTCGGGAGCGCAGGCCGCTTCGGCGGGCACCTTCATCACGGTCGCGGCCAACTTCGCCGTCATGGCCCCCGCCACCAACATCGGTGCCGCCTCCCCCATCAGCGGCAGCGGCGAGGATCTGCCAGACACCCTGGGGAGGAAGGTGAACGAGGACACCCGCGCCTTCATCCGCGCCATCTCCGAGCAGCGCAACCGCAATGCCGAGGCGCTCGAGGACACCGTCACCTACGCGCGCGCCTACTCCTCCAGCGAGGCCCTGGAGATCGGCATCATCGACTTCATCGCCACCGATCTGGACGACCTGCTGGCCCAGGTCCACGGTCGCACCGCCCAGACCCCAGCCGGCCCAGTCGTCGTCAACACCGAAGGCATTCGCGTTCGCGAGATTAAGCAGAGCCTGCTCGAACGCTTCCTGGCGATCCTCGCCGACCCCAACATCTCCTTCACGCTCATGTCCCTTGGCACCTTCGCCCTGATCGCCGAGTTCTACACTTCGTTCTTCGGGCCCGGGATCGCCGGCATCATCATGTTGGCGCTTGCCTTCGTGTCCTTCGGCGTGCTCCCGGTCAACTGGGTGGGCGTCGCGCTGATCCTGATCTCGATGCCCCTCTTCTACCTTGAGATGGAGGTTGCGGGCTTGGGCGCCTTCGGGATTGGCGGCCTTGCCAGCTTTGTTATCGGTGCGTTCCTGCTGTTCGGTGGTTTCTTCGGGTCATCCAATCCCCTCGACCCCACCATCGACATAAGCCTCTGGCTCATCATCGTCATGGCCCTGGTCATGGGCAGTGGCGTGCTCACCCTCTACTACCTCGTGCGCGAGGGTGGGAGCTCCGATGCCTTCGGCGGAACCGACAGTGGCCTCGTGGGCGCCGCTGCCACCGCCCTCTCCGACCTCAACCCCACCGGCCGCGTGCTTGTCAGGGACCGTGAGTTTTCGGCTACTATGGAAGAAGGACAACGCGTGCGCGCGGGCGCAAACGTGCATGTCGTTGCCGTCTATAGCGGAAGAACGCTCAAAGTTTCGGACGTGCCCCCGCCAACCGCTCGGGGAGCGCGCAGACCCTTTGTCGCGTTCGCAACCATCATCCGACAGGCGTTTAGGAGGTAGTTCATGGCGCCAATTATTCGAGTCGCAGGCCCCAACGAGGCCCTCATCAGGTCCGGTGGCGGCTCTCAGCCGAAGATCACCGTCGGCGGCAGAGTCATCGTCATCCCCATTTTCTTCAAGGCGCAGACCCTCTCGCTTGAGGTCATGACCCTCGCAGTGGAGACCGCGAAGGTCTACACCAAGGAGGGCGTTGCCGTCACCGTCGACGGCGTTGCCCAGGTCAAGGTCGCGCGCTCCGAGGAGGCCATCCGCACGGCTGCCCAGCAGTTTGTCGGCAAGCCCCAGCGTGAGATCGCAGAGGTTGCCCTCCAGACCCTCGAGGGCGCCCAGCGCGCCATCCTCGGCACCATGACCGTCGAGGGCATCTATCAGGACCGCGAGTCCTTTGCCCAGAGTGTCGGCGAGGTCGCAGAACCCCACATGGCCAACATGGGCCTCGAGATCGTCAGCTTCACCATCCGCGACATCCGCGACGACCAGGGTTACCTCGATGCCCTTGGCCGCAAACGCACTGCCGAAGTCACCCGCGACGCCGAGATCGGCGAGGCCGAGGCGACTCGCGATGCGTCCATCAAGCGCGCCGAGGCCCAGCGCGACGCTACTGTTGTCGAGGCTCAGGCAAACCGCGACCAGGAGACGGCCAAGTACGATGCGGAGACCCGCATCGCCGAGTCCGAACGAGACTTCAAGGTCGAGCAGGCGCGGTACCAGCAGGAGACCAATGCTCGCCAGGCCGAGGCCGAGCTCGCCTACGCCCTCCAGGAGGCCGTGACTCGCCAGGAGATCCGCGAACAGGAAGTCCAGATCGAGGTCGTCGAGCGCACCAAGCAGATCGAGATCGAGCAGCAGGAGATCCTGCGCCGCGAGCGCGAGCTCGAGGCCAATATCAAGCGTCCAGCCGAGGCCGAGCGTTACCGCCTCGAGACCATCGCCGCTGGCGAGAAGTCCCAGGTCGTGGCCGGGGCCGAGGCGGAAGCCGAGTCGCTCACCCTCAACGGCACCGGCGAAGCCAACGCCATCCGCGCCCGCGGTGAGGCCGAGGCCGACGCCATCCGCGCCCAGGGTCTGGCCGAAGCCGAGGCCATGCGCATGAAGGCCGACGCCTGGAAGCAGTACGGCCAGGCGGCCATGATCGACACGCTCCTCGAGTCACTGCCCGAGGTCGCGTCGGCCGTCGCCCAGCCGCTCGCCCAGACCGACCGCATCGTCATGATCAGCGGTGGCGAGAGCGGCTCCATCGGGGCCAGCAAGCTCACCAACGACGTCACGAAGGTCGTCTCCCAGCTCCCCGACCTCGTCGAGAGCCTCACCGGCATCGACATTCTCGGGACGCTCAAGAACCTTCCGCGCGTCGCTAACACCGATGGGCAGAGCAACGGCAGTGCTGCCCCGGCGGCCCCTGCCGCCGCCGAAGCACCCGCCTCTGACGCCGGCGCCGCTGAGCCTGAGGGCGAAGCCGGCCAGGCGGACGAGTCGCCCGCCCAGTAGGCCCTGCCAGACCGCGGGGAGATGCCCTGCCTTGTGTGCGAGCATCCCCCGTGGCAATTGGGAGGTGCCCCGGGGCTGTCGGGCTAGCGCCCGCAGTCCCTCCTGGGAATACACAACGCCCCTTCGGCCAGGCCGAAGGGGCGTTGATTGTGTGAATATCGCCCAGCTCTAGGCGGGAACCTCCGCAGGCGCGGCCACCGTCTCGGCGGGACGCTCCAATGGCAGCTCCACAATCATCTCCGTGTACTCACCCGGTACCGAGTCCACGCGGATCTGGCCGCCGTGCCGTCGCACGATGTCGCTTGAGAGCGACAGCCCCAGGCCCGTGCCCTGGTCGGTCGGCTTCGTCGTAAAGAAGGGGTTGAATATCTTCTCGACGACCTCGGGCGGCATGCCCGTCCCGTTGTCCCGGATGCGGACCTCCACGTGGTCCTCTTCCCGCTTCGTCTTCAGCCAGATCGTTGGTGAATAGGGCCCGCCCACCACGTCCGCCCCCGGCGTCGCGCGACGCCGTTCGTTGGTGGCGTAGCAGGCGTTGCTCACCATATTCAGGAACACGCGGCCCAGGTCCTGCGGGATGACCTCCATCTCGCCCGTAGTCGGGTCGTAGTCCTCCTTGATATCCAGCTGGAAGTCGGAGTCCGTCGCCCGTGCGCTGTGGTAGGCCAGCCGGGCGTGCTCGTCCAACAGGTTGTTGATGTCCGACACCTGCCACTCCCCCGACTCCCGTCCCATGCGCAGCATGTTCTCGACAATCCGGTTCGCCCGCTTTCCGTGCGACTGGATTCGCTCGAGGTTGCTCGTCAGGTCCCCAGTGATCTCCTCGATGTACGACTGCTGGTCCTCGCTCAGCTGCACGCTCTCCTCTTCCAGCACCTCCTGCAGCTCGGTCAGGAGCTCGCCCGAGACCTCGGAGAAGTTGTTCACGAAGTTCAGCGGGTTCCGGATCTCGTGGGCGCCCCCCGCCGTCAACTCTCCCAGCGCCGCCAGCTTCTCGCGCATCACGATCTGGTCCTGGGCCTTGTTCAGCTCTCCCAGCGTGCTCTCCAACTCCACGTTCTTGTCCTGCAGCTCGTTTGCCAGCTCCTCCACCAGGTTCAAACGCTGCACCTCCAGCGCGTGCCGCCGGAACACTTCAAGCGCGGCTGCCATGTCCGCCACCTCGTCCTGCCCCTCCATCTCCACGCTCGTCTCGATGTCGCCCCCGGCCATCCGCCGCATCCAGTCCGAGAGCATGTTGAGGCGTCGCAGCAGGATCCGCCCCAGGTACAGCCAGATGATGAGCACCGCGCCGACCACGCTCACCGCGCTGATCACCAGCAGGAGCGTCCGCCCCGTGAAGATCGCCGAGGAGGAGGCCTCCGTGGCGTCCTCGGCGCTCGCTTGTGCCGCCATCACCAGCCCGTCCACCTCCGCCACTACGTCGACTGAGAGATCGCGGTTGCTGTCGAGCAGCTCCGCCTGGCGAGCTTCGATGCGAAGTTCCCGCTCGAACAGCCCGAACACGCTCTCGCCCCCCACGCCCAGCGCAAACAACCGGTCGAAGAGCGGGTTGGCGGCTTCGTGGAAATCCGAGCCTGCCAGCGTCCCCAGGTTGCGCTCGATGCGGTTTCTCGCAGCTTCGAAGCGCTCGCGCAGCGGCTCGATCAGGGAGGCGTCCGAGAGCGTGAACGCATTCGCCAGCAGCTCCGTCGCGATATTCACGTCCCCCTGCAGCTCGCTCAGTCGCCGGTAGCGAACGATCTCCCGTTCGGCGAAGTGCTCCGAGCGGGGGGCGGCCGACTCCTCCAGGTCCCGGAACCCTGTCAGGGTGTAGAAGAGCTGGTCGTCGATCGCCGGCGCGAGCAGGTCATCCAGTTCAAAGCGAACTTGAGTCAGCTCTTCCTGCAGCCCCTCCAGCCGGTCCCGAAGCTCGAACACCCCGGAGGTCTCGCTCCTGAGCTCCTTGATGTTCGAGATGAGCGTGTCGGCGTACCCGCGGATGCGCCCCACGCGCTCCTGGTCGGTGTCCTGCCGGGCCTCCAGCGTCGCCAGCTCCTCCTCGAACGAGGCGTAGGCCGCATCGATGCTCTGGACGACCTGATCGAACTCCTCCGGCGTCGTCGCTGCAGTCAGATTGGGCGCCGCCGCCACCAGCACGCCGCTGTACTGCGCCACGCCGAAGGCGGCCGCCAGCTCCGGCACGCTCCCATCGTTGACGCGGCTCTGCGCCGTCCCCACCCGGTCGAACGAGAACCAGCCAACCAGGCTGGCTGCCAGCGTGAGCACCACCGCTCCCCCGACCGCTCCGTAGAGCTGGGTCGAGATCCGGAACCGGCTGTCCAGCAGTTGCCTCAGTCGCCCAGCCACTCTGTCTCCCGCAGTGTCTCAATCTCCCGGAGCGATTCAATCGCATGGTACTGCTCGCCGGGGCCGATGACTGTCAGGAATACCTTGTCCGACCCCTGGTTGTCATCCTCCCCGTACTGCAACGGGAACCCCTCGATCTCCAGCATTGCCGATTCTCGCAGGCTCGCGAGGAAGCAGTCCCGGTCCAGGTCGCGTCCGCACATCTCCAGCCCCGCGATCGCGAGCCGGCCGGCCAGATACCCCTCCAGCGACACAAAGCCGGGGGTGGCGTCGGGGGCGTAGGCCGCAAGCGCCCGATGGTAGGCGGACACCACAGCCAGCGAATCATCCTCCGGGAAGGGCACCACCTGCGTCACCAGCACCCCCACCCCTTCCGGCCCCAGTTCCTGCGCCAGGGCGTTGCTGCCAACGAACGAGACGTTCAGGAACAGCGCGTCCATCCCCAGGTTCCGCGCCCACTTGATGAACTCCGCCATCGGCTGGTACGCCCCGATCATGATGACCGCCTCGGGGCTGCCGCCCTGGATGTCCAGTACCGCTGCTTTCACAGCCGAGGTGTTGCGCGTGTAGCGTCCAACCGCCACTGCTTCGCTGCCCCGCCGCCCCAGTGCCTGCTGCACGCCGTCGTAGCCGCTGCGCCCGTACGAATCGTCCTGGTAGAGGATGGCGATCCGCTCGATGCCCAGGTCCACCGTCAATCGCTCCACCATCTCCTCGGTCTCTTGCGCGTAGGAGGCGCGCAGGTTGATGATGTTCGTCCACTCGGGATCACGCAGGAACGCCGCCCCCGTGAACGGTGTCAGGTAGGGCACCCCGGATTCCGCCGCCACCGGTGTGGCGGATCGTGAGGTTGGTGTCCCCACCGCCCCGATCAGTGCGAACACGCCCTCCCCGATGAGTTGCTGCGTATTGGTGATCGCCGCTTCCGGTTCGTACGCGTCATCCAGCGTGGTCAGTTCCAAACGCCGCCCGTGTACACCACCCGCCATGTTCGCTTCGTGGAACGCGGCCTCGATCCCGAGCCGCATGTTCTTGCCCAGTTCTTGCGCCGGCCCGCTGAACGCCGCCGACTGCCCGAAGAGCACCCTGTCCTCGAAGACCCCCGGCGTGCCCCTGTCGGGCGCCTGGGTCGGCGATGGCGTGGCGGTCCCGACCCCGCCCGTGCCGCCCCCACCCCCGGTACAGCTCGCCATGAGCAGCGCCGCTGCCAGCGCAATGCCGGAAAGCCAGGCGACGCTCGCGGGCCTTCCCCGCTTCATCGCACCTTGCGCGTGACGATGCTCAGCCGGTTCCGGTCCGCTTCCCGCGAGTAGTGCACCTCGTCCATCAGCGTCTTCGTCAGGTGGACGCCCAGTCCACCCACGCGTCGCTCCCCTACGGAGGCCGTCAGGTCCGGCTCGGGGGCCTCGGTCAGCGGGTCGAAAGCCCGGCCACGGTCACTCAGGTCGATCGAGATGGAGTCGTCCTTCGATTGGATCTCAAGGGAGATGTCCGGATCGTCGTCCTCCGCCCCGTAATCCATGATGTTCAGGATCAGTTCCTCGAGCACCAGGTTCACGCGAAACACGAGGTCGTCCGGCCACTCGTCGCGCTGCCCCAACTCCTCGATGGCCGACGAAATGCGTTCCAGCTCGTCGCGCGTTGTTCCGATCGCCATGGTGAGCGTGGCGCCCATTGGTCAGTCCCGGCGAAGCGTCAGGCAGGTGATGTCGTCGTGCTGTGGGGCCTCGCCGGTGAACTCCAGCACCCGCTCCATTATGGCCACGCCCGCCTGCTCTGCGCTCGTGGGCGGCGCCGAGCCGAAGAGCACCTGGACGCCTTCGATGCCCATCAGTTCACCCTGCTGGTTCGTCGCCTCCGTCACCCCGTCGGTGTAGAGGCAGACCGTATCCCCGGGCTCAAGCTGGATGGACTCATGCCGGTACTCGAAACCGCCCAGGACTCCCAGGGCGATGCCCCCTGTCAGATCCTGCAACTCCGAGGTTCCGTCCGGGTGTACGACCAGGGGCGCATCGTGACCGCCGCTGGCGTAGGTCAGCACGCCCGTCGCCGGGTCGTAGACGGCGTACAGCATCGTCACGAACATGCCCGTCGTATCGTCCTCGTTCAGAAGGTTGTTCACCTCGGTCAGCACGGCGCCGGGACCGCCGGTGGTGCCGATCGCCGAGCCCTTCAGCAGCGTGCGGCTCGACATCATGAAGAGGGCCGCAGGCACGCCCTTGTCCGAGACGTCCGCAATCGCCAGCCCGATCCGGTCGTTCTCCAGGCGGATGATGTCGAAGAAATCCCCCCCCACGTCCTTCGCCGGGTGCATCGTGCCGTACGTCTTGTAGGAAGGGCTGCTGGGGAACGACGTTGGCAGGATCGACTGCTGCATCTTGCTGGCCACGTCCAGCTCGTTTTGCAGCGCCACCAGCTTGTCCCTCGTGCTGAGCGCTTCCCGCCACTGCTCGATGTGTTCCAGTGTCCGGTCGATCGTGAATTGCAGGTCGTCGAAATCAACCGGCTTGGTCACGAAGTCGAAGGCGCCCCGGTTCATGGCGGTGCGGATATTCTCCATGTCGCCGTAGGCCGAGACGATGATCGCGCGGATGTCGGGGCTGACGTTGGGAATCTGCTCCAGCAGCGTCAGCCCGTCCATGCGCGGCATGTTGATGTCGGAGACGACCATGTCGATATTGGGGTCGGCCTCGAGCTGCTCCAGCGCCTCGATCCCGTTGTGGGCGAACACGAACTCGTAGCGGCCACGCCGGATGTGCCGGCGCATGCGCTGCAAGACCAGTGGTTCGAGGTCAGGTTCGTCGTCGACTACGAGAATCTTGTAGGTCATCGACCGCGCACGCCTCGGCGAGCCCTTTCTACCGGTTTCCGGTGCGGTCTACCCGCCGATGGCGGCCGTTGCCTCGGCCTGGGAGTCGTGGATCGGGATGATGTTGTCGAAGCCGCTGATGCGGAACACCTCGCGAATCGGCTCGGAAAGTGAGCACAGCGCCAGCTTCGCCCCGTTTCCCTCGAGGGTCTTGGCGGTGAGCAGCAGGACTCTCAGTCCGGCGCTGCTGATGTAGGAGACACTCTCAAAGTCCAGGATGAGCGCCTTGTCGCTATCCTCGATCACTCCCTGCAGGTCCGCCTGAAACTCGCTGGCGTTGGAGCCATCGATGCGCCCGTCGGCCTTCGCGATGACGGTGCCGCTTTCCCTTTCGGCGCTGATTGCCATGTGCTGTGTCTCCTCAACCGTGCTTTCGAATCGTGCCCGCGCAGTGTACGACGTACTCGGTGTCGCGTCCCGCGCTCCTCGGGCATCGACCCGACGGAGAGCCGGTCTGACCGGCTTCGCACCGCGCAAGGCAAGCCCGCGCGCTGTGGGCCGCGAGTATACACGACGCATGGTCGCGCCATAACGCGATCGGGGCAGTCCGGTTGTCGCGCAAGCGCCAGGGGGGAGCCTGCCCGTGGCCGGTTTCTCGCTGGCGGCGCGCCCTGGCCGCCCCGTCGCAAGCGTGCTCACAGGCTCCGTCCCTCTACTGAGATCGACTCTCGAATCCGGTTCAAGCCCTTGTGTATAAAAAGACTCAGCAATCGATTAGAGGAGAGTCCTTATGGCACACGACACCCACGAATGCGACGAGCACGAGCACCACGGCGGCCCCGGCCACGTCCATGACCCGCACGAGTGCGACGACCATGAGCATCATGGCCACCACGAGCACGACACGCACGAGTGCGATGAGCACGAGCACCACGGTGAGCCGGGTCATGTGCATGACGTGCACGAGTGCGACGAGCACGAGCACCACGCCGCGAGCTAGGCACTCGCCTCGCTAGAGGCATTCGAAGGCCGTCCGCACATCGTGCGGATTCAGAGGCGCACTCCCCAAGGGATGCGCCTCTTGTGTCTTCCTCTCAAGCTTGTCGAGCGGCCCTCCGCTGCAAAGGGTCCAACTGACTTCCGACCGTAACCCTGGGGGTGAGCGTAGATGTCTTCAACGTCAGGTTCCGCCGGTGAGGGCGCCAGCGCCCACGACCACGACGCTCACGACCACGATGCCCACGATCATGACGAGCATGACCACGACGAACATGGCCACGAAGCCCACGCTCACGACGAGCACGACCATGACGACCACGGGCACGACGATCACGACGATCACGCCGGCCACGATCACAGCGGCCACGATCACGCCCACGACCTGCGAGGACTGAGCCGCCGCAGCCTGAGCTTCGCTTTCGTCCTGATCGCCGGCTACATGGTCGCCGAGATCATTGGCGGAGTACTCTCAGGCAGCCTCGCCCTCCTCGCCGATGCCGGCCACATGGCCACCGACGCCGCCGCCATCGGGCTCGCCCTGCTCGCCATGTGGATCGCCGAGCGCGCCGCCTCCGCCGAGCGCACCTTCGGCTTCTACCGCACCGAGGTCCTCGCCGCTCTTCTCAACGCCATCGCCCTCTGGATCATCGTCGCCTGGATCTGTTTCGAGGCCTACCACCGCTTCGGCGCCGAAGGCGCTCATGTCGATGGCTGGCCCGTCCTCTGGGTGGGCCTCGGTGGTCTCGCCGTCAACATCGCCGCCGCCTTCATCCTCCACCGCTCTTCCGAGCACAGCCTCAACGCCGAGGGCGCCTTCCAGCACGTCATGGCCGATCTCCTCGGTTCCGTCGGCGTCGTTATCTCCTCCGTCCTCATCATCACCCTCGGCTGGCACGTCGCCGACCCGATCATCAGCATCGTTATCGGCCTCCTCATTCTCGTCAGCTCCTGGGGCCTCATGACCAGCGTCGTCCACGTCCTGCTCGAGGGCACACCGGAGAACATTGACGTCTACAAGCTCTGCAACGACATCGAGGAACTTGAAGGCGTCACCCTCGTCCACGATGTCCACGCCTGGACCATCACCTCCCAGAGTGACGCCTTCACCGCGCACGTCCTCATCGATCCCACCTATGGCGGCGACAAGGACGCCCTCCTCACCGCCATGAAGCGCATCGCCCACGAAGAATTCGGCATCGCCCACGTCACTATCCAGATGGAGGAGTCCGTGAACGGCTGCGACGAGGACCACCACGTCGACCACCTCTTGCAGCGTTCGCGCATCGTCGGCCAACGAGTCACCTGGGGGTCGCTGCGCTACCTCTTGCCCGGATCCTGACCCGTCCGCCCATGCCCTTCGCGGCCCTCCCAGCGGCGGGTGTGCGAGCGTAGGATCGCGTCCTCAATACAGGGGGAGCCATGAGCACCGTCGCCTTCATCCAGCGCAGCCTCGAGTTCACGCACGCTGCCCTCGTCGATGCCCGCAACGGCACCGACGAGCAACTCCACTTCGTCCCCGAGCAGGGCAGCCACTCCATCGCCTGGTGCCTCTGGCACACCGCCCGTGTCGAGGACCTCATTATCAGCCGCGTCGCCGCCCAGCCCGGGGTCTGGAGCGAGGAGTGGGCCGAGCGCACCGGCCTCCCCTATGAGGGCTTCGGTACCGGCATGTCCGACGAAGACGCCCGGCAGGTTCACGTCGCCGACATCGCCGCTCTCAGCGGCTACCAGGACGCCGTCTTCGAGCGAACTGCCCGGTTCCTCGCCAACGCCACCGATGAAGACCTCGAGCGCGAAATCCCCGCCCGCAACGGCACCGAGTCCGTCGGCGAGGCCATCTCCCTCCACATGATGGGCCACTTCAACGGCCACCGCGGCGAGATCAACACCCTTCGCGGCATGCAGGGCATGCCCACCGTCATGGCCGCCCAGGGCACGCACTAGGGTTCACCCGCCGGCGCCGGAGAAGGTAGCGCGGGGTCAGGCCCCGTCCCCTCAGTCGACTTCCAGCGGCAGCGACGGATCGGCCGCGTACTCCGACATCGACGCGTCGTAGACCGCCACGTTGTCGAACCCCAGCAGCGACAGCACGAGTGCATCGTTGGACGCCGCGATGCCGCCCCCACAGTACGTGACCACGCGCTGCGTCCGGTCCGCGCCCGCCTCTTCGAACAGCGCCGCCAGCTCCTCCGCCGGGCGGTAGAGGCCCGTCTCGGGATCGGTCAGCTCCATCGCCGGCACATTGGTCGAGCCCGGGATGTGTCCGGCGCGCCCGTACCGCTGCCCGCCGTCGGCACCCGAGTGCTGGTCCCGCCCCAGGGCGTTGATCAGGCAGCTCCCGCCCCCGTCCCCTGGCGCGGTGAACGCCAGCACCTCGTCCAGGTCGGCGAAGCGGGCCGGGTCGGCAACCGGCGCGAATGTCGTGGGCGCGTACGTCGCCTCGTCCGTCGAGATTGGCCGCCCCTCGGCGTTCCAGCGGTTCCAGCC
Organism: Chloroflexota bacterium; assembly: GCA_026710655.1. GTDB lineage: Bacteria > Chloroflexota > Dehalococcoidia > Tepidiformales > Tepidiformaceae > UBA2991. The sequence continues at coordinate 116,511 of JAPOQN010000005.1, read as the reverse complement.
GCCGTCCAGCACCGCCGCCCCCGTGCACCCCATCGACCGGAACATCCACCACAGCCTCGCCGCCCACATCGAGCCCGAACGGTCGTAGAGAACCAGCTTCGAGGACTCCGAGATCCCGTGCCGCCCCGCTGCCTCGGCGAACGCCTCCGCCGAGGGCATCATGAAGCGCAGCCGTTGCTCGTTGTCGGAGAAGTCCGCCTGCAGGTCCAGGAAACCCGCGCCGGGAATGTGCCCCGACTCGTACTCCGACCGCCCCGACTCGACGCGAAATCCGCGGTCGCCGGGGCGCAGGAAGACCGTTGACTCGAAGACGCGGACGTCGTCGTCCGCCAGGTGGTCCGCCAGCCAGTCGGTCGAAACGAGGAACTCCGGGTGCGCGAATGCCATGGTCAACTCCAGCCTTCACCGGCGTGTATTGAAACGGCCGGTTCGAGCCCCAGTATCCCCGTCCCGCGCACCGCCCGCGACCCGCCGCCCCGCTATCCCTGGAGGAACCGGACGGTGCCCTCCGAGCCGTCCACCTCGATGAGCGTCCCGTCCTCGATCGCTCGCGTACCCGTCCGCGTGCCCACGACCGCGGGGATGCCGTATTCACGCGCGACCACGGCCGTGTGCGAAAGCGCTCCTCCCGCGTCCGTTACCACCGCGCCGGCGACGGCGAAGTAGGGCGTCCACGTTGGCGCCGTCACCCCACAGACCAGGGCCTCGCCGTGCCCCAGGCGGTCCGCCTCCGCCAGCGAGCGGATCACCCGCGCGCGACCCCGGTAGACGCCCGGTGAGGCGCCCGTCCCGCGCAGCATGCCCGTCGTGCTCGCTTCCGCGGCCAGTGGCTGGCCGAGGACGGGGGGTGGCTGGGTCGACCGGTAGGCCGCCTGCTCTCGCCGCCGCTCCTCGATCGCCTGCGTCCCCAGCGGCGTGCCCCCTTCGAGTGTCTCGGTCAGCTCCTCGAGCGCGAAATAGAAGACGTCCCCCTCTGCCTCCGCGAGTCTTCGATCCATCAGGAGCCTGCCGATGCCCAGCCAGCGATAGCGGGAGGCTGCCCCCAGCCGCTGGTCGCAGAGCGTGTTGTGGTCCTCGCGAACGGGCAGTAGCTCCTGCGCCCCCGGGAGCCCTTTCAGCAGTTCTCGGGCGCGTTCGTCGCTTTCGGCCAGCGCGCGTAACTCCTGCTCGAGCCGCTCCCGCCGGGCGACCTGCTCCGCCGCGGCCTGCGCGGGTGCCGCATCCTCCGGCTCGTTCGCGTAGCGAAGCACGAGGGCGAGCGCCGGTCGTGTGTCTTCGCGCCAGGTGGGTGCGTCCGGCACCTGGGCATCGATCGTGTGGCCAAACTCCTCGAGAAAGCCGGCGAACCGCTCGTCGAAGTCGGCGTGTCCTGTGAGGCCCGTCCCGGTTGCTGCTGCATCGCGCAAAGCGGCCTGCATCCCGGGGTTGCCCCGAACCTCGCGGCCCAACTCCCAGAGCGCGATCGCGCGGTCGAGAGTCTGATTGGGGAAGCCCTGCAGGAGGGCGTGGGCGTCGGCTCGCCGCGCTTCGCCGAGAGCCTCGCAGTACCCGTCGACGAAGTCCTGGGCGAGGTGTCCCGAGGTGAGGACACACTCGCCGTGCACCCCCGCGAACACCCGCCCGAACTCGGTTGCCTGGCGGTCCAGCGTCTCGCGCCACTCCCCCTCCGGAACGGAGGCCGCATCGAAACTGGTGAGCGCATCGAACAGGGCGTTCACCTCGGGAAGCCACCTCCTCTCCCAGGTCTCGAAGGCGGTCGCATCCCCGAGATCGGGCATCGTGCCCGGCATCGGCATCTCGCCTGCCGGTCCCGCGCGGTAGTAGCTGTAGCCATTGATGACGAGGCGAGCCGGTGGCCAGCTCTCCTCCGCCGGCCGCCCGAACGACCCGCCCCTGGTGAGCGGAGGCTGCGAAGCTGGACCGTGCTCGTTCTCGTACACCCACGTGTACTCCGCGAGCTCGGGATCGGGCAGGACGAATTCAACGCTGGTCACGGGCTTCGTGGTGCTCCCGCTGTCGGCGGCATCGCCGCTGACCCGGCTACACCTTCCTCCCCAGGAACGCCCCTTCGTGGATCGCGTTGCGGATGCTGTTGCGACCCTGTGCGTCGCCGATCGCGTGTACTTCGATGCCCTCTGCCTCGAGCTCGTCGGCGAGATACCGGTTGGGTTCGTGGTGGGTCACCATGATCACCGTGTTGGCCGGGATCGTGCGCACGCGGTCCGTGTGCAGGACGCCGATATCGACCTCGCCCGGACGGATCTCGCGCAGGTAGTGCCCCCCGATCAGGTCGAAGTCCCCCGACATCAGCCGCTCGCGCGCCGCGCCTACGGTCACCGGCGGGTAGGGCAGGTTCTCGCCCAGGTCCTTCAGGCGCGAGACCAGCGTCACCTGAACGCCCGCCTCCAGCAGCACGTCCGCGGCCGAGATCGCCTCGAACGAGCCCGTGTCGTCGAACACGACCGCCGGCCCCTGGATGTTGACCGGATCGCCGTATCCCATCAGGTCCTGCGCGTTGTACACGTGCGGGAGGTCGTGGCCCGGGAGCGGGACCGACGGGGTCGAGACCTGGAACCCATCCGCCCGCGGACTGCCGCCCGTGGCCAGCGCCACCACGTCCGCATCTGCCTCCATGACTGTCTCGAGGTCCACCAGCGAGTTCAGGTGTACGTCCACGTGCAGGCGCTTCAGCTCCTCGCCCAGCCAGTGGGTGATGGCGCCCACGTCGCCCCGCCTGGGAGCGCTCGCCGCGATGTTGACCTGGCCGCCCAGCTTCTGCGTCGCCTCGTGCAGCTGCACGTGGTGCCCGCGAATGGCCGCCGTCCGCGCAAACTCCATCCCCGCCGGGCCGCCCCCGACCACGAGAACCCGCTTCGACTCCTCCGCGGGAATCTCGGGCTCCTGCGTAACCGTCGCCTCCTGGCCGGCGGCGACGTTGACGACGCAGCTCAATCCCTGGCCGCTCATGAGCCGCCCGACACACCCCATGTTCGTTCCGATGCAGGGCCGGATCAGGTCCTCGTCACCGCGATGCGCCTTGTTGACCAGCTCCGGATCGGCGATCAGCGCTCGCACCATCGACACCATGTCTGCCTGCCCCGAATCCACGAGCGCGTGGGCGTGGTCCATCGTCAGGATGCGCCCGACAACGATGCTCGGCTTTGTGATCACGGGGCGAATCGTCGCGTTCGGCGACATCTCCACGCCCAGCGGGTCGTCCGTCGGCGCGATCAGCTTGTGGAAGCGCCAGTACGAGCCCATGTGCAGTGAGACGTAGTCGACGAGCGGGTCGACGGTCTCGGCGATCTGGCGGTTCAGGTCCGCGGTGAGCCCGCCGGGCACGTAGTCCTCGTTCGGCAGGCGCACCCCCACCGCGAAGTCGCCCTCACCGACTTCCCCGCGAATGGCGTCGATGATCTCGAGCAGGAGCCGCATCCGGTTCTCCGGTGAACCGCCGTACTCGTCGTCGCGCTGGTTGAGTGCCGGCGAGAGGAACTCGTGTACCAGGTACCCACTCGATGCGTGGATGTCGACGCCGTCGAGACCCGCTTCGTAGATGCGCCTGGCCGCGTTGGCGTAGTGCTCCACGAGGTCGTCGATCTGCCCCTTGCTGATGGCGAGGGGCACCACCGCGCCGCCCAGGAAGTTCGGAATCTCGCTGGCCGACCAGGCCTCCGCCCCCCCGACCATCTCCCCCTGCGACGCCCCCGGTGATAGATCTGGTGGAACATCTTCATGCCGTGCTCGTGCACGGCGTTCGCCAGCTTCGACAGGTACGGCTTGCAGCTGTCGTCCCAGAGGGCGATCGCCCCCGGGGCGTTGGGGTGGACGCTCGTGGCGGACACGGTGGACATGCCCACCCCGCCCTTCGCCCGCGCCACGTGGTAGGCGATGAAGTCGTCGCCAAAGAGGCCCGTGCCGTGCGGCGAGCGCACGATCCGGTTCTTGATGGTGACCCCGCCGACAGTGATCGGCTCGAACAGCTTCTCGTACATCTCGCCCTCCCTGTGGGACCTACGCGGCAGTTAATGTGTAACGGATCGGCAGGCTCTTGATGCCGCTCACGAACGTGGCCGTCGAGGTTGTGACCTCGCCCGCCAGCTCGACCGACTCGATCCTCGGCAGCAGGTAGCCGAACAGCGTCTCCATTTCGAGCCGCGCGAGGTGTGCGCCGAGGCAGTAGTGGATGCCATAGCCGAAGGCGATCTGGCGGTCCGCACTCTCCCGCGCCACATCGAACCGCAGCGGGTCCTCGAACGCGCGCGGATCCAGGTTGGCGGCGGCGTACGACAGCATCAGCCACTCCCCCTTCGCGATTGGCTCCCCTGCTATTTCCGTGTCGTCCTGGGCGGTGCGCATGAAGTGCCGTACCGGCGAGGCGACGCGCACCAGCTCCTCGACGGCGTTCGGTATGAGCTCCGGCTTGCTCCTGAGGAGCGCCAGCTGGTCAGGGTTCTCCGCGAGGAGGCGCATCCCCTCGGCTATCGAGGCGGACGTCGTGTCGTGGCCGGCGGTGGCCACGATCAGGTAGTACCCCATCGTCTCCAGGTCCGGCATGGGTGCGCCGTCGATGAGGCCGTTGGCGATGCAAGTGGCGAGGTCGTCGGTCGGGTTCGCCCGGCGGTTTGCGCTCAGGGTGGCGAAATACTGGAAGAAGTCCCGCAGGACCGCCAGGACGTCCTCCGGGTCGCGATCCTTCGGAACGAGGTCGGGATCGCTGGCGCCGAACATCTCCTGGGTGAGCTGGAGCATTCGGGGGTAGTCCTCTTCCGGCAGCCCCAGAATCGCGAGGATCACCTCAAGGGGGAAGGGCAGGGCGACTTCCGTGTTGAAGTCGATCTCGCCGCCGCCTTCCTCCAGCGTCGCGAGAGCCTTTCGGCTCAACTCATCCAGCCGCGGCTGCAGCTGGCGCACGCTTCCGGGCTTGAACCAGTCGTTGGTGAGCATGCGGTACTTGCGGTGCTCTGGATCGTCCATGTGGATGAGCGTCTTCGCCCGTGGTCCCCCCTGCGTCCGCATCTCCAGGATCGCATCGAGCGTCAGGATCGGTTCGGGGCCATTCGTGAACAGATCGGGCTGGGCCTCGATCTCGAGGATCTCCTCCCGGCCGATGACCGCCCGGAAGGAACCGAAGCCCTCGGCTTCGATCGCGTGGAACACGCCCCTGGCGTGAAGCGCGAGCGCCTCTTCGCGCCACGAGGTCATGTCTCCGAACCGCTTCGGGTTGCTGAACAGGTCGGTCGTCACGCGCCCTCCCAGAGTGCGCGCAGTCTACTGGCTGGCGCGCCTGCCCGGATGGCTGCGCCCACCCCTCATCCACACGCCCTTCGCGAAGGGACTAGGCTTACCGCCCGGTCCAACCGCGGCGCGACTGAGGAGGTCTCGACAACATGCAGGCAATGGTATTGAGAGGCACTTCCCTGACGGTGGAGGAATGGCCCCGCCCAACTCCTGGCTCCGGTGAGGTGCTCGTGCGGGTGCTGGCGGCGGGAATCTGCGGCTCCGACATTCACGCGGCAAGCCACCTTGAGGCCATGATGGCGGAGACGGGACCGACCTCCTGGTACGCAAAGGTGGACCTGACGCAGGGCGTGGTCATGGGCCACGAGTTCGTCGCCGAGGTCGTCGAGGTTGGGCCTGACGTTGCCGAGTGGTCCCCCGGCGACCGCGTCGTCAAGGCGCCCCCCCGGGAGACCGCGCGCCCCCTCCCCCCGCGCATGGCGAGCGCCTACAGCTCCGAACTTAACGGCGCCTTCGCCGACCACATGGTGCTCTGGGAGCCGGTCCTTCTCGCCGTCCCCGACAACATCAGCGTCGAGGTAGGTGCCACCACTGAGCCCTGCTCCGTCGCGCGCCACGCCACCCACGAGGCCAAAATCGAGAAGGGCGAGCGCGCGCTCATCATGGGCGCCGGTCCGATCGGGCTCATGGCGCTGCTGTGGCTGAAGCACGACGGCGTCGAACTCGTCGCCATCAGCGACCCTGTGGCCGAGCGTCGCGAGCTTGCTGCCGACCTCGGCGCCGATCTCGTCCTCGACCCCTCCGACCCCGCCTTCGCATCCGACCTCGAAGCCGCATTCGGTGCGGGCCCGGACGTCGTCTTCGACTGCGTCGGCATCCCCGGCATCATCCGCCAGGCCATGGACGCCGTGAGGCCCGCCGGCAGGGTCATCGTTGTCGGCGTCTGCATGGAAGAAGACCGCTTCCTCCCCTTCGTCGGGATCAACAAGGCGCTCACCATCACGTTCTCGGTCGCCTATACCCGCGCCGAGTTCGAGGAGACGCTCGCCGCCTTCAGCAGCGGTGCCGTCGACACGACCCCGCTGGTGTCGCGCACCGTGGACCTCGGGGACCTGCCGGCCGAGTTCGACCGGATGGCCGGCGGCGCGCAGGCCGACTGCAAGGTTCTCGTCAGTTCCGCTGTCGACGCGAGCGACGGTTAAGTCAGGAGAGACGGTATGGCGCTTGAGACGTTCACGGTCGCAATCCCGGACGAGGCGATAGACGACCTTCAGGCCCGCCTGCGACGCATCCGCTGGCCCGCCGACTTCAACAACGAGGACTGGCGCTACGGAGTGCCGCGCACGTACCTGGAGTCATTCGTGGAGTCGTGGAAGGAGTACGACTGGCGCGAGACCGAGGCCGAGATCAACAGCTTCGGCAACTACCGCGTCGACCTGGACGGGATCCCGATTCACTTCCTGTACGAGCGGGGGAAGGGGCCGAACCCCCTTCCCATCATCCTCACGCACGGCTGGCCGTGGACCTTCTGGGACTGGAAGGAAGCGATGCGCAGGCTCACGGACCCCGCCGCTTTTGGCGGAGATCCGGCCGACTCCTTCGATGTGATCGCGCCCTCCCTTCCCGGCTTCGGCTTCTCCACGCCCCTCACGGTCGATGGCGTCCAGACGCAGTGGACGGCCGACCTCTGGGCCACGCTCATGACGGACGTGCTCGGCTACGACCGTTTCGCCGCGGCGGGAGGCGACTTCGGTGCCGGGATCAGCGCCCAGCTCGGCCACAAGTACGGCGACCGCGTCGTCGGCATCCACGTCAGTATCGCCCCGATGCTGGGAGGCGCAGGAGGTTCCGGCACCGGCAACCAGGAGCCCGGCAGCCTCCTTGGCTTGCGGCGGACCCTTGACGGACCAACGTCACGGCTGAGCCGGGACGACTTCGAGCCTGACGAGCAGTGGTCGTGGGACATGATGGACGACCGCTGGACCACCGCCCTCGCCCACGTCGCCGTGCACACGACCGATCCGCAGACGTTCGCCTACGCCCTCCACGACTCCCCGGTCGGACTCGCCGCCTGGCTCATCGAGAAGCGCTACAACTGGAGCGACAATCGCGGCGGCATCGAGAAGGTGCCGTCACGGAAGTTCCTGCTCGATCTCGTGAGCATCTACTGGTTCACCGAGAGCTACGTCACGTCCGCGCGATGGTACTGGCACGTCTTTCGCACACCCTGGGACCGCGCGCACGAGCGCACTCCCGCCATCGAAGTCCCGGTCGGCGTCCCCGGCTTTCCCCGCGAGATGGTGTTCGCCCCCCGCAAGATGGTCGAGGCGAACAACAACCTCGCCCACTGGGGCAAGCAGGAGCGTGGCGGTCACTTCCCCGCGGCAGAGGAGCCGGACCTGTTTGTGGAGGACCTCGTTCAGTTCTTCCGCCCCCTGCGCTGAGGGGTTACGGCCCAGCCGGCCAGGAGTCGCGACGAGGGATGCAGCGCTAGCCGACCACGACCGGTTCGACCGCTCCGAGTAGCCAGCGCGCGATCGCCGTCATCCCGGCATCCTCGTGCGGCTGGCCGAAGACCTGTACGCCGACGGGCATGCCTCCGACGCTCATGAGCGGCATGCTCACGGCCGGGGCGAACAGCATCGAGCTGGGGAAGTTGAACACCGGGTCGCCGGTCGGCCGGGGGGCAAGCGGAGCCCCCGGCTCGTCGCCGAGCCAGACGTGGGCCGGGCCCGGACACGAGAGCGTGATGATGGCGTCGGCGGACCCTGCCAGGGCCGCGTGCGCCTCCTGGGCGACCTCACGCACGATCAGTGCCGCCCGGTAGTCGTCCACCGACATGGCTTCTGCGTGAGCAAGGGCCGCCTTCGCCCGCTCGCTGACCCCGTCGGGGTGCTGGTCGACGAGGTTCCGCGTGGCCCACTGGTTCTCCCAGTCCGTGATCGTGTTGCACACGTCGCGGGCATTGCTGATGACGCCCTCGAGCGTCTCGACCAGCGGGTCGTCCCGTCGCCGCAGAAGCTGGATACCGAGCTCGCGCAACTGCGCGAGCACCGCCGCGAACCCCTCCTTGCTGCCTTCGTCCAGGTCATCCCAGCCCTGCGTCTCCAGCACGATCAGTCGCTCTGGTGTGCGCGGCTCGGGGGTAGTGGAGGGCCCCTGCAAGCCGGGCCATCCCCGGTCCCCTCCGGCGCGCTTCGCGATCTCGATGGCGACCTGCCACATGTCCTCGATGCAGCCCGCATGGACGCCGTGCGTGCTCATACTCGTCGTCTGCCGCTCGCCGCGGTTGATGCCTCCCTGCGTCGGCTTCAGTGCGACGTTCCCGCAGTAGCCGGCGGGCCTGATGATCGAACCGCCGACCTGCGTGCCAAGCGCCGCCGGGAACATGCGCGCCGCCACTCCGGCTGCGGAACCCGACGAGGACCCGCCGGGCGACCGCCGCGGGTCGAACGGATTGGTCGTGGGTCCGGGGTGCGAGCCCCCGAGCTCCGCCGTGACGGTCTTGCCGAGGATCACCGCCCCCGCCTGCCGGAGCGCCCAGACGGCCGCGTTGTCGCGCCGGGGGAAGTTCCCGCGGAAGGCCTCGCAGCCGTACTCGGTTGGCATGTCCTTCGTTTCGAGCAGGTCCTTAATCCCCACCGGCATGCCGTCGATGGGCGACAGTGGCTCCCCCGCGGCCCAGCGCTCCGTGCTCGCGTCAGCCGCGGCGCGGGCCTGGTTCCGGTCCAGGTGGGCGAAGGCCTGGACCACCGGCTCCCGCTCCTCGATCGTCGCCAGGCAGCGCTCGAGGAAGTCGCGGGGCGTGTCATCGCCCATTCGGAACCGCCCCGCCGCGTCGTGGAACGTCAATGGCTCGTATGTCCGCGGGTCGTACCCCGTGGCGGCAGCCTGCGCCATGACGACCTCCCCTGACCTCGGGTGTCCAGCCTACGCCCCCAGGTCACCCCGAGGATGTCATGGACAGTAGGAACATGGCCGCCGGAGACCGCGTACTACACTGTGCGCCCCGGACGCGCCGCGGTCGGGGAGGTGTTCGGCGATGAGCTTGTCCACGCACCCCCAGTTCCTCCAGGAGCATTCGCTCGATGCGCGTTGCGGTGGCTGCTGGACCGCGTTTCCCCGGCCGTGTCGATGCGGCGGCCAGATCCACGCGGAGCTCGGCGACGAAAACGCGACCGGAGATGTCTGGCTCAGGCGATGGTGCTCGAAGTGCGGCATCGATTGGGACGACCCCATTCCGGACAAGTCGTAGCCTCGGCGACCCCCTTTCGGGCCGCCGGGCTCCCCGAGGCGCGGCCGGCCGGCCGGTCAGGACTCCGGCTGGAAGTGCGAGTGAGCCACGGCTTCATCGGGCCACAGGAAGTCGAATCCCGCTGCGAGCGCGTACCGGCGGTCAAGGTCCTCGCGGTCGCCGATATGCACATACACGTCCGCCTCGAACCGGGCTTTCACGTCCGGCAGCATGTGCTTGGAGACGACAAAGTCGACCTCGATATCGTGCGCGGCCCAGATAGCCCGTTGGCCGCTGAGCGTGCGATCGGAACAGCTGCCGATCAGATAGCCCTTGTCGCGTACCCGTCTGACCATGTCCATCGTCAGGGGGCCAGGCGGGTCCCCCACGTCCAGCGTGCCGTCGATATCGAAGCTGATCAGAACAACCACGGGCTACTCCTCGTCCGTGACTAGTCGGGGCTGGCGCTCCAGACGGTGAAGTTCCCCCCGAGGGGCATGGGCCCGCCCGAGACCGCCACCTCTGGCGTGACGCCGGTGACCTGTCTCGGGCCGGCGCGGCCCTGCAGCTGTTGAATGCAATCCGTGTGCATCCAGACCCGGCTGCGGCCACTACCGACGTTGCCCCCGCTGGGAGAAACCGGGTTGGGGCCTTCGATACTGATGTCGGTCTGGTAGAAGTCCAGCGCTTCCCCGAACTTGATCCCGCGATAGCCCAGGCCTTCCAGGTGGAACTGGTGGAAGAGGGAGAAGCCGTCGTACATGTTCTCGAAGGAGAGATCGTCGGCCGTTATCCCCGCGCCCTCGTAGATCTTGCGCGCGGTGCGCGCCGTTTCCGCTTCAACCTCATCGAGCGTGGGAGTCAGGCTGCGGGGCCGGGCGTTGCTGGATGCGTGATTGAGGATGTAGACCGGCTTCTGTTTCATGTCCGCCGCGCGCTCGGCCGTGGAAAAGAGATAGGCGCCCGACATCATGATGGGGATGTCGTTGTCGAACAGGTTGGCCGGCTTCGCGATCCAGCGCGCCGCGAGATAGTCCTCGCGTCCCAGTTCCTCGGGCCGGTGCTGCGCCCAGTAGCCCTCCGGGAACATCAGCCCGTTGCGACGCGAATTCTCCATGAACGGCGCCATCATTTCGTGGGTCTTGCCGTACTTCCGGCAATACTCCGCGAATTGCAGGGCCGTGCCGTACGAAGCGGGACCGCCCCACAGCCGGGTCATGGCGGCCGTGCCGGGAAGGGCCTCCTCGGCGTTGGCCCCACTCTGGTAGTAGCGGCCCTCGAAGTTGTGCCAGCTCTTGACGACGAGGCAGGTGTGGGTCAGACCGTCGCCCACCGCCTGGGCCGCCACATTGAGCGCGTTCGACATGCAGCCCGGGCCGTACATCGTGAACTTGACGTTGGTGAGTTCCGGCATGTTCGCCAGCAGCCATTCGGCGCTGAGCTTCGCGACGCCGTCGAGCGGGTCGTCCGTCTGCTGGAAGCTCTCGATCACGTCCATGGGAAGGGGCTTGCCCTCCTCCCAGAACGCGCCGGTCGTGGTTACGGGCACGACCACCAGGCCATCGATCTGCTCGGGTGCGACCCCGGCGTCGTCGATGGCCTGCCTGAGCGCCTGGATACTGATGGCGCCCACGCACGTCTCGGGGCGGCCGTCCCAGCGCCGGGCCGTTGGCGCGTGGCCAACGCCGACCGCGGCGACTTTGCCACGGTGCTCCCAGAGGCCCAGCCCTTCGTCGTTGCGGTACATCGCATCCGGTGCAGTTGGTGTGTTCATTTCGCGCACTCCTTGCCGTACGGGCCGTCAGGTCGATCGGGATCAGTCAGCAATCACGCGCCACTCGGGCACAAGCTGACCATTCGCCGTGGGCTCGAAGATCACCTCCACGGCCGCGCCGACAGGCACGTCGTCCACCGGCGTGCCGGGAAGGTGCGAAAACATCTGGATGCCCGGATCGTCGTCCAGCGTGATCACGGCCAGGTTGAAGGGCTGATCTTTCTGGAGCAGCCGCACGGGACAGTCATGCACGACGCCGTAGTTATAAATCGTGCCGCGCCCGCTGACGGGCTTCCACTCGAGGGAATCGCCGGCGCCGCACTCGCGGCACGCCTCCGCCGGCGGATGCTGCAACCGATCGCAGTCCCGGCAGTTCTGGATCACGAGGCGCTCTTCATTCGCCGCGTCCCAGAAAGGCTCGCTGAAGCTGTCCGGCACCACGCCTTGCTTGGTCATCGGTTCCCCCCGTCGCCGCGCAGCGCTGCCCGACCGCCCACGGCGTTGCTGAAGAATACAGACTGCGGCGGGGGAGTGAGCGCCAGGTCGCCTCGAAGACGGTTCAAGCGACGTTCCGCGGAGCTCGCGTGGTCGAGGCTCTCGACCGCTGGTTGCCCACCACGGCCGGAAACCGGTCACCCCGAGAGCGAGACGGTCGCCCTGGGGACTGAAGGTCGCCCTGTTGGCCACCGAACGACGAAAGAGCTGCGGGAGGGGGCTTGAGTACCTTGTGTTGCCGTCCCCTCAGCGCCCGGCCGCACCCTCGCTGCGCGGGCTGGCTGCGGGTGCGGGCAGACGACGGAGTCACGTCCTGCGTGCGGGAACAGTTCCTGCGCCCCGTGTAGGGACCGCCAGTCCCGGGAGCGGAGCGGCCCGCCTGCTCAACAGAAGACCAGCCACAGGGTGGCGTTCTGCCTGATCATCGTGCATCCCCTGTCGATCGCTCAAATGGTGCGGGTCGGTCGCCCCGCCTCCCGTCCCGACCGCTGCCACTCCCGCCCCGCCGTCGCTAGGCCGCGTAGGTGGGGCTGGTTTCGTTCAACCACACAAGAAAAATACGAAACATAGATTCCTTAACACGATTAACACACACATGCTGCCGTTACCTGGCGGTATACTCGGCCTTGAGTCTTGCGCGCCGCCAGCGGTGCGTTCACAGCGCAGGTCGGCGTAGGCAGATTGGTGAGCGGTAACGTGCTGGAACCCCCTCCCCTGCACCACGCCGCCTCCGGTCGCGCCGCTTGCGACCCGCGGGGGCTGACGCATTGAGCAGCGGGCACCCGGCCCCGGACTCGGCGCCGCGCGGGCGGCTCTCCGGCCGCCCCGTGGCGCTGCTCATCTACGCCCTCGCGGCCGTCCTCTTCGCGGCCCTGTCCGCTGCTGACGGTGAGTACGGGTAGCGCCGGGTGAGTGGAGGCAAAGCGAAATACACGCTCAGCCCGCTGCGGGTCAGGCTCAACCCGGCGCCGGTGTGGGCGTTTCTCGAGGAGCAAGACATCTCCCAGAACGAGTTGGCCCGCCAGGTAGGAGTCTCCTCGGGCCACCTCTCCCGGCTGATCAGCGGCAGGGCAAACCCCTCCCCGCAGCTGCGGCGACGCCTGCAGCGCGTGCTCGGCATAGCCGACTTCTATGCCCTGTTCGTCGCCGAGTAGCACCGCTCCCGCCGGTCCCGCTGCCCCCCCGGACACGAAGAACACCGAGGACTCTGTCGCGACCTGCGAAGCCCGCGGGAGCGCGGTTGAGATAGCTGGTGGGGTTGTCGAATATCTGGTCAGCGGTCTTGTGCCAGATGAAGGGGCGCGGATGCTCGTTCCAGTTGGCGATCCAACTGTGGAGCGAACTGACGAGGTCGGCAACGCTGTGGTGGGCGCCGCGCCCTGAGCCACTTGGTGGTGAGTTCGGCGAACCAGCGCTCGACCAGATTCATCCATGAACTGTAGATCGGGGTGTAGTGAAACGTGGACCGCGGGTGGCGTTGCAGCCGTCGCTGGATCGCGGGCGTGCGATGCGGAATGCCTCGCCCTCGGTCCGATACCGAGACGGCTGCATGGACATCCTCGCGCACGGCGCTTACGCCGATGACCGACGACTCCGCGGAGTTACGGGCCGCGTTCGTGAGCAGGTCGACGGACCCGGGCAGCCGCGGGGTGTCATCGCAGGGGGAATGCGTAAATCTGGCCGCCGCGAGGACAGTCGGAGCATGGAGCGTCAGCCCAGAGGGCGTTGCGGCTCCCACGGCGTTCCAGGCCCAACGGTGCAAGATGCCGTTCGTAAATCTCGCCATAGTTGCCGACACCGCGGATGACGTCCTGGGCTACGGTCCTTGACAGACCGAGGCCATCCTGACCGAAGGATCCTTCGAAGCCGAATAGCCGGTCCACCTTCGCGTCGCCGGTAGCTGATGTGGGGACGCTGTCGGACGCCACCCCGTATGCCTCGGCGTAGATCAAGATGGCCATCACCGTCGAAACGATGTCATGCCACTGGTCATCCCCGTGGGGAACCATTGGAGTCAGGGGTTCTTCAGAGATGACGTCCGGGAGCACGAGGTGGTCTTCCGGATTGGGAAAGGAGCTCAGGTAGGCGTAGAGGCCGGAATGGTCCGTCGTGAACGCGGCGCAATGGCCGTCGAGATAGGCGTCCACGGCATCGGCAGTTCTTTCGTAGGCAACGGCACGAAGGCCCAAGCCATGCAGCCTGGAGAAGTCCGCCATGTTCAACTCGGTGGTGGTGTTCGCAGTGACGCAGACTGAGGCTCCGGTAAGTTCCCGTGCGGCGGCCACTCCGAGGCTGCGCCGAACGACAAAGCCCTGACCGTCGTAGTACATGGTCTGCACGAAGTTTCCCCACTGGGACTCACGGGTGGCGGTGGCGGTTATCACGCGCGCCGCCATGTCGACTTCGCCGGACCGGAGGTCGTCTCCCAGTCCCGTGGGAATGCTGACGCGGACCTCCACGGCACCTGGGTCACCGAGGACTGCGGCCGCGACTGCTCGGCAAAGGTCGATGTCGAACCCGGCATTCTCGCCGCCGGCCAGGTAACCGAAACCGGGAATGGCGTCGCTGCCAGCGCATATGAGGTAACCGCGACGGCGTACTTCGTCCAGGCGGCTCACACTGCCGCTGGATTCCGTAGTTGTGTCACTGGTAGGGGCAGGGCTGCCGGAGAGGGTTTCCGGGGTGGGAGATGACGACTGCTCATCGCCGCAGGCAAGCAGAAGTGCGATGGCTAGCAATCCCGTCACCAGAAAAAGGATCTCGATTGAGGTCCGAAACATCCGGAACATGAGCGCACCAACCGCTGACGAGGTTACTGAGAACGCATCCTGTGAGGCAGGGTCGTTCTCGCGTTGGACGTCGCTCTCAGGAGGCCCTGCCCACCGGTAGGCGCCCGCGCATCGCACAGTGGACCCCGGTGGCTGGCCGTGACGTGGGGGCGGGCTGCGGGAGTCGGCGTCAACAGGGGCAAATCGTGCCAAATTGTTCGAGCGGCTACAAGTTCTTGTGACATTCTAGACATCACGCCTTAGTTACATCTTCAGTGGCATAACCGGGCACGTGTAGACGTTCAGTGTGGGGCGGCGTCCGGATCCGGCCGCGAGGCTGACGGTGCACGGGGTGGGACGGCGGGGCGCCCCTTTGTTTCCATCCCCCCGTGCGAGCGGGGGTACGAGACCGGGCGCTGCGGGGTGCCCGGTCTCGTGATCCCGGCCCTCGACAGGTTCGATGTTGACACGCTCGACAGGGCAGCGAACGCCATTACGGAGGGGGGTGAGGCGACAGAGTGGGCGTCAACCGCAGTCGATCTGCCCCTTGCCTCCCTGCCGAGAACAGTCGTTTCCCCGGCGGTCTCCCGGATAGTTACAGTAAATTACAGAAAGTTCCGCAAAAGTCATGTAATGGTAGCGATCGTGCTGGCATACTGCCTGTGCGTCTGCCCCGGCAGGCGAGAGGGAGCGGTTGATGGTGCGCATCATCTTCGGGTTGCTGGCCATCTTCGCCATCGCGGTAGCGTGCGGCGGGGAGGACGAGCCCGATAGCACCCCGACGCCGCCCCCGGCCACCGCCACCCCGTCCCCTGCCCCGGCGACCCCAACGGCGACCCCCGAGGCCGTCCAGCCGGCTCCCTCGATGCGTGACTTCGTCGTCGACGAGTCGACCACCGGACAAGACCTCCTGGACCGGCTCTCCGAGGAGGAGAACGACTGCATCAAGGCCGCCTTCGGCGAGGCCGTCTACGAGATCCTGCGCGCCACACCCCTGCTGGCAGCCACTGGCAGCGGTGGCGATAGCTCGGCGTCGGCGCCCTCTTCGCCTGCCTGACGGAGGAGAACGTCGTGCTCGCCGGTGCCGCGTTCCTGAACGCGGCCGCCGGGGGCTACAGCGAGGAGAGCCGGGTGTGTATCACCGACCTTGCGCTGAACCATCCCGAGATCATCTACGCGCGACTGGGACTCGAGTGGACCGGGGAGAACCGGACTCCTCCAACGGAGACGTACACCGCGATCCTCGCCTTCTACGACTGCCTGACAGACACCGAGAAGGCCGTCTGGCTCATCGAGACTTTCACTGCCATCGACGCTGTCTCCCCGTTAACGGGCGCCGATCTCATCGCCCTGCTGCCCGAGTCCCAGGCGACGTGCGTGCGTGAGACGCTCTCCGCGGAGTCCTACGCGGCGATGGAGGCCGCAACTCCGCTGGTGGCGACGAGCATTGGCTTCGAGGCAGCCGCCTGCCTTGCGATCGAGAGCGCAGCCACGTTCCTGGTTGCCGCCACCGAGGCGTTGCTCGGACCGCTCAGCGATGAGTCTGCCGCGTGTGTCGGCGGGGTCGTGGCAGCCCGTCCGACGTACGTCCCGTTCGTCGCGAGCCACCTCAACGGCCCGTCGACGCTCTCACCGGACGAGTTCGTCCAGACGGCCGAGGTCGGCTTCGAGTTGTTCGAGTGCCTGAATGAGGATGAGCTGGCCGCGATCAATAGCCTCGTCGAGACCCTTGGAGCGAACTAGGCGAGCCTGTGATGGAGGCCGTTCAGCTGAGCGTGGCGGCCACCCGGGACGATGTCACGGTCGAGGGGATGCTCCCGACCGAACCTCCAGAATCTTCCGAATCTCCCGATTGCCCGCCAGAATGCATAGATTCTGACGCCGGTCTATCACCATTGAACAAACATCGGCATGACGACGTGCACGTAGCCGTCTTCCTCCGCCGGGCGGAACACGCCCTGGCTTGAGGGGCTCGTTGTTTCCAGGCGCACTTCGCCGTCGAGCACGCCCAGGACGTCCGCCAGGTAGCGGCTGTTGAACGCGATCTTCGCCGCCTCGCCCTCCACCTTCACGTCGATCTCGCCCTCGTTGTCCCCTACCTCGTCCGCCCGTGCGCTGATCACCAGCTTCCCGGAGGCGCCGTCGCCGGTCGGCTGCACCTGGAGCCGCACGATGCCGCTCCCGTCCCGCGCAAAGATGGCCGCGATGCGCGCACTGCGCATGAAGTCGTCCACGTCCACCACCGTCGAGGTGTTGTACTCGCCCGGGATCAGCTGGTTGTAGTTGGGGAACGTGCCCTGGATCAACTGTGCCACCAGCTCCACGTCCGTCATCGAGAACTGCACCTGCGTCTGCTTGTCGTTCACGCGCAGCTCCACCGGCGCCGAGCCATCTCCGATCAGCCGCCCCACCTCGCGCAGGGCCCGCGACGGAACGATCAGGTTCAGGTCCGTCACCGGGAACGCCTGCTTGGCTCCCAACTCGATGTCCGAGACCGCCAGGCGGAAGCCGTCCGAGGCCGCGAACGTCAGCTTGCTTTCTTCACCCTTGATGCTCACGCCCGTGATCACCGGACGCGAGTCGTCTGTCGCTGCTGCGAACTCCACCCGATCGATCGTGCGCCGCAGCGTAGCCGCGTCCAGCTCGATCGAGGGCCCCTCGTCAATCGTCGAGATGCGGGGGAAGTCCTCCGCGTCCATCGTGTTGATGGTCGACTCCGTGCGTGCGCACTCCAGCTTCGCCTGACGCGTGCGCTCCGGAACCTCCACGGAAACGGTCGCCGGCGGGAGCTGTCCCACGAAGTCCGTGATCAGCCGCGCCGGGATCGTCGTCGCGCCCTCTTCCTCGATCTTGGCCCCGATCCAGGTGCTGATGGAAATGTCGAGGTCGGTCGCCGAGAGGCGCAGCCGCCCCCCGTCCGTCGCCATCAGGATGTTTGAGGTGATGGGCAGGGTCGAACGCGTGGCGACCGCTCGCCCCACGATCGCCAGCCCCCGCTGGAGGTTCTCCTGCAGGACCTGAACCTTCATTCGATTACTCGCTTGTTCTTGTTGTGGCGCGATTATAGGAAGCTCCCTACCCCCCCACAAGGCGAATGTATAGGCGCCTGAGCAGTTCCAGCCCCATACTTCCGCCGGATGGAACATAACCCCATAACGTCAAGGGCTCTATAATTCGCGTTCTGGCGCTCTGGCGGGGCGCCGCCTGGACGCTGCGTGTACATCAACAGCCTCAACCTCACGAACTTCCGCAACTATGCCCAGGTCGACCTGGCTCTCGACCGCGGGCTCAACCTCTTCGTCGGCGAGAACGCGCAGGGCAAGAGCAATCTGCTCGAGGCCATCTACCTGCTCTCCCCCCTCCGTTCCAGCCGCGCCAGCAGCGACTCCGACCTCGTCCGGCGCGACATCTTCGATTCCGAGTTCCCCGTCGCCCGCTTGCAGACCGAGGTCCAGCGCGCCGCCGGCCGCCTCAATCTTGAGGTCGCCGTCGTCGGGCGCGGCGGCGAGGGCCAGCGAGCCGGCAAACGCGTCCGCGTGAACGGGCTCGCCAAGCGCACCTCCGATGCCGTCGGCGAGCTCGCCGCCGTCCTCTTCACCACGCTCGACATCGAGGTCGTGGCC
This sequence comes from Chloroflexota bacterium, assembly GCA_026710655.1. GTDB lineage: Bacteria > Chloroflexota > Dehalococcoidia > Tepidiformales > Tepidiformaceae > UBA2991. The sequence continues at coordinate 98,376 of JAPOQN010000005.1, read as the reverse complement.
GGCCCCCCCATCCTCCGCCGCCGCTACCTCGACATGATGGCCTCTCAGGTCGACCGCGGGTATCTGCGCGCCATGCAGCGCTACCAGCGCGTCCTGCAGCAGCGAAACGGGCTGCTCAAGCGCATCCAGGCCCGCGAGGCCGCCCCCTCCGAGCTCGGCTTCTGGAACCAGGAGCTTGCCCACGCCGGCGGCATCATCATGAAGGGCCGCGCCGATGCCCTCGGCCTGCTCGTGCCCTACGCCAGCGAGCAGATGGGCCGCCTCAGCGACGACGCTGAGACCATCAACCTCACGTACAAGCCCGCTCTCGGCGAGGCCGTCGAGGACGGCCTGCCCATCGACGAGGCCGAGTGGACGAACCGCATGCTGCAGGCCCTCAACGACGGCCGCCCCCGCGAGATCGGCGCCGGCGTCACCCTCTCCGGGCCCCACCGCGACGATGTCGAGGTGCTCATCGACGGTTTCTCGGCGGCATCCTTCGCCTCCCGCGCCCAGCTTCGCACCGCCGCCCTCTCCCTCCGCTTCGCCGAGGCCGCCTACCTCCAGACCTGCCTCGGCGACGAACCCGTCGTCCTCCTCGACGACGTGCTGAGCGAGCTCGACGAACAGCGCCGCCGCGGCGTCCTCGATTCCTTCGAGATCTTCCAGCAGGTCATCGTCACCACCGCCGACCCCGACCGTGTGCGCGATGTCCTCACGAGTGCCGCCGGACGCTTCGTCGTCGCTGGCGGCGCCATCGGCCGCTTCGAGGGCGAATAGCCTTACCCGCGCAGCACCGGCGTCAGCGGACCTGCGGGCACGCTCATCTTCAGCGCCCCTTGCTCGACCGTGAGCGTCAGCGGCGTCTCTCCCACCACGTCCCCGTCCAGCTGGACCGGGATGCCCGGCGTCGACACCTCGAACCGCGATGTGCGCAGCTCGCGCACGCCCGCATCGCCCGGATGCCGGCGCGCCACCACCTTGAGCGAGTGGCGAAGCGCTTCAGGTGCGTTCCGTGGCGTGAAGATGCAGGCGTCGAGCTGCCCGTCGCGGGCGTTCGCCTCCAGCGAGAACATGAGGATGCCCCCGTACAGCCGCGTGTTGCTCACCACCATCAGCCCGACTTCTTCTACTGCTGCCTCGCTCTCCGCCAACCACGCCGTCTTCGTTGTCCGCAGCCGGTGGAGCATTGGCAACCCGTGTAAGACGTAGGCGAGGACGCCCAGCCTTCGTTTGAGTGGAGGCGTAACCGTCGCTGCTATCTGGGCGTCCCACCCGATGCCTGCCATTAAGAGGAAAGGCTCCCCGTTCGCCCGCCCCAGGTCCATGGCCACCTGCTGGCCGTCCAGGTGCGCGTCGAGTGCCCGGTGCAGGTTCCGCGGGATTCCCGCCTCCTTTGCCCAGACGTTGGCCGTGCCCCCCGGCAGGACCGCCAGCGCCGACTCCGACCCTGCCATCGCCCCCGCCGCCAGCCGCACCGTCCCGTCCCCGCCCAGCACGAAAACGAAGGCGTCGCCCCGCTCGGCCGCGCGAGCCGCGGCCTCCGCCGTCCCCGCCGGCGAGTCGGGCAGCTCCAGTCGCCCCTCCAGCCCCCGCTCCCCGAGCCGGCGCAACGCCCGCTCCGCATCGAAGCGGCGCATCCCCCGTGCCCGCGGGTTCGCCACGATCGTGGCGCTCATCGCTCCCATCGTTGCCCGGCGGCTCCCTGCTCCCTACCATACCGCCGAATCCGTTCCGCTCCCGATCGGGGGTCCCGTGCTCAGCCTCATGAGCTTCAACCACATCAGCATGGCCGCGCAGGACTGGCGCCTGCAGCGCGAGCGCTTCGAGCGCCTCTTTGGCTTTCGCTCCCTGCGCCTGTTCACAGCCCAGCCGGGAACCCCTATCGAGGGCTGTGTCTCACGCATTCGCAACACCCCCACCGAGTGGGAGTTCCTGCAGCCAGACGGCCCCGCGAGCTTCGTCCAGAAGTTCCTCGACGAGCGCGGCCCCGGCCTCCACCACCTGGCCGTCGAGGTGCCTGACATCGAGGAGGCGGTGGCGGAGTTGGAGCGCCTCGGCATAACTCCCTTCGGCGGCATCAGCGAGGACACCATGTGGTGGATGGCCTACATCCACCCCCGCGACAGCGGCGGTGTGCTCTGGCAGCTCTACCAACCCCGGCCGGGTACCTCGATGAACGGCACTCAGGGCGAGGCCGGCGAGATCGGCTTCCGCCGCCTCGACCACATCGCCCTTGGCTCCCCCGATCTTGAGGCGCAGGCGGCCTGGCAGAAGCGCGTCTTCGGCATGGAGGTCGAGGAGCCCTGGGAAGTGCCCGACCAGGGCTACAAGGGTTGCCTCATGCGCATCCCCAACAGCGAGATCAAGTTTGAGATCCTCGAACCGCTGGGCGATGAGGGCTTTCTCCAGGACTTCCTCGCGAAGCGCGGGAAGGGCCTGCACCACGTCTCCTGCGAAGTCGAGTCCCTCGACCTCGCTCTCGAGGCCTTCGCCGCCGACGGCATCGAGCCCCCCGGCGGCGTCGGCGGCGAGCGCTGGAAGCGCAACATCTTCCTCTCCCCGCGCGATACCAACGGCGTCCTCTTCCAGCTCTTCGAGGAACCCTCCGCCTAGCCTCGGAAACTGTGTGGGGCGTTTGGGCTGTCCCAGTCGGGTCGACTATCCAGGTTTTCTGTATATCTGCATAAGCAACCTAGCGGTAACGCTGTCAATCCCTTAACATTCTCTCCGGCGGGGTCGCGGGGGAGAGCGACCTATGAACTGGCGTACGAACTTGACGGTGGCCACAAGGCCAGCCTCTGTGTTTCCTACCCTTCTCGCTGCGCGACCCTCACCAATTGCATTGACTCTCGCGCCAGCGAAATGGGGAAGGCTTGCGCGCGCTTCCACCCTCCTGCTTTTCGCGACCGTGGTCCTGATTGCCACGGTGCTCACCCACGGGCCGGCCCCCGTGTCCGCGGACACCGCGACGATCACAAATCCGGTCACGTCTACGGACGGCGACTACTCGGGCATCACCGCCGACAGCGTCAGCGTCGCGGTGAGGGATAGCGGTCACCTGCGCACGCTGATCCAGACCAACTCGGACCCCGTCAATCCCAATCCCCGGCCGCAGCCCCAGGCCGAACCCACGGCCACCCCCACTCCCGAGGAAGAGCCGCCCGAGCCTCAAGGGTCTGAGGATCCTGAGGATCCTGTGGAGCCGGAGGAACCGCGGGAGCCTGAGGAGTCGGAGGAATCGCAGGAATCGCAAGAGCCTGAAGAACCGGTGGAACCCTCGCCCGAATCCGAGCGGGAAGCAGAGCCCGAGTCAGCAGCCGATACCGGTGAGGCCGCCGCCGAGCCCGACACGGGCACGGGCCTCGGCTCCGACCAGGTCACGGTGTCAGCCTTCCTGCTGGTGGTCCTGCTCGTGGGAGCCGGGCTCGCCTTCTCCTACCGGCGGCGCTAGCCTCCTGGCCGCCCCGCACTCCCCCGGCGCCCCGTTCTGCGGGGCGCCGGTTCGTTCCGGCAAGCGAGAAACCGCCCCGTCGGCCAAGGTACCTGCGTAGCGCTCCGCGCTAAAGGGCAGTGCCGCGAATCTTCTGCGAATCTGTATAAGCACACTACCCATAAAGTCCTTTCGTCCCTTAACATGTCCCCTGGCGGGGTCGCGGGGGAGAGCGACCCATGCGTTTGGGCACGACGCTGGCGGTGGCCAAGAGGCCAGCCTTGGCTTCCCCTACCCTCACAACCGCGACTCGTTCGCGCTTCGCTCTCCACCTTCTCGCGCAAGAAGAACCCTGCGACCCCGGTCTGAAAGAGTCCCTGGGCCGAGCACGTCAGACTCTTGCCCCGGCTAACCTGCGTAGCTGGACTAGTCCTGGGAATCGCCAGGCCCTCAACATTCGTGAAGCATGGGGTTCGGCCTCATGACATGGGGCAAGCTCGGGCTCGCGTCCACCCTCTTGCTGATTGCCACCGTGGCTCTGGTTGTCGCGGTCCTCACACGAGGGCCGGCGCAAGTGTCCGCGCAGGAAAACGGGACCCCGCTGGACGACGCCCTCTGCACGAATGGCACAGTTATTACCGACCACGCCGACCAACCAGAGCTTGTCGCCGACTGCGAAAACCTTGTCGCTGCGGTCAACCACTGGAGAACCAACACCACCAACTCGCGCTATGTCCCCAACTGGGGCGGAAGCAGGGAGCTCTCCACCTGGAAGGGGGTCACCGTGGGCGGCACCCCGCCCCGCGTCACAAGACTGGACCTCAACCGCAACCCCAATTCCTCAAAGCTGCGTGGAAGGATTCCCCCGGAACTGGGAAATCTCTCGGAACTCACCTACCTGGACCTCTCCTGGAACTACCTCGGCGGGGACATCCCCAGCAGCATCTGGGGCCTTGGCGAACTCACCAGCCTGCAACTCGACAGCAACTCTCTTGGCGGCTCAATCCCGGCTGCGGTGAAGGGCCTGGCCTCGATCGTGGAGATGGACCTTTCCAACAACCGCCTTTCCGGCCCCCTTCCCGCCGAAATCGGTGAGCTCACGACCCTCCAACGGTTGCGTATCCACAGCAATGGCAAGGTCCTCGATGCTCACGAAACGGGTTTCACGGGCCCGATTCCCGCTGAGATGGGGAACCTCACCGCCCTGACGGTTTTGTACCTGCACAACAATAGCTTCTCCGGCTCCATCCCCGACCTCTCGGCCCTGGAGAAGCTGCAAGAACTATCCCTCTACAACAACGACCTGGACGGAACCTTCCCTGCATGGCTTGCGGCGCAGAAGAGTGACGGCACCCCGGCACTGTCCCACCTCAAGAAAGTGAACCTGAGATATAACCTGCTCACGGGCTCAATCCCCGATGCCCTGGGAAAACTCCCGGCGCTGCATACATTGGATCTGCGCGCTAACGCGCTGACCGGCTATATCCCGAACGAACTTGAGGATCTACCCCTCACGACCCTCTACCTCGAGGCCAATGAATTCATTGGCTGCATCCCCGACGGCCTCTCCAACGTCACCTACAACGACATGCAGCATGTCAACTACCACGCAAACCCCGACGCAGATCCCCCCCTCCCCGCGAACCTCCTTTCCGCCTGCGGGACGACCGTGAACCCACCGAATGTGGGCACGCCCTCCGTCGTCACCCCCCCTCCTACTGTCACCGACCCCGTCGACCCCGACGTCGACCCCGATCCGGTCGACCCGCCGGTCCAGGTGTCCGTGAGCTTCGAGAAGGCCGCCTACACCGTGGCCGAGGGAAGCAGCGTCACGGTGAAGGTGATCCTCAGCGAGGACCCCGAACGCGAGGTCTCGATCTCGCTCAACGTAACCAACCAGGATGGCGCATCCAATTCCGACTACTCGCCCATCCAGGCGAACGTCACCTTCGACAGCGGCGAAACCGAGAAGTCGTTTACCTTCACCGCGACCGAGGACACTGAGGATGACGACGGGGAGAGTGTGGCGCTCGCCTTCAACGCCTTGCCGGAAGGCGTGTCGAGGGGCGCCACCCCCGCAGCGACGGTCACCATCGACGACGACGACGACCCGCAGGTGTCCGTGAGCTTCGAGCAGGGCGCCTACTCCGTAGACGAGGGGTCCACGGTAACGGTCACGGTTGAGCTGAGCGCCGACCCCGAACGCACTGTCACGATTCTTCTGACGGCGGCGGACCAGAACGGCGCGTCGAGTCCGGGCGACTACTCGGGTGTGCCGGCGAGCGTTGTCTTCAACAGCGGCGACAGGGAAGCGTCGTTCACGATCACCGCCGTCGACGATACCGACGATGACGACGGCGAGAGCGTGAAGATCGCCTTCGGCAGTACCCTGCCGGATCGAGTTAGCAGTGGAAGTCCGTCCGAGACGGTCGTCAGCATTACCGACGACGACGGCAACACCCCCGATCCCGTCACCCCGCCCGTCACGCCCCCTGTCACCCCACCTGTCACGAATACCCCCGACCCCGACGTATCGGTCCGTTTCGCGCAGCACACCTACGCCGTGACGGAGGGCAGCAGCGTCAAGGTGACGTTGACGCTCTCCGCCGACCCCGAGCGGAGCGTGACTATCCCGCTGAGGGCCGCGGGCCAACACGGCGCGGGCAGGTCGGACTACTCCGGTGTCCCCCAGAGCGTCAGCTTTAGCAGTGGCGAAACCGAAGCGTCATTCGACCTCACGGCAACACACGACACCATTGACGACGACGGTGAGAGCGTGAGGATTGAGCTTGGCGGGCTGCCGGCGAAGGTCACCGCCGGTGCGCCCAGCGCGGCAACCGTCAACATCGTTGACGACGACGACCCGAAGGTGTCGGTCAGTTTCGAACAGATGAGGTACACGGTTCCCGAGGGCTCCAGCGTGACGGTCAAGGTCATGCTCAGCGCCGACCCCGAGCGCTCCGTCATCATCCCGCTGGAGGTCACACCGCATGGCGCGAGCGCGCGTGACTACTCAGGTGTCCCCGCAGAGGTGACCTTCGAAAGGGGCGAGACCGAGGCGTCGTTCACCTTTGCTGCTGCCCTGGACACCGAGGATGACGACGGCGAGAGCGTGGCGATCGCCTTCGGCGAGTTGCCCGCGAGGGTGACCGCCGGCACGCCCGCCGAGACAGAGTTCAGGATCACCGACGACGACGTGCCAGAGGTCACTGTCAGCTTCGAGCAGGGCTCGTACGCGGTGGACGAGGGCTCGAACGTCACGGTCAAGGTGATCCTCAGCGCTGATCCGGAACGGCTGGTGACTATTCCTCTCAGGGCCACACTCCAGGGTGGCGCCGGGTCCGACGACTACTCTGGCGTCCCCTCCAACCTCATGTTCCAGGAAGGCGACACGGAGAAGTCGTTCACCTTCGCCGCTACCCAGGACACCGAGGATGACGACGGCGAGAGCGTGAAGTTCGTCTTCGGCTCCCTGCCTGAGCGAGTCTCCGCAGGCACGACCGACGAGGCCACGGTCAGCATCGCCGACGACGACGAGCCCACCCCCGACGAGGAGCCGCCCGAGCCGCGGGACTCCGAAGAACCGCGAGAGCCCAAAGAGCCCAAAGAGCCTGAAGAGCCGGAGGAGCCCGAGGAACCGCAAGAGCCTGAAGAGCCGGAGGAGCCCGAGGAACCGCAAGAGCCTGAAGAGCCGGAGGAGCCCGAGGAACCACAAGAGCCTGAAGAACCACAAGAGCCTGAAGAACCGCAGGAGCCAGAAACCGACACCGGCAAGGGCGCCGACGAGCCCGACGCGGGCACTGGCCTCCGCTCCGACCAGGTCACGGTCTCTGCCTTCCTGCTCGTCGTCCTGCTCGTCGGAGCCGGGCTCGCCCTCTCGTACCGGCGACGCTAGCCCCCGGGCCGCCCCGCACTCCCCCGGCGCCCCGTTCTGTGGGGCGCCGGTTCGCCCCGACAAGCGAGAAACAGTCCGGTCCGCTACTATCACCCGCACGCATGTTCGAGCGCGAGCCCGCAGCCGCCCCGCCCCCGCCCGCCGGCGACCCCCTCGCCGCCTTCCACCCCGTCGTGCGCGCCTGGTTCGAGCGACGCTTCGCCCACCCCACCGACGCACAGGCCGGGGGCTGGCCCCGCATCCACGCCGGCGAGACCACCCTCATCGCCGCCCCCACAGGCTCCGGTAAGACGCTCGCCGCCTTCCTCGTCGGCATCGACCAGCTCATCCGCGAGGCCGAGGCCGGCGAACTCGACGACGCCACCCGCATCGTCTACGTCTCCCCGCTCAAGGCGCTCAGCAACGACATTCAGCGCAACCTTGAGGAGCCCCTCGCCGAGATCCGCGCCCTCGCTCGGGAGATGGGCTACGAGCTGCCCCCCATCACCAGCGCCGTGCGTACAGGCGATACGCCCCCCTCCGCCCGCCAGACCATGGTGCGCCGCCCGCCCCACATCCTCGTCACCACCCCCGAGTCGCTCTTCCTTCTCGTCACCGCCCAGCGCAGCCGCGAGAACCTGCGCGGCGTCCGCACCGTCATCGTCGACGAGATACACGCCCTCGCCCGCGACCGCCGCGGCAGCCACCTGGCCCTCAGCCTGGCCCGCCTCGACCGTCTCAACGAAACTCCCCCCGTTCGCATCGGTCTCTCCGCCACCCAGCGCCCCATCGAGCTGATCGCTCGCTTCCTGGCCGGCGCTGGCCGCTCCGCCTCCATCGTCGACTGCGGCCACCAGCGCGACATCGAGCTCCACGTCGAAACGCCACCCAGCGACCTTGAGGCCGTGCCCCCCAAGGAGCAGTGGGGCGACATCTTCAACCGCCTCTCCGAGCTCATCCGCGAGCACCGCACCACCCTCATCTTCGTCAACACGCGCTCCCTTTCCGAGCGCGTCGCCAAGGAGCTTGCCGAGCGCCTCGGCGAGGAAGCCGTCGCCAGCCACCACGGCAGCATCGCCAAGGAACGACGCCTCCAGGTCGAGCAGCGCCTCAAGGCCGGCGACCTGCGCGCCCTCGTCGCCACCGCCTCCCTCGAGCTCGGCATCGACATCGGCGCCATCGACCTTGTTTGCCAGGTCGGATCCCCGCGCAGCATCGCGACGCTGCTGCAGCGCATCGGGCGCTCCGGCCACGCCCTCGGCCTTCGCCCCCACGGACGCCTCTTCCCCACCACCCGCGACGAGCTGATCGAGTGCTCCGCCCTTGTCCGCGCCGTCAATGGCGGCCGCCTCGACCGGATCAACCCCCTGACTGCGCCCCTTGATGTGCTCGCCCAGCAGATCGTGGCGGAGACCGCCTGCGAGCCCTGGTCCGAGGACGACCTCTACGACCTCGTGCGGGAGGCATCGCCCTTCGAGAACCTCGAGCGCGGGCCCTTCGACGAGATTATCGACATGCTCGCGACCGGAATCGGCGATGGCCCCGGTTCCGCGTCCCCTCTCATCCACCGCGACCGCATCAATGGCATCGTCCGCGGGCGGCGCGGGGCGCGCCTCGCCGCCCTCAACAACGGTGGCGTCATCCCCGAGATGGGCGACTACCGCGTCGTCGCCGAACCCGAGGACATCCCCGTCGGCACCGTCAACGAGGACTTCGCCATGGAGAGCGCCGCCGGCGACATCTTCCTCCTTGGCTCCACCTCCTGGCGCATCACCCGCGTCGAGCAGAGCACCGTCCGTGTCATCGACGCCCACGGCGCGCCCCCGACCGTCCCCTTCTGGCTGGGCGAGGCCCCGGGACGCACGATCGAGCTCTCCGAGGAGGCCGGCCGTCTCCGCCGCGAAATCGCCGGCGGCCTCGACGACCCGGAGGCGCTCGTCGCTCGCCTCCAGCAGGAGTGCAGCCTCGTCGAGAGCGGCGCCCGCCAGATGGTCGATTACGTCCGCGCCACCCGCGACGGCCTCGGCGTCGTCCCCTCCGACACCGACGTCGTCTTCGAGCGCTTTTTCGATGACTCCGGCGGCATGCAGCTCGTCGTCCACGCCCCCTTTGGCGCCCGCGTCAACCGCGCCTGGGGTCTCGCCCTCCGCAAGCAGTTCTGCACCACCTTCGATTTCGAGCTCCAGGCCGCCGCCAACGACGACGCGATCCTCCTCTCCGCTGGCCCCCAGCACTCCTGGCCCCTCGCCGAGGCCTTCTCCTGGGTGAACCCCCGCAACGCCTCCACCCTCGTCGAGAAGTCGATCTTCTACATCCCCCTCTTCCCCACGCGGTGGCGATGGAACGCCTCTCGCTCCCTCGCCATCGCTCGCCAGCGCAACGGCAAACGCGTGCCCCCCTTCCTCCAGCGCATGCGCGGCGATGACCTGATGGCGGCTATCTTCCCCGCCCAGGTCGGCTGCCAGGAGCACCTCGACGCCCCCCTCTCCCTCCCCGACCACCCCCTCATGCGCCAGACCCGCGACGACTGCCTCTACGAGGCCATGGACGTGCGCGGCCTCGAAGACGTGCTCACCCGCATCGAGGACGGCGGCGTACGCCTGCACGCCGTCGATACCGTCGAGCCCTCCCCCATGGCCCACGAGATCGTCAGCGGCCGCCCCTACACCTACCTCGACGATGCCCCCATCGAGGAGCGCCGCACCCGCGCCGTCACCCTCCGCCGCACCCTCCCCGACTCCGCCCGCGACCTCGCCGCCCTCAGCCCCGACGCCATCGCCCGCGTCCGCGAGGAAGCCTGGCCCGAGCCCCGCGATGCCGAAGAGGCCCACGACGCCCTCCTCGGCTTCACCGTGCTCGCCGAGGAGCACGCCGCGGGCTGGGCCGGGTGGCTCGCGGAGATGGAAGCTGGTGGTCGGGCCGCCCGCCTGAGCGTCGATGGGCGCGCCTTCTGGTTCGCCGTCGAGAACCTCCCCTCCATCCGCCTCCTCTTCCCCGACGCGGATACGCCTTCCCCCGCCGTTCCCGCCCACGCCCTGCTGGAGATGGAGGACCGCGAGGCCGCCCGCCTCACCCTCGTCCGCGGCCACACCGAGTGTCTCGGCCCCCTCACCGCCGCCGACCTCGCCCGCCGCACCGGCCTGACCGAGAAGGACGCCGGCTATGGCCTACGCGCCGCCGAGGGCGCCGGCTACCTCGTCCGCGGGCGCTTCACGCCCAACGCCCCCGAGGACGAGCTTTGCGATCGCCGCCTCCTCGCCCGCATCCACCGCTACACCCTCGAGGGGCTGCGCAAAGCGGTCGCCCCTGTCTCCCGCGCCGATTACATGCGCTTCCTCACCCGCTGGCAGGGACTCGCCCCCGGCGCTGTCTACGGCGGCCGCCCCGGCCTCCGCCGCGCCCTCGAACGGCTGCAGGGCTTCGAGGCGCCTGCCGGCTCCTGGGAGGATGACCTCCTCCGTGCCCGCGTCCGCGACTACGACCCCGCCTGGCTCGACGAGCTCTGCCTCGCCGGCGAGATCGCCTGGGCTCGCCTCAGCGCCCGCCGGCCCCCCTCCCCCGACGACGCCCCCGCCCGCCCCGCTCCCGCCACCCGCGCCACCCCCATCCCCCTCGTCGCGCGCCGCGCCTTCCCCGACCTCCTCGCCGCCGCCCGCTACGACCGCCCCAACGGGATCCCTGCCCCGCCCGGTGCCGCCTCCGCTGTCGTCCAGCTCCTGCGCGAGCGCGGCGCCCTCTTCTTCGAGGAGCTCGTGCGCGAGACGGGCCAGCTCACGAGCCAGACCGAGGACACCCTCCGCGAGCTCATCGCCACCGGCCTCGTCGCCTCCGACGGCTTCGAGGGCGTCCGCAAGATTTTCGCCCGCTCCTCCTCCGGCCGCCGCCGAACCGCTGCCCGCCGCCCCGTCGCCAGCTACCGCCTCGGACTCGTCCTTGGCGGCCCCCCGGGCCGCTGGTCACTCGTCGAGGCGCCCCCCCTCGACCCCGCCCGCCAGGACGAGCTTGCCACCCTCGTCGCCAGCGTCCTCCTCGAACGTTACGGCGTCGTCTTCCGCGACCTCGCCACCCACGAACGCTTCGCCCTGCCCTGGCGTTCCGTCCTGCGCGCCCTCCGCACGATGGAGGCTCGCGGCGACGTCCGCGGCGGGCGCTTCGTCTCCGGCGTGGTCGGCGAGCAGTACGCCCTCATCGACGCGGTCGAGCAGCTCCGCCGCACGCGCAACGAGCCGCCCGGCGGCGAGCGCGTGGTCGTCAGCGCCGTCGACCCGGTGAATCTGACCGGCACGGTCCTTCCTGGACCACGAGTGCCCGCATACTCCGGGCACTCCCTGGTCCTGGTCGATGGTGTGCCGGAGGAGGAGGCGAAGGCCGCCGAGGCCTTCGCGGGCGCCGACCGCCGCTAGTCCCTAGCCGCCCTGCCCGACCGGAGGCAGGTTGTAGACCCTCGCTGCCGTGTCGTGCAGCACCTTGCGCCGCACTGTCGGGTCGAGCTGGTCCAGCGTCTTCGAGATGCGCGTGTGCGTCTCCGGGTAGAGGCACGTGGGGTGGGGGAAGTCGGTCTCGAACATCACGTTGTCCTCCCCCAGCTCCTCGATCGCGTGCAGCGGCCCCCACTGCTCGAACCAGAACGAGGCGTACACCTGCCGCTTGAAGTACTCCTTCGGACGCAGGCTCAGGCCCTCACGCTCCGTCGGGATGGTCTCGTCGTACTGCCACTCCATCGCTTCGAGCAGGAACGGGATCCAGCCGATGCCGCTCTCCACGGAGACGAAGTTCAGGTTCGGGTAGCGGTCCAGCAGTCCGCTGAAGATCAGGTTCATGATCGTCTTGCACTGCACCATGAATAGCGAAACGCTAATCGTGGCGAGGAAGCGCTGGGGTCCGTACCCGTCCCAGATCATCTGCCCGCCAAGGTTGTTCCCCGAGCCCACGTGGAAGTTCACCGGGATGCCCATCTCCTGGCACGTCGACCACAGCGGATCCCAGTGCGGGTCGTGCAGGTGCGGCAGCTCGAACGCCTCCGGCGTGTCCGTCATCGTGATGCCCGTGATACCCGCGTCCTTCACGCGCCGCACCTCGCGCACGCACTCGTCGATGTCCCAGAACGGCGTCAGCGCCTGCGGAAAGAGACGCCCGTTCCCCGCCGCCTGCAGGTCGATGATGGCATCGTTGTAGACCCGCGCGCAGATGTTCCGAAGCTCGCTGTCCTCCAGCGACATGAAGCGGTTGCTCCCGAAGCCCGCCACGTTCGGGTAGATGATTTGCTGGGAGATGCCAAGCCGGTCGAGCAGATCCAGCCGCGGCTCCGGGTAGCTGGCCGCGTCGCTCATCTCGTCGAAGTCCGTCAGGCTGATCATCCCGTACGCCTTCTCGCCGTCCTTCTTCACCACCGTGAAGCCCATCGGCCCGAAGTCCACATCCCCGTCGACCACCCACCGCTCGCGCCCCTCCTCGTCGCGCACCACCTGGGGCACGCGATCCTTGTAGGCCGCCGGCGCTCGCGAGGTCCAGAGCTCGGGCGGCTCCGTGTAGTGGCTGTCGATGTCGATCACAGGCACGCCGTGGACGGTGAGCGGTGGCGTCATGGGGGTAACCTCCTGCGCTGGGCGCCCCACCATCCTACCGCCCCCTGGCGACGGATAGCGCCTTCCTGAGGGCTGACAGGCTTGCGGGATTGGCCGTAGACTCGTGCAGACGTGGCCAGAATTGAAGTTCCGGGCGGCCTCTTTTCCTACGACTCTGCCTTCCAGCCTCAGCTAGCCGAACTTGAAGACCGCGTGCAGTCCTTTCGTAAGGTGGGAAAGCTCGACTCCAAAGCCTTGAAGGACCTCAGTAGCTTCTTTAGGGTGCGGACCATATACAACTCCAATGCCATCGAAGGAAACGCTCTTAGCGAGGGGGAGACACGGCGGGTTGTTGAGCAAGGAATAACAATAGCAGGGCGATCCTTGAAAGACCATGCAGAAGCTCATAACCTAGCGGATGCGCTGGATTATTTTGAGGACTTGGCCGTTAGCCATGAGCCGATATCTGAAGTCGATATTCGGCAGGTACATTCAGCGATTCTAAAAGGCATAGATGACATAAACGCCGGCTCTTATCGAACCGGTGATGTTGAAGTTGGGGGCTCAGAATACCAGCCTACACCATATGAGAGTGTGCGGCCCGAGATGCAAGAGTTTGGGAATTGGTTCCAGAAAATTTCAACAAAAGAAGTCGACTTCCACCCGGTGGTGCTTGCGGCGGCTGCACACGCTTGGTTTGTCCAAATCCACCCTTTTATTGACGGTAATGGGAGAACCGCTCGCATTCTGCTTAATCTGGTACTAATGCGCTACGGGTATCCAATCACTGTCATCTCCTTAGACGAACGGCAGCGTTACTACGATGTGCTTGAAGAGAGCCAGTCTTCGGACCTAACTCCCTTCCTCTCGCTAGTGTACGACAACGTGCTTGAGTCGATAGAGGTCTACGAGGCTAACGCCACGAGAAGGATTAAAGACAGGGAATCCTACGAAAAATTTGTTTCTCAGCTAGTCAAGCCTGATGGAGAAAGGGAATCGCAGGAAGTTGCAGTCTTTACCGCTGCTATGGATCTTCTAATGTCACATTTCCAGAGGACGGTAAATGACTTGAGGGGTCTGGGTGCGCAGGTTTATTTCAAGCCGTTTGACCCGCTTCTTCCTGAAAAATACCTCCAATTGAAACGAACGGGACGGGCAAAGCGGACGTGGGCATTCCGGGTAGATTTTCGGAGGGGAAGGTCCAGCGCGAGATACTTGTTCTGGTATATTAAGGCTACGCAAAGCATGTTCGGGGGATCGTCCGAACCTGCTGCGGTCTCACTCTTGATATCAAGAGAAGAGCCACCCGCCGGACACTACTACACCTCGCTTGATGACCTTGCCCTTGGCGGTAAGCATGACCTTCCCGAACTTAGGGAAGTTTCATATGACGAAGCTGCAGAACGATTCGTTTGCAGGCTTGGCACGGAGTATGTGAGTGAGAGACAAGTGGCCGATGTCGTTACTGATTTCGTTGGACAAGTAGTAGCACGTAATTTCGCAGAGTAGGGAGCAGGGACGACGGGGCCTACTCCATCAGACCCGCGCCCTTGGCCGCCGCCGTTGCCGCGTTCCGGCCCGCGATGCGCCCGAACGTGACCGCTGGCCCGTACGACCCGCCCCCGCCGATGTAGCGGTCGCCGTGCAGCGTGCCCATCGCCTCGCCCGCGGCGAACAGGTTGTCGATCGGCAGCTCGGTGTTCGCGATCACGTGCGTCTCGGAGTCGACCCGCAGCCCGCACCCCGTCCAGGCGATGATCGCCGGACGCGTCTCCACCGCATAGAACGGCGGCGTCTCGATCGGGCGCAGCCCCATCGGCTTGAAGTAGGCGGTGTCGACGCCCTTCGCGCAGTCCTCGTTGTACTTCTGCACCGTGCCCGCCAGCGGCGCCGGGTTGATCTTGCACAGCGCGGCCAGCTCATCGAGGGTGTCCGCTCGCAGGACGTCCCCGCTCTCTGCGCGCGCCAGCAGGCTCTCTGAGGTCCAGCTCGGGCCCGCCGGCATCGAGTCGGCGTCGAGCCGGGCCGGCTCGTCGAAGATCGCGTACGCCATCCCGCCGTTCCGCTTGTAAAGCCCCGCCATCACCGTGTATGGCGCCATCTCGTTGGCGAATCGCCGCCCCTCGCGGCTCACCAGGATGGTCCAGGGTGGCACTCCCAGCTCAAGGTCCCTGTTGAACCCCGGCGTGACGAGCAGCAGCCCGCGGTTATGGCCGCCCAGCGTCGCTCCCACCTGCTCCCCGAGGACGATCCCGTCGCCCATCGCCTTCGGCCCCGAGATCGCCCAGACCCCGTCGCCCTGCTCGTGCGCGTCGGGCCAGTACTTCTCGATGAACTCCTTGTTGTGCCCGAACCCACCCGAGGCGATCACAACCGCCCCGCAGCGCACCTCCTGGTCCCCGGCGGCCACGCCCACGACCTCGCCGTCCTCCTCGATGAGCTTGTCCGCGCGCGTCATGAGGGCCATGTCCACCCCCCGCTTGATGCGCTCGGAGTCGAGCACCCGCACCACCGCCAGCCCCTCGCCCTCGGGCGGGTGGCCCCGGGGCACCGTGTCGATCCCCGAGATGTAGACCCGCTCCGGCTTGTACTCGACACCCAGGCTGCGCAGCCACTCGAACGTCGGCGCCGCGTCGTCGCAGTATCTGCGGGCGACCGCCGGCTCCACGTTCCACTGGTTGAGCGTCATGTAGTAGCTGAACATGTCGTCCGGCGTGTCATTGAGGATGCCCGCCTCGCGCTGCACGCTCGTGCCCGCCGCGTAGAAGTGGCCACCGGAGAGCCGCGAGGAGCCGCCCACCTTGTCGTCCGCCTCCAGCACGATCACGCTCGATCCCGAGTCTGCGGCAGTTACCGCCGCGGCCAGTCCCGCTGCTCCCGAACCGATGACGACAACGTCGTAGTCCCGCTCCATGCTGTCCTCCCTCGGCCGGCGCTTCCGGCCTGGCGCATCCGCGATTGGCTCGCATCGTGGGAGCCTGCGAGAGGCGCGTCAAGCGTCCTCGCTGGTACTCGCGCCGCCACTGCCCGATAATCTGCCCGCAAACCCTCGCAAGCTCGCAACCCCCGGGAGGAAGCGATGAAACTCTCCGTGAATCTCGACCGCTGCATCAAGGCCGCAGAGTGCTCGACCTACCACGCCGAGCTGTTTGCAGCGCGCGAGGATGGCTTCCCCACCGTCATCGTCGAGGAACCGGAGGGCGACCAGGTCGAAGACGCCGAGGATGCCGTCCGCGTCTGCCCCGGAAACGCTATCGCCCTCAGCAGGGACGACGACTAGAACAGCATCGAGGCCTGTGCTTCGCTCCCGCTCTCCGAGGCGTTGTCCTGGAGCCAGGCGATAGCATCCCCCAGCGCCAGGTAGAGCGAGCCACTCGCCCGCACCCCGCGGGCCCAGCGTTCGATCGCTTCCTCACCCTCGTCCGAACGTCGCCGCACCGCGCTCGCCGCCGTCTCTGCGATGGCGCGCACGGCGCGCTCGTACGACCCGCGCGGCTCCAGCGCGTACTCCTCCCGCAGGATGGCGACGAGGTCGAGCGACTCGCCCCGCTCCAGCGCATCGGCCGCGCGCCGGCGAGTCGCCTCCAGTGCCCGTTCCGCCACTAGCCGGTGCGCTCGTCGAACTCGAGGTTCAGCTGCCAGAGCCCCAGCATGATACCGGGCTGATGCGTCAGGTCGTTCTTGCCGGGGGCTAGCCGCAGGTTGTCCAGCCGGTCGAGCATCACGTTCACCGCGATGTTCTGCTCCAGCCGCGAGAGCCCCGCTCCCGGACACACACGCGGACCCATCGAGAACGTCAGGTGCCGCCCCGGGTTCTTCCGCGTCAGGTCGACCGAGTCGGTCGCCGGACAGAGGTCCGGGTCGCGGTTCGCCGCGCCGTAGCGCAGGTGCAGCATCGACCCGCGCGGAATCTCGACCCCGCGCAGCTCGATGTCCTTCATCACCACGCGCGTCGAGAGCCCCTGAGTTGGCGCGTACAACCGCAACGCCTCCTCCACGAAGAAGCGCACCTTCGAGCGGTCCGCCCGCAGCTCCTCGACCAGCTCCGGCTGCTGCGCCAGCATCATCGCCTCGGCCGTGAGGGCGTACTGGGTCGTCTCGTTCCCGCCGATGTGCATCCCGTAAACGACGCTCGCGATCTCCGGGTCGGTCAGGCGGCGCTTCTCGGGCCCGTACTCGACGTTGATCAGGAACGTGATCATGTCGTCCTTGGGGTTCTGCCGCTTGTCCGCGATCTGCTCCCCGATGTAGTGCTGGAAGGCGACCAGCGCCTCCGCGTTCGCCTTCTCCTGCTCGGGGGTCAGCAGGTTCTTGTGGCTGAAGCCAAACACGAACCGCTTGACCTGCTCCTCTTCCCAGATGCGCGTCTTCGGCATGTCATCCAGGGGGAAGCCGAGGATCGTCGTGATCACGATCTGCGGCAGCGGCGCCGCGAAGCCCTTCACGAACTCCACGCTGCCCTGCTCGATCCACTTGTCCATCAGGTCGTTCGCGGCCTGTGTGATCATCGGCGTGTGGCGTTCGGCCGCGGGCAGAGCCACCCACGGGTCCGTCAGCTCCATGCGGTGGCGCTTGTGCTCCTCGATGTTGGGGCGGAGCGTGTCCCACGTGTCGGTGATCGTGCCGAAGCCCTTCTCTCGGAAGATCTCCTGTGCAGCCTCGTCGCCTTCCGCGGCGTTGTAGAACTCGAAGGTCTCCGGATCGCGCACGACCATCGCGATGTCGTCGTACTTGCTCAGGATGTAGGCATCCGCGCCGGGGATTGCTCCCTCGCCCGGGATTTTGTGAATCGGCGCCTCCTCGTGGAGGATTTTGTAGGAGTCGAACCAGTACTCCTGCGCCCCCGGCGAGAAGAGGTCGACATCGTCGAGATTCACGGGACACCCCGTGACCTGTTCCTGTCGATGGCCTGTTGCGTGAGGGGCGTCTGAGGTCGCTCGCTGCATGGCTGTTCTCCCGTGCGGCGCTCGCCGCCTGAGTCCGGATTTTGTGCCGCCAATCCTACCCGCATCGGCGCCGGTCGATCAGCACCAAACAGACGGGTTAATTCGCCGCCCCTGACCCCGCCCCACCCTTGCCGCCCCCCTTCCCCCCGCCGTATCGTGCCGCCTGCCAATCCCAACCCCCGGAGGAGCACCCACATGGCGACCGTGCTTATCACCCTCAAGGTCAAGGAGGGCATGGAGGCCCGCTACGAGGAGATCCAGAAGGACCTCTACGAGAAGACGCATTCGCTCGAAAGCGACGTCCTTCGCTACGAGATGTGGCGTGGCCAGGAGCCCCGCAGCTACTACTGCATCCTCTCCTTCCCTGACTACAACACCTTCCTCATCAAGCACCAGATCAGCGACCACCACGAGGACGCCACCCCGCCCCTGATGGAGGTCATCGAGGAAGAGGGCATCGAGTGGGTCGACCCCATCCAGGGCGCCTCCCCCCTGCCCTCCACCAACCAGCAGGACGTTCCCGACGACGCCCCTGAGATCGCGAAGACCTATGACGAGATCCTGCGGGTGGCAGTGCCCGACTGGTGGGCGGCCCTCCGCTAGCCATGGACCTTGAACTCGAAGGCAAAGCCGCACTCGTCACCGGTGGCAGCAAGGGCATCGGCAAGGCCATCGCACGCGCCCTCGCCGGGGAGGGCGTCGATGTCGCCATCGCCGCCCGCACTCGCGAGACACTCGAGGAGACCGCCGCCGAGCTCGCCGCCGAGACCGGCCGCCGCATCATCCCCATCGTCTGCGACACGGGCAGCCCCCCCGCCGTCGAGGCCATGGTCGCGGGCGTCGTCGAACAGTTCGGCCGCCTCGATATCCTCGTGAACAACGCCGCCCGCCCCGGAGGCGGCCCCGGCCCGGTTCCCGGCCTCGAAGGCATCACCGATGCAAGGTTCGAGGAGGAGATGAACACGAAGGTGCTCGGCTATCTCCGCTGCGCCCGCTCCGCCGCTCCCCACCTCAAGGCGAACGGCTGGGGGCGGATCATCAATATCAGCGGCATGGGCGCGCGCCAGGCGGGCACGGCCATCGGCAGCATGCGAAACGTCGCCGTCTCCGCCCTTACCAAGAACCTCGCCGACGAGCTCGGGCCCAACGGCATCAACGTCACCGTTGTCCACCCCGGCGCGACCTGGACCGAGCGCATGCCCGAACTGATGGAGACCCGCGCCGCCGAGCAGGGCATCTCCGTCGAGGAGGTCACGGAGCGCGCCGCCCGCGGCAACTCCATCGGGCGCTTCATCGACGCCTCGGAGGTTGCCTACGTGGTGGCCTTCCTCGCCTCCCCGAAGTCGGTCGCTATCACGGGCGATGCGGTCGCGGCCGGCGGCGGCGTCGGCAACGCCATCCACTACTAGGCCAGGGGACTCCGAGGGCTGGCTACTCGCCCTCGACGATGATCGCCTCGACCGGACAGACCTCCGAGGCCTGCTGCGCCTCGATCTTCATGTCCTCGCCCTCTAGCGGGTCCATCTGCACGACGGGGAAGCCTTCGCTGTCGACTTTGAAGAGCGCGGGGTGGTTGTAGTAGCACTCCCCGCTCTTCGTGCACTTCTTCAGGTCGACCTTGACTCGCATCGTTTCCCCCCGTCCTAGTTGACGTCGAACTGGATCCAGAGCTCTTCCGGCGCGCGGAAGCCTCCGGAGCCCATGACCGGCGATGTGATGCCCGGATGGTCCGGGAACTTCGGCCGCGGGTTCTTCATCGCCTCCGCCAGGCGCGTGCTCGCGATGATTGCCTCCTGGCGCGCCATCGCGTAGCCCATGCAGAAGTGCTGGCCCATGCCGAAGCCGAGATGGCCGTGCTTCCCGTCCGGGTAGCGCCCCGAGCGAAGCTCGCGGCCCATGTGCAGGTCGTCCCGCAGGATGTCGAACGTGTCTGGATCCTTGAAAACGCGCTCGTCCCGGTTCCCCGCGGCCAGGTACATGATGATGTTGGCCCGCTCCGGGATCACCTCGCCGTGAATCTTGATCTCGTGCGTCGTGCGCCGCCCCTGCGTATGGACCACCGGGTCGTAGCGCATCATCTCGGTGAAGACGTTCGTCCAGAGGCTGGGGTCGCGCTGGACCTCGTTCTCGAACTGGTCCGGGCGCGTGTAGAGCATGTGGTACCACATGTTCGCGATCGCCTTGTCGGTCGTGTCGCCCCCTGCCGCCAGCAGCAGCGCGATGAACCCCTTGATCTCGTCTGCGTTCATGCGCTGACCGCGGAACTCCGCGTGCACGATGCGCGAGACGAGGTCCTCTCCGGGCGCATCCTCGGCGCGAAGAATCAGTGGATCGAGGTACTCCCACATCTCGTTGCGCGCCTGCATGCCCTTCGCGAAGTGCTCCCCGCCGAAGCCCAGCCCCTCGATCAGGTGCTGGTACCAGCGCACGAACATGTCCTCGTCCTCGCGCGGAAGCCCAAGCATGTTGGAGATGACGCGGATCGGGAACTGGTTGGTGAACTGGCTGACCAGCTCGACCTCGCCCGTGTCGGAGAAGCCCTGGGCGATGTCGTCTGCCGACTTCGCCCAGATCTGTCCCATCAGCTCGCGCGCGATCTGCTCGATGAAGGGCAGGAACCCCTGCAGCCGGTTCCCTACGAACTGGTCGGCCACGACGTTGCGCAGGAAGCGGTGCTCGTCGCTGTTGCCGTACTCGAGGATGTTCGGCCCGAACACGTGCTTCTTCCCGAACTCGTACTCCCCCTTCGGGTCGTATTGGGCGCGGTTGAAGTCGTCGTTGTTCTGGAACACGTCCACGATGTCGTCGTAGCGGCTCACCACCCAGTTCTTGTGGAACAGGTCCTGGTAGATGGGGTGGTGGTCGCGCAGCCGCTTGTAGAGCGGGAAGGGGTCCTTGCGGAACTCCGGCCCGTCGAACTCCTGCGGCTCGATCGCGAGCGCCAACTGCGCCCTGATGGCGTCCGCCATCGCGGTGGATTCATCGGTTGCCGTCATCGGCCAACTCCTGCTGAGAGTGAGTCTGCGTAGCCTACGACATCCCGAACGCGAAGCGCTTTGGTCCGGCCCCTAGTTCACGTCGAACTGGATCCAGAGCTCTTCCGGCGCGCGGAAGCCCCCGGAGCCCGTCACCGGCGACGTGATGCCCGGATGCGTCGGAAACTTCGGCCGCGGGTTCTTCATCGCCTCCGCCAGCCGTGTGCAGGCGATGATCGCCTCCTGGCGCGCCATCGCGTAGCCCATGCAGAAGTGCTGCCCCATGCCGAAGCCGAGGTGCCCGTGCTTTCCGTCCGGGTAGCGCCCCGAGCGCAGCTCGCGGCCCATGTGCAGGTCGTCCCGCAGCATGTCGAAGGTGTCCGGGTCCTTGAACACTCGCTCATCGCGGTTCCCCGCCCCGAGGAAGAGCGAGACCACCGCCCGCTCCGGGATAACCTCGCCGTGGATCTTGATCTCGTGGGTCGTGTGCCGTGCCTGGCCGTGTACCACGGGGTCGTAGCGCATCATCTCCGTGAACACGTTCGTCCAGAGGCTCGGATCCCGCTGAACCTCGTTCTCGAACTGGTCCGGGCGCGTGTAGAGCATGTGGTACCACATGTTCGCGATCGCCTTGTCGGTCGTGTCCCCGCCCGCCGCCAGCAGCAAGGCGATGAACCCCTTGATCTCGTCCACATTCATCCGCTGCCCGCGGAACTCCGCGTGCACGATGCGCGAGATCAGGTCCTCGCCGGGGGCGTCCTCCGCCTTGCGGATCAGTGGGTCGAGGTACTCCCACATCTCGTTCCGCGCCTGCATCCCTTTGGCGAAGTGCTCTCCGCCGTACCCCAGCCCCTCGATCAGGTGCTGGTACCAGCGCACGAACGTGTCCTCGTCCTCCCGCGGCAGCCCCAGCATGTTGGAGATGACGCGGATCGGGAACTGGCTGGTGAACTGGCTCACCAGCTCCACCTCGCCCGTGTCGGAGAACCCCTTGGTGATGTCGTCCGCCGACTTCGCCCAGATCTGCCCCATCAGCTCGCGCGCGATCTGCTCGATGAAGGGCAGGAACCCCTGCAGCCGGTTCCCGACGAACTGGTCGGCCACGACGTTGCGCAGGAAGCGGTGCTCGTCGCTGTTGCCGTACTCGAGGATATTCGGGCCGAAGACCTGCTTCTTCCCGAACTCGTACTCCCCCTTCGGGTCGTACGCCGCCCGGTCGAAGTCGTCGTTGTTCTGGAAGACCTCGACAATGTCGTCGTAGCGGCTCACCACCCAGTGGTTGTGGAACAGGTCCTGGTAGATCGGATGGTGGTCGCGTAGCCGCTTGTACACCGGGAACGGATCCCGGCGGTACTCATCCGTGTCGAACTCCTGCGGCTCGATCGCCAGCGCCAGCTGCGCCCGGATGGCGTCGGCCATCGCCGTGGATTCGTCCGTCGCCGTCATTGCGATCCTCCTGGTGGGTGGCCTGTCCTAGTCCTGCTCGTCGCCCTCGCGCTCGTCCTCGGGGATGATGCCCCGCGTCCAGAACGGGTCGAGCGCCTTCAGGACCGCGCTCGGGCCGTGCTCTTCCTTCGGAAGCGACCCGTCCCGCGACCGCTGCGTCTCCCCGTACACCCTCCGCGCCTCGTTATCGGCGTCGAAGATGCGGATGTGCGACTCGCGGCCGTGCAGGGGCGGGGGCTTGCGGAAAGCCCGTTCCCTTTCGGGAGCCGGCGCGAGCGCCTCCCCCGTCCGGGAGTACCTGGAATGATCGCCCTCGTCGCGCACTGCGATGCCCTCCTAGCTGGTGGCCTTCGTGAACTGCATGTGCAGCTCCCAGAGGCCGAGCATGATGCCGGGCTGGTGGCGGAAGTCGTTCTTGCCGGGCACGAACTCGAGCGTGTCCAGCCGCTGCGTCAGCCGCTCCCAGGCGATGTTCTGCTCGAGGCGCGAGATGCCCGCGCCCGGGCAAACGCGGATGCCCTGCGAGAACGTCATGTGACGGCCCGTGTTCGGGCGAGCCAGGTCCACGTCGGCGGGACAGCCAAACTCCTCGTCGTCGAGGTTCGCGGCGCCGTAGCGCAGGTGCAGGATCGAGCCCTTGGGGATGGGCGTGCCCCGGATCTCCACGTCCTTCGCCGCCATGCGCGTCGAGAGACCCTGCGTGGGCGCGTGGATGCGCATCCCCTCCTCGGCGAAGAAGCGAACCTTCGAGGGGTCAGCCTTCAACTCCTGGAAGAGCTCGGGCTTCTCCGCCAGCAGCTGTGCTTCGGCCGCGATCGCGTACTGCGTCGTCTCCAGGCCGCCGATGTGCATCCCGAAGAGGACGCCGATGACCTCGTTGTCGGTCAGCTTGCGGTTCATCGCTTCGTAGGTGACCTGCGTCAGGAAGCTGGTCATGTCGTCGCCGGGGTTTTCCCGCTTGTGCGTCACCTGCTCCTGCACGTACGCCATGAAGTCGCCGAGGTCCTTCGCGTTCTCGAGCTCCTCCTCGTCCGACATGATGTTGCGGTGGCCCTTGCCGTAGACGAAGCGGCGCACCTGCGCCTGGCCCCACTTCCGCAGCATTTCGAGGTCCTCAAGCGGCCACCCGAGAATCGTCGTCATCACCAGCTGGGGCAGCGGCGCCGCGAAGTCCTCGACGAACTCGATCTCGGCCGGGTCGCGGTCGATCCACTCGTCGATGAGCTGGTCGACGAACTTCTCGACCATCGGGCGGTGGCGCGGTGCGCCCGTGGCCCCTACCCACGGATCGGTCAGCTCAATGCGGTGCGCCTTGTGCAGCTCCAGGTTGGGCCGCAGCGTGTTCAGCGCCATCGCGTCGGCCAGCGCGCTGGCCTCGCCGTCCTCGGTGCTCATGCCGGCGGTGCTGTTCCCCTCCGCCCCGGCGAAGCCGGGCTGCGGGAACGTCCACGGATCGCGCACGATGTCGTAGATGTCCTGGTACTTCGTGATCACGAAGCCGTCGGTGTCGGGCGTGCTGCCCTCACCTGGAATGCGCTGCACGGGCGATTCCGCGTGGAGGATTTTGTAGGCCTCGCCCCAGTGCTCCTGGGCGCCAGGCTCGAACAGGTCGACCTCCTCCAGGTTCACGGGGCACTGCGCCACCGCGTTGATCATCTCCGTGTAGTCGCTTGCTTCGGTTGTCGTCATCGGACGGCTCTCCTCGATGAGGTGTTGCGGGGAATTCTGCCACGTTCGGAAGGTTGGTGGGGCTGCCAGGCCCAGGCGCGTTCGACGCTGGCGAAGCCGCGCTCGCTCCCCCACACTGCGCCCATCCAGTCCCGGGAGCGAAATCAGTGGCAGTAACCGTGAATGTGACCTACCCCGCCGATGGCGTCGGCCTCATCGCCTTCTCCGATCCCCCCATGAACTTCGGTGGCGGCGAGCTCGGCGCCGGCATCCTCGAGGCTATCGACGAGATCGAGCAGTCCGGCGCGAAGGTCTTCGTCCTCGCCTCCGATACGCCCGGCTACTTCATCGCCCACTGGCACCTCGGCGGCATCGTCGAGGCGATGGAGGGCATGGCCGCAATCGGCAATAAGGTGCCCCCTCCGAAGACGCCTTACGGCGCCGATCGCAGCATCTTCGAGCGAGTCGGCGATAGCCCTCTTATCTCCATCGCCGCCAACAACGGCCAGGCCTGGGGCGGCGGCGCCGAGCTTTCCTGGGGCTGCGACCTCCGCATCGCCGCCGAGTCGGCCACCTACGGCCAGCCCGAGGTCGCCATCGGCATCCCGCCTGGAGCTGGCGGCTGCACCCGCCTCGCCCGCCTCATCGGGCCCACCAAGTGCCTTGAGATGATCCTCGATGGCCGCCCCATCACCGCCCGGGAGGCCCTCAACCTCGGCGCCATCAACAAGGTCGTCCCCGACGACCAGCTGCGCGAGGAGGCCATCGCCTGGGCCGCCCACATTGCCCAGTGGCCCGCCTTCAGCCTTGACGCCTGCAAGCGCAGCTTCATGGGCGGCCGCGACCGCGACATCTACGACGCCCGCCGCCACGAGCAGTCCATATTCGGCCAAACCGCCCGTCGCGCCGACGCCATCGAGATCATGAACGCCGCCCAGGAGAAGTACGACGCCGGCATGGACTCGTACGACGCCCTCGGTATCCCCCGGGAGTAGCCCCCGCCGCTACTGGTCCAGCCGGTACCCGCCGCTACTGGTCCAGCCGGTACAGGTAGCGGATATCGAACACGCCGTACAGCGTCGGCGTCGTGTTGCCGAACGCGTTCCGCACAGCGCTCAGCCGCTCCCCCAGGGCCGTGTAGATCAGCGGAAGGTTCTCGCCCGCGATCGCTTGCGCGCGATGGTAGTGCTGCGCTCGCCGCTCGGAGTCCAACTCCTGGCTGCCCTCGATGTAGAGGCGATCGATCTCCGCTTCCCACTCCGTCGCCGGCTCGGGCTGATTCGGGTGCCACAGGTGGAACGGCCCGCTGCTGTGCCACATGCTGATCCCCCCGTGCGGCTCGGAACTGCCGGTAAACCCGATGATGACCGCTTCCCAGTCGTAGGTGGCGGTCAACTGGCCCACCATCTCCCCGAACGGCCGCGCGGCCGCCCGTGCGTCGATGCCGATCACGTGAAGGTCCTCGCGGATCAGCGCCAGCACTTCCGTGCGGATGGAGTTCTCCTCATTGGTCACGATGGTGAAGGTGATCGCGTTGCCGTCGGCGTCCTCACGGAAGCCGTCGCCGTTCTGGTCCATCCAGCCGAGGTCATCAAGCATGGCCATGGCCGCGGCCGGGTCGTACTCGTAGCGCCGCACCTCGGGGTTATGGAAGTCCCCCGCTGAGGGGCTGATCGGGCCCCACTGCGGGTACCCCAGCCCGTCGAACGCCTCCTCGATGATCACGTCGCGGTTAATCGCGTGGGAGACGGCCCGGCGGAACTCCGCGTTCTGGAACCACGCCAGCTTCTCCGGGGCCACGTACGGCTCGCCCGTCTCCGGGTTCGTCCCCGGATTCTGGTTGAAGGTGAGGAAGGTCGTCCCAAACCCCGGACCCCGCCGGTGAATCGTGAAGTTCTCCTCCTGCTGGAACGAATAGACCTCCGCGTAATCCCTCCCCGGCAACCCGAAGACATCGGTTTCCCCTGCCCGGAAGGCTGCCAGGGCCGCCTCGATGTCCGGGACGATGATGTGCACCAGGGAGTCGAGGTAGGGAAGCTGCTCCCCCTCGCCGTCCGTCAGCCAGTAGTTGGGGTTGCGACGCAGCACAACCCGCTCCCCCGGCTCGTACGTCTCGATCGTGAACGGCCCCGTCCCGATGATCTCTTCCGGCGGCGTCTCGATGCCCCACGTCTCTGCGAATACTCCGTCCGACACCGCCTGCTCGAGGATGTGCTTCGGGTAGATCGCCGTGCCCATCGCGCGCAGGAACGGGGCGAAGGGAACCGGCAGTACGAAGCGCACCGTGTAGTCGTCGATCAGCTCGACCGACATCCCCGCCTCTTCCCACGCGCCTTCGTCGTTCAGGTAGCGGAACGTGAAGGCTGGCCGGCTGCTCGCGGGGATGTCGTCGTTGTAGATGATCCGGTCGAAGGTGAACGCCACGTCCTGTGCGGTGAACGGCTCCCCGTCATGCCAGCGCACGTCCTCGCGCAGCCGGAACGTCCAGCTCAGCCCGTCGTCCGAGTTCTCCCACGACTCCGCCAGCCCGGGCTCAACCTCGTTGGTGAGCCACGAGACCTCGGTCAGGCCCTCGAACAGGTAGCCCACGACGCCCGATGAGGTCGCATCCGTTGCGATGGCGAGGTTGAAGGTCAGGGGGTCCGAGAGGATCGCAGACGTCAATGTTCCGCCGCGCTTCCCGATCTGGTACCCGAAAGCCGATGCGTTGGCCTGCAACTGCTCCAGCCGTCCGTCCTCGGCCCTGGGCTCTGCCGTCGCCTCGGCGGTTGCCTCGGGTGTCGCCGCTGCCGTCGCCTCTTCCGTGGCAGGGACGACTTCGTCGTCGTCGTCCCCGCAGGCCGTCACCAGCGCCATGCTGACCAGTGCCAGCAGCGCCATGACCAGCCAGGGGAATCGAGGTCGTTCAAGCTTCGTCGTTGTGGAAGCGTTCAAGGTGCTCTCTCCGGAAGTGCTTTCGTGAAACGATACGAGGTACCACTCTAGAGGCCCATCCTCCAGCAGACGGTGAGCCAGCTAACCGATCGTTAGTCCCCGTCCGCCAGCCGTCCCCGCAGGCGCTCCACCTGCACGCGCAGGGGATCGCCCCCCGGCGCCGTCATCGGCGTGAGCTCCGCTTCCTGCACCGCCAGCTCCACCAGCACCGGCCCCTTCACGCTGAGCAGCTCCGGCAGCCGTATGCGCAGCTCCTCCAGCGTGTCGATGCGCGTCGTGAACGCGTACCCCGCCGCCTCCGCCATCCCCGCAAAGTCGACCGCCCCCGCCCCCGGGATCGCCTGGCTCCCGGAGGTCTGGTAGACACCGTTCGCGAACAGCACGTGCGTGTAGTTCGCCGGGGCCGCCCCCGCCACCGTCGCCAGCGACCCAAGCTGCATCAGCAGCGACCCATCCCCATCGAGCACGATCACGCGGCGTTCCGGCTGCGCCAGCGCCAGTCCCAGCCCCAGCGACGACGCCCCTCCCATGAAGCCGATGCAGGCCACGCTGGGCGCGTCCGGCGCGATCGTGCGCCACTCCGGCACCGCCGTCATCGTCGGCACGACGAGCGCATCGCCCCGCGCCTCGTTGATCGCTCGCAGCACGTCTTCGGGACGCATCAGCCCGTCTCCCGCCCGACGAAGACAACCGCCGGTCCCGAGCGTTCCCGGCTGAGCGCGTAGTACTCGGGAATGAGGCCGAGGTCGTTGCGTGTCTCCAGCAGGGCGTGCGGCACCTCGAACGTGTCCATCAGTGGCCCCGCGAAGCGCACCATCGAGCGTGGCGATTCGGCTGGTTCAAGCTCCGGCTCGCGGCTCAGCAGCCCCACCAGCGCGAACAGCGGCACGCCCCCGTCCAGCCCCACCCCGCGCATCGTATTCACGGAGGCGTACAGCCCCGCGTGCTGGATCATCAGCGCCACCTCCGCCCCTCCGATGTAGAGCCCCGCTGCGATCGCGTTCGCCTCGTCTTCCGTTGAGCAAGTCAACAGCCGCAGGTCGGCGTCGCCCTCGAGCTCCGCGATTACGCTGCGCTGGTGCGTGTCCGGCACGGAGAGCACCCAGCCCAGTGGCTCGCCGTCGACCGGCGGGGCCTTCCGCTGCCCGCGAAACGCGGCTTTCAGAGCCTCCACGATCAGCGCCGCGGGGATGCGTTCGTTCTCCGACATAGCCGCCTATCCTACCGGCCACGCCCTCAGAGGCATTGACGTGGCTCCGGCGCGTTCGTACCTTGCATCCATGCCCCCTGCCGAGGACGCCAGTCTTCTTGCCCCCGACCTCGAAGAACGCCTCGCGCGCTTCGCACCCGAGGTCCGCGACGTCATCAGCACTCTCCACGGCGAGCTCTGGCAAGCGCTCGACCCCGAAGTCCTCGAGCTCTGCCGGCTTCGCATCGCCAGCCTCCAGGCCGACGAACGCGAGGCCGCCCGCGCCGCCCCCGGCGCCCCTGTCCCCCCCGAAAAGGCCGCCGCCATCAGCGACTGGCCCGATTCCCCCCTCTTCAACGAGCGCGAGCGCGCCTGCCTCGCCTTCACCGAGCAATTCGTCGGCGACGTCGCCGGCGTTAGCCAGGGCGACATCGACGCCCTGCTCGCCCACTTCAGCCCCGGAGAGGTGCAGGCCTTCGTCAGCGCCCTCCTCGCTCTCGATCAACACCAGCGACTGGCGCTGGGCCTGCGAACGGTCCTCGCGCCCCAGGAGGAGCCAGCATGACGTCCGTACGAGAACGCCGCCTGCCCGAACCCGCCGCCCCAACCGCCCCGGTCGCCCCGGGACTGGGCGCCGCTATCGGCGCCTACCAGGATGCCGTCGTCCGCCTCAGCGGCCTCGATCCCGTCACGACTGAGCTGGTGCGGTTGCGATGCGCCCGCCAGCACCAGTGCTACACCTGAATGTCCCTACGCCTGGGCGTTGCCCGGGATGCAGGCCTCGACGAGACCATGGCCGAGAAGATCGACCACTACGAAGACAGTGATCTGCCCGAACACCAGAAGGTCGCCCTCCGCCTCACCGACGCCTTCGTGACCGCCCCTGGCGCCATCAGCGATGAGCTCCGTGAGCAGCTCCGCAGCCACTTCACCGAGTCCCAGATCGTCGAGCTCATGCTCGACATGTCGAAGTGGAGCACCCAGAAGCTCCCCGTCGCTCTCGGCACCGACGATCCCATCGACTCCGATCGCCTCAGCCTCTTCGACTTCGACGATGGCGGCGCCGTCGTCTGGGGTCCCACGATGATGGCGCCCTTCGTCGCGGCCGACCAGCCTGCCCGCTAGCCGTAGTGCGGTCGCGGCAGCCGCCAGGCCACCCAGAAAAGCGCCGCCGAGAGCCCCATTGAGCCCATCAACATCACGAGCGCCCACTCGTAGCCTCCGGTCGCATCGAAGATGGCCCCGGCGATAATGGGGCTCGCGAGGTGCAGGCTCCCGACCACCTGCACGATCCCGAGCAACGAGGCGAACGCGACCAGCCCGAACGAGCGCGTCAGCAGCAGCGGCTCCACCATCGGCCCGCCGCTTGCCCCCACCACCCAGAGCACCAGGAAGATGGCGACGCCGACGACACTCCCTTCGGTGATCAGCAGTGTCGCGAACGCGCAGACGATGAACCCCGCGACCACCATCGCCGCTGCCTCCATGCGGGGGATGCGGTCCGCCAGGTAGCCGAATCCCAGCCGCGTGACCACGCCGCCGCCCGCCGCGATCGAGAACAACAGCGCCGCCCGCTCGGTCGAATAGCCCGCCGCCTCGAAGTAGGGGATGCCGTGCACCATCCAGGCCACCATCCCGAAGAAGAAGGCGGTCAGCGCTGCCGCGATCACCCAGAACAGCGGTGTGCGCAGCGCCACCTGTACCGTCACCCCGGTCAGGGCCGGGTCCGTCCGCGGCTCGCCCGCGGGTGGGGCTGCCCCATCTACCTCGGCGCCGATGTCCGACGGGTTGTCGCGGATGAGGAGTATGCAGAGGGGCGTGAAGATGGCCACCGTCACGATCCCCGCCACCACGAACGATCCCTCCCACTGCACCGCGTCGATGACCGCCCGCATGATCGGCACCAGCACAAGTCCGCCCAGGGCAAACCCCGTTCCCAGGATCCCTACTGCCAGCCCCCGCCGCCGGTCGAACCAGCGCGAGATCAGCGTTTGGAAGGGGATGAAGAACATCATCTGCCGGAACACGGCGTTGATGGATTGGTAGACAAACCACTGCCACAGCTCGCTCGTGGTCGCAAGGAGCAGGTAGCTCGCCCCCGTCAGCACCGCCCCGATAAGGATGATCCGCCGCGGGCCGTACCGGTCGATCCACCGCCCCACCAGCGGCGCCGCGAAGCCGGCCCCCAGCTGTGCGATGGAGAAGCCCCCGGCGACCTGAGCCCGCGACCAGCCGAACTCCTGCTCCAGTGGGTCGACATAAAGTCCGAACGACCAGAACGAGATGCCCGCCGCCAGCGCCACCGCGACGACCGAACCCGCCAGCAGCCACCAGCCGTAGTAGGCATGCCGCAGCCGCCGCCAGTACCGGGTCATCCCCGCGATTCTAGGCGTGCGGGCGCTATGCCCCCGGCGGTGCACTCGGCTGGCGCGTCACGACGGGTACGACCGGCAGCTCCGGTCGGGGCAGCTTCCACGCCAACCAGTACAGCAGCAGCGAGAGCCCCATCGAACACGCGAACATCACGATCGCCCAGTCGTACTCCCCTGTCGCGTCGAAGATCGCGCCCGCGATGATGGGGCTCACGATCTGCCCGCTCTGCGAGACGATCGCCAGCGCCCCCAGGATCGAGGCGAAGTGGGCCATGCCGAACGTGCGCGCCGTCAGCAGCGGCTCGATCATCGGTCCCCCGCTCGACCCCACGAACCAGAAGCCAAGGAAGATGAGCACCCCCACGACGCTCCCACCGGTGACCAGCAGCGCGACCATCGACAGCGTCAGGCACGCACAGAGCGCCATGGCCGCCACCTCGATCCGCGAGATGCGGTCGGCGATGTAGCCGAAGATCAGCCGCGTGATGATGCCGCTCCCCGCTGCGATCGCGAGCAGCTGCGCCGCCCACCACTTGGAGTACCCCACCGATTCGTAGTAGGGCACCGCGTGCGCCGTCCAGCCGAACATCCCGAAGAAGAACACCATCAGGGCGAACGCGATCACCCAGAACAGGGGTGTCCGCAGCGCCTGCCGGTCTGTCAGCCCGGTCAGGACCGCGGGCCTCGGAGCCTCCCCCTCCGGCTGCGCGTCCCCATCCACCTGCAACCCCTTGTCTGATGGTTGGTTGCGGATCAGCAGCAGAGCCAGCGGCGCGACAACGGCCACCGTCACGATCGCGGAAACGACGAACGAACCCTGCCACTGCACGGCGTCGATGACGGCCCGCAGGATGGGCACGACGATGAACCCGCCCATCGAGAAGCCCGTCCCGAGTATCCCCACCGCCAGCCCCCGTTTCCGGTCGAACCACCGCGAGACCAGCGTCTGGAAGGGGATGAAGAACATCATGTTGCGGAACACGGCTGTGATGGACTGGTAGGCGAACCACTGCCAGAGCTCGGTCGTGGTCGCCAGCAGCAGGAAACTGCCCCCCGTCAGCACCGCCCCCAGGACAACCACCCGCCGTGGGCCGAAGCGGTCGATTCCCCGCCCGATGAGCGGCGATGCGAGGGCGCCCACGAGCAGGGCAATCGAGAACCCGCCCGATATCTCCCAGCGCGACCAGCCGAACTCGCGCTCCAGAGGGTCGATGTACAGCCCGAACGACCAGAACGAGAGCCCCGCCGCCAGCGCGACCGACACCACCGAAGCGGCCAGTACCCACCACCCGTAGTAGGCGTGCCGCACCCGCCCCCAGAGCGAGCTCGTCGGTGGGCCGCCGTTGGTCAGCGCCCTAGTCCTCCGGTAGCGCGACCGTCGCCGTGCCCTCCAGGCAGGGCTGCTCGCCCTCACGCGCCAGCCAGACGTCGCAATCCGCCAGGCGAACACCGTCCTCCTCGCGGACGGCCGTTACCGTTCCGTTCGCGACCATGCGGTCCCCGTCGAGGACCACGTTGGGGAAGCGCATCGTGATGCGCTGCACGCTCGTCGGTCCCGCCCAGTCCATCAGCATGTTCAGCATGTAGCTCAGACCCAGCGGCCCCTGGTTGATCGTCCGCTCCCCCAGCCCGAATGGCAGCGCCGCTACGGCCTTGCGGTCCCAGTGCACGGGGTTCGGGTCGCGCAGGATGGCGGCCATCGTGCGCATCCGCTCCGGACGCACGCTCTCCATCACCCACTCCGGTATTGAATCGCCGACCTGCACGTTCATGACCTCGACCTCCGGTACGTCCACGTGATCGTCGAGCTGGCGGCGAAATCGCCGCCCGGCTCGTGAAGCTCGAAGCGGAACTGGATGCGGTCGTACACGCCCCGCGATGCGCCGCGCAGCGAACCCTCCATCCGGTCTGCCTCCGTCACCTTGCCGGTCACGGTGTACTCGACGTCCTCGTGCAGGGGACGCTCGATCTCCCAGTCGTAGCTCTCGATGCCGATGGAGAAGTCCGACTCGGCCTGCCCCAGCGCAAACATCCCCCCGATGGAGGTGTTCGCCCCCAGGATCGGCATGTGGAACAGCACCACCGGATGCACCTGCCCGTCCGGAAGGGGCTCGGCGCCCGTGCACTCCGTCAGCAGGAAGTTTTCCCAGTGCGCCACCGTGTACTTGCCGCCCGGGAACTCGTGCCCCACGAGCGCCCGTATCTCTTCGACCGGCGGTTGAATCTCGGCCATCGCTTCCCTCCCTACGCGAACTGCTCGGCGAGGCGTGCGTTCGCCTCCAGCTTCGGAAGCACCACGTCCGCCGGCGCCGGAGGCACCAGGAACACGATGCGGTCGACTCCCGCCTTTGCGTGTTTCTCGAGCCGTGCTGGGTTGCTGCCCGCACCGAACAGCGACACCGTCATCGGCCCGCGCCCCTCCTCCGCCGCGAGGTCGTTCAGCTCCGCGATCGCCGGGGCGAAGTCCTCCCGGTTGCGCCCGTCGATCGGCATCCAGCCGTCGCCGTAGCGAGCCACGCGCTTCAGCGTGGTCGGTCCGTCGCCCCCGATGATCACCGGCGGACCGGCCTCCTGGATGGGCTTCGGCCACTGCCAGATCGGGTCGAAGTCGACCAGTTCGCCGTGGTACTCGGCCTCGTCGTTCCCCCAGATCGCTCGCATCGCCTCGATCGTCTCGCGCATCCGCCTCCAGCGACGCGCCGGGTCCGTCCCGTGGTTCTCCATCTCTTCCAGGTTCCAGCCCGCGCCGATGCCCAGCAGCGCCCGCCCCCCGGACACGAAGTCCAGGCTCGCGACTTCCTTCGCGAGCGTGATCGGGTCGCGCTCGATGACGAGGCAGATGCCGCTCCCCACCAGCAGCCGCTCGGTGGCCGCGGCCGCTGCTGTCATCGCCACGAACAGGTCGAGCGTGTGCGAGTACTCGGTTGGCAGATCGGGACCGCCCGGCCAGGGCGACCTGCGGCTTGCGGGGATGTGGGTGTGCTCCGGAAAGAAGAGCGACTCGAAGCCGTGCGCCTCCACCTCCCGCGCCAGCTCGCCCGGCCCGATCGCGTAGTCGGTGGGGAACATCGTGATGCCGAACTTCATGCACATCCTCCGCCCGGCTCGTTGCCGGCCGCGGCAGCGTAGCGCGCCCGCCCCCTCACCGCACCCTCAGACGCGCAGCACCAGCTTCCCCACAACGTCCCGGTTCAGCACCTTCTGCAGGAACCGCGGTCCGTCCGCGAGTCCCCCCACCTCCATCGCAGGCGGCGCCAGGCTCCCGTCCGCCAGCATCGCGAAGACCGCCGCAGCCGACTGCTGCATGCGCTCCACGCGGCGGCCGCGATAGTGCATCAGCACCATCCCCACCGCGCTCCGGTTCTTGATCAGCAGGTGGTTCCCCTTGAACTGCGGCACCGACCCGCCCGCGAACCCCGCCACGACATAACGCCCGCCCCAGTCCAGCGACCGGAACGCGGCCTCCCCCTGTGCCCCTACC
Source organism: Chloroflexota bacterium (assembly GCA_026710655.1). Taxonomy (GTDB): domain Bacteria; phylum Chloroflexota; class Dehalococcoidia; order Tepidiformales; family Tepidiformaceae; genus UBA2991. The sequence continues at coordinate 64,515 of JAPOQN010000005.1, read as the reverse complement.
GGGTCGACCACCACGTCCACCCCGCTCCCGCCCGTCGCCGCCAGCGTCGCTTCGCGTAGGTCCTCGTCCCGGTAGTTCACGAGGTGCTTCGCCCCCGCCGCCTCCGCGGTTGCGAGCTTCTCGGCGCTGCTGGCCGCCGCCACCACCTCCCCGCCGAGCGCCGCCGCCACCGCCACTCCCGCCAGCCCCACGCCGCTTCCCGCTCCCAGCACGAGTACCCGCTCTCCCTCCTCCAGACGCGCCTCCCAGGTCAGGCAGATGTGCGCCGTCAGGTACACCGAGAGCGCCCCCGCCACCACCTCGGCGGTCAGCCCTTCCGGGACCGGAAAGCACTCGCTCGCGAGCGCTGTCGCCCGCTCCGCGTACCCGCCGTCGTGGAGCAGCGCCGCCACCGCGTCCCCCTCCCGGAACCCCTCCACCCCTGGCCCCACCTCGGCCACCCGCCCCGCCACCTCCATGCCCGGCGCGAAGGGCGGCGTGTGTTCCGTCTGGTGCCGGCCCTGCACGAACAGCACATCCGCAAACGAGACCCCCGCCGCCTCCACCGCGATCCCCACCTCTCCCGGCCCCACCGGCGGCTCCGGCAGCTCGTCGACTCGAAGGGCCTCGAAGTCCCCCAGTTCACTGCAAACGACCGCGCGCATCACGCCTCCCAACACCGAACCCTACCCCACCCGAGAATCGGGCCGGTAACCGGAGGCCGCGTATCATTCGGGGCCTGCGGAGGATTCCCATGCCGGATGTCATCGTCGAGCGCCACGACCGCGTGATGCTGATGCGTTTCAACCGCCCCGAGCGCATGAACGCCATGGGCGGAACGCTCATGCCCGAGTTTGCGGCCGCCCTTGAGGAGGGCACGAAGGACGACCGCGTGGGCGCCATCGTTGTCACCGGGGAAGGTCGCGCCTGGTGCGCCGGCGCCGACCTCGAGGCTGCCGGTCAGCGCCAGGAGAGCAGCGACGTCCCCCAGCGCCGCTCCCAGAGCCTGGACACGATGGGCCCGGGCCGCTCCATCCTCGCTATCTACAAGAGCGGCAAGCCCATGATCGCCGCCGTCAACGGTGTCGCCGTCGGTGGCGGCTTCGGCCTCTGCAGCGCCTTCGACATCCGCATCGCCAGCGACCGCGCCCGTTTCGGCACCATCTTCATCAAGCGCGCCCTCGCCTCCGACTTCGGCCTCTCCTACTTCCTCCCGCGGATGGTCGGTCACGAGCGCGCTACCGAGCTCTTCTATACCGGACGCATCGTCGATGCCGAAGAGGCCCTGCAGCTCGGCATCGTCTCCCGCGTCGTCCCCCACGACCAGCTCGTCGAGGAGTCCCTCGAGTTCGCCACCCAGGTCGCCAACCAGCCCCCCACGGCCCTCGCCTTCACGCGGCGCATGTTGCAGCACTCCCAGTCGGCCACGATCGAGCAGCAGCTCGAGTTCGAGTGGCCCCTCCAGCGCGACCTCCTCCAGGGCCCGGAGTTCAAGGAGGCGGTCGCCGCCTTCCGCGAGAAACGCGAGCCCAACTACAACGACTAGCCTCCCCGCGAGGCCGCCGCGGAGCGCTACAGGTAGGTCGGGTGCGTCCGGTCGATCCACGTCCCGGCGAAGCGATCCTGGTAGGCCTCGCCCGCATCGACCGGGAAGAGCTGGACGTACGGCCAGAACAACGTGACCACGTCCTCGCTCACGAAGTTCGCCCCAACGTTCAGGTCCAGCAGGCGGCGCTGGACGTCGTACGCGATCTCCTGCCGTCGTCCGGATGACATCTCGGCGCGCTGTTCGTCGATGAGCGCATCCATCTCCTCGTCCCGCAGCACGAACGTGTTCCCGCTCCCCGCGCTGTGGAAGTAGGGATGGAGCCAGTCGTCTAGTTCGATCCAGCCGTTGTCGACCCCCACCGCCCACGGCGCTTCGCCCGCACTGAGCCGTCGCGCCAGCTCATCGATGCTGAGCGGTTGAACCCTCACGTTCAGCCCCAGCGTGTCTCGCAGCTGCCCCGAGATGAGTCCGCCCATGCCGAGGCTCTCCTCCAGGTTTGTCGTGACCAGCAGCTCGAGCTCCGGCAGCTCCACTTCCCCCTCCGCCCCTTCCTCGCCCTCCGGCGCCTGATCGGCCAGGTACGACTCCAGGCTGCTCCGGGCTTCCTGTACGTCCACCTGGCGGCCCCCCGATCCCGGCCGGTAGCCCGGCTGGCGCTGGAGCTCCTCCTGCGGGAGCGACCACTGCCGCACCGCCGCGCTGATCCACGGGTTCAGCGTGCCGCTGCCGTGGAAGAAGCGCTCCAGCATCTCCCGCCGGTCGAGCGCGACCGTCAGCGCCCGCCGCAACCGGGGGTCGTCGTATGGAGGGAACGCCGAGAGGAACCGCATGCCGTAGAACCGCGCCACCGCCGTCCGCGCCTCGCGCAGGTCGGGAAGCCGCGACTTCAGCTCCTGCGCCTGCAGGAAGCCCGCCTCCACGGCGTCGAGCCCTCGCGTGCGGAAGTCCGCCTCCAGCTCCTCGATCGAGCGTGGCGGCACCGTCGAGATGCCGTCCAGGAACGGCCCCTCGTCCGGCCCGTACCAGTCGTCGTTCCGCGCCACGCTCGCGTACAGGCCCTCCGACCACTCGATCCAGCGGAACGGTCCGCTCCCGACCTGCAGGGTGGGGCTCAGCTCGCCCTCGAGCTCCAGCGGGATTACGAATCCCTCGGGCGAGGCGAACCGCGCCAGCGTGCCCGCGAACGGCGTGTCCGTCTGCGCGATCACGGTGTGGTCGTCGCTCGCCTCCACGCTCACGATCGGGTCCCAGCGCCCCTTGCGCGGGAAATCCTGCGCGCGTCCTGTCCGTTGTCGCTCGATGCTGCCCCGGATGTCCTCCGCCGTCACCGACCTCCCGTTGAGCGGCGCCACGTCGTGCCAGCGCGCTTCCGGGTCTACCTGGAAGACGTACGTCAGCTCATCCGGCTGCTCCGGCATGCCCATCGCGAGGTCCGGCGCCAGCCTCCCCTCGGCCTGGCTGTCGTAGGTCAGCAGGCGGCTGTAGACGAGCGCCTGCTGGCCCAGCAACGCTGCAGAGGTCGTCCGGTGCGGGTCGAACGAGTCGTCGCTCGCGAACGCCGCCGCAAAGCGCAGCGTGCCCCCGTGACGGCTCGACTGCTCGGGTCGTGTCGGATCCGGCGCGGGGGTACTCGCGTAGGTCGGGTACGCCGGCTCCTCGGTGGGTGTGGAGGTCGGGTCCTCGGGCAGGGGGTCGTCCGGCTCCTCGCACCCGATCGCGGCCAGCCCCGCCGCCCCCGCCGAAGCGCCCAGCGCTCCCAGGAACCACCGCCGGCTGTACCGTCGCCTGCCCCTCGACCGCTTCATCCGTACTATCCTTGCCTGCCCGGCGCGTACGCGCCGGAACCGCTTGCCCAACCCCGAGGAGGTCCGCGATGCCAGAACGACTCAGCTCCGACCAGGTGGCCGAGGCTCTCGCCGGTCTCTCCGGCTGGTCCGCCGACGGCGACGACGCCATCCGCAAGACTTTCAAGCTCGACGATCACATCACCGCCATGGGCTTCGTCAACCGCGTCGCCATGGCCGCCGAGGTGATGAACCACCACCCCGAGCTCTCCATCGTCTACAGCACCGTTGACATCCGCCTGAGCACGCACGACGCCGGTGGGGTCACGCAACTCGATATCGATCTGGCGGGGAAGATCGAGCACTACGCCTAGGCTCGACAGAGGGCGCCCTACGTAACGCTGACCGCGTCCTGGGCCGTCTTCGCCTGCTTCATCAGGGCGATCTCCTGGTCCGTCAGCTCCTCCAGGGGCTTCAGGATCTCGTCCTTCAGCGGGAAGATGTGGACCGCGTCCCAGCCGCACACGTCCTCGCACAGGCGGCAGCCCGTGCACTTCTTCTCATCGACGGTGCTCACGCCGAAGAAGTCGTCGATGCGGGCCGTGTGCTCCAGGCTCAGCGCATCGAAGGGGCAGATGTTGATGCACAACTCGCAGCCCGAGCCGATGCACTTTTCCTCGATCACGACCGCCTTCGGCCACTCGTTCTTCTTGATCGACTTCGTCACGTCGCCCACCGCGTCGAGGATCGCCTCCGGCGGGCAGACCACACCGCACGCCCCGCAGTCGATGCAGAGCGTGGGGTCGATGACGTGCAATTCGTTCCGCGAGCCGGTGATCGCGTTCGTGGGGCAACGCTTCGTGCAGGCGGTACAGCCGATACACGTCTCGATGATGCTGTAGGACATCGCCTCTCCGCCGCAGGTGGCCCGCGCGAGGATGATCTTAGGTTTGACTCCCACCGCCCGCAAGCAGCGGCAAGACTCGGTAATGGTGCGCCGCGCCTTCTGCCCTACACTCTCTTCATGCCCCTGTCGCTCACGCGTCTCTCCGCCGACCCCCGCCTGGACTGGCGGGGGTAGCAAGTTTGCCTCGCTTTACGTGGTCGGCCAGGCAGAGAGCCCTCGGCGCTTTCCCCGACGTGCAATGGCGAAACTCCGTGCACGGCTCGCTGGAAGTTCCCCTGGCCGTGAAGCTCCTCCGCCTGCCATCGGACAAGCGGATGCTCGTGGTCGGTTGTGGTGGTGGGGTTGCCTTCCCCGCACTGTCCGGCCTCTGCAACCCCTCGACGCTTACCGGCATCGACCACGACCCGGACTTCCTCTCCCAGGCTGCGGAACAGGAAGGGCGCACGGGCAACGGCGCCGAGCTCGTCCTCGGCGATGTGCAGGACATGCCCTTCCCGGACCGGTCATTCGACGTCGTGGTCGACTTCGGTACTGCCTACCACGTCCCAACCCCCCAATTGGCTATCAGCGAGATTGAGCGGGTTCTCGACCGGGGCGGCATCCTCCTGTACGAGGCGCCGCTGACGCAGTTTCTGGCCCACCCCCTGCGGACTTCCGGACGCAGGCTCGCCTGGAATTCGGCACGGACTCTCGTTCCGAGCCGCAACGCGGGCCTTTGGAAGACGCGGACGAAGCGGTAGCAGCCCGGTGGCCTGAACCTCGCCGTCCCCTACACTCCCGCCATGTCCCTGCCCGATATGCCCCTCGGCCCCACCGACCTCCTCCTCCGCCCCCTCGGCGTGGGCACCATGCGCTGGGGCGAGCCCCCGGACGAGGGCACAACTCCCACTGACCCCGCGGCCACCTTCGAAGCTGCCACCGCTGGCGGAATCAGCGTGTTCGATACCGCCGAGGGGTACCTCCGCGGAGCCTCCGAGCGCGAGCTTGGCCGCGTTTCTGCCGCCAGCGAGGCGCCGGCCATCCTGGCTACCAAGTTCGCCCCCCTTCGCATTACAAGCGCCGCCCTTCCGCGTGCCCTGGACGCCAGTCTGCGTCGCCTTCAACTCGAAACGGTCGACCTCTACCAGATCCACTTCCCCTTCGGAATCCTCCGCATCCGCTCGCTCATGAACCGCCTTGCCGACGCTGTTGAGGCCGGAAAGGTGCGCAACGTCGGTGTCTGCAACTACAGCGCTGCGCAGATGCGCACCGCGCATGCCGCCCTCGCCGAGCGCGGAGTGCCCCTCGTGTCGAACCAGGTGCACTACAACATCCTCCACCGCGACCCCGAACGAAACGGCGTGCTCGACGCCTGCCGCGAGTTGAACGTGACCCTCATCGCCTACCTTCCCCTTGCCAGTGGGATGCTCACCGGCAAGTACCGTGGCGGCGCCACGCCCCCCCGCCACTGGATCCGGCGGCGTACCGCTCCCTTCCCCGCCCCTGGGGACATGGAACCCCTGCTCCAGGCCCTCGCCGAGATCGGTCAGGCTCACGGCCGAACACAGGCCCAGGTCGCCATCAACTGGCTCGCCCGCCAGGACAACGTCCTCCCCATACCGGGAGCCCGACATGCCCGTCAGGCCAGCGAGAACGCCGCCGCCATCGACTTCGCCATGAGCGACGCCGAGGCCGCCCGCATCACCGAGCTCAGCGACGGGCTGTCCTAGGCGCGAAAATCCTGGCCGCCCCCTACACTCACCCCATGTCCCTCCCCGACATGCCCCTCGGCCCAACCGACCTCCTCCTCCGCCCCCTCGGCGTGGGCACCAACACCTGGAAGGACGAGGCCGGGACCACCCCCGACGCCACCAACCCCGCCGATGCCGTCGAGGGCGCCCTCTCTGCCGGCGTGAACCTCTTCGACACCGCCGAGATATACAACTCCGGCGCATCCGAGCGCGCCCTCGGCCGCGCCCTCGCCGACGACGAAGGCCCCGCTTTCGTCGCGACCAAGTTCGCGCCACTCCCCTGGCGGCTCACCAGCGGCTCGCTTCACCGCGCCCTTGAGGCCAGCCTCCATCGCCTCCAGCGCGAGTCCGTCGACCTCTACCAGATCCACTTCCCCTTCACCCTCCTCCGCATCCCCAGCCTCATGAACCGCCTTGCCGAGGCCGTCGAGCAGGGCCGTATCCGGCACGCCGGGGTCAGCAACTACAGCGCCGGCCAGATGCGCGCCGCCCATGCCGCCCTTGCCCGGCGCGGCGTACCCCTCGTCTCCAACCAGGTCAACTACAGCCTGCTCAACCGTAAGCCGGAACAGAACGGCGTCCTTGACGCCTGCCGCGAGCTCGACGTGACCCTCATCGCCTACTTCCCCCTTGCCAGCGGCGTGCTCACGGGGAAGTACCGCGCCGGTGGCCAGCAGCCGAGGGGCTTCCGCCGCTTCAGCGGCGCCTTCCGCCACCCCGAGCGTGTCGAGCCGCTTCTGCAGGCGCTCGACGAAATCGGCCAGACGCATGGGCGCTCGTCCGCCCAGGTCGCCATCAACTGGCTCGCCCGCCAGGACAACGTCCTCCCCATCCCCGGCGCGCGCCACGCCCGCCAGGCGCGCGAGAACGCTGCCGCCATCGACTTCGCCATCAGCGACGCCGAGGCCGCCCGCCTCTCCACCCTCAGCGAGGGGCTGTCATAACGCGGATAACCCGCCGCCCCGCTATACTCGCTCGCCGAACCAACTGCCCAAAAGGAGCTCCCATGAGCCTGCTCGATCGCATCCTCCGCCCCTCCCATACCGCCTCCGCCCACTGCGACGGCCCCTGCGGCGTCTACGACCCCGCATCCGCGCGCATCGCCGCAGAGGCTGTCCTCTCCATGGCCAAGAAGCTCGTCGACCTCCCCGAGAGTCACGACGTCGCCACCGAGAACACCCGCAGCCGCTTCATCGCCATCAAGGAAGAGCAGGCCCAGGTGGCCAAGCAGGAGCTGCTCATCCTCTGGACCGACTACTTCAAGCCTCCCCACCTCGAGGCCAACCCCGGCCTCCACGACACCTTCTGGAACGCGGCCAAGCTCTGCTCCCAGAACAAGGTCGAGGTGAACGTCGACGCTGCCCAGGCCCTCGTCGATACCATCGGCGAGATTCACAACATCTTCTGGGCCTCCAAGAGCCGCGACGACGTTCCCTTCTACACCGCCGGCTAGCCTCGAACGCCGGCCCGGGTCGCCCTCGCCATTGCCGCCGCGGGCGCGGCGCTTGTCGCGCTCGCCCGCTGGCGCCTGTCCCGTTACGCCATCTCCGGCGAGAGCATGACCCCCGCCCTCAACCCCGGCGACTACGTCGTCGTCGACACCCGCGCCTACACGCGGCGTGACCCCGCCCCCGGCCAGGTCGTGCTCGCCAGCGACCCGCGCGAACCCTCCCGCATGATCGCCAAGCGCGTCGCTGGCCCGGACGGAGCGGATGGCGTCGTGCTCCTTGGCGACAATTCCCAGCAGAGCACCGACAGCCGCACCTTCGGCCCGGTCCATCCCGGCGACATCACCGGGCGCGTGTTCTGGCGCTACTGGCCCCCGGCCCGCTTCGGCCCCGTCCGCTAACCGGCCCCTTCCTCCGCGAGCTGCGCCAGCACGAGCGCGTCCGTGGGGAAGGCGAGCGGTGGCGGTTCCGCCGGGTCGAAATAGCCAATCTCGCTCAGTTCCCCGTCGGCGGGAACCGGCTCTCCCTGGGCATCCTCGCCCGCGAACCAGATCCCGACGGTCAGCCGCTCCGGGTCGTGGAAGTTGGAGTGCACCGCCACCACCTTCCCCGCCCGCGCCCTGATCCCGGTCTCTTCGAGCAGTTCCCGCTCCGCCGCCGCGCGCACGTCCTCCCCCCACTCCAGCGAACCGCAGGGGATGCACCACTCCCCGGCTCCCCAGCCCACCGCCCGCTTCCCCAGCAGCACCCGCCCCGCGTCGTCCCGCAACACGATCGCGACCCCTACTGTTGGCCTTCGCCTCGCACTCATCGCCCCTCCCGGTGAACCACGACCGGCCGGTGCTCCATGTCACTGCCCCGGCGGCACGAGCCTACCCGGACGTTGACGGCGCCGCCCAGCGCACGCCTTGCCGGACGTCACCGCCCGCTCGATACTGCGAGGCAGGAGGCCGTTCTTGACCCAGCCCTCGCACCGCCTCTGCCCCGTCTGCGGAGTCGCCTTCTTCGCGGGCGAACCCGTCCTGCAGTGCTCCGGCTGCCAGGCGGTTCACCACCCTGCCTGCTGGATAGAGGCCAATGGCTGCGCGACCCCCGATGAGCACGAGGGCCAGCCCCTTCCCCGCACCTTCGGGGGCGTGCCCCCGCCCGCGTCCGCCGGCCCCCCGCCCGCCCCGAGGACGCCGCCCGCTCCGCCTCCGGCTGCCCCGCCACCCCCGGTCTCCGAGCCCCTGCCCGAGCGCCGGGCAGTAGGCCGTCCCCGCAACATCGGTTCCCTGGACCTCGATGCTCGGGCTTCGCGCTCGCCCTCTGGCCTGACCCGTTTCTGGTACGTGCCCTTCGGTTTCGCCATCGCGGCCGCGATCGCGTTCGGCATCGTCTGGGGCATCGACTACTTCCGCGACAACGGCGGCGGCGACCAGCCAGCCGCCCCCGCGACCGCGGTCCCGGCCACCGCCACTGCCGCCCCCACCACGCCCGCCCCCACCGCCACGACAGCTCCCGCCACCCCGCAACCGACCCCCACGCCTGCGCCTACGGTCGCCCAGCCCGCGGCCCGCTTCAGTCCCGGCGACTCCGCTGTTGTGGCCGGAACCGATAGCTGCCTCAACATCCGCGCCGAGGCCGACATCGAGGCCCAGATCCTCGATTGCCTCGCGGACGGCACGAACGTGACCGTGCTGGAGGGTCCCGTGGAGCAGGGCAACCTCAGCTGGTGGCTGATAGCCGCTCCCGAGGTCAATGGCTGGGCCGCTGAGATTTACCTCGCCCAGCGCTAGGCCAGCTGCGCTCGCAGCCGCGCCATCTGGATGGCCGCCTCCGCCGCCTCATCGCCCTTGTTCCCCTGCCCGCCGCCCGCGCGATCGAGCGCCTGTTCCGGGGTGTCGCAGGTCAACACCCCGAATGCGACCGGCACGCCCGTCTCCTGCGATGTCTCCATGATCCCCGCCGCCGCCTGCCCGGCGATGTGTTCGTAGTGATCGGTCTCGCCCTTGATCACCGCCCCGATGGCGATGACCGCATCGAACCGCCCCGACTCGGCCGCCCAGCGCGTCGCCGCCGGCACCTCGAACGAGCCCGGCACCCACGCCACCGTGATGTCGTCCGCCCCCACCCCGCGCTCCCCCAGGCCCGACTTCGCGCCGTCCAGCAGCTTGTGCGTCACGAACGCGTTCCACTGCGCCACCACGATGCAGACGCGCAGTCCCTCGCCGTCGCTGTCGGCTCCGATCTCCTTCACCCCCGCTCCTCCGGCTCGCCATCGAGTTGCTCGAGCAGGTGCCCCATCCGCCGCCGCTTCGTCTCCAGGTAGTCGATGTTGAACTTGTTTGGGGCGATCTCAAGCGGCACGCGCTCCACGATCTCGAGGCCGTACCCCTCGAGCCCCGCCAGCTTGTCCGGGTTGTTCGTCAGGAGTCGCAGCTTGCGCACTCCAAGGTCGAGCAGGATCTGCATCGCGATCCCGTAGTCGCGCCCGTCCGCCGGGAACCCCAGCGCCAGGTTCGCATCGACCGTGTCGAGCCCGTCGTCTTGCAGGCGGTAGGCGCGCAGCTTGTTGTGCAGCCCGATGCCCCGCCCCTCCTGCCGCAGGTAGAGGAACACGCCCCCCTGCTCGCCGATCAGCTTCAGCGCCAGGTCCTTCTGTTCGCCGCAGTCGCAGCGCATCGAATGCAGCACATCGCCCGTGAAACACTGGTCGTGGACCCGCACCAGCACCGGCTCGTCCGGGTTGACCTCGCCCTTGACGACCGCCACTTCCTCCTCGCTCGCGTACTTCGCCTGGTAGGCCACGATCGACATCTCGCCCATGGGCGTCGGCAGATGCGTCTCCGCCACGCGCCGCACCAGTCGCTCCGTTTTCAGCCGGTACTTGATGATGTCGTTCGTCGTCAGGATCTTGAGGCCGTGGCGCCGGGCGAAGCGCTTCAGCTCCGGCATCCGCGCCATCTCCCCGTCACCCTTCATGATCTCGCAGATCCCCGCCGCCGGACGCATCCCCGCCAGCCGGCAGAGGTCGACGCTCGCCTCCGTCTGCCCGGCCCGCACGAGCACGCCCCCCTCGTGTGCGCGCAGCGGGAACATGTGGCCGGGTCGCACCAGGTCCTCGGGACGCGTCTCCGGGTCGAGCAGCACCTGCACCGTCCGTGCCCGGTCGGCCGCGCTGATCCCGGTCGAGACCCCCGTCCGCGCCTCCACTGAGACTGTGAAGGGCGTGCCGAAAGGCGAGTCGTTTGTGTGCTCCTCCACCATCATCGGCAGCCGCAACTCGTCCACCCGATCCGCCGCCAGTGCGATGCAGATCAGCCCCCGCGCGTACCGCGCCATGAAGTTGATCGTCTCCGGCGTCACGCACTCCGCCGCGATCGTCAGGTCGCCCTCGTTCTCGCGGTCCTCGTCGTCGGCGATGATGACGAACTTGCCTTGCCGGTACTCCTCGATCGCCTCTTCGACGCTGATCGAAACCGGATCCCGTACTTCCGTCATGCCGGCTCTCCTGCGGCCTCCCGCTCCGCCACGAACTGCTCCACGTAGCGCGCGAGGATGTCCGTCTCCAGGTTCACCTTCGCCCCGACCCCGCGGTTCACGAGGTTCGTGTGCTCCTGCGTGTACTGCACCAGCGAGACGAACAGAGCCGACTCGTCCTTCCCGGTGATCGTGAGGCTCACGCCGTCGATGCAGACCGGCCCCTTCACCACCGTGTAGCGCAGCAACTCCGCGGGTGCAGCGACGCGCACGATGAGCGCCTCCCCTTCTGGGGCGATTCCGGTGATCTCTCCCACCCCCTCGGTCACGCCCCGCACGATGTGCCCGCTCAGCCGGTCGTCCGGACGCACGCTCCGTTCGAGGTTGACGCGGTCGCCAGGACGGAGGTCGCGGAGCGCCGAGCGCCGGTAGGTCTCGGGCATCACATTCGCGAAGAAGGTGTCGTCCTCCATCTCCGCCACGGTTAGATCGACGCCGTTGATGGCGATGGAATCCCCGAGGGCGGAATCGCCCACGACCAGGGGTGCGCGGATGAGCAGCCGCCCTTCGCCGCTTTCGAGGACCGTGCCGAGCTCTTCGATGATGCCGGTGAACATTTTCCCGCCTCGCGCACATGCTGCTAACGCGCCAGGGACGACGGGAAAGGCGATACCAGCGGTTCGCCGCCCAGAGGCGGCCCGCTCGGTCGTTCTCTCCCATCCGGACTTTGACCGTCGGCCCCGGAATTCCACCGGGTCAATCCGCCGAAGCGGAGTCGCGGGCTTTCACCGCCGGTGAGGATTTTCACCTCGCCCCGAGAACGTGGCCCCGATCGTTAGCGTCAGAGTGGGCAATGTCAAGGACCGCCGCCGTTGCCGCCCAGTCCGGCGCGCTCCGCCAGCTTCACCAGCACGTCGTAGGTGGCGTAGGCATCCGCCAGCGCCGTGTGCTCCCCCAGCCGTCCGATTCCGAGCCGGTCCGCCACGTGCCCCAGGTTGAAGCGGTCCACCTCGTTCCTTCCCAGCAGCTTCCTCGCGATGAGCTGCACGTCGAGGGCCACGTCCGCGAACGGCCACGGCGTCTCCGTGCGCCGCGCGGTCTCCGCCAGGAACGCCATGTCGCTGGTGATGCCCCAGCCCGCGAGCGCCGCCCCCTGCCCCAGTTCAACCACTCGCGCGAATGCTTCCTCCAGCGGGGCCGCGTCCCGCCACTTCCGCGCCGAGTACCCGGCGACCTTCAACGCTCCCGTCTGCGCCGTGCCGATGTGCAGCGGCCGCACCCGTGCCCCCCACGATCCCTGCTCCGGGAACCCCGCGCCCACATCGGCGAGCACGCCGCCGATGTCGATCACCTCGTGTTCACGCGGGTGGGGACCGCTCATCTCCAGGTCCACCACCAGCAGCGCCCCACCCAGCAGCCCGGCGTGCTGCTCGCCCCGCGGAAGGAGCGTTCCGTCCGCGGCCAGCGCCCGCCGCCCGGGCTGCAGGAAGGCTTCCAGCGCTTCCATGCCGGGGAGGGTACCGGAAATCACCGCGACCCTTTCGTGATCGTGCTTCGCGCCTGCCGCGGGGCGTGCGCTACCATTGCCGCCATGTCCGACACCTCCCTGGAAGCCCGGGAATTCTTCGCCGAGCGGTACGGCATCGACTCCGCCCGTATCGCCTCCATCCTCTCCGATGCCCTCGCCCAGGGCGGCGACTTCGCCGAGCTCTTCTTCGAGCACCGCACCAACGGCGCCATCAGTCTCGAGGACCAGCAGATCAAGTCCGCCGCCCGCAGCGTCGAGCAGGGCGTCGGCATCCGCGTGGTGAAGGGCGACAGCATCGGCTACGCCTACACTGAGTCCCTCGACCCCGAAGCGATGCGCCTCGCTGCCGGCACCGCCGCCCGCATTGGCGAGGGCGGGGACCGCCCCACCGCCATCGACACCACCCCCGTCGGCGCCGCCGAGAGCTACTACGGCGAGGACGCTCTCCTCAGCGATGAGCCCGCCGCCGCCAAGGTCGCCCTCCTTGAGCGCGCCGACCGGGCCGCCCGCGACTACGACCCCAGCATCGCACGCGTCGACGCCAGCATCGCCGACGAGCGCAAGGTCGTCCTCGTCGCCCGCAGCGATGGCCAGATCGTCGGCGATGTCCAGCCCCTCATGCGCTTCAACGTGATGGCCCTCTCCCAGCGCGACGAGAACCGCCAGACCGCCCGTACCGGTGGCGGAGGCCGCCTCGGCGTGGAGTACTTCGACAACGTCACCCCCGAGGACACCGCCCGCGAGGCCGCCCGCCAGGCCGTCCTCCTGCAGGATGCTGTCGACGCTCCCGCGGGCGAGGTACCCGTCGTCCTCGCCGCCGGCGACAGCGGCATCCTCCTGCACGAGGCCATCGGTCACGGTCTCGAGGCCGACTTCAACCGCAAGGGCACCAGCAACTACACCGACCGCATCGGCCACTCCGTTGCCAGCGACCTCGTCACCGTCATCGACGACGCCACCATCGAGCAGTCCCGCGGCTCCATTAACGTCGACGACGAGGGCAACCCCACGAAGCGGAACACCCTCATCGAGGGCGGCATCCTCCGTGGCTACCTGCACGACGAGATCAGCGCCCGCCACTTCGGGACCGAACCCACCGGCTCGGGCCGCCGCCAGTCCTTCAAGCACCCGATCATGCCGCGCATGACGAACACCTACATGCTCCCCGGCCCCTCCACCCCCGACGAGGTCATCGGCAGCGTCGAGCGGGGCATCTTCTGCGTCGCCTTCTCCGGCGGCCAGGTCAACATCTCCAATGGCGACTTCGTCTTCTCCACCACCGAGGCCTACCTCATCGAGAAGGGCCAGATCACCAGGCCCCTGCGCACGACGAACCTCATCGGAAACGGCCCCGAGGCCCTCTCCCGCGTGAGCATGGTCGCCAACGACTACGCCCTCTCCGATGGCCGCTGGACCTGCGGCAAGGAGGGCCAGTCCGTACCCGTCGGCGTCGGCCTCCCTACCGTCCTCGTCTCCGCCATGACCGTGGGAGGCACCCAGCTTGGCTGAGGCGACCCCACTCGAACTCGCGACCCGCGCCGTCGAGCTCGCCTCCGCTCGCGGCGCCGAGCAGTGCGATTCCTTCGCCACCGCTCACACCGAGTCCACGGTTTCCATCCGCCTGGGGGAAATCGAGAAGCTGATTGAGGCCAGCTCCCACTCCCTCGGTCTGCGCGTCATCACCGGCGGCCGCACCGCCGTCTGCTCGACCTCCGACTTCACGCCCGCCGCCTTCGAGCAGTTCATCGCCGAGACCGTCGAGCTCGCCCGCATCTCCGCCCCCGACGAGTACGCCGGCCTCCCCGAGCCCGAGATGCTCGCTCCGGGCACAGCCGACTCGCTCCAGCTCTACGACGAGCGCATCGAGAGCCTGCCCCTCGACGACCGCATCGACATGGCCCGCTCCTGCGAAGCCGCCGCCCTCGGTTTCGACCCGCGCATCACCAACTCCGAGGGGGCCAGCCTCTCCACCCGCACCGGCGAGGTCGCCCTCGCCAACTCGCGCGGGTTCGCCGCCGGCTACCCCGCCACCTCCATTTCGCTCTCCACCGAGGCCCTCGCCGACGACGAGGACGGCAAGAAACGCAACGCCTGGTGGTTCAGCGCCGAGCGCAACCTTCGCAGCCTCCTGGACCCCGAGACCCTCGGCCGCATCGCCGCCCAGCGCGCGGTCGACCAGCTGGGCGCCCGCAAGACCGAGACGAAGCGCGTTCCCGTCATCCTCGAACCGATGATGGCGGCCCGCCTCGCCGGCGACGTTGCCGGCTGCGCCACCGGAGGCGCCCTCTACCGCGGCGCAACCTTCCTCGCGGGGCGGACCGGCGAGGCCGTCGGCTCCCCCCTCGTCACCATCGTCGACGACCCCACCCAGCCCACCCGCGCCGGCTCCCGCCCCTTCGACGGCGAAGGCGTGTCCGCCCGCCGTAACGTCCTCTTCGAAGAAGGGCGCTTCGAGGGTTTCCTCTTCGACTGCTACACCGCCCGTCGCATGGATGCCCGCACCACCGGCAGCGCCCAGCGTGGTGTCGCCTCCCTCCCCGAGCCCGGCCCCGCCAACCTCATCTTCGAGCCCGGCGAAACCGCCGCCGAGGACATCGTTGCGGATACGCAGGAGGGCCTGCTCGTGACCGCCCTCATGGGCTTCGGCTTCAACCCCACCACTGGCGACTACTCCCGCGGCGCCAACGGCTTCTGGATCGAGAACGGCGCTATTGCCTACCCCGTCGCCGAGGCCAACATCTCCGGCGACGCCGCCTCGATGCTCGCCGCCGTCGACGCCGTCGGCAGCGACCTCACCTGGTTCGGCTCAACCGCCGCTCCCACGGTCCGTATCGCCGAGATGACCGTTTCCGGCGTCTGAGCGTGCCCCTCCCGCCCTACTTCGCCTACGGCTCCAACATGGCCTCCTCCCAGATGGCCGACCGCTGCCCCGGAGCCGTCTGTCTCGGCATCGCCCGCCTCCCCGGCTACCGCCTCGCCTTCGACGCCTGGAGCAACCGCCGCGGCGGCCTCGTTGCCGACGTCCTCCCGACCCCCGGCTCCGATGTCTGGGGCGTCCTCTGGCAGGTCACAGGGGACCACGCCGACGCCCTCGACCGCTACGAGGGCGTCGCCCGCGGCCAGTACCGCCGCGAGACCGTGCGGGTCGAATCCGAGCAGGGCCAGACCGTCGAGGTCTTCGCCTACGTCATCTGCAATCCCGGCGAGGAAGGCCCGACAACCGACGGCTACCAGGCGATCCTGCTCGAAGGCGCGCGCGAGCACGGCCTCCCCCTCGAGTGGGTAAACGCCATCGAAGCGGTGCCCACCCTTCCGCCTCGCCCCGCCCCTCCCCCTCCCCCTACACTGAACCAGTGACACCCGACCCCTCTTCACCCCTCACCCCCGCCGACGTCCGCCGCTACCGCAACAACCTCCAGGAGGAGGTTGACGGCCAGGGTCTCTACTTGCTCCTCGCGGATGCCGAGGATGACCCCAACCTGAAGAAGGTGTTCGAACGCCTCGCCGAGAGCGAGAAGCGCCACATCGAGCTCTGGCAGGAGAAGCTGCGCGAGGCCGGCGCGGACATCCCCAGCTTCCGGCCCAGCATGCAGGTGCGGGTCCTCGGCTGGCTCGCCCGCCGCTTCGGGACCGGCTTCGTCACTCCCATCGTCGAGCGCATGGAGCTGAACGCCGTCACCATGTACGACGACCAGCCCGAGGCCATTGCCGAGGGGCTCCCCGGCTCCGAGCGCTCGCACGCGCGCCTCTTCCAGGAGCTTGGCCGCCAGCCCGGCGAGAGCGTCGACGTCGCCCGCCTCGAGGGCCGTCACCGCAGCGCCTCCGGCAACGCCCTCCGCGCCGCCGTCCTCGGCGCCAACGATGGTCTCGTCTCCAACCTCAGCCTTGTCATGGGTTTCGCCGGCGCCGATCCCGGCCGCGAGGTGGTTGCCCTGGCCGGCATCGCCGGGCTCCTTGCGGGCGCCTTCAGCATGGCCTTCGGTGAGTGGATCAGCGTTCGCAGCAGCCGCGAGGCCTTCGACCGTCAGGTCGAGATCGAGCGCGAGGAGTTGGAAATGAACCCCGAGGAGGAGCGTGCCGAGCTCGTCCTCATCTACCAGGCGAAGGGGCTCTCCGAAGAGGCCGCCCGCATCACTGCCGACCGCGTCTTCCAGAACAGCGAGACCGCCCTCGATACCCTCGTGCGCGAGGAGCTCGGCATGTCCGAAGACAGCGCCGCCAGCGCTTCGGTCGCTGCTGTTACCTCGTTTCTGCTCTTCGCCGTGGGAGCGCTTCTCCCCGCCTTCCCCTGGTTCTTCGCCGATGGCGGGCTCGCCATCGGCCTCAGCCTTGGGCTGGGCGCCGTTGGTCTGTTCGTCCTCGGGGCCGCCGTCACGCTCTGGACGGGCCGCTCCGCCCTCTACTCAGGCGGACGCCAGCTCGCCCTGGGACTCGCGGCGGCCGGCGTTACCTACGGCATCGGGGCTGCCCTCGGCGTCGCCATCGACATCTAGACCAGCGGGGCTCTGGTTTGCCGCCCAACGCTCCATAACGGCAACGACAAACGTTCCGGCCTATTGACATTGCCGTTAACAAGCGCATACTGGCGGGCATGGCAATCCGGCGCTTCGACGAACGCGACTTCCGAACCGGGCTCAGCCGCAAAGGCGGTATGGACCCCCTGCAGGCGGAGATGATCGCCGGCGGCCTCGGCGACCTCGCTTCCGAGATTCGGGAAGGGTATGAAGCCGTCAAAGGTGCGGTTCACCGAGTCGACGAGAAGCTGAGCAAGGTGGCGGCAGCGGTTCTCGGTCCCGATGATCCCAGGCAGCATCTGGTTTTGGGCTTTCAACCCGCTGAAGGGCAGGTGGCAGGCCTCTGCATCGCCTGCACGTGGAGCACCGTCAGCCGAACGCTTGACGAGATCCCTGCCTTCCAGGAGAAACACCAGGCCGAGGTAGCAGCCAGGTAACCGCGCCTCTTGTGGTGGCAGGGTTGGATAGAACCGGCCCTTTCCCCCCGGCCCTTGCGCCTCCCCGCCTCCCCCTCGATACTGAATGCTCTGGTGGCTAGAGCGAGGTGGCCCCACCCGTTCCCATCCCGAACACGGAAGTGAAACGCCTCAGCGCCGACGATACTGCCCGGGTAACTGGGTGGGAAAATAGGCCGCCGCCGGGTCTCTCAATCCCCCTGACCCGCTTGCCCCTCTGCGGCTTCGTTAAGCATCTGCGTTTCGCACCAAGATCGAGGCGCTGCTACAATCGAGACCACATCAGCGGCCGTCCTCTCGCCTCATCATCAGACGGGCAACGCGGTCAAACGGAGCCCACACGTGTCCACCGACGAACAGGCCCCCGAGGCCACCACCGGCGACTCTCCCGCCCCCGCGGTTGTCGCCGACCCGCCAGCCACCCCTGAAACCACTCCCGAGCCCCCCGCAGCAACTGCCCAACCGGCCCCGCCGGCGCCCGCCGAAACCGCCCGGCCCGAGCCGAGCGCCGAGATGGACATGGCCGCCCTTCTCGAAACCGAAGCTGCCCAGCCGGGCAGCCTCCGCCGCGGCGAGATCATCAGCGGCGTCGTCATGGGCGCCTCGCCCGACGGCGTCATCGTCGATGTCGGCACCAAGACGGAGGCCGTCATCCCCCAGAGCGAGATGCTCTCTATGGGCGTCGAGGGCCAGAGCCGCCTGAAGGCCGGCGACACCGTCCGCGTGATGGTCCTTCAGCCGATGAGCTCCGAGGGTCACGGCATCGTCTCCCTCGACCGCGCCCGCGGCGAGGAAGGCTGGGAGATCCTGGCCGGCCGCCTCGAGTCCGGCGAGATATTCTCCGCCGAGATCGTCGGCCATAACCGCGGCGGCGTGCTCGCCAACGTCGAGGGCGTCAACGCCTTCATCCCCCTCTCCCAGATCGACAGCATCCGGCGCGACAACCCCGATGCCGCCAGCGCCCTCGCCACACTCGTTGGCAAGGAAGTGCGCCTCAAGGTCATCGAGCTCAACCGCCGCAAGAACCGCGCCATCCTCTCCGAGCGCGCCGCCATGACGGAATGGCGCCGCGAGCAGAAGGAGCGGATCATCCAGGAGCTCCAGGAAGGCGAGATTCGCGAGGGCCGCATCTCCTCCATCACCGATTTCGGCGTCTTCGTCGACCTCGGCGGCGCCGACGGCCTCGCCCACCTCACCGAGCTCACCTGGGAACGCGGCAAGAAGGCGAAGGACCTCTTCACCATTGGCGATGAGGTCAAGGCCTACGTCCTCCGCGTCGACCGCGAGGCCCGCAAGATTTCGCTCTCGCTCAAGCGCGCCCACCCCGAGGAGTGGGACAGCGCCGTCGACCGTTTCGTCATCGGCCAGGTGCTCATCGGCAGGGTGACGAAGCTCATGCCCTTCGGCGCCTTCGTCCGCCTCGACGGACCGATCGAGGGCCTCATCCACATCTCCGAGATCACGAATCGCCGCATCCAGCACCCCCGCGAGGTCCTGGAAGAAGGCAACGTCGTGCCGGTCAAGCTCGTACGTATCGAGAAGGACCGCCACCGCCTCGGCCTCAGCCTCCGCCAGGCGCGCAACGACGCCGAAGCGATGGGCTTCGGCTTCGACCGCAACGGCTCCGTCATCGATTGGCCCGACGATGTTCGCGAGGAGTTCGGGTTGGACAAGCGCGACTCCTCCCAGTCGCCCTCCCGCCCGCGCACCGCGCAGGAGACCGTCGAGCAGGCCGTCGCCAACGACCCCGAGCCCGTCTCGGCCTTCGCGCACGCCTTCGCCCAGGCGCTCGAGAACGCCGAGTCCGGCCGCGCCCTGACCCTTGATGGAGAGGCGGAGGCCACTCCCGCCGACGGCGAAGAGACTGCCGCCGTTGCTGCGGAGGAAGCCCCCGCCGCCAGCGAGGATGCCTCCCCCGAGGCCGCTGTCGAGGAAGCTCCCGCCGCCAGCGAGGATGCCGCCCCCGAGGCCGCTGCCGAGGCAGAAGCCCCGGCCGCTGTCGAGGAAGCTCCCGCTGCGAGCGAGGACGCTGCCCCCGAGGCCAGTGCCGAGGAAGCCCCCGCCGCCAGCGAGGACGCCTCCCCCGAGGCCGCTGTCGAGGAAGCCCCCGCCGCCAGCGAGGAGGCCAGCGCCGAGGAGGCCCCCGCCGCCAGCGAGGATCAGACCGAGGAAGCGGTAAGCGAGAGTTCCTCGGAGGCGCAAGCCCCCGGGGAAGCAGTCACGGCATCCGGCGAAGGTGGCGCTGCCACCAGGGCCGGGGACTAGCCAGGAGGGAACGCAATGGCCGACCGATTCGACAAGTTCACCGAACGTGCCCGGCGTGTGCTAACCCTCGCCCAGGAAGAGGCCCACCGCTTCAACCACAACTACATCGGCACTGAGCACATCCTCCTCGGCCTCGTGCGCGAGGGCGATGGCGTCGCCGCCAAGGTGCTTTCCAACCTTGGCGTCGAGCTGAACAAGGTCCGCTCCGCCGTCGAGTTCATCATCGGCCGCGGCGATCGCACCGTGCTCGGCGAGATCGGCCTCACCCCGCGCGCCAAGAAGGTCATCGAGCTTGCCGTCGACGAGGCCCGCCGCCTCGGCCACAGCTACATCGGCACCGAGCACCTGCTCCTCGGCCTCGTGCGCGAGGGTGAAGGCATCGCCGCGGGTGTCCTCGAGAGCCTCGGCGTCAACATCGAGCGCGTCCGCGCCGAGACGACCCGTATCCTCAGCCAATCCTCCCCCCAGGCCGCCGGTACGGCCGCCGGCGGAACCCGCCAGGCGAGTCGCACCCCCACCGTGGATCAGCTCGGCATCGAGCTCACCGCCGCCGCCAGCTCGGGCCAGCTCGATCCCGTCATCGGGCGCTCCACCGAGCTTGAGCGCGTCGTCCAGATCCTCTCCCGCCGCACCAAGAACAACCCCGTGCTCATCGGCGAGCCCGGCGTCGGCAAGACCGCCATCGCCGAGCTCCTCGCCCAGCGCATCAGCAGCGGCGACGTCCCAGAGACCCTCGCCGAGAGGCGCCTCCTGACCCTTGACATCGGCTCGCTCGTGGCCGGCACCAAGTACCGCGGAGAGTTCGAGGAGCGTCTCAAGAAGGTCATCGAGGAGATAAAGACCGCCGGCAACTGCATCCTCTTCGTCGATGAGCTCCACATGCTCGTCGGCGCCGGCGCCGCCGAAGGCGCCGTCGATGCCGCCAACATCCTCAAGCCCGCCCTCGCCCGCGGTGAGCTCCAGTGCATCGGCGCCACCACCCTCGACGAGTACCGCAAGCACATCGAGCGCGATGCCGCCCTCGAGCGCCGCTTCCAGCCCATCGTCGTCGACGAACCAACCGTCGAGGAGACCGTCGAGATCCTTCGGGGAATCCGCGTGCGCTACGAGGATCACCACAACCTCAAGATCAGCGACGACGCGCTTGCCGCTGCCGCCCGCATGTCCGACCGCTACGTGACCGAACGTTTCCTCCCCGACAAGGCCATTGACCTCATCGACGAGGCCTCAAGCCGCGTGCGCATCCGCCGCGCCGCTACGCCCCCCTCCATGCAGGAGGCGCTGAAGGGCCTTGAGAGTCTCCGCAAGGAGCGCGATCAGGCCACCGAGGCCCAGCAACTCGAGTACGCCTCCGAGCTCACCGATCGCGAGCAGAAGCTTGAGATCAAGATCAATGAGATGGGTGAGTGGAGTGAGGGCACCGGCGGCGTCGCCACCCCGCTCGTCAGCGAAGAAGACATCGCCGAGGTCGTCGCCATGTGGACCGGCATTCCCGCCGCCCAGATCGCGAGCGAAGAAAGCGCCCGCCTCCTGAAGATGGAAGGCGCCCTCCGTACCAAGGTTATCGGCCAGGACGAGGCCATCGAGTCGATTGCCCGCTCCGTGCGCCGTGCCCGCGCCGGGCTGAAGGATCCGCGCCGGCCCATCGGCGTCTTCCTCTTCCTCGGACCCACAGGCGTCGGCAAGACCTACCTCGCCCAGCAGCTCGCCGAGTTCATGTTCGACTCCCAGGACAACATGATCAGGCTCGACATGAGCGAGTTCAGCGAACGGCACACCGTCGCCCGCCTCATCGGGGCGCCTCCCGGCTACGTCGGCTACGACGACGGCGGGCAGCTCACCGATACCGTGCGCCGCAGGCCTTACTGCCTCATCCTGCTCGACGAAATCGAGAAGGCGCACCCGGACGTCTTCAACCTCCTCCTCCAGATCTTCGATGAGGGTCGCCTCGCCGATGCCAAGGGGCGCAAGGTCGACTTCCGCAACACCATCATCATCATGACCTCGAACGTGGGCTCCGATCTCATCAAGCGCGACTCCAACCTCGGCTTCTCCATCACCCACGATGAGGTCCAGACCCACGAGGACCGCTACAAGCGCATGAAGGACAAGGTGCTCAGCGAGCTGAAGAACGTCTTCAAGCCGGAGTTCCTCAACCGCGTCGATAGCACGGTCGTGTTCCATGCCCTCACGCCCGACCACATCCGCAAGATCGTCGACCTCGAACTGTCGCAGGTCGAACGCCGCCTTACCCTCCGCGCCGTCACCTTCGACGTTACCGAAGCCGCCAAGGACTGGCTCGGCGAGAAGGGCTACGACCAGGTGTTCGGCGCCCGGCCGCTGCGCCGCGTCATCCAGGACAACATCGAGGACAGGATCAGCGAGATGCTCCTGGGCGGGGAGTTCGGCACCGGCGATCGCCTCCTGATCGACCGTGATCCGGACGGTGATGGGCTCATGATCAAGCCTGTCCCCTCCCCCGCGGCCGTCGGCTAGCCCGGCCTCTCAGCCAGGCCACGAAAACCCCAGGTTTTCGTGGCCCCAGCTGTTGACAGCGGGGGGTGCTTTGCGTACTCTCAATCTGGCGTGCTGTGCCATCGCGCAGAACCCCCGAACCGTGACCTTGCCGAACTGTGCCATTCAGAACCCATGGACTGAAGGAGTCGCCAGTACATGACCGCGACACTTAATGGGACGCGGGAGGGCGAGCGCGCCCCCCTCGCCGTCCAGTCGTTTAGCACCATCTCCAACGTGCTTGAGATCCCCAGCCTCATCAAGCTCCAGCTCGATTCCTTCGACTGGTTCAAGCGTGAGGGCCTCCGCGAGCTGCTCGATGAGCTCTCGCCGATCCAGGACTTCACCAGCACCAAGATGGACCTCATCTTTGGCGAGTACGAGTTCCGCGAGCCCAAGCACAACCAGGAGGAATGCCGCGAACGCGACATGACCTTCTCCGCGCCCCTCTTCGTCGATGTCGAGCTGCGCATCAAGGACTCGGGCGAGATCAAGGAACAGCGCCTCTTCTTCGGCGACTTCCCCCTGATGACCGACCGCGGCACCTTCATCATCAACGGCGCCGAGCGCGTCGTCGTCAGCCAGCTCGTGCGCTCCCCCGGCGTCTACTACACCGTCGACACGGACGCCCAGAGCGGCCAGCGCATGGCCAACGCCAAGCTCATCCCCAGTCGCGGCGCCTGGCTTGAGTTCGAAACCTCCGCCAAGCGCATCCTCAGCGTCAAGATCGACCGCAAGCGCAAGCTGCCCGTCTCCGTGCTCATCCGCACAATCGATGAGCCCGGCCTCCTCCCCGGCGACCACGACAACCCCGCGTTCGCCAAGTACTTCGCCGCCCAGAAGCGCCTCGACGAGGAAGGCACCGCCGCCGCCGAGAAGGCCCGCGATGCCGCCCGCCGCGAATGCGAGAAGGTGCTCGGCACTGATGACCGCGTCCTCGCCTTCTTCAAGGAAGTCGATATCGAGGGGGACCTCTCCTACCTCACCGCCACCCTCGGCCGCCGCGAGGGCGGCCGCAACAACGACCCCTGCGTGAACAAGCACGAGGCCCTCCTCGAGCTCTACCGCAAGATCCGCCCCGGCGACCCTCCCACCCACGAGAACGCCCGCGCCCTGGTCAACCAGCTCTTCTTCAACCCCCGCCGTTACGACCTCGGCCGCGTGGGCCGGCACAAGCTGAACAAGCGCCTCGCCCTCCCTGCGGAGGTCGAGCAGCGCTGGCTGCGCCCCGACGACCTGATCGAGCTCACTCGCGAGCTGATCAACGTCAACCTCAACCGCAGCGGCACCGATGACATTGACCACCTCGGCAACCGCCGCGTGCGTGCGGTGGGCGAGCTCATCCAGCAGCAGTTCCGCATCGGCCTCGTGCGCATGGAGCGCGTCGTGCGCGAGCGCATGACCATCACCGACCCGGCCGAGGCGACGCCCAGCGCCCTTATCAACATCCGCCCCGTGGTGGCGGCCATGAAGGAGTTCTTCGGCGGCAGCCAGCTCTCCCAGTTCATGGACCAGACCAACCCGCTCGCCGAGCTCACCCACAAGCGCCGCCTCAGCGCCCTCGGCCCCGGCGGCCTCTCCCGCGACCGCGCCGGCTTCGATGTGCGCGACGTGCATCACAGCCACTACGGCCGCATCTGCCCCATCGAGACCCCGGAAGGGCCCAACATCGGCCTCATCGGCTCGCTTGCGACCTACGGCCGCCTCAACGCCTTCGGCTTCATTGAGACGCCCTACCGCCGCGTGACCAGTGAGGTGGCCTCCGACGACCCCAGGCTCGTGGG
Organism: Chloroflexota bacterium; assembly: GCA_026710655.1. Lineage (GTDB taxonomy): Bacteria > Chloroflexota > Dehalococcoidia > Tepidiformales > Tepidiformaceae > UBA2991. The sequence continues at coordinate 40,596 of JAPOQN010000005.1, read as the reverse complement.
CCAGGAAGTCCGCGAGGACGTCACCGATGTCGACGGCAACGTCGTCGTCGCCGCCGGTACCGTCGTCGACAAGGCCGCCGCTACCAAACTGAAGAAGGCGGGCCTGCGCGTCCCCATCCACGCCATCGTCGCCAACGAGGTCACCTACCTCACCGCCGACGAAGAGGACCGCTACGTGGTCGGCCAGGCCAACACCCGCGTCAGCGAGGACGGCCGCGTGCTCGACGAGCGCGTCGAGGTGCGCGTCAACGAGGAGTTCAAGCTCGTTGCCCCGCACGAGATCGACTTCCTCGATGTCTCCCCCAAGCAGATGGTCTCCGTCGCCGCCTCGCTCATCCCCTTCCTTGAGCACGACGATGCCAACCGCGCCCTCATGGGCTCGAACATGCAGCGCCAGGCCGTCCCCCTCGTCCGCCCCGAGGCGCCCCTCGTGGGCACGGGCATGGAGGGGCGCACCGCCATCGATAGCGGTCACGTCCTGGTCGCTGCTGCCGATGGCGAGGTCGTGGAGGCCTCGGGTACACAGGTCATCATTCGCTACGACGACAAGGGCCTCGGCACCCAGCGCATCCCCATGATCAAGTTCCAGCGCTCCAACCAGGGCACCTGCCTCAACCAGCGACCGCTCGTCTTCCGCGGCGAGCGCGTGCGCGCCGGCCAGCCCCTCGTCGATAGCTCCAGCACCCAGGGTGGCGAGCTCGCCCTCGGTCAGAACGTGCTCTGCGCCTTCATGAGCTGGGAGGGCTACAACTTCGAGGACGCCATCATCATCAGCGAGAACCTCGTCCGCGAGGACAAGTTCACGTCCATCCACATCGAGAAGCACGAGATCGAGGCCCGCGACACCAAGCTCGGCGCCGAGGAGATCACGCGCGACATCCCCAACGTCGGCGAGGAAGCCCTCGCCAACCTCGATGAGGAAGGCATCATCCGCATCGGCGCCGAGGTTCGCGAGGGCGACATCCTCGTCGGCAAGATCACGCCCAAGGGTGAGACCGAGCTGACCGCCGAGGAGAAACTCCTGCGCGCCATCTTTGGCGAGAAGGCCCGCGAGGTGAAGGACACCAGCCTGCGCCTCCCCCACGGCGAGCGCGGCAAGGTCATCGACGTCCGCGTCTTCAGCCGCGAGGACCACGAGGGCCTGCCCGCCGGGGTCAACAAGCTCGTCCGCGTCAGCACCGCCCAGCGCCGCAAGATCGCCGAGGGCGACAAGATGGCCGGGCGCCACGGCAACAAGGGCGTCATCAGCCGCATCCTCCCCCGCGAGGACCTGCCCTACCTCCCCGACGGCACCCCCGTCGACATCATCCTCAACCCCATCGGCGTTCCCAGCCGCATGAATATCGGCCAGGTGCTTGAGACGCACCTCGGCTGGGCCGCCAAGGCCCTCGGTTTCCGCGCCAGCACCCCCGTCTTCGATGGCGCCGACGACGGCGACCTCGACGACTCCCTGGCGCGCGCCTGGATGGCCGCCGAGAGCGGCGCCGTCTACTACATCGACCCGCGCGACTACGGCTTCGATGAGGCCGTCGCCGCCGAGTGGCTGAGCGAGCACGGCTACGACGCCGGCCCCATCCTTGAGCAGCGCGAGAAGGGCGCCGCCAAGCGGGCCTGCCTCGAGATCTGGCTCAAGCAGGCCGGCGCCAGCCCGAAGAAGTCCGCCAGCATTGAGGACCTCGAGGAGGAGACGCAGCGCGTATTCACCGAGACCGGCGCCGTGCCGCCCCTCTTCGGCAAGACCACCCTCTACGACGGACGCACGGGCGAGCCCTTCGACCAGCCCGTCACCGTCGGCTACATCTACATGCTCAAGCTCATCCACCTCGTGGAAGACAAGATCCACGCCCGCAGCACCGGCCCCTACTCGCTCATCACCCAGCAGCCGCTGGGCGGCAAGGCGCAGTTCGGCGGCCAGCGCTTCGGCGAGATGGAGGTCTGGGCGCTCGAAGCCTACGGCGCCGCCCACATCCTCCAGGAGCTCCTCACCGTCAAGTCCGACGACGTCGTCGGACGCGTCAAGACCTACGAGGCCATCGTCAAGGGCGAGGACGTGCTCGAACCGGGCGTGCCCGAGTCCTTCAAGGTGCTCGTCAAGGAGCTCCAGAGCCTCGGCCTTTCCATCGACGTGTCAAACGATTCGGGCAGCGTCTCCTTCACGGAGGAGACAGCCGGAGAGCTGCCCGAGCTCGGCATCAACCTTTCCGGATTCGAATCGGAGGATCTCTTCAATGCTCGAAGTCAATGACTTCAACCAGGTCCGCATCGGGCTCGCCAGCCCCTCCCAGATTCGCTCCTGGTCCTACGGTGAGGTCACCAAGCCGGAGACCATCAACTACCGCACGCTGAAGCCGGAGAAAGACGGCCTCTTCTGCGAGAAGATCTTCGGTCCCACCAAGGACTTCGAGTGCTACTGCGGCAAGTACAAGCGCGTCCGCTACAAGGGCATCATCTGCGACAAGTGCGGCGTTGAGGTCGCGCGCGCCAAGGTGCGCCGCGAGCGCATGGGCCACGTCGAGCTGGCCAGCCCCGTCAGCCACATCTGGTTCGTCAAGGGCACGCCCTCCAAGCTCGGCCTCCTGCTCGATATCTCCCCCCGCAACCTCGAGCGCGTCCTCTACTTTGCCCAGTACCTCATCACCGAGGTCGACGAGACCGCGCGCGATTTCGAGATCGAGAACCTCCAGAAGGAGCTCGCTCGCGCCATCGACGACCGCCTCGCCGAAGTCAATCCCGAGCGCGAGCGCCTCGAGCTGCAGCTCGAGGCCGCCCAGGAGGAGCTCGAGGCCAAGCGTGACGAGCAGATAGCCCGGCTCGAGGAGGAGCGCAGCGCCACCCGCGACGCTATCGAGGCCGAGGCTGCCCGCAACGTCGAGGCCGCCAACGAGATCATCGGCGAGCTCACCGAGCGCGACTACATCTTCCAGGGCGAGGTCATCGTCGCCACCGGCGACAAGATGACCAAGACCGCCCGCAACAAGCTCGAGCGCGAGGGGCGCAAGAAGCTCACCGCCTTCGACAAGGAGACGAAGAAGCTCGTCCAGGCTGAGCGCCTCGTTGTCGAGGGCGCCATGGAAGAGGCCAAGGCTGGCATCTTTGACGAGCTCAACCCCCTCCAGGAGCGCGCCGCCGAGATCCGGCGCGAGACCGAGGAGCAGTTCCAGGAGCGCCTCAACGACCTCGAGGACATCGTCGACCCCGTCCGCGGCGACCGCGTCGAGCTCCTCACCGAGACCCGCTACCGCGAGCTCTCCGACATGTTCGGGCACGTCTTCAAGGCGGCCATGGGCGCCGAGGCTGTTCTCAGCGTCCTCGAGCGGATCGACCTTGACGTCCTGCGCGCCAAGCTCAAGGGCGAGCTCGCCACCGCCAGCGGCCAGCGCCGCAAGAAGGCCACCAAGCGCCTCCAGGTCGTCGAGGACCTTATCGAGTCAGGCAACAAGCCCGACTGGATGATCTTCGCGGTCCTGCCCGTGCTCCCGCCCGAGCTGCGCCCCATGGTCCAGCTCGACGGCGGCCGCTTCGCCACCAGCGACCTGAACGATCTCTACCGCCGCGTCATCAACCGCAACAACCGCCTGAAGCGGCTGCTCGACCTCGGCGCTCCCGAGATCATCATCCGTAACGAGAAGCGCATGCTGCAGGAGGCCGTCGACAGCCTCGTCGACAACGGCCGCCGCGGCCGCGCCGTCAGCGGCAGCGGCAACCACAAGCTCAAGAGCCTCAGCGACATGCTCAAGGGCAAGCAGGGGCGTTTCCGCCAGAACCTGCTCGGTAAGCGCGTCGACTACTCGGGCCGCTCCGTCATCGTGGTCGGCCCCGAGCTCAAACTGCACCAGTGCGGCCTGCCCAAGAAGATGGCGCTCGAGCTGTTCAAGCCCTTCGTCATGCACTCGCTCGTCGCCAAGGGCCTGGCCCACAACATCAAGAGTGCCAAGCGCATCGTCGAGCGCGCCCGCCCCGAGGTCTGGGATGTCCTTGATGAGGTCATCACCGACCGCCCGGTGCTGCTCAACCGCGCCCCAACGCTCCATCGCCTCGGCATCCAGGCCTTCCAGCCGGTGCTCATCGAGGGCTCCGCGGTCCAGCTTCACCCGCTCGTCTGCGCCGCCTTCAACGCCGACTTCGACGGCGACCAGATGGCCGTGCACGTGCCCCTCAGCCGCGAGGCCGTGGCCGAGGCGAAGCAGATCCTGCTGTCCACCAAGAACCTGCTTTCGCCCGCCAGCGGCGACCCCACCGTCACTCCCACCCTCGACATGGTCCTCGGCTCGTACTACATGACCGAGGTCAACGAAGGCGCCCGCGGTGCCTTCGTCGAGGCCAACGGCGCTCCCGCCCGCGGCGTCTACTCCTCCTTCGACGAGGCCAAGCTCGCCTACGACCTCGGCACCGTCGATCTGCGCGCGCCCATCAAGGTGCGCACCGACCGCCCCGCTGCCGACAGCACCGAGAACGAGGACACGGACGGCCCCTCCGTTGCCCTCGACAAACCGCGGCTCCTCGAGACTACCATCGGGCGCATCATCTTCAACGAGGTGCTCCCCGAGGACCTGCCCTTCCAGAACTACACCATGGACCGGCCCGCGCTGCGGCGCCTCGTCGCGCTCGTCTACCGTGAGCTCGGCAGCGATGCGACCGCCGAGGTCGTCGACCGCATCAAGGACGTCGGTTTCCGTTTCGCCACGCAGAGCGGCGTCACCATCGCCATCCACGAGATCGTCGTGCCCCACCACAAGAAGGAGCTCATCGCGGAAGCCGACCAGGAGGTCGCCGACCTCGAAGAGCAGTACCAGATGGGGCTCATCACCGAGGATGAACGCTACCAGGGCGCCGTCGAGGTGTGGACCGAGACGACCCGCCGCATCGAGACCGACATCGCCGAGAACCTCTCCGAGTACGGCTCGCTCAACTACATGGCCAGCTCTGGCACCAAGGGCAACATCACCCAGATCCGTCAGATGGCGGGTATGCGCGGCCTCATGGCCGACCCCCACGGCCGGATCATCGCCGAGCCCATCCGCGCCTCCTTCCGTGAGGGGCTCACCGTGCTGGAGTACTTCATCTCCACCCACGGCGCCCGCAAGGGTCTGGCCGATACGGCCCTCCGTACCGCCGACTCCGGTTACCTCACCCGCCGCCTGATCGACGTTTCCCAGGACGTCATCATCGGCGACAACGACTGTGAGACGACGACCGGCCTCTGGATCGAGCAGCGCGACGAGCGCGAGACGATGGAGGACTTCCGCGACCGCATCGTCGGCCGCTACGCCGCCGCGCCCGTCGCCAACGAGGCCACCGGCGAGATCATCGTCGACCGCAACGAGGAGCTGAGCGAAGCCGTCGCCGACCGCCTTGAGGCGGCTGAGGTGGCGCGCGTCTACGTGCGCACGCCGATGTCCTGCGAGGCCGAGCGCGGCATCTGCCAGCTCTGCTACGGCCGCGACCTCGCCCGCGGGGAGCTTGTCCGCACCCGCACGGCGGTCGGTATCATCGCCGCCCAGTCCATCGGCGAGCCGGGCACCCAGCTCACCATGCGTACCTTCCACACCGGCGGCGTCGCCGGCACCACCGACATCACCAGCGGTCTTCCCCGCGTCGAGGAGCTGTTCGAGGCGCGCGTCCCCAAGGGCGAGGCCATCATCAGCGAGATCGACGGCGTCGTGGAGGTACTCGAAGACGGCGGCCGGCGCCTCGTGCGCGTCTCCAACGTCGATACCGTCGTCGAGGAGTATGAGATTCCCGGCGGCGCCATGGCGCAGGTCGCCGATGGCGACCACGTTGTCGTGGGCAGCGTCCTCGCCGCCGTCCCCGAGGAAGACAAGAAGGCCGACGACGCGGCCGAGAGCGCCGAGGTCTCGACCGAGCTGCTCTCCCGCATCCCCGGCATCGTGCGGGCCAAGGGTCGCAAGACCCTCCAGGTCGTCTTCGAGGACCGCGAGGACCGCGAGTACGCCATCCCCGCCGCCGCACGTCTCCTGGTCAGCTCCGGCGAAGCCATCGACGCCGGCGCCCAGATCACCGAGGGCGCGAAGAACCCCCAGCACATCCTCTCTATCCAGGGCCGCGACGCCGTTCGCCGCTACATGGTCGATGAGGTGCAAAAGGTCTACCGCTCCCAGGGCGTGAACATCAACGACAAGCACATCGAGGTCATCACCCGCCAGATGCTGCGTCGCGTACGCGTCGACCACCCCGGCGACACCGGCCTCCTCCCCGGCGACCTCATCGACCGGCGCGAGTTCGAGGAAATCGTCGCTCGCGTCGTGGCCGAGGGTGGCGACCCCGCCACCGCCCAGCCGGTGCTGCTCGGCGTCACCAAGGCGTCGCTCAACACGAACTCGTGGCTCGCTGCCGCCTCCTTCCAGGAGACGACCCGCGTGCTCACGAACGCCTCCGTCGAGGGCAAAATCGACAAGCTCGTCGGTCTCAAGGAGAACGTCATCATCGGCAAGCTCATCCCCGCCCGCGCGGAGATCGAGGTGCCCCGCCGCGAGTTCGTTCCCGAGCTCGACCTGCCGGAGTCCCTTGAATTCGATGAGGAAGCCGAGCTGGAGCGCATGCTCGCCGAGAGCGAAGCCGGCGCTGCCGTCGCCGTCCAGGTTCCCGACGACGACAGCTTGGCGACCGTCACCGGCGAGGGCGACCCCACCTAGGTACCGCCCGGAGGCGGCGTCGCGACTAGCCTCGCGGCGCTGCCTCCAGCAACACCGCCGCCGTCGCCCCGATCGCCTCGCCGCGCCCCACCGCGTCCACCCCTTCCCCGCTCTTCGCCTTCACGTTCACCCGCGCCGGCTCGACACCCGCGATCTCCGCGATGCTCTCGCGGATGGCTCCCAGGTGGGAAGCCAGACGCGGCCGCTCCGCCCGCACCGTCGCATCGACGTTCGCGAGCGACCAGCCATCCTCCCGCGCCATCCGCAGTGCCTCCCCCAGGAACACGCGGCTGTCGGCGTCTTTCCAGCGGTCGTCCGAACTGGGGAAATGCGTCCCCAGGTCACCCTTCCCCGCCGCCCCCAGCACCGCGTCCGTGACCGCGTGCAGCAGCACATCCGCGTCGCTGTGCCCCGCCAGCCCCGCCGCCCCCTCGATCGTGATCCCGCCCAACACCAACGTCCGCCCTTCCTCGACCCGGTGCAGGTCCTCTCCGATTCCCACCCGCATCAGCTTCCCTCCCGCTCCGCCAGCAGCGCTTGCGCCAGCATCAGGTCGATCGGCCGTGTCACCTTGAGGTTTGACGGGTCGCCTTCGACCGTTCGCACCTCCAGCCCCGCCCGCGCGAGCATGGCCGCGTCGTCCGTCTCGTCCCCCTCGGAGAGCGCCGCCGCTTCGAGCCACGCCTCGCGACGTACCACCTGCGGCGTCTGCGCCGCCCGCAGCCGCCCCCGTTGAGGGCTCCCCACGATCGTATCCCCCTCCACTTCCTTGATCGTGTCCGTTACGGGCCCCACGAGGATCGCCCCGTCGGCCTTCGCCGCCTCTGCTACGCAGGCATCGATGAGCGCGGGCGTCACTAGCGGTCGCGCCCCGTCATGGATCGCCACGTACTCGCTCGCCACCGCCCGCAGCCCCGCCTCCACGCTGTCCCGTCGCCGCGCGCCCCCCGGCACCACCGCCGCCAGCGCCTCCCCAAGAACTTCGCGCCCGATCGCCCGCAGCGCCCCCAGCAGCTCCTCCCGCCCCACGATCGCAACCCGCCCGATCGACCCCGCCTCCGCCAGCGCTGCCAGCGTCCAGGCGATCAGCGGCCGCCCGTTCAGGTCGGCGAGCAGCTTGTCCCCCTCCCCGAAGCGCGTCGACCGCCCTGCTGCGACCACCACGGCGTCGACCTGCATGGCCGCACACTACACCGGCGCCCGCTACCATGTGAGTAGCGCGGCTCACGCCGCCCAAAGGACACAATGAAGGTCGAGATCGACAGCCTCCTCGCTCGCGTCACCAAGCCCGGCCGTTACACGGGCGGCGAGTGGAACTCAGTCACGAAGGACTGGGACGCTGCCACCGTGCGCATCGCCCTGGCCTACCCGGACGCCTACGACATCGGCATGTCGAACATGGGTCTCGGGATCCTCTACGACCTCCTCAACGCCCACGACGACGTTGTCTGCGAACGCGCCTTCGCCCCCTGGTCCGACATGGAAGCGGAGATGCGCCGCGATGGCGTTCCCCTCTGGAGCCTCGAGACCCGCCACCCCCTGCGCGATTTCGACGTCCTCGGCTTCACCCTCCAGTACGAGCTGACCTACACCAACATCCTCAACATGCTCGACCTCGCTGGCATCGCCCCACGCTCCCGCGACCGCCGCGAGGACGACCCCATCGTTGTCGCCGGCGGCAGCTGCGCCTTCAACCCCGAGCCCCTCGCCCCCTTCATCGACGCCTTTGTCCTCGGCGAGGGCGAAGACGCCATCGTCGAGATTGCCGAGCTTGTCCGCACCTGGAAGCGCGAAGGCGCCCCCCGCGACGCCCGCCTGCGCGACCTGCTGGCCATGCCCGGCGTCTACGTCCCCGCCTTCTACGAAGCGCGCTACGACGAGCTCGGTCATTTCGCCGCCCTCGAGCCCACCGACGCGGCTGCCCCGCCCGTCGTCCAGCGCCGCGTTGTCGAGGCGCTTCCTCCGGCTCTTGTGAAGCCCATCGTGCCCTTCCTCCAGACCGTGCACGACCGCGCCGCCGTCGAGATCCAGCGCGGCTGTACGCAGGGCTGCCGCTTCTGCCAGGCCGGCATGATCTACCGCCCAACCCGCGAGCGCAGCCCCGAGGAGGTCGTTGACGCTACCCGCGAGCTCCTCGCCAACACCGGCTACGAGGAGCTTTCGCTGCTCTCCCTCAGCACGACCGACCACAGCCGCATCGTGCCCATGGTCGAAGCCCTCACGACCACCTTCCCCGACCTCAAGATCTCCCTCCCCAGCACCCGCGTCGACAGCTTCTCCGTCGATGTCGCCAACGCCATCGCGAAGGGCAAGAAGCACACCCTCACGCTCGCCCCCGAAGCCGGCAGCCAGCGCCTCCGCAACGCCATCAACAAGCTCGTCAGCGAGGACGACCTCTTCGGAGCCGCCTCGAATGCGTTTGCCCGCGGCTGGACCAGCATCAAGATGTACTTCATGGTCGGCCTCCCCTCCGAGACGCTCGAAGACGTCGAGGGCATCGTCGACCTGGGCCGCCGGGTGAAGGAGATCGGCCGCGAGCACGCCGGCAACCGCGCCCGTGTGCGCGTCAGCACCAGCAACCACGTGCCCAAGGCCCACACCCCCTTCCAGTGGGCCCGCCAGGAGTCCGCCGAAGAGCTCACCCCCAAGCACCGCCTGCTCAAGGACGGCTGCCGCGCCGCCGGCGTCGACTTCAGCTGGAACGACCCCGCCGACAGCCGTGTCGAGGTCGTCCTCAGCCGTGGCGACCGCCGCGTCGCCGAGGCCGTCGAGCACGCCTGGCGCAACGGCGCGACCTTCGATGCCTGGAGCGAGCACTTCCGCCCGCAGCTCTGGGACGACGCCTTCGCCGCTACCGGCGTCGACGGCGACTGGTTCGCGCACGAGGAGTGGGACACCTTCGCCCCCCTCCCCTGGGACCACGTCGCCAGCGGCGTGAACAAGAGCTATCTGCGCGGCCAGTGGCGCGACGTTTTCCGCGAGCACACCGTCGGCGACTGCCACCACGGCGCCTGCAACGTCTGCGGCGTCCAGGACGCCCCCGTCGCCGACTGCGTGGTCAAGGTCGGCGAGCTCATCGAGCTCCGCCGCGGCTCCCGCACCTTCGAGGGCGAACCCCTCGAACTCGTCTAGCCCTCACCGACCACCGACCACCGACCGCCAGCCACTATCTCCAACTCCCTCTATACTCGACAGGCGTGAGCCTCACCGCGGAATACCGCACCCAGCTAGTTGCCAGGCTCCGCGCCACCACCGCCGACCTGGCCTGGGCCGTGCGCGACCTCCCGGGCGACCAGCACCGCTGGAGCCCCGACCCCGACGAGTGGTCCATCCACGAACACTTCGCCCACCTCGTCGACATGGAGGAGTACGTCTACCTGCCCCTCCTTCGCTGGGCCGCCATCCCCGACATGCTCGAACCCGCCGACTACAGCCGCCGCGTCTGGCGCGACGAACGCTATGACGTCGGCGCCCCCCTCGGGGGCCTGGTGGAACAGCTCGGCCGCGTTCGCGACGAGGAGTTTGATGTCTTCCGCGAGCTCGACGATGCCGCCTGGCTCCACCTGCGCGATGACGGTCACTGGGGACCGGTCACGTGCCAGTGGATCGCCGAGGTCGTCTACCGCCATGCCCTCGACCACCTGCAGGGTGTGATGGGCCTGCGCGGTGACCTTAACCTCGCCGCCCTCGATCGCAGCGTGGCGGGTGGCGTCTAGATGCGCCTTCGCAGCATCCTCCGCGCCCGCCCCGGTGAGTCCCTCGATGCCGCCCTCGAGTCCGGCGCCGACGCCGTCCTCCTCGCCCTCACCGACGAAACCGAGCCCGTCGAGGAGCTGCGCGCTGCCGTCGCCGAGGCCGTGGAACGCATCGCCGAGGCAGGCAAGACCGCCCTCGTCGCGGTGAACCACCCCCGCACCCAGCTCACCCGCGACGACCTCGACGCCATCACCGGCCCCCGGCTGGCAGCTATCCTCCTCCCCCACTGCACCGAGCCCCAGGACGTGCGCGATACCGCCGTCCTCCTCCGCGAATTCGAGCACACGCGCGACATCGAACCGGGCCAGGTCGCCCTCTTCCCCGTCGTCGATACGGCCCGCGGCCTCCTCCGCGCTGCCGAGAGCCTCGCCGCCGCTCCCCGAACCGCCGGTCTCCTCCTCGACTCCGAAGCGTTCGCCCGCGACGTTGGCGCCCGCCTCGAGGAGAGCGGCCCCCGCCTCGCCTACGCCCGCGGAAACGTCATCGCTGTCGCCGCCGCCCACGAGGGGGTGGCCCTCATCGACGGCAGCTCGCTCGAGCTGCGCGACATGGCCAACTACGGCTTCGCCGGGGCCGTGCTCGGCGACGCCCGGCTTGTCGCCGGCGCCAACGATGTCTTCGCGCCCACCGAGACCGTGCTCAAGCGCGCCCGCGCCGATATTGAGGCCTACGAGTCGCGCCCCGAAGGCGCATGGGTCGCGCGCCGCGCCGGCGCCGTCGTCGATGCGCCCCGCGCGCGACAGGCCCGGCGCACGCTCGATCGCGCCTCAGACGGCGACTGAACCAGCCCACCGCCCCGCCAGCTCCTCCAGCAATCTCGCCGCGTTCCGCATCGAGGCCTCCCGCTCGGGCTCGATGTCGGCCAGCGTGCGCACCTCCCCCGCCGCCCCTTCCGCCCGCCCGGCCATCACCACGCAAGGAACGCCCGCCTCCTCGGCCAGTTGGCGAACCCGCCCCACCGTTTTCCCCTGCCCCGACTGCCCGTCGAAGCTCCCCTCCCCGGTCACCACGATGTCCGCGCCGCGCAGCCGCCCCTCCAGCCCCACCGCCTCCGCCACCACGTCAAACCCGCTCATGATGCGTCCTCCCAGGAACACAACCAGGCCGGCCGCCAGCCCGCCCGCCGCCCCCGCCCCGGGCATCCCCGCCACCGCCACCCCCAGCGAACGCTCCACCACCGCCGCGTAGCGCTGGAGCGCTGCCTCGATCGTCTCGACGTCGCGCGGTGAAGCGCCCTTTTGGGGTCCGAAGACCGCCGCCGCTCCCTGCGGCCCCACCAGCGGGTTCGTCACGTCCGTCGCGACCACAACGTCCACCCCCGCCAGGGACTCCGGCGGCGACCAGTCGATGCGCGCCAGCTCCGCCAGCGCCGCCGCCCCCGGTAGCAGGTCGCGCCCCGCTTCGTCGCGGAAGTGCGCGCCCAGCGCTCGTGCCATCCCCGACCCACCGTCGCTCGTCGCGCTTCCTCCCACCCCCACCACGATCCGCCGCGGCCCGCCCTCAAGGGCTGCGGCAATCAGCTCCCCCAATCCTTCCGTGCTCGCCCGCAGCGTATCCCGCTCCGTCGGCACGATCAGCGCCAGGCCGTTCGCCATCGCCGCCTCGACGGCGCAGGTGCCCGTCTCCGCGATGTCGAGCACGTGCGCGGTCCGCCCCCGCCCGAGCGCGTCATGGGTTTCCGCGACGCGCAGCTGTCCGTCGGTGGCCCGCGCCAGCGCCCCCAGAAACCCCGGTCCCCCATCCGCGAGCGGCAGCTCCTCGACTGTCCACTCGGGTCGCACGGTGGCAATGCCCCGGGCGATGGCCCCCGCTGCCTCCTCCGCCGTCAGGCTCTCCTTGAACTCCTGGGGAGCCACCAGGATGTGCATGGCTCAGAACCCGCCGTCCCGCCAGAGGTAGATCACCGCCAGCAGGACGATCGCGATCACGTAAGCCCAGCCGACCTTGCGCAGCATCCGCAGCGCTGCGATGGCGCGCTGCCAGCGGAACACGACCGCCCCCACCACGACCCCAACCGCGATCAACACCAGCGCTCCCGCCAGGAATCCCGTCAACGCGTCCTCCCGTGATACTGAGCCCCGATCGTGGCCCTCCCGCGCCGCAGCCGCCACCCCCGCCGTCCGGTACGATGGATGCTCCGTGCGACGCCCCTCACTGCGACTGACCCTCCTCCCCGTCCTCGCGGCCTTCGGCCTCGCGCTGCTCGCAGGCTGCGCCGATACCCCGGAGGAGTTCGCCACCGACCTTCCGGATGACGCCTACCCCCTCGAGGACATGCTCATCAGCCTCGATGACCTTCCCCTCGCCATGGAGAACGAGACCACGAACACCTTCGACAACGGGGATTGGGCGCAGGTGTTCAACGTCGAGAACCTGCGCGCCAAGCTCAACCAGCTCGAGGCGCGCGGCCGCATCAACGCCGCCGTGCGCGAATTCTCCTGGAACGAGCCCTTCACCCACCTCGGAGGCCCCGCCCTCATCACCGTGCAGTCCACGCTTTATGCCGACGTGGAGGCCGCCCAGGACTCGATGAGCCTGTTCTGCGGCACCCTCGTCAACGAGCGCACCGCCACCGACGTGACCGAGTTCTGGCTGGATGACATTGGCGATGGCGTCCAGGGCTTCCTCCTCGGAGAACAGACCGCCGAGATCGGCCGGCTCGTGGAGACGGTGGTCTGCTTCCGCACCGGGCGCATCGTGCACGCCGTCGTCCAGAACGGCCTCGATGGCACCGAGGACATCGCCCTCGGGGTCCGCATCGCGAAACGCATGTACGAGAACGTCCGCGCCGTCTTCGCGGACATCGAACCGCCCTCCGAATCCTAGGCGCTCCGGAACGCGTACAGCGTCCGCCCTTTGGCGCATAGCCGGTCCTGCTCGTCGAGGATGCTGACCTCGATCATCGCCAGCTGCCGTCCCCGCTTCACCACCGTCCCCTCCGCGTAGATGCGCGCCCCCAGCGCCGGCCGCAGGTAGGTGATGTTCAGGTCCGCCGTCCCCGCCGGCTCCCGGTCTGGACGCTGCACCGTCGAGAGAGCCGCCAGCATCACGATGTCGACCAGCGCCGCGAGGATGCCTCCGTGCAGGCTGCCCCCCACGCCGCCCTGCGTGACCGCGCTCGGCGCAATCGAGATGCGCGCGAAGTCCTCGCGCCGCTCCTCCAGACGCACGCCCAGCGCCCGGTGCAGCGGGTGTTCGGCGAAGTGCTTCGCGAACGCCTCGAAGTCCGTCCCGCCGGGGCCCTCGCTCACCAGGTCGCGGCGCTGGGACGGGCCGTGCCGGGAGGCGCCTTCCCGTAGTCCTCGAACGGGCCGTCGCGCCAGTCGAGCGCGGCCTTCAGCCCCTTCTCGCGCGAGATGCGCCCGAACTCCCCGCCCCCGGGGCGCACGGAGCTCAGCGCCTGGATGTCGGCTCCCACCGCCATCGAGGTGCGAATCCCCATGATCTCGTAGACGCGGTTCACCTGCCGCTTCGTCATCTGCAGCATGGGCGAGTCGATGTTGGCGATGCGCTCGGCGAACGCCTCCGTCGCCTCGCACAGCTCCTCGACCGGGAAGGCGCGATTCGCCCAGCCCGCCTCCACCGCCTCCAGGCCAGTCAGGCTGTCGCCCGTGTAGAGGAGCTCCCGCACCTTCTTCTGATGCATGTGCCAGGGGTGGTAGATGATGTCCACGCTCGTCATCGCTCGCACCGGCGGGGACCCGATGATCGCGTCCTCGGCGATGAACATCAGGTCGCACATCGTCGCCAGTTCCGTGCCGCCCGCCAGGCAGTAGCCGTGTACCTGCGCGATCACCGGCTTCGTCAGGTCCCAGATCTGCCAGTAGCCGCTTAGCAGGTGCTGGGGCCACTGGCCCTGGCCAGGGTGGATCGGACCCACGCCCGGAAGCCCGCTGCGCGTATCGACGTAGCTGTGCTCGTCCGGCGGCGTGCCCGAGAGGTCGTACCCGGCGCTGAAGGCCCGGCCCGAGCCCCGCAGGACGATCACCTTCACGCTCTCGTCGAGCTCGAACTGCTTCATCGCGTCGAAGACCTCGGCGCGAAGGTTGTGGCTCAGCGCGTTCATCTTCTCCGGCCGGTTGAGGGTGATGATCGCGTGGCGGTCCCGCTTTTCGGTGAGGATGTCTTGGTAATCAGGCATGGCCGAATCCTAGCAGGCAGGACCGCATCCTGGAGACCGCGCCCCGCTCCGGTGTGCGCCGCCTACTTCCTGCGCGCCACCACCCGTGCGAACGTCAGGACGCGCTCGCCGTCGGCATCGGCCGAGAGTTGCACCTGCTCCTCCGGTCCTGTGTGGGGAATGAACTCTTCCCAGATCGCATCCGACTCAGGAGGCTCGTCCGCGAGCGTTACCTCCAAGAGGCCGGTCTTGCGCCAGTGGTTCCGCCACCACTCCGCCGTGTGGAATGCATGGAAGCCCCCCGGTGCGTACAGCTTCGCCAGGTAGTCCGGGACTGTGTCTGGTCCCAGCTCCCGGCGGAAGGCAGGGCACACGATGCCGATCTCCCCGCCCGGGCGCAGGAACGGCGCGAGGTACTCGAGATACAGGTCGGCCGTGCCGAAGTACTGGTACGCGTCCAGGCTGATGATCGCGTCGAAGAAGCCCTCCGCGTACGGAAGCCGGTGCGCCTCCGCGTAGATGGGGTGGACCTGCCCCTCCAGCCCGGCTTCCCGGATGCGCGCCCAGTTATCCGTCGGCTTGATCCAGAGGTCGGTCGCCCAAACCTCCACGCCGAACTCGCGCGCAAGGAATACCGAGCTCAACCCCTTCCCACAGCCGAGGTCCATGACCCGCATGCCCGGCTCCAGCGTCATCCGCTTGGTCAGCAATTCCGCCAGCCAGAGCACGTTCGGCCCCATGCGGTTCGCCGTTACCCACTCCTCGTCGTAGGTAGCGCTGCGAGGAAACAGGTCGGAGGGGGAGTCCTGGTTGTCAGGCATCGCCGAATCCTGAAGCCCGTGTCCGTCCGGTCAAGGCCCGCCTACCGCTTGCGCGCCACCACCCGTGCGAAAGTCAGCAGCCGCTCCCCGGCCGCGTCGTCCCTGATGGCGGCCTGCTCATCCGGCTCCGTGTGCGGAATGAACTCGTTCCAGATGGCGTCCGACTCAGGCGGCTCATCCGCGCACGACACCTCCACGAGGCCGGTCTTGCGCCAGTGGTCGCGCCACCATCCCGGCGTGTGGAACGAGTAGGCCCCCACCCCGTAATAGTCGGCGAGGTAGTCGGGCACGTCGTCGGGACCGATCTCCCGCCGGAGCCCCGGACAGATGATGCCGATCTCCCCGCCCGGCCGCAGGAACCGGGCGAGGTCTTCCAGGTAGAGGTCGGCCGTGCCGAAGTAGTGGTACGCGTCCAGGCTCACGATCGCGTCGAAGAAGCCCTCGGCATACGGCAGCTGGTGCGCCTCCGCGTAAATCGGGTGCACCTGCCCCTCCAGCCCCGCCTCCCGGATGCGCTCCCAGTTCTCCGTCGGCTTGATCCAGAGGTCGGTCGCCCACACCTCCACGCCGAACTCGCGCGCCAGGAACACCGAGCTCGACCCCTTGCCGCAGCCGAGGTCCATCACCCGCATGCCCGCCTCCAGCGTCATCCGCTCTGTCAGTGACTCCGCCAGCCAGAGCACGTTCGGCCCCATGCGGTTCGCGTTGACCCATGCGTCGTCGTAGGTGGCGCTGCGGGGGAAGAGGTCGGGCACCGTCGGTCCCTACTCGTCCGCGAAGCCGACCGCGAGGTTCACGAGGGCGCGTACGACCTGGCCGCTTGCGCCCTTGGTGATCCAGCCCTTGTTTTTCGAGGCCATGTCCACACCCGCGATGTCGAGGTGCACCCAGGGCTTCTCATCGACGAAATGCTCGAGGAACTTCGCTGCCGTGATGCTCCCCGCGGGGCGTCCCCCTATATTCTTGACCACGCTCACGTTGCTCTTCAGCTGCTCCCCGTACTCCTTGAACATCGGCAACCGCCAGCTGCGCTCGCCCGCAGCTTCGGCAGCCGCCTCGACCCGCTTCGCAAGCGCGTCGTCGTTTGTCATCAGGCCATAGCACTGGTCGCCGAGAGCGATGCTGATCGCGCCCGTGAGCGTGGCCACGTCGACGAGGTGACGCGCCCCCAGTTCGCGCGCGTAGCAGAGCCCGTCCGCCAGCACGAGCCGGCCCTCGGCGTCCGTGTTCAGGATCTCGATCGTCTTGCCGTTCATGGCCGAGACCACGTCGCCGGGACGGGTCGCGTTCCCGCCGGGCATGTTCTCCGTGCAGGGCGCGATCGCGAGGATGTCGGCCTTCGGCGCCAGCGCCGCGATGGCCTGCATGGCCGCGATCACCGAGGCCGCGCCGGTCATGTCCGCCTTCATCGCCTCCATGCCCGCCGCCGGCTTGATGCTGATGCCGCCCGTGTCGAAGGTGATGCCCTTCCCCACGAGCGCGAGGTCGTAGCCCTCACCGCCCCGCCCCTTGTAGCTGATGCGCACCAGCTTGGCCGGCTGCACGCTCCCGCGCGCCACGGAGAGCAGCGAGCCCATGCCCTTCTCCGCCATCTCCTCCTCCTCCATCACCTCCAGCTCCAGGTTGGGCGCGCTCGCAACCTGTGCAGCTCTCGCTGCCAGGTCGGTTGGGTTGAGGTTGTTCGCCGGCTCGTTGGCGAGGTCGCGGGCCAGGTTCGTCGCTTCCGCGAGGATGCGCCCCCGCTCCGCCGCTGCCGCCATCCCCGCGACCTTCGTCCCGTCGTGCTCGACAATCGTAAGCTGCCCGACCTCCGCCTTGTCGTCTTCGTCCGACTCGGTTTTGTAGCGAAGGAACTGGTACCCCCCGAGCGCCGCGCCCTCGGCCATTGCCTGCGCGCACGCCTCCGGGTCGAGTCCGCCGATGCCCGCGCCGTGCACGATTGTGGCGACGGTATTCACCCCCGGCTTGCGGCAGGCGCGCGTGACCTCCGCCGAGAGATTGCGCACGGCGTGTACGTCGAAGTCGTCCGCCTTGCCTAACCCGGCGACGAGGACGCGCGGCGCCGCCATCTTCCCGAACGTGTGCACGGTCGTGCGCTCGCCCGCCTTCCCACGAATGTCGCCCAGTTCGATCAGCTTGCTGATCGCCCCATCGAGCGCGCGGTCGACGGCGCCCGTGGCCCCGCCCGGGCTCTTCACGCCCTCGAACAGATTGACGACGACGACGTCCGCCTCCGTCGTGCTGATATCACCCTGGACGACTGTGATGTCCATCGTTGGCCCTCTTCCGGAAGTTTGATAGCGTGCGTTCCGAGAGAGTGTAGCCGTCCCCCTTGAGGCGGCAAGGCGCGAGCCCCATCTGCCATGGCCATCGACGTGGATTCCGCACGAGCCCAGGCGCTCCGCTTCTGGCGATTCTCCCGGCGCACGGGCATCCAGGAAGCGGTCGTCGTGGTGATCGCCTTCCTTGTCTACTTCTTCATCCGCGGCGCCGTTGTCGACCGCGCCGGCGAGGCGCTCTCCAACGGCCTCGACCTCATCGCCCTCGAACGCGCCATGGGTATCTACTGGGAAATCGAGTGGCAGTCCTGGGTCATCGACGAGTACTGGGCCGTCCGCGCGATGAACTGGATCTACTTCTGGGGCCACATGCCCCTCGTCATCGTGCTCGCCGTCTTCCTCTTTGTCTGGCATCGCTCCACCTACGGACTCATGCGCACCGCCTTCCTCGCCTCCGGCGCGATCGGCGTCGTGATCTACGCCCTCTACCCCGTGGCTCCGCCCCGCCTCGTCCCCTTCGCCGGCTACATCGACACGATGGCGGTGCTCGACCGCGTCGGTTACCAGGCGCAGGAGGCCCAGGCTTTCGTGAATCCCTACGCCGCCGTGCCCAGCCTCCACTTTGGCTGGTCGATGCTCCTCGGGGGCGCCTTCGCCTGGGTGGGGCGCCGCCACGCCTGGGTCGTCTTTGGGGGCGTGATGTGGCCCGTGCTGATGCTCTTCTCCATCGTCATGACCGCGAACCACTTCATCATCGACGCCGTATTCGGCGCCATCGTGTCCCTCGCCGGACTCGCCATCGCCGAGGCCATGCGCCGCGCTCAGCCCGAGGCCCTGCGACTCCTGCGCGCCGCTCTCGCCAGCTCCCCCGGCTAGGGCCTGCCCGCGGGCACGCCCCGCCGCGCGACCACGCGCGCCACGCGCCGTCCGTCCATGGCCGTCACCTGGAACTCGTAGCCCGCCTCCTCGAAACGCTCGCCCACGGCGGGAATCCGTCCCAGCCGCTCCATCACGAAGCCGCTGACAGTGTCGAAGTCCTCGCCCGCGCCCTCGAGCTCGATTGCCGCCACGTCTTCGAGGTCGGCCACCAGCGCCAGCCCGTCGAGCAGCAGGTTCCCGTTCGGCAGCGAGCGCACGCGCTCGCCCGCCTGCTGGCGCACGCCGCCGTGCCACTGCCCCAGCAGCCGCCCCAGCACGTCGTCGCCGCTGAGGATGCCGCTCGTGCCCCCGTGCTCGTCGACGAGCACGACCAGGCTGGCCCCCTGCGCCCGCATCTCCGTGACCGCCACCTCCAGGCTCACGGACTCGGGGATGGCGACAACCGGCCCCACCAGCGAGCGCCACTCCTCGTTCCCTTCGCGCACCGCTCGCATCAGGTCCTTCGTGTCGAGCAACCCGGTGACATAATCGAGGTCGCCCTCGTAGACCGGATAACGCCGGTGCGGGTGCTCCCCGGTGATTGCGAGCACCTCGTCCAGCGTGGATTCCGCTTCAATCGCCACGACGTCCCTGCGCGGCGCCATGACCTGGTCCGCCTGCACTTCGCCGAACTCGAGTCCGCGCTGCGCCAGCACGAGCTCCGCCCTTGAGAGCAGCCCCGCCCGTGCGCTCGCCTCCATCACCAGCTCCAGCTCCTCCGGCGCGAGCGTCGATTGCCGTTCGCGCACCGGCCGCACCCCCGCCAGCCGGGCCACCCCCACGCCCATCCCGTTGAGTAGCCAGATGAAGGGCCGCAGGATGCGCGTGAAGAGTTCGATGGGCGCCACCACGAGGAGGGCCGTGCGCTCGGCCCTCGCCAGGGCCAGGTGCTTGGGCGCCAGCTCCCCGAAGACGATCAGCACAGCGGTGATGAAGATGAAGGCGATTGTCACCGCGATCGTGTGTGCAGCCGCCGTCCCCATCGCATCCCCGAGCAGATCCTCTAGCCCCGGCTCGATCACTCTGGCCAGCGCCGGCTCGCCCACCCAGCCGAGCCCGAGGCTGGACATGGTGACCCCCAACTGGGTCGTCGCGATGCACATATCGAGCCGCTTCAGCGAGCCCAGCAAGAGCCGAGCGCGTGCGTGCCCGCGGTTGGCGAGCTGCTCGATGTGCGTGCGCCGCACGGCGACGTACGCGAACTCGGTCGCGACAAAGAGGCCGTTCGCGGCTATGAGCGCGACAACAGCCAACAGGCCGATGATGATCGTGACATCCGACACGGAGGACTCCTTCGGTCTTTCATGGTACGTCCAGCGCTGTTGGGCGCAGCAAGGTTCCTAGTGGAACATCGTCCGGTAGGCGCTGCTCACCACGAATCGCGTCAGCAGCGCCCGCGCCTCCTCCGGCAGCTCGGCCACGTCGATCTCGACCGGCGCGACGTAACGCAGCGACGTTCCCGGAGGCGGATCCAGTTCGGTCATCTCCAGGTCGGGATCGCAGTAGTAGACGTGGTGGTTCGGCTGCCCGTCCCGGAACAGGTGCAGCTCCTCCAGCAGCGCCCCCGTCCTCTCCTCGAACGCCCGCAACGCCCCTGCGTCCGGGCTCTCCCCCTCCCGCAGCCGCGTCGAGGGCGGCCCCCCCGCCCCCACCAGCACGCTCCCCCAGCGGTCGAGCGCCAGCACCGTTACCCGCGACCCACCCGGCTCCTCCGTCACGATGCCTCCTGGCGAAACGTCCCCGCCCTGCCCCTGTCTCCCCGTGGCGATACCATACCGCCATGCTCCGCCGCCCCGTCGCCTCAGTGCTCACCCTCGGATGCAAGCTCAACCTCGCCGACAGCGAGTCGATCGCCGCTCGCCTCGGCGCCGCCGGCTACGACGTCGTCGACGCCATCTGCGAGGCCGACGCCGTCGTCGTCAACACCTGCTCCGTCACCCACGCCGCCGACCGTAAGTCCCGCCGCCTCATCCGCGCCGCCCGCAGGCTCTCCCCCGCCGCCCCGGTCGCCGTGACCGGCTGCTATCCGCGCTCCGCCGGCGAGGAGGCCGTCGAGGCGTTGGGCGCCGACTTCGTCGCCGGCACGACCGAGGACGAGCACGCCCGCCTCATCGCCCGCCTGACCGCCGTCGCCCCCGCGTCCCCCGCCCTCGAGCCGGCGCCCGCGCCCCGCCTCCGCACCCGAGCCTTTGTGAAAGCGCAGGAGGGCTGCAACGATGTCTGCGCCTTCTGCATCGTGCCCCGCACCCGCGGCCGCGAGGTTTCACGCTCGATTGACGACGTCGCCCGCGACGTGACCGCCGCCCACACCCGCGGCGCCCGCGAGGTCGTCCTCACGGGCACGCAGCTGGGGGCCTGGGGCCGCGACCTCCCCGATCCCCTCACCCCCCGCGACCTCATCGCCGGCGTCCTCGCCCGCACCGAGATCCCCCGCCTCCGCTTCAGCTCCCTCCAGCCCCAGGACATCACCCCCGAGCTCGTGGCCCTCTGGGACGACCCCCGCCTCATGCCCCACTTCCACCTCGCCCTCCAGTCGGGCGCTGATCCCGTCCTTGCACGCATGCGCCGCCGCTACGACACCGCCGCCTACCGCGATGCGCTCGCTCGCATCCGCGCCGCCGTCCCCGATGCCGCCGTCACCACCGACGTGATCGCGGGTTTCCCCGGCGAGACCGGGGAGGACTTCGCCGCCACGCTCGCCCTCTGCGAGGAGGCCGCCTTCGCTCGCATCCACGCCTTTCCCTACTCCCCCCGCGCCCGCACCGCCGCCGCAACGATGCCCGACCAGGTGCCCATCGAGGTGCGTAAGGAGCGCATGACCCGCCTCCTCGACCTCGCGAACGACCTCGCCGCTGCCTTCCGCGCCCGCTTCGCCGGCGACGTTCGCCCCGTGCTCTGGGAGAGGCAACAGACGACTCCCGAAGGCCGCCGCTGGCACGGTCTGACGGATAACTACCTTTCCGCCTACGCCGAGAGCGACGATGACCTGGCGGGACGCATCACCCCTGCCGTCCTCGGCGAGCCTGTCGCAGATGGCCTCGACGCCCGCCTGGGGAGCGCCGCATGACCGAGTCCGCCCCCATCGAGCGCCCCTCCCGCGACGAGCTGCCCTGGGTGCTCGAAGCCCTCCTCCTCGCTTCCGAGGAACCCCTGGGCCCGGCCGCCCTCGCCCGCGCCACCGGCGTCGGCGAGCGCTCCGTCCGCACCGGCCTCGACCGCCTCGCCGCCGACTACGAGGCCCGCGGCCTCCGCCTCCAGGAGGAGGCCGGCCGCTACCAGCTCGTGACCGCCCCGGAATACGCCCCCTTCGTCGCCCGCCTCCTCGGCGACGAAACGACCGTGCGCCTCTCCCGCGCCGCCCTCGAAACCCTCACCATCGTCGCCTACCGCCAGCCCTGCACCCGGGGCGAGGTCGAGGCCATCCGCGGCGTCAACTCCGACCGCATCGTCCTCTCCCTCGAGCAGCGCGGCCTCATCGAGAACGTCGGCACTGCTCGTTCCCCCGGACGCCCCAGGCTCTACCGTCCGGCCCCCGGCTTTTACGAGCACTTCGGCCTCCTCGGCCCCTCCGACCTCCCACCACTCCCCGATGACGACCCCTCCGAAACCGTCGACATCTGATCGCCGCCCGCTGATGGTTCTCGGCCTTCTTCGCATCCGCCTCCGCTTCGTCGCCCATTCCCGCAAGGAGAAGCGCGCCCTCGTGAAGTCGGTGGTCGAGCGCTTGCGCCATCGCTACAACGCCGCCGTTAGCGAAGCAGGAGACCTCGACGCGCTTGACCTCGCGACCATCGCCGTCGCCTGCCTCGCGAACGATGCCGCCCACGCCGACTCCCAGCTCCAGAACATCGCGGGAGCGATCGAGGGGTGGCGCCTCGACGCCGAGGTGGTCGATGTCGAGACCGAGCTCATCAGCGTCTAGCCGGCGGGCGTCAGCGCGGTCTCAGCAACCCCAGCAAGCGTTTCCGCGCCTCCTCCACCTCTCCCACCCGCAGCAGGATGCAGACCCCCAGGTAGACCGCCAGCCCCGCGATTGACGCCGCGAACACCGTCACCCACGCCGCCGCCGATCCCGGCTCGTCGAACGTGGGCAGCACCAGCCCGAGGAAGAGCGCCATCGCCGCCGCCGCCGCCGCGATCCGCGAGATCGCGTGCAGATCCCGGAACGCGTCCGCCGCCGACCCTGTCCGCACGGAGTAGAGCCAGTACAGGATCACCCACTCCAGCCACGACGCCACCGAGAGCGAGATTGCCAGCCCCTCCACCCCGTACCGCTCCCAGAGCAGCATGCTCAGGACGATGTTCACGATCATCGCGCCGATCGTGAGGATGACCGGCGTGCGCGTGTCGCCCAGCGCGTAGAAGCCGCGGCTGTGAATCTCGATGGCCGCCTGGGGCACGATCGCGAGGCAGAGGAACCCCAGCGCCGCCGAGGTGATGGCCGTGTCGCTCGCCCCGAACGCTCCGCGTTCCAGCAGCATCGTCGTCGCTGGCTCCCGGAGCAGCGCCAGCCCCAGCGCCGCGGGCACGCTGAAGAACAGGATCGTCCGCAGCACCCGAGAGACTGTCTCGACCAGGCTGCGTTCGTCGGACTCCGCCGCCTGCTCCGCGAGGGTCGGGAACGCCGCCGTCGAGAGCGCGATCCCGAAGAGCGCCACCGGCAGGCTCGCGATCAACCACGCGAACGTCAGGCCCGAGATCGCCGAGGTGCCCACCTTCGAGGCGAAGAACGTCGTCGTCACCACGAAGTTCGCCTGCGCCGCCGCCAGTCCCAGCACCCGTGGACCCATCAAGCGCGCCACCTCCAGCGTGGGCGCGTCCCGCAGGTTCGCCCGCAACCGGAACCGCATCCGTTCCCGAACGAGCCCGGGCAGCTGCACGAGCAGGTGTCCCGCCGACCCGACGATGACGCCGATCGCCAGCCCCTCCACCCCGTACCGCCCCGCCAGCGCCAGCGCCCCGAAGATGATGCCGAGGTTGTAGAGGTTCGGCGCCAGCGCCGGCAGGAAGAACTGCTGCCGCGCGTTCAGGATGCCGGTGATCATCCCGCTCACCGAGAGCAACAGTGGCGAGAGCAGCATGATCCGCGTGAGCTTCACCGCCTCCGAGGTCAGCTCGTCCCCGCGCCCGATGTCTTCGCCAAGACCCGGCGCGAACAGCGGCACCAGCCACGGCGCCAGCGCCAGCGCGACCAGGCAGAGCACCGCCGTTGCCAGGAACACGATCGTCAGGACGTTGCTCGCCAGCCTCCAGGCCGAATCGGTGCTTTCGCGCCGGTAGAGCCGCGCGAACACCGGGATGAACGCGCTTCCCAGGGTCGCCCCCGCCAGCACCTGGAAGATCAGGTCGGGAACCCGGAACGCCACCCAGTAGGCGTCCAGCTCCGGGCTCGCCCCGAATTCGTTCGCGATGATCGCCGTGCGCGCCACGCCCAGCAGCCGCGACCCCAGGAACCCGAAGGCGACGATCGCCGCCGCGACCACGAGCCCCTGGCGGGCCGCCCCCAGCCTTCCCTCCGCGGGACCTCCAACGGACATGCCGGGCATGGTACGGCCTCGCCGATCTGCGGTCGCAGCCGTCCGGCGACGTAGCGCCATCGCCCCGCGCCGCTACCATGGAGCCATGCGCTACCGCCGCATCGTCGCCAAGTTCGGCACGAGCCTCCTGACCGCCGGCTCCGACCGCCTCGACCTCGAGGCGATGTCGCGCCTGGTCGGCCAGGTCGTGCGCCTGCGCGAGGCCGGCTGTGAGGTGGCCGTCGTTTCCAGCGGTGCGCAGGCCGCGGGACGCCACGTCCTCGCCCACCGCCCCCCCGAGTCCCCCGATCTCAGCCGCCAGGCCCTTGCCAGCGTCGGCCAGAGCCACCTCATGCAGAGCTGGGACGAGCTCTTCGAGTGGCACGATGTCGTCGTCGCCCAGGTGCTCCTCACCCGGCGCGACCTTAGCGATCGCCTCGGCTACCTGAACGCCCGCAACACCCTGCGCGACCTGCTCGGCTGTGGCGCCGTCCCCATCGTGAACGAGAACGACGCCGTCGCCCTCGACGAGGTGCTCGCCTCCCGCATCGGCGAAAACGACAGCCTCTCCGCCTTTGTCGCCAATCTCATCGATGCGGACCTGCTCGTCATCCTCACCGATGTCGATGGCCTCTATACCGCCGACCCCTCCCTCGACCCCTCCGCCCACCTCATCCCCGAGGTCGACGCCATCGACGACAGCCACGAGGACGCCGCTGGCGACGGCCCCGGCCGCGGTGGCATGACCTCCAAGATTTCCGCCGCCCGCGTGGCCACGCACGGCGGCGCCGCCGTCGTCATCGCTAACGGCCACGCGCCCGATGCCCTCGTAACCGCTGCCGAAGGCGTCGCCATCGGCACGCGTTTCGCTCCTGCCGCCAACCAGCTCGAGAGCCGCAAGCGCTGGATCCTCGGGAACGCGGGCGTGAACGGCCACCTCGTCGTCGATGGCGGCGCCGCCGCCGCCCTGCGCGATCGCGGCCGCAGCCTGCTCCCCGCCGGTGTCAAGGATGTCGAGGGCGCCTTCGAACGCGGTGAGACGATCGAGGTGCGCGACCTCGACGGCAAACGCGTCGCCGCCGGCATCACCAACTACGCCAGCAGCGAGGTGCTACGCATCCGCGGCCTTCGCAGCGACCTCATCTCCGAAACCCTCGGCTACGCCTACGGCGACGAGGTCATCCACCGCGACAACCTCGTGCTCCTCTAGCACCCGCCCCGGAGGCTTCCATGGACCGCTACGTACGCTTCGCCCGCCCCGACGGCTCGACCGGCGCCGGCCTGCTCGAAGGCGACAGCATCGCCGTTGTCGCCGAGCCCTTCTGGGAGCGCACGGAGCGCACCGGCGAGGTGCTGGCCCTCGCGGACGTGCGCCTCCTCCCGCCCTGCGAGCCCCGCTCCATCGTCTGCGTCGGACTCAACTACGCCAGCCACCTCGGCGGACGGCCCGCACCCGATCCCCCCACCCTCTTCCTCAAGCCCCTCTCCTCCATCGCCGGCCCCGGCGACCCCATCCGCCTCCCCGCCGCCTCCGACCGCGTCGACCCCGAGGGCGAGATCGTCATCGTCATCGGTCGCGAGCTCGCCTCCCCCACGCGGGAGGAGGCCCTCGCCGGCATCTTCGGCTACACCGCCGGCAACGACGTCAGCGCCCGCGACTGGCAGGGGAGCGACGGCCAGTGGTGGCGCGCCAAGGGCACGGACACCTTCGGTGTCTACGGCCCGACCATCGCCACCGGTCTCGACCACGACGCCATCGAGGTCCGCACGCGCGTCAACGGGGTCGAGACGCAGCACGGCCGCTCCGACGAGCTCATCCTCGATATCCCCGAGATCGTGCGCTACGTGGCCGCCGTCATCACGCTCGTTCCCGGCGACATCATCTACAGCGGCACGCCTGGCCAGCCCCAGTCCCTCAACCCCGGCGACACCGTGGAGGTCGAGGTTACCGGCGCGGGCGTCCTCAGCAATCCTGTCGTCGCCGGTCGCTGAGCGCGGTATCGGCTATGCTTCGCCAACTCCTCAGAGGTGCACCGCAATGAAGAAAGTCGTGGTCGACCGCGTCATTTGTCTGAAGGCCGGGCAGTGCTACTACCTGCAGCCCAGCATCTTCAAGGCTGATTCCCTGGGCTGGCCCGACATCCTCGTCGAGCACCCCGAGTCGGACGACGACATCGAAGCGGCCGAAGACGCCGCCGAGATCTGCCCCAGCGGCGCCATCACCATTGAGGACGTCTAGCCCGGTAGCTGTTTCAGCCCGCTAGTCGAAGCGTGTGGGGATGTCGAGGTGCTCCAGGGCGTCGTCGCCCACGCGGTCCACGATCGCTTCCCACTCGCCCATCTCCCACTCGCCAACGAACGTGATCGCCGAGCCTTCCTTGCCCGCGCGCGCCGTGCGGCCCACGCGGTGGATGTACTCCTCGGCGTTCTGGGGGACGTCGTAGTTGACGACGTGGGCGATGTCGGGAATGTCGAGCCCGCGCGCGGCCACGTTCGTCGCGACCAGCCACTCGAGCTTGCCCCCGCGGAAGTCGCGCATCACGCGATCGCGTTCGCTCTGGCGCAGATCGCCGTGGATGGCGCGTGCATGGATGCCGTCCCGCCGCAACCCCTCGGTTAGCCGATCGACGCCCACCTTCGTCCGCCGGAAGATCAGTGAGCGTCCCAGGTCCATCGAGTCGTGCAGGTGCTCCAGCGCGTGGAACTTGTCCCGCGAGGCCACCTCGCAGTAGAACTGCCGGACCGTGTCGACCGGCTGCAACTGTGCCGGCGAGGCTTCGACCCGCTCGGAGTCGCGCATGTAGCGCCACACCAGCCGGCTGATGCTCATCGGCATGGTCGCGCTGAAGAGCGCTGTCTGCCGGTCGAGCGGCGCCTGCCGCAGGATCTGGTCGATGTCCTTGGCGAACCCGATGTCGAGCATCTCGTCCGCTTCGTCGAGTACCACGAAGCGCGCCCGCGCCAGCGAGAGCGTCCGCCGTTTCAGGTGGTCGATTACCCGCCCGGGCGTGCCCACGATCACGTGGCCGCCGCGCTCCAGCGCTTCCAGGTCGCGGTTGATGGGCTTGCCGCCAACCAGCCGGATGGTCCTGAAGCCGTAGAAGTCGCCCAGGTGCGCCATCACGTCGGTCACCTGGTCGCAGAGCTCGCGCGTCGGCAGCAGGATGAGGCCCTGGACCTCGTTCCGCCGCGGGTCGATGGAGCACGCCAGCGGCTCCCCGAAGGCGAGCGTCTTGCCCGTGCCCGTCTGTGCGAGCCCGACGACGTCGCGCCCCTCGTAGAGGAGCGGCATCGAACGTTCCTGGATGGGCGTGGGCTGATCGAAGCCGAGCGCCCCGATGGCGCGCAGGCCCGCACCGCGGACGCCCACGGCGTGGAACGCTGCCGGCTCGGTCAAACGGTCGTCGTCGGGTTCGGGTGAGCGTTCTCGCTCAAGCGTTGCGCGCGAGCCGTTCTCATGGACCGGCTGAGCTGCCCCTTCGGGACGCCGTCGCCGGCGGCCGCGCGAGCGGCGCCGCTTGCGCGCGGGGCGTGGCTCCCCGTGCGAGTCCTCGCTCGGAGTGGCCTCGGGCCGCTCCGCCGTGGCGGTGGCGCTGCCGGTGTTGGTGTCGGAAGGTCGGTCGGAAGTCTCGGTTTCGGTCTCGATGTCAGTCTTCGTGGTACGCCGGAACAATCGCAGTGGCAAAGGGGGAATCTGTCCTCTCGTTGTCGCGGGCTTGGCCGCGCAAGGTGGGGCGTCTGCTTCGTGCGCCTGGCTTCGGACGGCTCTCTCCCCGCCTCACAGCCCTGGCGCAGCGCCCGCTGTCGTCTGACGATAACACAACATCGGCTAATGGCTGGGAACGGGAGGCTAGAATAGCCGCCACTCACCCGCCACCAAGGCGCCACCCGGAGGACCCCATGGACTACGAGGTCATCATCTACGAAGTCGAGCGCGGACGAGCCCGCATCACGCTCAACCGCCCCGAAAAGCTCAACGCCCTCTCCATCCAGCTCCAGGAGGAGCTCAACCACGCCCTCTGGGAGGCGGATAACGACAACCGCGTCCACACGGTCATCCTGCGCGGCGCCGGTCGCGCCTTCAGCGCCGGCTACGACCTCACCCCCCGCCCACTCGTCGAGCGCGACGCCGACGACCACACGCGCGACGGCCGCTCCTTCGACGACGATGCCTGGCGCATGGAACAGGGCCAGCGCCTGCGCATGGCCATCTTCGACATGCACAAGCCCGTCATCGCCCAGATCCACGGCTACTGCGTCGCCGGCGGCACCGATGTCGCCCTCCTCTGCGACATGATCATCGCCGCCGATGACACCCTCATCGGCTTCCCGCCCGCCCGCGCCCAGGGCGCCCTACCCAACAACATGTGGCTCTATAACGTCGGACCGCAGTGGGCCAAGCGACTCATGCTCTCCGGCGACTTCGTCACCGGTACCGACGCCGCCAAGATCGGCCTCGTGCTGAAGGCTGTGCCCCTCGACCTGCTTGAGCAGGAGGTCGAGGGCCTCGCCGACCGCCTCTCCATGATCGACACGGAGCTGCTCTCCGCGAACAAGCGCATCATCAACATCGGCCTCGAGATCATGGGCGCCCGCACCCTCCAGCGAATCGCCACCGAGAACGACGCTCGCGCCCACCTCGCTCCCAGCGTCGCCGAGTTCGGCGCCCGCTCCCGCGAGCAAGGCCTCAAGGCCGCCCTCCAGTGGCGCGATACCAAGTTCGGCGACCAGCGTGCCCTCGTCGACCGCCCCGAAATCCGCGACGAGCAGGGCTTCTTCGTCGAGGAGTAGGCGCATCGCCCACGACCACAGCGGTTCCGTTCGCTAGCATGGGCCCATGGTCGAACCGGACCGCTACGAGGACTTTGAGGACGACGACTACGACGATGAGGACGACGGCCTCATCCTCGGCCCTGACGAGCGTGACCGTGACCTCCTCGACGGCACCTGGGAGCAGGAGTACTACGCCAGCGAGCGCCGCCCGCCCCGCGACTGGAACGCGATCGGCGTCGGCATCGCCCTCCTCCTCCTCATGGGGCTGATCCTCCCCACCCTCCTCATCGCCCTCCGGTAGACCGCACCATGACCAACGATGCGCTCACGGGACAGGTCATCGCCGCCATCGGCGGTGGCGATGCACACCACCGCGCCGTGGCCGTAGCCGCCGCGGAGGCGGGAGCCTCCGTCGCCCTCGCGACCTTCAACACCCTCTCCGAGCAGGAGTTCTCCGTGAACTCCGTTGCGAACGAAATCTGGGCCATCGGACGCGACCACTTCGCCGATGTCATCGAGGCTTCCGACCCCGAGCAGATGGGCGCCTTCGCCCAGAAGGCGTGGAGCCAGCTCGGCCCCTGCGACGCCATCGTCGTCGTCTCCTCCCTGCCCACCCCCAGCCCCGACTCGCCCGTGGAGGAGAAACGCGCCTTCGCCGGGCGTCACCGCACCCCCCTCCTCGCCGCCCAGGCCTTCGGTCAACTCATGCGCGAACACGGCGGCGGCGCCGTTGTCTTCGTCGCCCCCGAACGCGATCCCGCCGACGAGAAAGCGCTGAACGCTGCCCTCTCCGCGCACCTCGGCGCGGGCGGACCGCGCATCACCGTGGTCGGTCGCGACGCGCCCGCCCCCGAGAAGGCCGCCGCCCGCCTCCTCGCCCTGCTCTCCCCCGAGCCCGCCTCGTGACCGCCCCCACCACCGACCTCGCCCCCCCGCCCCTCGCCGATGTCGTCGTGCTCGAGCTCGCGACCGGCGTGGCCGGCCCCTACGCCGCCCGCCTCCTCGCCGACCTCGGCGCGCAGGTCGTAAAGGTCGAGCCCGTGGAGGGCGACCCCGCCCGCGCCGAGCTCCCCCTGGTCGAGGGCGAGAGCGCCTTCTTCGCCTGGCTCGCCGCGGGCAAATTGAGCGCCACCCTCCCCCTCGACGACCCCCGCATCGAGCAGCTCGCCGCCCGCGCCGACATCGTCATCCACAGCGAGCGCGGCGAGGCCGCCGATCGCCTGGAGGAACGCCTCGCGGCCGCCAACGAACGCGCCGTCGTCCTCTCCCTCTCCCCCTATGGACGCAGCGGCGAGCGCGCGGACTGGCAGGCCACCTCCTTCACCGAGTACGCCACCGGCGGCTACCACTACTTCGGCGGCGACCCCGAGCGCGAACCGCTCGCCCTTCCCGGCCACCAGGTCGCCTTCCACGCCGGCACGCACGCCGCCGTCGGCGCCCTCGCCGGCCTCCACCACGCCCGCGAACACGGCCAGGGCCAGCGCATCGAGGTCTCCCACCAGGAGGCCATCCTCAACGATCACGCCTGGCTCACCACCATCTGGACGCACCAGGGGGTCGTCCAGAGCCGCACCGGCAGCATCTTCGTCCCCTGCGCCGATGGTTTCGTCTTCCTCTTCAACCTCGCGCCTTACCCCAACCTCTTCGTGCTCATCGAGCGTTTCGACCTCCTGGAGGACGAATCCCTCCAGCAGCCCCTCGTCTGGACCGAGCGCTTCGACGAGGTGCTGGGAGCCTTCGGCGAGTGGGCGAAGACCCGCACGAAGCAGGATATCTACCACGCCGCCCAGGAGCTTCGGATCGCCGTTACCCCGGTGAACACCATGGCCGATGTCGCCGCCAGCGAGCAGCTTGCCGCCCGCGACTGGTTCGGTTCCATCTGCCTCGGCGACCGCGACCTCCTCGCTCCCGGCCTCCCCTACAACCTGCCGGGAACCGCCCCCGCCCCCACCGCTTCCGCCCCCGCCCCGGGCGAGCACACGGAGGCCGTCCTCGCCCCCGACTTCCCCTGGGCGAACGCCGGCGCGCCCCCGCCTCCCCCCGCTTCCTCCCCCACGGGCCGGGGACCGCTGGCGGGCCTGCGCTTCATCGAGGTCACGGCCAACTGGGCGGGACCGATCGCCGGACGCCACTTCGCCGACCTCGGCGCTGACGTCATCAAGGTCGAGCTCCACACCAAGCCCGCCACCCGCACCCTCGCCTGGGTCCCCGCCGACATCTGGCCGGACCACTACCACCGCGCCGGCTACTTCAACAAGCTCAACCGCAACAAGCGCGCTATCTGCCTCAACCTCGCAACCGACGAGGGCCGTGCCATCCTCTTCGAGCTGGTCAAGCGGGCCGATGGCCTCATCGAGAACAACGCCGCCCGCGTCATGACCCAGCTCGGCATCGGCTACGACGTCCTTCGCGAGGTCAACCCCGGCCTCGTGATGTGCTCGATGGCCGGCTTCGGGGCCAGCGGCCCCGAGCGCAACTACTCCGCCTACGGCAGCAACATCGAGGCCATGAGCGGCCTCGCAAGCGTCCTCGGCTACGGGCCCGGCGAGTACTTCGGTACGGGCAGCTACTACGCCGACCCCGTCACCGGGAACCACGGCGCCGTCGCCACCCTCGCCGCCCTCCACGGCCGCCGCGCGAGCGGGCGCGGCCGCTGGATCGACATGTCCCTCTTCGAAGCCGTCCTTCCCTTCTTCTCCCAGGAGCTGCTTACCTACGCCGTCACAGGCGAGGCTCCCGAGCCCATCGGTAACGCCTCCCCCGTCCACGCCCCCCAGGGCGTTTACCCCTGCGCCGGCGACGACAACTGGCTCGCCCTCACCGTCCGCGACGAACGCGACTTCGCCGTCCTCGCCGATGTCGTCGGCCGCCCCGATCTCGCCGCCAACCCCGACCTGTCGACCGTCGACGGTCGTCGCGCCGCCTCCGCCGAGATCGACGCCGCCATCACTGCCTGGTCGCGCGAACAGCCCGTGCCCGCCGCTGCCGCCGCCCTCCAGGAAGTGGGCGTACCCGCCGCCCCCGTGATGCCCAACTGGATGGTCGTCAGCGATAACCATCTCAACGACCGTGGCTACTTCGTAAAGGTGCGCCATCCCGTCGCGGGGACGCACTCCTCCCCTGGCTTCCCCTGGCGCTTCGAGGAGACCCCCGGCGCCATCGTCCGTGCGGCCCCCCTCTTCGCCGAGCACAACCGCGAGGTCTTCACGGCCCTGCTCGGTCTGAGCGATACCGAGATTGAGGCCCTCTACGCCGCCGGCGCTACCAACGACGCCCCCGAGTACGCTGCCGGCCCGAGCCTCTGATGGCCGCCGTCCTCGTCATCCTGCCCCCCGGCGTCACCCCGCCTCCCCTCCCCGACGGCGTCGAGGTGCGCGCCTGCGCCACCGCCACCGAGGTGACCGCTGCCCTGGACGCCGCCACCGGCGACATCGTCCTCGGCGCCGGTGGCCTCGCCGGAGATGCCGCGATCGCGAACGCCGTCGGTGCCGTCGCCGGGACCGTTATCCAGGTCGATCTGGAGTCGTGGGATGGGGAGACACACTCGCTCGTGAGCGCCGCCTGTTCCGGGGTGATTGCGGGCTTCGGGACGGCCGGGATTGCCGCCGCCGTCGCCCTCCTGCGCGAAGGCGCCTAGCCGGCCCGCAGCAGGCCTGCGACCAACGCGTCCTCGCTCGCCAGCGACCGTCCCCGTTCCGCCAGTCCCTTGATCGTGCTGCGGCTGCGTCCGCCCAGCAGCGCCCCGATCTCGCTGTAGCTCGACCCCCGCTCCTGCAGCGCCGCCGCCGCCACCGCCCGCGCCCGCGATGGCTTCCCCGCGCGACTGCGCCCCTCCACCTCACCTGCCGCCAGCGCGTAGTGCGCCGCGACTCGCTCGATCACCGCCTTCGCCGTCTCCGCCCCCCGCCCGTGCAGTTCGAGCGCCCCCAGCTCCGCGGCCAGCCGCATCTCGCTCAGCAGCCCCCGCCGCTGCAGCCCCACCGCCGCGTGCACCCCCGCCAGAATCGACCGCACCGAGCCCGTCCCCGTCGCCAACTGCGCGACGCACCAGGCCGGCAGCCCCACCCGCAGTTCGACCAGCCGCTGCTCGACGAACGCGCGCCGCTCCGGCCCCGCGAACGGCTCGACCACCGCCACGATTCCCGCCTCCAGCCGCGAGCACAGCCGCTCGGGCAGCCCCAGCTCCCGCGGTCGCAGCTCGCTCCCCACAACCGCTCCGCCCCCAGCGTGCGTGACCGCGTCCAGCGTGTGCACCAGCTCCCGCAGGGTGCCCGTCTTCCCCGCCAGGTCGTGCAGGTCGTCGATGATGAGCAGGTGCACGCCCCGAACCGACTCCTGGAACGCCTCGACCGTTCCCTCCCGCAGCGCCCGCTGGTAACCCGTGGTGAACCCCTCCCCGCTCAGGCAGGCGACGCGCCGGCCTTGCGCGCTCGCCCGCGTCGCCAGCGCATGCAGCAGGTGCGTCTTCCCCACCCCCGGTGGTCCGTGCACGACGACCGGACTGATCGCCTGCTCGCCCGCATCCACGAGGCTCAGGCAGCTTGCCACGGCAAGCGCGCTCCCCTCCGAGCGGAAGTACCGCGCCAGGGTGAACGCCCCGTTCACCTGCCCCAATACCTGTGTCCGCGGGTCGGGCTCAGCGCGGATTGCCTCCGCCGCTGCTTCCCTGGGCTGTTCGGCTTCGCTCCCCGCCGTAACGAACCGCACCGCTAGGCGCTCCCCCTCGATCGCGCCCAGGCAGCGCTCCACCACCGGCGCCATGTTCGCGTTCAGCCAGTCCGCCCGGAACGCCGAGCGCGCCTCTACCAGCAGCTCACTACCCCGCACGGAGTGTGGGGTAGTGCCCGCCAGCCACGTCTCGAAGTTCGCGCGGCTCACTTCGAGCTCCAGCCGCCCAAGCACGGCCTGCCAGGTCCGCCCCAGCGCTCGTTGTGACTGCCGGCCGTCGTCTGACACGGGCGTGCGCGTCCCCTCCCCGAAGCGCACATGCGCCCCCGGCTCGCTCGTCCTCGGTGATGATTCGGAGGATGCCGCGCCCCTCGACGCGACCTAGAGAGGCTAGCGCTCGATCGGCAGCGGCGGCAACCGCTTTCGCCGGTCCGCGCTCTTTCGTTAACGGATGTTTGACGGCGGTTTTCGGCTTATGGTCTCGCGCCCCGCAAGGCCGGTCGGGTGGCCCTTAACGGATGTGGATTGACGCGCGTCCCGCCGCCGCTAGACTAACGAGCAGCCATGGAACGCGACGACGGCTACCTCCAGATTGGCGAAGCGGCCGAACGCTCGGGGCTGACGCAGCGCACCCTCCGCTACTACGAGGAGCGCGGTCTCCTGCCCCCGCCCACGCGCATGGTCGGAGGCTTCCGCCTCTACTCGCCCCCCGACATGGAGCGTATCGACCGCGTGAAGGCGCTCAAGGAGCTGCTCGGCTTCTCCCTCGCCGACATCAAGGAGATGCTCGAGGCCGAGGACGTCCGCATGCAGATCCGCGCCGAGTGGAACAAGGACGACGAGGCCGAGGAGAAGGCCAAGAAGGTCCGCATTGCCCGCGAGGTCACCCTCCGCCAGATCGCCCTCCTCGACCAGAAGGTCGAGAAGATGGAAAAGATGCGCGTCCAGCTCGCCGAGCGCCTTGAGAAGCACGACGAGATGCTGCGGCGCTTCACCGAGGCCGTCCCGCCAGTAGCCGCGCGCGACTGACGCCGGAGGCTCGATCGGCTCCCTCCAGCACAACGAAACGGATGGGACCGTTAAGCTACCCCTGATGGCCGTGCGCGATACCTTCGACCGCCCCCTGCGCGACCTGCGCGTGTCCGTGACGGATCGCTGCAATTTCCGCTGCGTCTACTGCATGCCCCGGGAGGTCTTCGGCCCGGACTTCCAGTTCCTCGACCGCGAGGAGCTGCTTACCTACGAGGAGATCGTGCGGCTCTCGCGCATCTTCATCGCGCAGGGGGTCGAGAAGATCCGGGTCACCGGCGGCGAACCCCTCGTCCGCCGCGACCTGCCCCTCCTCATCGAGCAGCTCGCCGCCCTCGAGGGCCTCCAGGACCTCACCCTCACGACCAACGGCGCGCTCCTTCCGGCCCAGGCCGGCCCCCTCCGCGAAGCGGGCCTGACCCGCATCACCGTCAGCCTCGACTCTCTCGACGACGCCACCTTCCGCGCCATGAACGACGTCGAAGTTGGCGTCGACGTGGTCCTCGCGGGCATCGATGCCGCCCGTGACGCCGGTCTCTGGCCGATCAAGGTGAACGCCGTCGTCAAGCGAGGCCTCAACGACCACACCATCGTCGACCTCGCCCGCCACTTTCACGGCACCGGCGTCATCGTGCGCTTCATCGAGTACATGGATGTCGGCACGACCAACGGCTGGGTGCTCGACCACGTCGTGCCCGCTGCCGAGATCGTCGAGCGTATCGACGACGCCCTCCCCCTGGAGCCCCTCGACCCGAACTATCGCGGCGAAGTCGCGCGGCGGTACCGCTACCGCGACGGGGGCGGGGAGATCGGCGTCATTACCTCGATCACACAGCCCTTCTGCGGCGACTGCACCCGCGCCCGCCTGTCCCCGGAGGGCGAGCTCTTCACCTGCCTCTTCGGGGCGAGCGGTTTCGACCTCCGCGCCCTCCTGCGGAGCGGCTTCACCGACGAGGAGCTGGCCGACGCCATCGCTCGCGTCTGGCGCGTCCGCGACGACCGTTACTCCGACCTCCGCACCGATGCCACCACCGAGCTCAAGCGCGTCGAGATGTCCCACATCGGCGGCTAGATTCCGGTCGCCGGGCTAGTCCTCGTCCTCTTCCGGCCAGAGCGATTCCCAGCCCGGACCGCCCAGCACCGCCTCCCGGATCGTGCGGCGCTCAAGCACTTCCAGCCGAGCGATCGCCCGCGACATCGCCAGGTCCGCCTCGTTCGAGACGGCCGTCATGCGTGCGCTCATCGGTTCGAGCACCTCGTGTTCGCGTATCAGGGAGATGGAGTGCGGCCACATCGCAAACGTGAAGTCGTCCGGCAGACCGAACGCGCTCCGGTGCTTCCCCAGCCAGGCGTAGCGCTCCTGCAGGCTCGTGACCGGCGCCACCACCGCCACCAGCGGCCCCTCCGTGGGCGAGCTGCGCGCATCCAGCAGCAGCCGCTCGGGGAAGGCGTGGAACCCGATCACGATCAGGTCGGCGTTCTCCAGCCGCTCCCGCAGCGCCTCCAGGTCGACCTGCAGGCCGTTCTCCGAGTGGGCCATGGGCACTACCCCCGGATGTGAAGCGAGGGGGCCGGCTCTCGCCGTGCCCCCTCGCCACAGGTCCTCGTTCGCCCACCGCGTTGGCGGGCGGGTGGAGGGTGAGCCTAGTACATCGGCGCGGGCGGAGCCGCCGCGGCGGGCGTCGGATCCGATTTCTCCGTGACCAGGCAGTTCGTCGTCAGGACCATCGCGGCGATGGAGACGGCGTTCTCGATGGCGGCGCGGGTTACCTTCGCCGGATCGATGATGCCCTTTTCCACCATGTCGCCGAATTCGTCCAGCTGGGCGTCGTAGCCGAGGCCCTTCTTCAGCTCCTTCACCTCTTCGACCACCACCGAGCCGTCTTTGCCGGCGTTGATGGCGATGCGGCGGAGGGGCTCCTCCAGTGCGCGGCGCAGGATGCGGGCGCCCGTGTCCTCGTCGCCGTCCAGCTTCACGCGGTCGAGCGCCGAGATGGCGTTCAGCAGGGCGACACCGCCGCCCGGCACGATGCCTTCTTCCACAGCCGCACGGGTCGCGCTCAGGGCGTCCTCCACGCGGTGCTTCTTCTCCTTCAGCTCGACCTCGGTGGCCGCGCCGACGCGGATAACCGCGACGCTGCCGGCCAGCTTGCCAAGCCGCTCCTGGGCCTTCTCGCGGTCCCAGTCGCTCTTCGCCTCGCCGAGGATGGCGCGGACCTGGCCCACACGGGCGTCGATGTCCTTCTTCTTGCCACGGCCCTCGATGATGGTGGTGTCTTCCTTGGTTGAGAGCACCCGGCGGGCACTGCCCAGGTCGGCCTGTGTCACGCTGTCGAGTGTCCGGCCGATCTCCTCGGAGATGACCTGCGCGCCCGTCAGCGTCGCGACGTCGCCCAGGTTGTCCTTCTGGCGGTCGCCGAAGCCCGGAGCCTTCACCGCGAGCACGTTCATCGTGCCGCGCAGCTTGTTCACCGCCAGCGTCGCCAGCGCTTCACCGTCGACATCAGCGGCGATGATGAGCAGGTTCTTCGACTGCGAGACGATCTTCTCCAGCAGCGGCAGGAGCTCCTGGATCGAGGACAGCTTCTTGTCGGTGATGAGGATCAGGGGATCCTCGATCTCCGCTTCCATGCGGTCCGGGTTCGTCACGAAGTAGGGGCTGATGAAGCCGCGGTCGAACGCCATGCCGTCCACGTACTCGACCTCGGTCTGGATGCCCTTCGACTCCTCGACCGTGATCACCCCGTCCTTGCCGACCTTCTCCATCGTCTCGCCGATGAGCTCGCCGATGGTGGGGTCGTTGTTCGCCGAAATGGACGCGACCTGCGCCATCTGCTCGCGCGCGTTCACCTTGATCGAGTTGCGGCCGACGCGGTCCACGACCGCCTCGGCGCCCTTCTCAAGGCCACGCTTCAGCGACATCGGGTTCGCGCCGGCGGCCACGTTCTTGAGGCCTTCCTGCACGATCGCCTGGCCCACCACGGTCGCCGTGGTCGTGCCGTCGCCGGCGATGTCATTCGTCTTGGAGGCGATCTCCTTGGCGAGCTGGGCGCCGATGTTCTCGAACGCTTCCTCCAGCTCGATGTCCTTGGCGATCGTCACACCGTCATTCGTAATGGTCGGCGCGCCGAACTTCTTGTCGAGCACCACGTTGCGGCCCTTCGGCCCCAGCGTGATCTTGACGGCGTCAGCGAGCGCGTCGATGCCACGCTTCATCGCGTGGCGGGCTTCTTCATCGAACAGAAGTTGTTTGGGCATGTACCTCTCTGTACCTCTCCCGAAAGTCGATGGCGCGTATGTTAGCACTCTTACCGCAAGAGTGCTAATCAATCCCGCCGCCCCTCACCCCGACCGCCGCAACAGCCCCCGCAGGCGCCTTCCCAGCCCCTCCCCGTCTCCCCGCCGCGTGATCGCGCTCGCCGCCCGTCGCGCCGATTCCTCCAGGCTGTCGTCGATCGGCGCCAGCGCGGCCGACTCGCCGTAGCGCTGCTTCAGCGCCTTCTCCAGCAGGAAGTCCGCCACCGCCGGGTTCTTGGGGAGCAGACTCCCGTGCAGGTAGGTGCCGATCGCGTTCCCCACCCGCGCCCCCTCCGACCCGTCCTCCCCGTTGTTCCCGCGGCCTGCGATCACCGTGCCGAACCGCTCCTCCCTGCCGTGCAGCCACGTCCGCCCACCGTGGTTCTCGAATC
Source organism: Chloroflexota bacterium (assembly GCA_026710655.1). Taxonomy (GTDB): domain Bacteria; phylum Chloroflexota; class Dehalococcoidia; order Tepidiformales; family Tepidiformaceae; genus UBA2991. Next base: position 2,374 of record JAPOQN010000005.1, on the reverse strand, counting down.
CCACCACCTCTCCGAAGCCCGTGCCCAGCAGCACATTGCCGATCGCGCGCTCCGCCCCCTCTTCCGGTTGGACTGTCTCCATGCGGAAGACCCCGATGCCCGGCAGCACCCCGCCATCTGCATCGATATAACGCTCGCCGAACAGCTGGAACCCCCCGCACACAGCCAGCGCCGGCAGCCCATCCTCGATCGCCGACCGGATCGCCGGACCCCGCGCCACCAGGTCGTCGGCGATGCGCCGCTGCTCCCGGTCCTCGCCCCCGCCCACGATGAGCAGGTCGTAGTTCCCGGGGTCGAACGCCTCCCCGATGCCGACGCCGTCCACGTCGAGCGCGATGCCCCGCGCCTCGCAGCGGTACCGCAGCGCGATCGCGTTCCCGCGGTCGCCGTACACGTTCATCACATCCGCATACAGGTGCGCCAGCCGCAGCCGTACGCCGTCCCCGTCGACCATGTCCCTAGCCTACCCGTCGGGCGCCCGCGCTTGCCCGCCCTGCGCTCAAATGTTCTAGACTGCGCATCGTGACCGCCTCCCCTGCCTCGCCCGCCCCGCCCCACGACCCCCGCGCCCTCGCCCCCGCCCGCGAACAGCTACGCGAGGTCTTCGGCTACGGCGAGTTCCTCCCCGGCCAGGCCGAGGTCGTGGCCTCCGTCCTCTCCGGGCGCGACACGCTCGCCGTCCTCCCCACGGGCGGTGGCAAGAGCGTCTGCTACCAGCTCCCCGCCCTCCTCCTCGATGGCCTCACTCTCGTCGTCTCCCCCCTCCTCGCCCTGATGAAGGACCAGGTCGATGCCCTCACGCGCAACGGGGTCGCCGCCGCCGCCATCAACTCGACCGTCCCCCGCGAGGATCAGGGCGACATCCTCCGCCGCGCCGCCGAAGGCGCCCTCCGCCTCCTCTACGTCGCCCCCGAGCGCTTCTCCGACGGCCGTTTCGTCGCCGCCCTGCGCGGCGTGGACGTGGCCCTCCTCGCCATCGATGAGGCGCACTGCATCTCCCAGTGGGGCCACGACTTCCGCCCCAGCTACCGCGACCTCGGCGCCGCCCGCGCCCGCCTCGGCGACCCGCCCATCGTCGCCCTCACCGCCACCGCCGACCCCCTTGTGCGCGACGACATCGTCGCGCGCCTCGGCCTCCACGACCCCGACGTTCGCATCGCTGGCTTTGACCGCCCCAACCTCCGCTTCCATGCCATCCGCGTCCGCAGCCAGAAGGAGAAGCTGGACCAGATCGCCGAGCTCCTGCAGGCCCTCGGCGACGAGGCTTCCGCCATCGTCTACTGCGCCACCCGCAAGCGCGTCGAGTCCCTCGCCGAGGCCCTGCAGCGGCGGCGCATCCGCTGCGCCCGCTACCACGCCGGCATGCCCGAAGAGGACCGCGTCCGCATCCAGAACGCCTTCGCCCGCGACAGCCTCCGCATCATCATCGCCACCAACGCCTTCGGCCTCGGCATCGACAAGCCCGATGTGCGCCTCGTCGTCCACCACGATCTGCCCGAGTCGATCGAGTCCTACTACCAGGAAGCGGGCCGCGCCGGTCGCGACGGCGACCCCGCCGAATGCGTCCTCTACTACGCCCCCCGCGACCGTGGCCTGCGGGAGTTCTTCATCGAGCTTTCGCACCCGCAACCCGAGACCGTGCTCGAGGTCTACCGCGCCCTCGTCCGCCGCGCTGGCGACCGCGAGGTCATCGACGACCTCGTCGACCGCGAGGAGACGCCCGGCGTGAACGCCGCCGTCCAGGCCCTCGTCGAGTCCGGGCTGGCGCAGCGCCAGGGGCGCTGGGCCTGGGCCCTTCGCCCCGATGGCGAGGACGAGATAGACCTCGCCGGCCTCGAAGCCCACCGCGCCCACGCCACTGCCAAGCTCGATTCCATGCAGGCCTACGCCGAGTCGGCGACCTGCCTGCGCGCCCGGGTCCTCGACTACTTCGGCGAGACGGACGGCGCGCGCTCCTGCGGCAACTGCGGTCCCTGCCTCGCCCCCACCCGCCGCGTCGAGGCCGACAACGAGGCGCCCCTCTTCCTCGAGCTGCGCGCCCTCCGCCGCCGCCTGGCCGAGGAGGAGGGCGTGCCTCCCTACGTCATCTTCAGCGACGCCACGCTCCACGACATGGTCGAGCAGCGTCCCACCACCGAGGCCGGCCTGCTCAAGGTGCGCGGCGTCGGCCGCGTGAAGGCCGAGCGCTACGGCCCCGCCTTCCTCGCGATCATCGCGCCCGCCGCCGACCCGTCCCCCCCCCCCCCCCCCCCCCCCCCCCCCCCCCCCCCCCTCCCCCCCCCCCCCCCCCCCCGCCGCCCCCCGCCCCGCGCGCGCGGGGCGGGGCGGGGGGGGAGGGGGGGGTGGGGGGGGCGGGGACGGGGGCGGCGAGGGG
>JAPOQN010000004.1 GCA_026710655.1 Chloroflexota bacterium | reverse complement strand
GCCACGCGGCTCGCCATGAACTCGGCCGCGCCCTCGGCGATCCACGGCGGGTAGAACGGCCAGTAGACGTGCGCGGGTCCGCATCGCCCCGTGAGGCTCGCTCGCGCCGTGAACCCGCCCTTCTCCGCCGAAGACGACCCGTTGCTCACCGCGGAGTCCGCGCTGTTCACGGTCGGCGCCGGGATCGACCCGGAGCGAGGGCGCCCTGCGCCAGGAGACGTGAAGCAGCGTGGCGGTCGTCGCGCCTCGCCGGCTCCCGAACCCGTCGCTGGCGCACCGCTCCACGCTCCCTCGCCCGCTACAGGAGGCCCGTGAACGGCTGAACCGGTTTTGCACCATGTGGCGCGAAATCGGCTGTTTGGGTCGGCCAGAGGGAGTAGAGAGAAGAACGTAGGTCAGAGTGCCCCATCGGGACCCCGCAGGTGCATATGGGACAAGGCTTTTTCATGGGGCAGGCTGGGACACCGCCGTGGCAGGCGAGTCCCCCTACTGGAAGCCCTGCGAACGGCCTTCTGACACTTTGTCACCCGTGGCGAGGAAGTGCAGGCGACGGCGTTCGGGTGCAGCCGGAGCCGGCAACCGCCAGGCCGCGCCCAGTGGACCGTCGAAGCCAATCGACTCGACGGTGGCGCTCGCCAGCGGCACCCCGGGCATGTCCGAGGCGATGCGCAGGAAGGCCTCCTCGGCGTGCTCGCTCTCGAACACGAACAGCACCACCGGCGACCGTCCCTCGTGGTCGAGCCGCGCCCGGCCGCTCTGGAAGTAGCGGCGGTACGACGCCAGCCGCTCGGGCAGCCGCTTCGTCGTCGCCCCCCGCCCCCCGAGGAGAGCCATCCCAGGGCGCGCCAGCTCGTTCTGGGAGATGTCGCGCTCCTCGAGGAAGGCCCAGACGGGGTCCGGCCTGAGCGTGACCCACAGCGGGCTGCGCTCGTACTCCGCCTCGCCGCGGCTCACCGGCGATAAGCCTGGTTGTCCCCGCCGGAGCCTGACGCGGCGGCGGGAGGCGGGTCGCCGCGGACGACGAGCGGGGTGAGCGGGGGCAGGCCCTCCGCGAAGCGCTCGGCGAAGGGGCGGTTGACGAAGTCCGGCGCGCCCGCGATCCAGCCGGCCCACTCGCCGTCGTGGAGCACCCAGGCGGCGGCCACGCCGTGGTCGCCGGCGCAGGCGACGAGGTCGTCCACGCTCCCGCCCTCGTAGAGCACGAGGCTCCAGCCGGCGCCCGGCTCCACCTCGCCGTGGAAGCAGGCGGCGCCCTCCGGCCAGGCGACCTCGCCCACCGGGTCCTCGCTCGGAGGCCCGTCGCTCGCGGCGACCAGCGGCGTGAGCGCGGGCACGCCCTCGGGGTAGAGGGTGGCGAAGCGCTCGTTGACGAAGTCCGGGGCTCCCGGGAAGTGGCCGACGTAGCGGCCCTCGTGCAGGACGTAGAGCGCGGCGATGCCGCGGCTCTCCGCGCAGGCGACGAGGTCGTCCACGCTCCCCCCCTCGTAGACGAGGAGGCTGAAGCCTTCCGCCACGGCGCCCTTCAGGCAATGCGCCCAGGGTTGCTCCGGCACGTCGAAGGCCACGCGGTAGACGCGCGTGCGGCTGCCGTCGGCGGACGTGACGGTGACAGTGATCTGCGAGAGGCCCTCAAGCGCGACCTGGTGGCCGGCGGCGGCCTCGTCGGCATCGGGCGGGTCGACTACGACCGTCGTGCGGCGCTGCGCCGCCCCGGCCTCCACCGTGACCTGCGACACGCCCTCAGCGACGACGCCCGCGTAGTCGCTGGCCGCCGGGTCGAACTCGCCGAAGTCCACGCCCTCGATGGCGAGCGAGACGAGGCGCGCGTCGATCGCGTCGGGCATGTTGTAGGTGTAGACCTTGCCGTCGCTTTCATCGGCGACGTACATGAACGCCCCGTCCGACCAGATGCCGCGCGGGCTGTTGTTGCTCGCCTTCGACAGCTCCGTGAAGTCCTCGTCGGGGACGCGCTCCAGCGGCGGCGGGTCATCGACCAGGGCGGCGGTCTCCGGGAGGGCGGGCAGGCGGTAGGCCCAGAGCTGCTTGAGGCCGTGGTCCGAGATCCAGATCGTGACGCCATCCGACCAGATGCCATGCGGGTCGCCGTTGCGTGAGGCCAGGGCGTAGCCGGCGAGGAGGTCGCCGCTCGCAAGCGCGTAGGCGTACAGGGCGGCGCGGCGGTCGTCGAGCACCCACAGGGTCTGTCCGTCGGACCAGATGCCGCGGGCGTCGGCATTGCGCTCGTGCAGCTCGATGTCGCGCTCGGGCAGGCGCTCCCCGGTGGCAAGGTCGTAGGCGAAGAGCCTGTCCTGGCCGCTGTCGGAGACCCAGGCGACGCCCTCGGCGCCGGACCAGAGGCCGCGGGGCGCGCGGTTGCGCTCGTCCAGCGGGAACTCGCGCTCCTGCACGCGCTCGCCGCTCGCAAGGTCGTAGGCGTAGACGGCGTCGTTCGCGCCCGAGCCATTGTGGAGCAGCCACAGCGTCTCGCCCTCGCCGTGGGCGCCCGCGGGCCGGTCGTGGCCGGAGTCCAGGGCCTCGATGTCACGTTTCACGGTCCACTCGAAGTCCGCGTCGCTCGGCGTGGGGCCGCCGCCGCCACCCCCGCCACCGCCGGGGCTGCCGCCGGTGGAACCGCCGCTGGGGCCGGCCGTGCGCTGCGGCGCGCTCACCGTGACCGTCAGCGAGGCGGCCGAGGCGGCGGCGGAGGTCGGGTCGGCGCTGCTGACGGTGTGGGTGATCGTGGCCACGCCCTCGGCCACGGCCCGCACGCGCACGGTCTGCGGCGCGCGCCAGTTCTGGGTGGTGAAGGTCAGGGTGGCCGGCGAGACCGTCGCCAGCGTCTCGTCGTCGCTCGCGGCGGTGACGGTGACGGTGGCCGCGGGCCGCGTGTTGAGCCTGACCGTGTAGGGCGCCGTCTGGCCCGCCGTCACCGTGAGAGAGGAGTCGCTCACCGTCACGCTGGGGGAGTCGGTGTCCCGGATCGGGATGTCCATGTACTGCACGCTGCCTCCCCAGAGGAGGGTGAGCGCAGGCGATGTCGTGCCCGTCAGCCGCAGGTGCTTGAGGCCGTCGACCTCGTCGTCGTCGAGGAGCCGCACGACACCCGTGGCGCTCAGCTGGCCGGCCGGGATGGTGAACGGCCCCGGCAGGGCGTACTCGTCCGCCGCCGCCGTCGTGCCCGCCCCGGCGGCGAGCCTGAGCCTGACGGTGACGCCGCCGCTGTCCGCGGGCTTGTCCAGGGTGGCGGTGACCGTCACCTCGCCGCCCTCGGAGCCGCCGCCGCTGGCCTCCAGCCGCACGCTCGAGGGCGCGTCCTCGCTGTCGATCGTGATCACGGCCTGCAGGTTTCCGGCGGGCCTGCGCTGGTAGCGGTCGAGGATGGCGCGGGCGGGCGTGCGCACCGGGGCGAAGCCCAGGCGGATGGTCTCGTCGGGCTCCACGTCGCCGTCGTCGCAGACGGTGATCGCGAGGTTCCTGGTGGTGCTCGTGTGCGTGCCCCCGAAGGTCACCGACCTGGTCGCGAACACGTAGTCCGCCCCGGTCGCGTCCCCGTCCCCGTCAAGGCACGCCGTTCCCACAGTCGCCGTGCCGCCGGACAGCACGCGCACGGCGAAGGTGGTCTCCGCCGCCGGCAGGCTGCTGATCGTGACCGGGACGCTGAGGCTCCCGCCGGGGACGTCCTCGTTCACGGTGGTCGTGTAGGCGCTGGTGGCCGTGGCGCTGTCGCCGAAGGCGATCGTTCCCTCGCCCGCGTCGTCGTCGGTGATCGTGACGGTGGAGAGCCGGCCCATGGCGTGGCGCGCGTAGTGGTCGCCCAGGTCGTTCACCGGGCTGTCCGCCGCCGCGATGCGCAGCTTGATGGTCTCGTCCTCCTCGACCAGGGCGTCGTTGGTGATCGCGACCGAGAGGTCCCGCGTGCGGTCGCCCGTGCTGGTAAACGTCACCGCCTTCGTCGCGATGCTGTAGTCCGCGCTCGTCGCCGTGCCGGCGGTCAGGACCTCGATGGTGAACGTCGTCGCGTTCTCCGGGTTGTGGCTGATGGCGACCGGCACGGTGAGCGTCCCGCCGCTGACGTTCTCGGCCACGCTGATCGTGTGCTCCGTCGTCCTCCCGGCCGTCCCGAACCCGATCCTCGCCTCGCCCGCGTCGTCGTCGGTGATGGTCACCGTCGCCAACCCCT
>JAPOQN010000003.1 GCA_026710655.1 Chloroflexota bacterium | reverse complement strand
CGGATGACCTCGGCGCGCTCCTCGTCGACCTCGGGCGTGCGGTCCTCGCCGATGCGGTAGCCGTCGGGGACGTTGCTGACGGGGATGCGGCCCTGCTTGGCGGTGCCCCGCTTGCCCATGGAGGCGCGCTCGCGGAAGTTGTCGAGCTCGATCTTGCCGATCGCCGCCATCAGCCCGAAGGTCTTCATGTCGATCGCGTCCATCACCGCCTCGAGGCCGATGCCGTGCGCCTCGACGACCTCCATGAGGGCGGCGGCGGGGTACATGCCGCGGCTGAGGCGATCGGACTTCCAGCAGACGATCACATCGAAGCGGCCGGAGGCGGCGTCGGCGAGCATGCGCTGGAACTCGGGGCGGCTCTTGGACCAGCCGCGTCCGACTTCCTGGTAGCGGGCGGTGACCTCAAGGCCGCGCTGCTCGCAATAGGCCTCCATGTCGCTGAGCTGCTCGCCGAGGGAAGTCTTGTCCTCCTCGGCCTGGCTCTTGTCGGAGACGCGCGCGTAGATGGCGGCGCGGCGGCTCCCGGGCTGGCTGTTGGTGTTCGTTCGCGGCATGGCTTGCTCCTCCAGAAACAGAACGACCCGCCACCTGCCGGGGCGGGTCCGCGAGCGGTAGCATGCTGCTCGCGTCACCTGTCCCAACAGGCGGCGCCACGGCCCGGGGCGTTCTCAGCGCCGCCGGGCCACCTTGTCCCCCTCAGCGTAGCGGGGTGGCGGCGAGGCGGTCAAAGGCGCGCTCCGCACCCCGACCTGCTGCTCCCTACCGGCCCTCCGGTGCCTCGGCGTCACCTGTCTGGGAGTCCGTGCGAGTCGCGTGGTCGAGCAGGATCGCGGCGAGGCGGCGCAGGCGCGCTTTGCCGTCGGGGACGGGCCGGTACTCGATACGCACGACGCGCGGCTCGGGGCCACTGTTGTGGCCGCGCCTGTTGCGCACTTGCTGCTTGGTCGATCGCATCTCGTCCGGCCCTCGTATGCCCATCCCGCTCGCCCCGTCGCCTCCCGCTGTGGGTGCTGGTGACGGCGATCGAGTGTGCGGAGGCGACCGTCGCGGCGGAATGCCCCGTAGGGGAGGGCGCGCGTGGCCCTGCCCCCCGGGAAGCGGGCGCGGAACGCCGCGACGGGTGTCATGGGCGTGTACAGGGAAACGACGTTGGTTCCGAGAGAGGGAAGTCCCCGAAAACACAGGCAGGTCAAGGGAAAACGCCCCTACCGGACGCCGCGGGCAGAAATTGGGGAGGAAGCGCGTATTCCACCCGAAAACGCCGAAAGTTCCGTCGGAGGGAAGTCTAGAACGGCGGCCCGCTGACAGTACCGCACGACCTCGCTGGCGAGGTGGAACCTGGCGGGGCGGAACGGACGTGGGTCGCCCGGTATACTCCGGTTCGTTGAGAGTGAGGAGTGGTGGTTCGTGGCGCGAAATGTCTTCCTCAGCTTCGCGATGGACGATCAGCAGTCGGCGAATGCGTTCCGAGCACAGGCTCGGAACGGCCAGTCCGACCTCGAGTTCCGTGATTATTCGGTCAAGGAGCCGTTTGAACGGGCGTGGAAGACAAACGTCGAGCGGCTCATCCGGAGATGCTCGGCCACCATCTGCCTCGTCGGCGAGTCGACCTGGAGCAGCGACGCGGTGGACTGGGAGATCCGCAAGAGCGAAGAACTTGGCAAGAAGCTCGTCGCGGTGCGGTTGGGTCCGGACGTGCGGCGGCATCCCAGGGCGTTGCGTGACCTGGGTATCGCGGTCGTTCCGTGGGACATCGAGGCCATCATGCGTGAGCTTGGTGGTGTGCAGGGGTGACTGCTGGCGGCGACTCACTTGAGCGGCGGCTGTTTCCGGCAGGCCCCCCGTCACCGGATGAGCGGACCCAGCAGTCACTGCTGGACCAGTACCGCCTGCTGGTGGAGTCGTCGGAGCGAGTGGTCGCCCGTCGCCAGACGGCCGACACGTTCTTCCTTTCGATCAACTCGGCGCTGCTAATCTTCGCCGGGGTGCTGCTTGGCCAGGGTGATCCGATCTCGGCTGTAGGCGGAACCGTAGGAACCCTGCTGAGCGTGATTGGCTTCTTGGTCTGCTTAGCGTGGCGGCGCATGACGACGTCGTCCCGCCAGTTGAATACGGCCAAGTTCAAGATCATTCACCTGCTGGAGGAACACCTGCCGGCCGCGGTCTTCGCCGCAGAGTGGGATGCGCTCGGCCGAGGGGAAGATCCGTCGCTCTATCGCCCGTCCGCAGGCTTAGAGACTTGGATCCCCGCAGGGCTGCTGATGGTCCTGTATGCGGCTGCCGCTGTAGCATCGCTTGCCACGGCAGTCGTCAGCGGCGTCGGTTGAGGTCGTCGCCCCGCTCAGCGCCGTGCCCAACGAGAGCGGCCCCGCGCCGCCGAGCATCAGCGCGACGAGGTGCCGACCATAAGGATTTCGAGGCCGGAGCCCCTGTGCGTCCTCGTTAGCCTGCGGGTGGGCTTGTCTGGGTGGAGCGCGCCGTCGACCGGGCGGGCCGAAGAGTACTACCCTAGCAATGTCCCGGCCGCCGAGGAGGCACTTCCCTAAATCCTTAGGTACTCCTCCGTAGTGGAAGATTGTGTCTTGGGAAGGACCATGGCAGACAAAGATTACATCGCGTGGATCCTCGAAGGGAAGACTGTTTGGAATAAGAGGCGTGAGGTGCATGATTTTCGCCCCCGCTTCTCCTCCGTTGCCTTCATTGACATATTTCGACAGGCGGGACAGCTCGATCATAATGGACGGGTCCCCCTCAACGGATTTGACCTTAGCAATACAGATTTTCACGGAGTGGATCTAAGCCGTGTAGATTTTCAAGGGGCTAGCCTGCGAGGATCCCGTCTGATGGGCACCCGTCATCATGAGACCAGTTTTTTCCAAGCCGACCTTACCGATGCAGTGTTCGGTGTCGGCTATCTTGGAGACGCTAACCTCTCCAGTGCGACACTCCTTGAAACCGACCTTGTTGGAGTGAACCTGACCGGGGCAGACCTCGGTTGGTCGCGGTTTTGGCAAGCCAAGCTTTACCCAGATGCCGAGCAGGTTGTGAAGTCAGTCGCTCACACCCGGGGCACAGTCCAGAGGATTGAAAATATTGCGGACTTGATTGAAGGATGCCTAGAGATGAGAAGTCGCAATGAGGGCCTCGCCCTCTATTTTCGAGGAGAGCGTGACAGTGCATGGGACTTATTGCCTTCGGTGATGCGGCCTTCCAATGATGGAACCTTCAAGCTGCGCACCCACGAAGGCGAAATGCTGCGCGACCTAATTTCGAGGAGGCCAGAGGATTTTGGGGGTATGACTTCTGCGCTAGAGCAAATGGTGGTCGCTCAGCATCATGGGCTCAATACCCGCCTGCTCGATTTAACACGCAATCCTTGTGTGGCACTATTCTCAGCCTGTGACGGGCGTGATGCTGCCGGCAAGGCACACGACAATACGATGGACGGGCGGTTGCATGTATTCGCAGTCCAGAAGGAATTGATCAAACCCTTCGACAGCGATACTGTAAGTATCATATCCAACTTCGCCAAACTTGATCGCGGATACCAAAATCTCCTTATGGGCAAGACAGGGGAGGACAGTCAAGCTGAAGATCCAGACATTTCGATTCAGTACCTCTACCAGGAGGCAATGCGTGGACTCTACCATTTTATACGACAAGAAAAGCCTCAATTCGAAAAACTGATCGACCCCAGAGACTTCTTTCGAGTTTTTGTCGTGGAACCCAAGCAGTCATTTGAGCGTATCCGGGCTCAAGAGGGTGCGTTTATCATATCAGCGTTTCATGAGCGGTTTGAGCGAGACCAAATCATCTCCCGCACTAAGGACCTGCCGATTTATGAATACGACACGATGATCGTGCCACATGAAAACAAGGCTCGAATTCGCGAGGAATTAGGTCTGTTGAACTTTACTCGTGAGACCCTTTACCCTAGCCTCGATGAAGTCGCTGCCCGAATCACTCAACGCTATCTATGACCCAGAAGAGTGCTTCTGCAATTTCGGCCCGGCTGGATCGTGATACGAGATCGGCTTGCAGGAACAGGCTGTCAGATTCCTCACAGTCACACTCCTTGCGGCGCACCCCGAAGGGCGAGACACGATGGGAGATACACCCTCCCCGTGAGGCCCAGACGTCTAACGTGTCCTATCTCCGAGATCTGGCGACACATCCGCTGCGACGACATCGGCGTTGAGGCGGCCGTTCACGTTCGTCGGTTGCCCGAGCATCTCCCGCGCCATGTCGCCGGGAATGTCGAAGGACGTCTTCTTGCTGCTGCCCATAAAGGAAACGCCCACATTCTCGGTGTGCGCGCCCTTGTACTCCCAGCCGAAGCACCTGCGCTTCCAGACATCGGCCCAACCCTGGCTTCCCGTGCCGAGGCGCTCCGCGCTCGCCTCGAAGGTGTAGTCGGCGCTGGCTGGCGGGTCGTTGGGGGTGGGCACGCTGAGCATCCGGCAGAGGTCGATGAAGTGCTCCTGCGACGACGCGCGCTCACGGCCCGCGTTGTCGCGCCACTTGGCAGCGAAGTCAGCGGCCGAGAGAGTCGTGGTCATCGGTGTCCCCGCGAGTCACGCAATGCTCTTCCCCATGGTATCGGGCGGTGTCCGAGTGCGGCGTCCAATGACAATGTGGGCGGCGCATGGCGGCATCCCGGTGAGGCTCTCAAGCCACCTTCTCGGCTCAGGCCAACCCGAGTCTTCGCTTGATTGGTTCAGCGTCCAAGAGAACGCGAATTGCCTCGGCATCGTCCCCGAGCGTGAGTCCTGTCAGGTGGGCGATCAGCAGGACCTCGCATTGCCATTGCAGCCGGAGCAAGTCGGCTCCGGTTTGGCAATCGACGCGAACTCCTCGTCGGCGGGGATGGCGAGCGTGAGCGTGACGTTGTTCTCGCCGTCGATCACCGCCTCCTCCAGCAGCAGGTCCAGCACCTCGCGGCGCTCCGCGTCGGAAAGGCCGTCGAGTCCGCCGCCGGCGCGGCGCG
>JAPOQN010000002.1 GCA_026710655.1 Chloroflexota bacterium | reverse complement strand
CTTCCCGGGTGGCGCGGTAGCGGCCAAGCGCGAGCACGGAGATGGGCGGGCCGCCTTCGCCCTCCTGTGACTCGATGTCCACCAGGGCGTCCTCCACCCCACGCCGGGGGTCGGAGGCGGCGATCACGGTGACGCCGCCGTCGCGCACGCCGTCGGCGGGGCGCAGCGCGCGCCGGGTCTGGGCCGGGTTGCGCACGACGAAGGCGGTCGAGGGCTCCTGGATGCCGGCGGCGAAGCGGAAGGTGCGCCCGAGCGCCCGCTCCCGTACGTGGCCGAGGTAGCGGCCGCAGTCGCGGACGAGGCCCACGTCGCTGCCCGCGAAGCGGTAGATGGACTGCCAGTCGTCGCCGACGAGGAAGTAGGCGACACCGGCGCGCCCGAGCGCCTGGAGCAGCGCCATCCGGCCCGCGGAGACGTCCTGGAACTCATCCACGAGCACGTAGTGGTACGGAGATTCCCAGCGGCCTTCACGGACGTGAGCCGCGGCGTGGTTGATGAGGTCATGGAAGTCGAGCGCCTCCTCCTCCGTCAGAAGTTCCTCGTAGCGGGCGTGGACCGCCTCGAAGATGTCGAGGAAGGCCTCGCTGCGGGCGCGGTCGGCGGAATCCCCCGCACGGCTCCGCAGCTCTTCGAGAGAGAGGCCGCTCGTCTTGACGTGGTTGAGGAAGGACGCAACCAGCCGCGCCAACCAGGTGACGAGCCCGCCCTCGCGCAGGTCGTCGAGGAGCTTCGCCACCGCGACTCGCTCGAAGGTGACCCCCGCGCCATCGAGCCGCGCCCGCAGCGCGTCGAGCAGCACCCCCTCGCGCCGCTGCCAGCTGTAGGTCTCGATCAGGGTGGTCCCGTGCTCGGCATGGATGCCTCGCTTCCAGGCGACGCCCTCGGCGTAGCCCCTCCACCCAGGCGGCGGGCGGCCCTCCCGGTCGAGCGCGAAGTGCTCGATGTAGATGCCGTGGTCGGGGAGGTGGAAGTCGGGCTGATACTGGCGGTGCTGTGCGGTGGCCGTGGGGACTTCGTAGCGCCCCTCGTACTCGAAGGGGACGCCATTGAGGGTGAGGAAGTTCGCGATGGCCAGCTCCTCAAAGCTCTTCACGAGGTCGCCGCTCAGCGTCCGCAGCTCGGAGCGGCGCACATAGTCGTAGTACTTGCCCGGGTTGCGGAAGTCGAACTGCGAGCGGTAGACGGCGCGGTGACTGAGGATGAAGTCCGTCACCGCCTCGCCCTGGCGCGGATCGGTGAGGAGCTCGACGAGGATGTCGTCTATGACCCTGACGAGCTGCGCCTCGTCCACCGCCAGCTTCGACATCGTGGGCGCGGCCCCCGCCTCAGCGAGCACCTGGCGCCCGAAGGCGTGGAAGGTGGCGACGTGGGCGCCGGTGAGGTCGTCGGGGAGGCGCTCGCGGATTTCCTCGGCGGCCTTGCGGTTGAAGGCGAGCACGAGGATCTCTTCCGGCGGGACGCGCTCGTTGCGGACGAGGTGGGCGACCTTGCCCGTGATGACGGCGGTCTTGCCCGTGCCCGCGCCCGCGAGTACCAGCGTGGCATCCTCGTCGGTGGCGATCGCGGCCGCCTGGTCGTCCGTGGGCGGGGAGGAGAGCACGCCCGCCGTCGCCTGGAGGACGGCGGGACCGGAGGCGGCGACGTGGCGGGAGTTGGCCTCTTCCCGGGCCGCCTCGAATGCCCTGGGACTGGCGAGCGGTTCGATGCGGGCGAGCGCCCAGGCCGCGCTCTCGGGCAGATGCGCCCGCGCCAGCGCGCCGCTGATGCGCAGGACGGCGGCGGCGATGTCCGCCCGTAGCACCCTGCTCCGGGAGTGGCGCCGGTAACGGTCGCTGGCCTCGAAGCGCTCGACCCGCTCGCTGAGTTGCGCGAGCTCGGGGGCCAGCTCAGCGGCGCCGCGGGCGGCGTCCTCGCGCAGCGTCCGGGCGAGCCTCTCGGCCTCCTCGCGCCGGAGCCCGCCGATGGCGCGCACGACACCGCTGGCGACGTGAATAGTGAGCCGCGTCCAGAACCACGAGGGGCCGGTCTCGACGGCGTCGACGGCGCTGGCGGGGATGCGGCTGGACTCGCCGATGTGGAGGACGCCGCCGTCGAGCGTAACGCTGGTCGGGCCGCCACCGAGCAGGCGGACGAGGGCTGCTCGGGTCGCGGTGACGGTGCCGGCAGATTCGGGCATGGCGGTCCAGGCGCTTGGGACTACGGGTATGCGCACCGGGTGTATGGGTGGAGTGGCTCGGCCGTTGGTGCGGATTCAGCCCAGGTGCGTTCGGCCAGAGGCTACGCCCGGACCGCTGTAGGAACATTCTGGCGAACACCGAGCCGGGTCGGTAGATGAGCCAGGGTCGGCGGTTCTACCCGCGGGGGTGTCGGGGAGCCACACTCGGCGTAGCCTGATGGGCATAACAGAGACGAAGGAACTCACCCCCGAGGAGGCCGCGAAGCGTCTGCGAGAGATCATGTACGCCGGGTCCAGCAATCAGGTGGACCTCACCTCAGCGCCTATGAAGCGGGCGATCATGGAACTGGCGGAACGGGCTGCCGCCGCCGAGCCCCTAGAGCCATCAGCCGAGATGGTTACGACATCCCATGGCGTGGGGAGAGGAACGCTCTTCGCCGCGCTTGGGTTCCTCGTTGTTGTCGGCGGCATCGTAGCTGCCATGTTCCTCGCCTAATCCGCGCCAGCTTCAGATACTCGT
>JAPOQN010000001.1 GCA_026710655.1 Chloroflexota bacterium | reverse complement strand
GCCGCCCGGTCGCGCCGCGCGAGGGCGGTCAGCCCCTCGTCCGTGAGCACGAGCGCATTCCCGTCGCTGCACACGAGGCGGCGCCGGCGCAGCGGGCGCAGCACCTGGTTCACGCGCCGCGCGCTCACCCCGCCCATGAGGTTGGCAAGCTGCTCGGTCGTGCACAGCGGCCACGCCGCGAGCAGGTCCAGCGCCTGCTTCTCGGCGGCCGTCAGCTGGAGCGCGAGCACGTCCTCGCACCCATCGTCGCCGCTGGGCGGCGTCGCCCGCACGCCGCCGGCGGAAAGCCATGCCCAGTGTCGCTTCGGCAGCACCGTGTGCACGGGGTGCTCCGCCTCGCGTCCCGCCAGGTCGACCAGCCACGCCAGGCTCGTGTCGGGCGCGATGGCCGGCGCGTTCCCGCGACCATAGCGCGCCGGTTGCCAGACCCGCGCCCGCGCCCCCTGGCCGACCACGGCGCCCAGGGTGGCGACCGCGCTGTGGTGGAAGCCCGATGGCTCCCGCAGCGCGCGCACCGCGCGCCGCGTGTCCTGGTCGGAGTCGGTCGCGATCAGCGTCACATGGGGAAGCTCCTGCACGCCCATCCGCTCGATCGTGCGGATGCGGTAGCGCAGGCTCGCGGCGCTCAGGAGCGGTCCCTGCCGCACGACGCCCAGCGTGCGGCCCCCCGAGAGCGTGACGAGCCCGTCGTACGGACCCCGGCGGCAGTGCTCGACCCGCACGGGGTCCTGCTCGGGGTCGGCGTCGGCGATCAGCGCCGCCAGCTCGTAGACGAGCGCGATGCCGTCGAGGCGCTCGGCCAGCAGCCGCAACCACTGGCGTGACACGGGGTGGCGGCGCAGCAGGCCGTCGTCGCCGAGGGCCGCGATGCCCGCTGGGGTCGGGACGTAGCGCCGCAGCGGACGGTCGCTCAGCATCGCAAGACGGTGCGGATGCGCCTCGGCGAGACCCATCGTGCGCAGCTTCGCCAGGCGCTCGCGCAGCGTGGAGGCGGGCAGGCGCTTGATGCGCGCGAGGTCCTCGACGCTCGCGAAGGGCGTCTCGCAGACGAGCAGCAGCGTCTCCGACAGGGCGGGCGTCAGGCGCGGCGGGCGGGGGCGCTCAGAGGGCGCCGGGCGCGTCTCGCCGTCGAGTGCGCTCGACGCCGCGGCGAGCTTCCCGGGCGTGTCGCCGGCTCGGGCCATGACGGCGCGGGGCAGGGCGTGGCCGGGCTGGCCGCGCTCGAGGAAGCGCCAGAGCGTGTGGCGCGAAACGCCGAACACCTCCGCCGTGCGGGCGTGGCCGTGGCGCTCGATGTGCGCGTGCAGGTAGTCGCCGATGGCGTAGAAGAGTTCCGGTTCCACCACGCTTGTCCATTCGCCGTCCTACCGAGGGGCGTTGTTCCAGTCGGTCTCCCAGATTGCCACTAGAACGACCGTTCGGCAACGCTGGGGCGCGCTCCGACAGCCTTGTAGAGGTGGGCCGCTGAACCTTGGTGCCTGCTTTGAACGGGAGGCCGCGGAGAAGCCCTACGCGCCCTCTCCCTCGCCGTCTCAGGGCCCATCCGTATCCGACGCACCGCCCGGGCGGATGCCAAGCCGTTCGAGCGTGGCCCAGACACCCTCCAGCGCAGCGTCCGGGTCAAGCTTGAACGCACCTTCCTTGACCCTCTCGAACGTCCACGCGCACCGCTCCAGCTCACGCTGGCGAGCGACGTCCTGCGTGTAACGATTCGGGCCGTGCCAGTAGTCGCCGTCGCACTCGACGGCGAGCGCCCCCTCCATGCCCCACACCACGAGGTCGATGCGGTAACCGAGGACCTCGTGTTGCGGAGTCACCCGGTAGCCGCGCCGGACGATGCGGAGGAACACGTCGACCTCGAACCAGCTCTCGAACGGAAACGGCTGGTTCCCGATCTCCCGCTGGGCTTGGACGGCAAGGCGTTCAAGCTCCCCGACGTCGAGACCTCCCGCGCCGATCGGTGTGACCTGCGGGTTCAGGCAGTACTCGAGGAGCCGGCGGCGGACGCATTCCGGGTTCGGCGAGAGCTCGTTCAGCGTCGCGGTGTGGAAGAGCACCATCTGGTCGCGGGCGCGACTGGCCGCGACGTTGAAGCGCTGCCGCGCTGCGCGGTTGGTGAGGGCCGGAACCCTGCGCCCCTCGTCCGCCGCAGAGACGAGGCTCAGCAGCATGACGTCACGCTCGTCGCCCTGGAACGCGTACGCGTCGCCACAGACGATGCGGCGGCGCTCCATCTCCGCCGGTCCGAGTTCGCCCACCAGCGACTGCTCGATAGCACGGGCTTGTGCACCGCCCAGGAGACTGATGACGCCAATAGTCTTGCCGTCATACGCGTCGTCATCGCACATCCGCGCGATCTCTTCGACGATGGCCTCGTTCTCGGGTGGGTTCGTGGCGTTGCCGGCCGTGCCTCGCTGGTATCCGTCGGGCACGTGGCGCACGAGCACCGGTGCAAGGCGATCGTCGCCGTACTGGCGCAACGGGATCAACGGCTGGCTGGCGTAGGAGAGCTGGTTCGAGAACTGGATGATCTCCGGCATGCAGCGGAAGTGCTCGCGCAAGCGGATACGCTCCCCGAAGAAGATCTCGGCCAGATCGAAGAAGCTGCCGCCCTGCGCCCCGAAGGCATCGGCGAACGGGATGTCCTGGAGCAACTGCTTGCGGAGCTTGTTGACGTCCGCGACGCTGATGCCCGCATCGGTGGGGCTGATCTGCTCATCGTCTCCGACCACCACGACCCGTCTCGCCAGCCAGAGCAGCAGCAGCGCCTCCGGTCCGGACTGGCTGGCTTCGTCGATGATCGCGATGTCGAACAGCGGCTCGGGGCCCGGCTGCATCGTCTCGGCCACGCGGTGCAGCGGCATCACCCACGCAGGGATGGCCGACCTGGACGCATTGAGGTGTTCGCGCGCGTTGCGCTGGTGCTGGGCGGCGAACCGGCCCGTGCCCCGTCCGGCTCGACGAACCGCCTGTCGCCAGGCGACCAGGCTGCCTTTCTCAAGCTCCGTCATGCGGTTAAGGCTGTGGTTCCACGCGCGCTCCGCTGCGAGTCGCCCAAGGGTGCTCGCGACTTCCAGCTTTGCGCGGTCGAGTTGGAGCCGCAGCCTTCGCTCCTCGTCGGGCGCGGTCATCCGCGTGACCCACGTGTGCGCGCGCCGCCAGTCCCAGGCGCCCTCGAAGTGCTCGGGGCGCGCGTCCCAAACGGCATCGGCGGACGTTTCCGCGAGGTCGGCAGCCAGCCTGGGTGCGCACGCCTCGACCGTGCCGAGCAGCGCTTGCCGTCGGTTGAGCCGCGCCGCCAGTTCGACATTGTGGAGTGCGTGTTGGTAGGCGGCCGCATACCGGTGCGGATCTCGCTGCATCATCGCTTCGGCCAGTTCTCCCAGCGTTGAGTCGACGCCGAGTCGCCGCTGCGTCGTCAGGCTGCGTAGCCAGGCCTCAAGGCACCGATGCGCCCGCTCATATCGCTCGGCCGTGTCGATGGCGTCGAGCTCCTCCTGCAGTCGCAGCAGGGCGGGGCGGTCCGTCCAGACCGGCTCGTGTGCGTCGGGCGCACACTCGATGATCCACGCCAGCCGTTGCCGTACCGTGAATGCTTCCAGCGCATCCCTGACCGGACGGCATACATCTCGTAGCTCGTCGGCGAGGTCGGCGAAGGTCCCTGAGACGAATTCGTGATGGCGCGCCCAGCGTTCGCGCAGGCGGGCGCGCTCCAGTTCGCCGTCGAGCCGGCGCACGAGGTCGCGTACCGTCTCTGCCGTCTCGCAGCGCCGTCCGCCGATGCGCATCTCCCGGATGTGCATCGCACTCCTGACGGTCTTGGCGCGAAACACCCAGAATCCCCAGCCGCCGCCCGCTTCGAGGTGTTCGAGAAGGGCAGCCGCGTCGGCCCGCAGCGCTGCCAGGTCCGCCGGCTCGGGCGTGATCGGGTGTGCGTCGAGCCAGTCGGCCTCCCCAGCCATGAGGTCGGCGCTGGCCAACGTATCTCCGTGCAACCGTCGCCACGCCTGTTCGGCGCCGCCGACGATGTCTGCTGCAGCAGCGACCGTCCACGGCATCGGGTGGCGGTCGAGACGTTCAAGCGCCCGCGCAAGCTCGCCGAGGCCGCTCGCGAGGTTCCGGCGGTGCTCCTCAGGCAGCGCCTCCAATGCGGCGTACCCGGGGCGCTCCCGGACGCGTGCGGCCGCATCCTTGCGCTCATGCGCGTCGTGCTCATCCCCCACGGCCTCCACGAAGGCGTCGGCACCGGGCAGGCTGTCGATGTTGACGGGAACCCAACCGCGCTCCTCCCAACCCGTCACATCCGCGTCGCGGAGCAGCGACACCAGCTCCGCGAACCTCGCATCGGTCAAGGGAGGGTCGGCCTCATCGCCGATGCCATCAGGCACCCAACCCAGGGCTTCTCGCTCGCGGTTCAGCGTTTCGGAGATACGGGCGAGCGTGCCACTGTAGCCATACCGGTTGTCGTGCCGGTAGGTCTCCTGTTCCCGTAATTCGCGCAGGCCGGCGAGCGCGAGGGCCTCGTCGCGCCGGGCCCGATCGAGTTCCCCGCGGAGCTGCTCGATCACCGCGGGACTCTTCCCCTGACTCCAGGAGCTTTGCTTGTCAAGGATGCCCTGCACGGATGCCTCCATCTCCGCGAGGGCGTCGCGGCTGTTCCCCGGGAGCACGACGGCGAGCGGCGCGATCGCCAGCGCGCGGTCGTGGATCATGTCGCGGAGCACGCGCAGCGCGCGGGGGGCGTGGCTCGTGACGAGCACGCGCTGGCCGGTGGCGAGGACGTGCGAGATCAGGTTCACGATCGTGTGCGACTTGCCCGTACCCGGAGGCCCTTGCACGAGCACCCCCTGTTTGGCGTTCAGCCGTTGCACGATCTGTCGCTGCGCGTCGCTGGCCTCCAGCGGAAAGTACCGCTCGGGGTCGTCGGCGGCGCCTGCAGGGCCACCCGGATCAGGCGCGGCGGCACCGATGAAGCGCAACACCCCCTCGGGAACCGGCGCGCCGTCCTCAAGTAGCTTCGCGATATCGTCGAAAGTGCGGACGAATGAGTGCTCCGTCCTTCGCCTCAGGACGAGTGCGGGTGCGAGGTGCACGACCGGAGCGCTTGTGAACGTGCCCGGCCGTTCGAGGGACTCGTCGTAGACGCCGTCGGGCGATGTCTCGTTGACCCAGGCCTTCAGCACATCGTCGACCGGCCCCGCCTCCCAGAGCGCTTCGCCGATGTCGTCCAACTCTCCCTGGAGTTGCGTGAGCACCCCTGATCCAAGCCGGTCTTTCGGGTCGAGCATGTCCTGTTCGAGGACCGGTAGGGCGCCTTCGGCATCCGGCATCACCGTCAACTCGCCGGTCTCCTGGTCGAGTTCGATTCCGACGCGAGCGGTGATGAGATGCCGCCGCACCACCGCTCTCTCGTCCGGTGGCTGCCATGCGAGGAGGCCGAGGCCGAACACCACTTCGTACTCCTCGCCGAGGGCCTGCTGGCGCTGCCGCATCGCGAAAAGGTCGGCATACACTCGCCGGACGTCCTGCTCGGTACGGTCCTCCTCGGCCCACCGCCACCAATGGGTCTCCACCCACTCGTCCCATGCGGCCTGCACGTCGGGCTGGTCCTCGATGCGAAGCGGCGGATCATCCTGGGAGTCGGCGGGGATCGTGGCGCTCGGTTCCGGGAGGTCGAGCGAGGAGTTCTCGATCTGGTCTTGTTGGGCCCATGCGGCGAGCGCCCCCGGCGGTGCCGGGGGCGGGGGCACGCGCGGCCTGCGGATCTTCAGCCAGATCTCAGCAGAAGTTGCGTTGCCACGTGGATCAGGCAGGGGGTCGTCACCGCCTGGGCGATCCCACGCGATGCACTCGCAGCCGCGCTCGCTCGGGACGTCGGCGACCCAGACGACGGCGCCGTCGCGCTCGTAGGTGGCTACGTCGCGCACGGGCCTCGTGCGGAGTTGCGCGAACTCCTTCAGGAACGCATACAAGCCAATAGCGCGCTCGCGCTCGCTCATCGGAGCCCCCTGGGCCAGCTACGGGCTGCCCCCGGCGTGGCGGTGGGCGCAGGGCCCTCCCCCGGAACGTATACAACCGCCACATCGAAAACATACATGAGACGGGGAGTGGGGGATGCACACGGGGCCGCCGGGGCGCGTCGCCGCAGGAGGGTCGCGAGACGTGAATGGTGACGGGTTATGGAGGGCGCTGGCGCGCTCGTTCCGCTACCCGTCCGGCTGCTGCGGGCGCGCACCCGGCCTCGCCGACTTCCCCGGGCGATCGCCTTACGCACCCACTACCCCGACCACACGATGCGGCAAGTGTCACGCCGCTTGCGGCACCATCGGCCAGCCCCGGCCCAAGCATGTCGGCTTCATGGCCTACAGGAGCCCAATCTGGCGGCCCGCCCTCAGGCATGCCGACGGTCGTGTTTTCTGTCCTTCAGGCGGCGGGGGTAGGACGGAATGCTCCAAAGTCGGAACAGAATTCGAGGCGGGAGCCGGTTTCCACATCAATGAGGGCGTACCCCTCGCCACAATCGACGCACACGGGACTCTCGTCGCGGGCGGCATCGCGGGGCCGCATCTGCGCCTAGACCAGCAGGGCAGCATGGGCGCGCCCCACCAGTGGACGGCCTTGCTGTGAGGCCCTCGTCCTAGCCTTCGGGCGATGAGCGGAACACCCCAACCTGACGGGGCAGCGACCGTTCTCGGGTCGTGTGCCTAGTGAACAGCTAACCTCGGTTGGCGAGCCTCACCCGAAAGTCGGAGGGCTGCATTTCCGCCCGCTCAACAAGCAGTCGAGCGTTTCGGACAGTGTCCGCTCCCGAGTAGTTCGTCTCGATAAAGAGCGGGCCGGCTCGCTTCACACGCTTGAACGGCTTCCCGTCGGGATGCGTGGGCTCTGGGGCAAGGACGTATCTATTTCCTACTTGAATAGGGGCGGTTGCTTCCGAGAGGCGACCCACGTCCACCAACCACTGCGCCAAGTGAGCGGCCAGCATGGTCCAGCTGGGGGTGGAGACCTGCACTCCTGACGGCGGTTGCAGCCATTCCGGTTTCGTGCGGGTTTCAACACGCAGCTCTGAGAGCCGGATCCAAGAGCTCTCGCTGTCAGCCTGTGCTGCCGGTACCTCGACGGGTCGTTTCACTACGCTGTGGCGCCCCACCACGTTCGGGCGCCACAGTTCCAAAGCCTTCAATGATGCCCCAGCTGGGGAGTCGCCCAGGATGTCAACCTCAGTGACCAACTTTTCGTTCACCGCCACCTGGCGGAAAGTCTCGTAGATGGCCCAGCGTCTGCCATCTGTGACCCCGAAGAAAGGCGTCCCTTCTCCGACGCAGTAGGCGATGCTCTGGTGCAGTCCATCCGTGAGCGAGCGGTCGAGTCTCTTCGCTTCGATTATGACGGCTGGCTTTCCATTCCCGTCAAGAAGGGCGTAGTCGGCGCGTCCACCCGATGCGTCCTGTTCCGGCACTACTTCCGAGGGGTTGCCCACATCCCATCCAAGGACGCGCAGGAGCGGATCAACCAAGGCGTACCGCGTCCTTATCTCATTCTGGCTGAGGAGCACGCCGTGGTCGCGGATGCGCGCCTGAAGCGTCTCGATCGTCTTCAACAGGTCTTCCAAGGGCATATCCAACAACCATACCAGCCGCCTTAGGCGGGCGGCGGAGCCTCTCGTTAGCCGGTTGCTGCCACACTATCCCGGGCATCCTCCTCGGAGTGTCGGCGCGGGTTCATCGCTAGGAACTGCCCCCGCGCTGCGCGTGTCATCGCGGCGCCAAGGGAAGCCGGGCCATGGACCTCGCAGAGCTTTCCGAACGCCTCGTACCGTTCTGCCGCGAGCACCTCGGCGACGCCCAACGTGGACCGTGTCGGACGTCGAGGCGATGCCAGGGCACGCGGGCTTCTCCTTCGGGTTCACGGCGACCGCGAACAAGGAATCACGCTCGGACGTGCTGCGCGTGCCACCCCCGAATGTGCGCCGCTTGGGCACCGCCGACGTCATCCGGCGGGCGCGCGTCGTGCACGCCCTGCGCGATACCGACGTACCGGTCGTGGACGTGATCTGGTCGGGGGAGGACGAGCGCTGGTGCGGCTCGCCCTACTTCATCGTGAACAAGCTCGAGGGCGCCGTGCTGCGCAGCAACTGGGGCTGGGATATGCCCGCCGCGGAGATGCGCCCCGTGTCCTTCCAGGCGATGCGCGCGCTGACCTCGCTGCACCTGCTCGACTGGCGGGAGTACGTCCCCGATGACGGTCCGCCGCTGGAGTTGGAGCCTGACGTGACGCGCTGGGACCGCTTCTACGAGCGATCCGACGACATGGACCTGGTGGCGCTGGCGCCGGGCCGCGCGGGAGAAGCTGCTGGAGCGCCTGCCGGGCGCCGCTGGCCTGGTCTCGCCAGCAAGCCGCTTCCCGGCGCGGAAGGCTCGTCCGTCACCTCTGCACCCCGTCCGGCGCGAAGGATCGCTGCCGAGACCGATTACAGCCGTTCCAGCTCCCGAGCCCGCCTCTTCTCGTACTCCTCGTCCGTGAGCAGTCCGCGCTCGTGCAGGTCCTGCAGCGTCTCCAGGTTCCCGGCGGCCCGCTGGGCGGGTGCTGCCTCGTGAGATGGGGATCCCACTGTCACGGGTAGGCTGCTGATTTGTCCGATCCCGTAAGGCGCGTACACAACGCGTGAGCCGACTATTTTGTCCCAGAGGCACTGTCTGCTCGTGTCCCCTATGCACCACAGCGCGCCGACGATCCAAGCGATGTAGAGAGTTATGGCAATGAGTACGCCGAATAGTATTCCCTTGATGACTAGTTCCCGAACAATCACGTACCCTAATCCGGCTACGGAACCGTCTTCTCTAAGAATGTAGGTATTCAGCAGGCTTTTGCCTGGTGTCTGGCCGCGTGTGGCTGCGGCTACTGCCCAAGTCAAGTAAGCCACCGCCAAGATAAGGACCACGACGGCTGCGGCCTCGGGTGAGTCTGTAGCGCCACCGACCACTCCTGTCAGGAACCCGCCTATTCCAAGCGGTACTCCCTCTAGCAGAAAGCCCCCGAGACGCCTTGCGGGCGTCGCGAGTTCGACATTCGGTTCGATAGAGGATTCCATGGCCATGGCTCGCGAGCCCCTACTGTAAAGCTGAACGGTGGGTACTCGTCCACCAGCAGGTACCCGTAGGCGCGCGCACACTTGGTCCAGCAATCGTAGCCCCGCAGGAAGTTGTGCAGCGGCTCTGGCACCCGGCTCAGTACGACCCCCGCCAGCCAGGCGACGAATCCCACGAACACGATGGCGATGCCCAGGATGCTGAGGACGGCTTCGTGCGGGATGAGCATGAGGCAACGGAAGAACGTCGTCAGACGGTTTCGGGCGGTGGTCTGCTCCTGGACGGTGAGCCGCACTGGATAGTCCGGTTCTTCGTCCATCGAGAAGGGCGGGTACGCGCCCGTCAGCAGGCTGCCGTAGGCGTTCGCCCGCGCGGCCCAGCGCGCGTACCCGGTAAGGTAGCCTCTGGCCACGTGAACGATCGGGCTGGGCGTGCGCCCAATGCCGGTCACACCCCTAGGAGCACAGATGGGCACGAGAATCGCTGGCGCTGAAACGGTTTATGCCGCCGCTGCGGCCTGGGTCGACCGGGGCCTGCGGCGCGACGACTCGCTCTTTACGCCGGGCGTGCCGATATGGACGGACAGGTGGCTGGAAGAGCTGCGCAAGGGATTCCTTGAGCAGCCCTACGAGTCAGCGGGCCGCTCCTTCCTCGACAAGCTGGAGAGACAACTCCGCGGCGCCCCGCCCGAGGCCTATCAGTTGATGGCCGAGGTGCTCTACGTGCACCTTCTCATCGTCTCCACGACTGACAGCACTCGCGAGGAGAAGCTGCTGGAGCGTGTCCTCGGTTGGTCCCCGCAGCCAGTGTCCATCCCGCCGGAACTAACCGCCGGCCTGGTACCCGGCATTGTCGGCCCGGGACAGGCGTTCCACAGCTATCGACCGCATCAGGTCGGCCTGATCATCGAGTTCGCCCTTCAGTGGAAGCAGTTGCAGCCGGACCACCGTGAACACTTGCTCCAGGATGCATGGGCGTTCTCGGACTTCCTGATGGGGCTGCAACTCGGCAGCGCCCTGCTTCGGGAACGAGAGAACAGGTCCCGCACTCAACGGCACGCTCTCCTGCACCTCGTCCACCCGGACACCTTCGAGTCGATCGTGAGCGAGGATCACAAGGTCAAGATAGCCACGGCGTTCGAAGGGTTACTCGACGAGCCACCGAGGGACGTTGACCACGCGCTACAGATGATCCGGCCCGTGCTGGAAGACAGGCACGGGGGTGAGACGTTCCACTTCTATCGACCGGACATACGGAAGCTCTGGGATGACGCCTACACCCCGGACCTCTGGGACACCTACGTCGAGAACGCCCGCGAATACGTGGACATGGGCCGGCTCGACTTCGAGGAGACGGACTACAAGGTCGAGATTGGTGAGCGGCTCGCGGAGGCGCGCGAGGCCGCGCTCGTCCAGTCCAGCAGTTGGCCGGACCTCGTCAAGCGCGGCTTGAACAGCAACCTGATCCACCACGTATCGATGGCCAAGTTCCGTGACTGGATCGACGACGCCCCGGACGAGGCCCTCGGGGCGCTAAAGGCGATCTGGGCCGACGGTGACCGATCCGCATCCGAGCGCGTGCGAGCCTTCTCCGACCTCTTACCTACGTCAACCAACAGCGGCGTGGGAGTGCGCACGACGATCGCATCCGTGCTCCTGATGGGCCTGGATGCCGAGCGCTATCCGCCCTTCAGGACCACGCTGTTCGAGCAGGCGTACGAGCGTACCGGGTACAAGCGGCCGACGCCTGGCGCCGACGAGGCGTCGCTGTACGGCCATGCGCTCGGCTTCCTCGATCGATTCATCGACGAGGCCTCGGCTCGCGGTTTGAACCTGCGCCACCGCCTTGATGCACAGTCGGTCGTTTGGGCCATCAAGCCCGGCGAACCAGTCAGCGAGCCGGAAACGCCACCGGAGCCCGAAGGCCCGAGCCTCACCGAACTCGCGCACACGCTGAACGTACCCGCCTCGTTCCTGGAGGAGATCGACCTGCTGCTCGAGGACAAGCGACAGGTGATCTTCCAGGGACCACCCGGGACGGGCAAGACGTTCGTCGCGCAGGAGCTGGCGCTCTGCCTCGCCGGATCGGCTGAGCGGGTCACGCTCGTCCAGTTTCACCCCTCCTACGCCTACGAGGACTTTGTCCAGGGGTACCGGCCGGCGCTCAGCGACGGGCAGCCGACGTTCGAGCTCAGGAGCGGCCCGTTGCTGCAGGCCGCGGAGGCTGCGCGCGCCGAGCCGGAGGCGGACCACTTCCTGGTCGTCGACGAGGTCAACCGGGGCAATCTCGCGAAGGTGTTCGGGGAGTTGTACTTCCTGCTGGAGTACCGCGAGAAGGGCATACGCCTCCAGTACGCCGATGGTACGGGCCCGCCGTTCTCCCTACCGGACAACCTCTACGTCATTGGCACGATGAACACCGCCGACCGCTCGATCGCGCTCGTCGACCTGGCACTGCGCCGTCGGTTCCACTTCGTGGAGTTCCATCCGGACGAGCCGCCGATTAAGGACCTGCTTCGCCGCTGGCTGATCGCCAACGGCCTTGCGGATATGGTGTGGGTCGCGGATGTCGTTGACCGGGCCAACGAGCTGCTGCGCGACGACCGGCACGCAGCGATCGGGCCGAGCCACTTCATCAAGCCGAAACTCAGGGAGGCGGACGTCGAGCGCATCTGGAAGCACAGCGTGCTTCCCTACATCGAAGAGCGGCTGCTCGGGAGCCCCGACCGCGTCGCCGCGTTCGCCCTCGAACGGCTCCGGGCCTCGCTCAGTCCACCGGCCACACCGGAAGGGAACGCAGACGAGCTCGCCGAGGCTGGCGACGATGAAGCCGACAGTTCCGGATCATGATCGAGATCAACCTGCGGGAGTATGCCGCCACGGAGCACGGGCTCTCGGTTGCGCAGCGCGACGCGCTCCTTCGCGAAGCGGCCACCCTGGGCCTGTCGCTCGAGCCGGTCCTCGACGCCGACGGCTTATACCGCCTCACCGCTGGCCCGAGGGTGGGCGCCATGGAGATTGGCGGTCTGTCGATCCTGATCGAGCCGAAGATCGGGATTCCCCAACTCCTGTCGCTTGCGTGCTACGCCATGGGGGCGTTCAGGTCCCAGGAGGAGAGGCTCTTCGACTTCGAGGAGAGTGCGGCGCTTCCCGACACGCTCGCGATCGCGCTGGTTGCAGCTGCCCGCAGGGCCTTCTCACGCGGGCTCCTGCACGGCTACCGTCAGGAGGAAGACGCGCTCCAGACCGTTCGGGGGCGGATCCTGGTCGAGCAGCAGCTACGTTGTCGTCTTGGCGTGGGACTTCCCGTCGAGGTTCGCTACGACGAGTTCACCGACGACATCCTCGCGAACCGTCTGGTGAAGGCCGCGGCTGGTCAACTGGGCCGGATGCGCCTCCGCTCCCTGGAGGCGCGGAGAGGGGTGGGCTGGGTCGCCGGGATGCTCGAGCACGTGTCACCCATCGAGTACCCGCCGGGCGACGTGCCCCCCGTGCGATTCGACCGGCTCAACGAGCACTACCGCGATGTCGTGGGACTCGCCCGACTCATCCTTCGGCACAGTGCGTTCGAGTCCGGTCGCGGTGATGTGCGCGCCTTCGGGTTCCTGATGAACATGAACGTCGTCTTCCAGGAGTTCGTCACGGTGGCCCTCCGCGAGGCGCTCGGGGTGTCCGAGTTGACGCTGCGCTCCGACAGGTGCGTTCGCGGAGTCACGCTGGACGAGGAAGAGACCGTGGGGCTTGAGCCCGACCTGTCGTGGTGGGACGGACCGGACTGCGCCTTCGTGGGCGACGCCAAGTACAAGAACCTGACCGGGACCTCCGTGCCCACCGCCGATCTGTACCAGTTACTCGCCTACGTCACGGCGCTCGACCTCCCCGCCGGACTGCTCGTGTATGCACAGGGCGAGGCGGACGCCGCCTCGTATCGCGTGCGGCACGCAGGCAAACGCCTGCACGTCGCCGCGCTCGACCTGTCCGGCGCGCTCGACGACGTGCTCAGGCGGGTCGACGACCTCGCAGCACGAGTGCTGAGACTTCGTGACGAAGCATGTGGCATCCAGCGCGCGGCGTAGCCGGACGCTTTGTCGAGCACCATCGGCGGTCATCTCCATACCCTCTTCGCTGAGCCACGGGGCGCGAGGCGGTTCACCAGAGCCATCGGGCACTGGCGCGATAAGGTGCAACTGCAGGTCGAACGAGCGGGTTTGCTGATAGCAGACGGGTACAGGGTTTCAAGGGACGCCCCGGGACGAGCCCCGCAGGGGCAGGACAGAACTGGACACTTTTCGAGGTCAGAGGGGTGTACAGGGGATAGAGGGAAGTGGACAAATGTCCACTTCTGTCCAGGGCCAGTCGGGACAAGGGGAAACCGGTGCGTCGGAGCCAACCAGTCACATCGCAGCAAACGATTCGGGTTAAGCGCCGGTTCCGGCGAAGGTGGACAAAAGCGACATGTCCGGGTAGGCGTTCCCGCGTGCAAACGAGCCACATCGCAGCAAGTGATTTGGACGCGAAGGGCCTCCAAGAGGTCCGAACGAGCCGTTCGGCTGCGAAGGTGGGGGGAGATCGAAGCCAGGGAACGGGACATAGTCAGGCCCATCCGGACGGTGAGACGATGTGGGTGCTCGACGGCGGCAAGGAGCGCCTCTTCGGCTCTGACCCGGACTCGGGAGAGCAGGTCGCGGAGTACGAACTCGACGGCGGCAACAGCGCCTCACAGGGCCTCTCCCTGGGAGGCACTTGCAGGGTCGAACAGGCCCACTTGCCCGTAGCAGACGTGTACAGGGATTCAAGGGCGATCTGCAAATTGCATGTCCGGTCCTGAGCCCACGAAATAAGGCGCTTTCGGGGATGGACGCTGGCGGTCCCTCAGATTTGCTCCGTCGTGCCCGTTCCGGTCGCAAGATGCAAGAAAAGTGCATTTTGTATGCCGCGAAACGGCGTCGTGGGGCGCGGTCCGGCGGCCACTCTGACTGGTCAGGAGACCTCGGATGGGCAGTCAGAAGGGGTGGTGGGGGCTGAGGCGGTGGGTGCGCGGTTCGTGGTCTTCGTCCTGCTGCTGGGAGTCTAAGCGGACGCAGCGTTGATCGAGGGCTGCAGAGCCACGGCACCCCCGCCTGACGGGACGAGCCTCCGGGTTCTGTCCGGCGGTTGGGAACGGACGTCCACACGCGGTGCGGTCGTGTGCTTTCCTGAGGCCCCCAGGAAGCTCCCCAAGGCCCGCAGCAGGAAGCGGAGAGTAGGCGTTGCCGGAGCACGGGTCGGGTCGTGCCGCCTGCCCCAGGGTTTGCACTTTGTCAGGGCGATGGCATGTCGTAGGCGCGTACAGAGAAACGAGGTAGGTGGCAAAACGCCGAATGGTCGAAAGAGCCAGTCGGTACAAGGGGAAACGGCCCCTACCGGACGTAGGCAGTAAGCAATTCGGTTCCGGGGCTCCTTCCACGCGAAGTGGACAAAGTGCCTGGGCGGAAATTGACCTTTGGCAATCGCGAAGCGGGCTCTGTCCTGGGGCGGTGCGGGAGGAACACGGACGGGGCCTGCTGGAACGAGCAGGCGATGCCGGGAGGAGAGTCCATCAACTCGCGCGCCTGAGATATTGCCGGGAGTCCGTCAGTCCTGACCGTCGGCTGGGGGTGCCGGGGAGCCCGCAGGGGCTCGGTCCGTGCAACTTTGCCGCCCTGGCACGCGAGGGAAGCTATGGTCTCCGCGAGATGCATGGTTGCTGCCAAACGGGTCCTCTTTGGACGCGCCAACTTCTCTACAGACGGGCAGGTTCCACGCGCAAGACGCGACATTGCACCCCTGAAGCGCAAGTGTGCAGGCCCCTGGAGCCCTGGATGGCGGTGGCCACGGAAGCGCAGGATGGCCTCTGCACGGACCTACACTCAACGCAGGCACGGAGAGGCCTGGTCTTGCCCCTCAGGCGGCGTCGCAGCCCTTTGGCAGGACTTCGCCTGTTCGAGGACCGCGAGAGCGGGCCTGCTTGCGAGGACTTCAGAGGACGGGCGTTCACAGATGCCTCAGGCAGAGCCGGTGACCCTCGGAGTCTCGGTCGCAGCGGAGCTGAGGCCACGGGTTGACACATCGAGAGGGCACTGCGGCCCTATAATCAGAACCACCGAGGATCGCCCGGCCATTTGGTGTCAGGGGTTCGTCGTCCACCAGAGCCCAGGGACTTGAGAGGGGCGGGGTATGGTCCACAAAGGAATGCCCGACCGTGAGCACCCCAACACCGATGATGACTGACCTGGTCTCTCTGGAGTCAGCGTCACGCCCATTGACCGCCGATTGGTTGCCTGCACTTCGTCAAGCAACGGCTAACAGGGGGCCCCTAGGGCCTAGGCGTATGAGCATCCCCCGGTGCTCATACTGGCCACGGAGCACGTTCTGAGTTGAGCGCTGAAATCCACTTCACCGTTGACTCCCGCCTCATTCGCGAGCTGGGAGAGAGGCTCGTCGGGAAGCCGTACGTCGCTCTGGCGGAGTTGATCAAGAACAGTTACGACGCTGACGCAAACTTGGTCAATGTTGACTTCACGGGTGACTGCATCGTTGTTTCGGACGACGGGGTCGGCATGACACTTGCGGAGTTCCGCGACAGGTGGATGAGAATCGGATCCCCACACAAGGAAGCGGAACGCGAGTCGCCGACGCTTCACCGACCCTTGACCGGTTCCAAGGGCGTCGGACGGCTGGCTACCCAACTCCTGGCAGAACAGCTTGAAGTGACCACCTATGCCGGCGACCGGGCGCACTCAGCCCTTCAGGTTGAGGTGGATTGGTCCGAGGCCGCGAGCGCAGGCGAGTTGACGCATGCGATGGCGCGCTACAACGAAGTCGAGCCAACCATGTCATTCGCCGGAGGGGCCGCCTCGGGAACGTCTGTCACTCTGGTCGGCCTGCGTCACGAGTGGTCCCCTCGTGACTTCGAGCAACTGGCCCGGGAAGTGTGGTCTCTCCAACCCCCCTTCCGTTCTACGCTGGCTTCGGATCCGTCGTCCCGTTTCCAGATCAACCTTCGGAGTTCAGACACCTCCATAACTGCGGCATTTGAGGGGCAGCTGACGCGGGCCTTAGAACTGTGGGATGCCCGCCTAATCGGCGCAATCACTGACCCTGGTGACGAGTCCAATGACTACGAAGCGACTGTCTCTCTTACCCTTGAGCATCGAGATGGAAGCCAAGAGTCAACCTCCTACACGATAGAGCGTTGCCTCATTGGCGAGCTCGATTTCGAGCTCAGGATATTCAAGCTTGAGGGGAAGCAGGCTTACGGAATCAAGGTCGGGGAGGCCCGGGAATACTTCCGGGAGTACGGGGGGGCTCACATCTACGATGCGGGATTCCGGATTCCCCTCGGCGGCCCAGAGTCGGACTGGCTCCGGCTGGAGTTCGATCACGCCCACCGCCTGTCGCGTTCTCGGCTCCTCCCTCCTAACCTCAACGTTGCCAACGGCCTCAACTTCCTTCCAACGAATAGCCGTCTCTGGGGAGTCGTGAACATCGACACAGCAACGGAGCGCCGAGTAGCCAGCGACCGGCCCCCCGAACTTGAGGATCGGCTGGAAATCCAGATCTCGCGCGATCGCCTCGTTGACAACAAAGCCCTTGAACAACTTCGTTATGCGGTCCGCTGGGCGCTTGACTTTTACGCCCACCGAACGGCTTGGAACCAGCTACAAACGACACTGCGCCGCGCTCCAGTCACGCCTGCGGACTTCGGGGAACGAATTGCCGCTCTCCTCGACAAGTACAGTGCCTCGATTCCCGAGCGAGCCAGGCAAGAAGTCGAGTCGGAACTGACGAAGGCGATCAACTTTGTCAAGAACACCGCAGCGCAACAGCGAGGTGAGTCAGCACTCCTTGCATCGCTCGCTACTGCCGGTATATCGGCCTTAGCCATCGACCACGAGATGCGGCACCAGTTCAACACCCTTGAAGCCTTGTCTGACGACCTGGGAGAGCTCAGCCACATCAGCGACCGCATGCGTCAACCCGCCTCTGACCTAGCCGCTTGGGTAAGCAATACACGCGACCTCCTAGCCATTTTCGCCCCGCTGCGGGAAGAAGTGGACCGTACCGAGCAGCGCCGGTTTGTGCTCAAGCCTCTGCTCCTCGATCTTCAAGTTCGCCTCGGGGACCTGCTGAGAGGAGTTCGATTAGACCTAGAGTGGTTGAACGATGACTTAGTGATGCCTGCTGCCAGCTACGCCGCGTGGTCTTCTGTCTTCCAGAATCTGCTGATGAACGCTTCAAACGCGATGCTCGACAATCGTGTGAAGCACCTTCAGATAGCCTCGACTGAGAAAGGACCTCGAGTCTCCCTGCTGGTCAGCGATACCGGAGTGGGCGTTGACTTGGAGGAGGCAGAGGAACTGTTCGAGCCCTTTCAGCGGCGCCTTGAAATCTCCCGCGACAGACGGCAGCTTGGGCTTGGAGGGATGGGCCTCGGCCTAACTATTGTGAAGATCATTTGCGAGAGCGCGTCAACCAGTGTCCGGTTCATCCCGCCCCGCGAAGGCTTCAGCACGACATGTGAGATCGCATGGGACGAACAGGAGGGATAGCTGTGAAAGTCATCCTGTTGGACGACAAGCCGGAACAGGCGAGCCGATGGGAGAGTCAGATCGTCAAGGGCTTCGTTGATGGAGGGCTAGATACACCTAATATCCACGTCATCTTGAAGGACGACGACGAACTCTCCGGTATCGTCACCATGCTGCATCGTCGGCGGCAGGCGGCGCGTGAGGGGACAGAGTGGCCGACCGGCCAGTTCCCTTTGGATGGCGCCGACGTCCTGGTTGTCGACTTCGACCTCCTCGACTTTGGAGACCATGGGGACACCACCGGCGCCAGGTTGGCGTACTTGGCCCGTTGTTACTCCTCGGTGTCCTTCATCATGGTCATGAATCAATTCGGGACGAATAGGTTTGACCTCAACTTGTCGGGGCGCCTCGACTCGTTCGCTGACTTGGACATCGGAAGCTACCAGGTCGGTAACGCCGGGCTGTGGTCACACTCTTTCCCTGAATACCGACCTTGGGCCTGGCCGGTTGTCCCGGAGGCGGTACAAACCCGGAAGCGGCTAGTCCGAGCAGTTGCTAAACAGCTCGATAAGAACGTTCTGCAATACCTTGGTTTTGATGAGAGCGCGGCATCGAGATTCTCCGACCAGGTGGCTCGCTACTTGGGTGGGCGCGGGGAAGCCGGCACGATCACATTTCGGCAAGTTGTCGAAGAAAGCCCGATTGGCTTGGCCGCCTCCGACAAAGTCCCGGACGACTTGTGGGCCGCCCGCATAGCGGTCGCCAGAGTTACGAAGTGGCTCACCAATGTCGTATTGCCCCGCCAAGACACATTGGTCGACGCGCCACACCTGGTATCGCGTTTTCCGAGCCTATTGACCGATCCTGATGCGCTTGAGTCTTGGAACCGCACAGCGTCCCTAGCAGGCCACATCCAACGGCTGGGAATTCGCAATCGCCGGATTACCAATCACCACTTCACCGGATGGGAGTGGGTCGGTCGGCACTGCTGGTCTTGGCACAGCCTCTCTGCAGACTCTAGCATCGAGGAGGTTGATAGCCCCTGGTCGCGAAGGGAGTTGGATTGGACGTTCGCAGAGGACAGCTCACGCTTCACGCTGCCTGGGGATAGTAGGCGCTTTGTCCCCGCCACAGACAGCCCTTTCAGATTACGTTACGTAGAGCAGCCCGATAAGAACGTTGAGTACACCCCTGCTTCTAGGCTAGACTAAGTGGGCACTAGTGACGAGCGGACAGCCCTGAGGGACCTCTTGAGTGCCATACAGCTGACGTCCGCCATTCGGCCAGACGATACAGAGTTACAGAACATCGAATCCCTCGTTCAGAGGTTAGCATTTCCATTCAGCGTTGCTCAGGATGATTACTTCGAGGACAGGATCAGTGTTCGTAAGGACACAGTGAACCTGTCTATGGTTCGAGACGGACAGTACCTATATTTGCGGTCTCCTCGAAGAGAACAGCACATACTGCCACTTATGGCTGTCGATGCTAAGGTCACTAAGAGAAGTTCCTCAGTGAAGGTGCAAGTTGCGCTCTTCCATAAGGGGAAGGAGGGGGAATCGATTGGATACCGATTCGAATATGGGCGCGGTTCGCATAAAATGCTGCATTGTCAACACGTAACCTCCTTTACTAGCTTCGACGGAAAGAGGGTTCCCCTTCCTGAGGCACCAAATTGGATCCCAACAACCCAGCCGTCCTTCCCGCTGGATGGGAAATCCGGGGGGATTCACTGCATTTTGGCGGCGTACATCAGTATCTACGGCTTGGATGAGCTGGTGAAGATTGTGGGTAATGCTTATCCGTCGCTAAAGCAGGATATGAAAGAACTACACTGCAATCCTTTCCAGTGAGACCACTCCGGGCAGAGCCCGGCGGCCGCGGCTCCCTGATCGCAACGGCAAGGATTGCAGTGTGCTGTCAACCTCCCCTGGTCGGAGCTTCTGACCCTCCTTGCCTCCGCCGACAACCCTACAGCGGCTGCTGGCTGGCCCGCCTGGCGGCTCGCCGTTAGCCACCTCCACATGCTAGTTTACTGTTCATATGCTCGAGCGGTTGGGCAAATGATGGGGAATAGAGTGTTCGACTCCAAGCCTCAGACCGCGATAGGCCTGTTCGCGGGCATTGGGGGGTTTGAAGTCGGGTTCAGGCGCGCCGGATTCCATGCTGCCATGCTGTGCGAGACAGATTCGGAAGCTCGTTCGGTACTAGCGCTCAAATTCCCCGAGGCTCGACTGGTCGGCGACGTCCACGACCTTGAGGCGCTACCGCCGACGGACCTACTCGCTGCCGGCTTTCCCTGCGCGGATCTCAGCCAGGCCGGGCGGACTAAAGGAATCGTTGGGCCTCAGTCCGGACTCATCGACCAGGTTTTTCGTCTGCTGCACACTTCCGACCCGTCGATGGACGTGATCCTTGAGAACGTTCCCTTCATGCTGTCGCTCGATCACGGCAAGGCAATGACAACAATAATCGAACGCATCGAGGGTCTAGGTTTCCGGTGGGCCTATCGCATCGTCGACACCCGGTCGTTTGGTCTACCCCAACGCCGACGTCGGGTCTTTCTTTTCGCATCCCGCACGGTCGACCCTGCCCGCGTACTGCTGGCAGACGACCGTGGACTACCAACCGAGAGCAGAAGCGAAGGGATGGCGGGCTTCTATTGGACCGAGGGAAACCGCGGCGTCGGGTGGACTGACGAGGGTGTGCCACCACTAAAGAGCGGCTCAGGGCTCGGTCTTGCCTCACCGCCGGCAGTCTGGCTTCGTGAGGGCGATGGAGACCGACCAAGATTCTTCACTCCCAACATTCGCGACGCGGAAGCACTCCAAGGCTTCCGCCGAGGCTGGACGGCGGCAGCCAAGTCGGAAGGGGCGCGCTGGAAGCTCGTCGGTAATGCGGTCAGCGTTCCCGTTGCGGAGTGGCTCGGGCGGAGGATCCGACACCCTGGAGTGTTTCGGCCAGCAGGTGAAGCCCACCTGCCGAACGGCTCCAAGTGGCCAGTTGCAGCTAGAGGTGGAGAGGGTCAGCGGTTCTCGGTGCCCGTCTCCGCTTGGCCTCTGAAACGCAAGTACCGACTGCTCAGCCACTTCTTGCGTGAAGATGGAACACCACTCTCGCAGCGGGCGGCAGCAGGGTTTCTCAAACGTGCGAGCGCGAGTTCTTTGCGCTTCGAGGAAGGCTTCCTCCAATCGCTTCGGCAGTACGTCGACAACGCCGAGTTAGCGACGCAAACTCGGTGACGTGACAGACTCGCTAACCCCCCACCAGCGCAGTCGCCTAATGTCTCGTGTCCGCAGCAAAGACACGGGGATCGAGATAGCGGTGCGCCGGGCTCTGTTCGCGCGAGGCCTCCGCTACAGGAAGAATGCGCGAGGCCTTCCCGGCACTCCTGACATCGTCTTCGCTGGCGCACGGGTTGTGGTGTTCGTCGATGGGGACTTCTGGCATGGATGGAGATTCCCAACATGGAGGCACAAGCTCTCTCCCTACTGGATCAACAAGATCGAAGAGAATCGTCGTCGAGACCGTCGGAACTTTGCCCGGCTCCGAAGGGACGGCTGGGTTGTCCTACGGGTTTGGGGGCACGAGGTTCTTTCGAACGTGGACCGAGTCGCCGAGCGAATCGAGGAGGCGGTGCGAAGTCGTTCTGGCCCGCAGCGAGTACGTAACCAGTAGCAGCGGATGGAATCTAGGCCCTGGGAGATGTGTTTGACGGGATCTACCAACGAGGGCAGCGACAAGATGATGCGGTCGCACGATACGGTCCCTGCACACTCCTCACGGAGCCATTCGCCTTACGAAGCTGGGGCCTTCGCCTGACGACTAGAACGGACTACCCACAGTTCCCTGCCCAGAGGCGTTCCTCGCTACCCCTGAACGCCTCCTACCATCCGACGGTCGCAGCGTCGACCCCGCTAGGTGGTCTACTCGCAGGAAGCCGCCATCTATCGATCCTCGCCCGTCATCGCCGCATCGGGTGACATTGGAGAGGCCATGGGGCCACGGCAATTCCATCCACACTGGCTTCCCATCCCGCGTCATCCAGGCGGTCCACTCATCTGCCTCAAGGCGTCGCGGCCGAGTCCACGACAGCAGCATGAAGTACGGTCGGACGACATCAAGATCTGGCTGTTCCCCGAAGATTTGGCGTAGCCGCTTCGCCTCTTTCCACATCTGGAGGTTCGACCAGCCGGTTTCCATCTTCGCCTCAAGCAACACAAGGTGGGGAGTGCCACCTTTGTTGAACACCAAGAGAAGGTCGATATCCATCTGGTTCGCTTTGAAGTCTTCCTGACCTTCGCCAAGCACATCGCCCTTCGGGATGAACTGTGGCGGCTCGGGCGTCCGGGTGAGGAATAACGCCAACTGAAGCCAGTCGAGGTGGTAGTCCATCGCTACGAACGCATCTCTCGGCACGTCTACGCCGATGACGACGCCGAGGCCTTCCCGAAAAACCTCGCCTCAAGTCAGAATGTCCCCCCCGCCGAGGGCGGCGCGTAACAACATGAACCTCTTCCTTCAGATTGAAAGACTGAAGGCACGCGATTAGATCGGACACTTCTCGGCTCCTCAGTGCTTAGTTTGGGGCTCTAGGCAGCGAAGCGTGACCAACCAGCGGCACTCGCAGGCCCCACGTTTCCCCCGAACCGGAGACTTCATCGTCGCAGAACTGTGCTCATGGGGCTAAGACACGACGATGGTGAGTTCACATCTTTGAAGGGTCGCCGCTGGTTCGAGAGCACCACGCAGCGACACGCTCGTCGGCTATTAGCGGCCGGCCGCCTCGACCGCCTGGAATATCTCGCGGGCGAGGACGGCGAAGGCGATCTCCTGGAAGTCGGTGTCGCTCAGGTAGCGGGTGACGAGCGCGTCGTTTTCGCCCATGCGCTCGACCATCATCTGGCCCACCCGTTCACGGATGCCGAGGCTGAACTTGTCGAAGGGGTTGGCAACGGCGATCTGGCGCACGTCTTCGTCGCGGAGGGCGCGCTCCTTGACCTGCTCGAAGAAGAGGCGGTCCTCGTCGGTGAAGTTGGTGCCGAACCGCTCGTTGAGCTGGTCGATGATCTCCGAGAGCGGCGCCTTCTCTTCCTCCGGGCTGCCGGTGCCCACGGCACGCGGGCTTGTGACGTAGACCTCCTGATCCTCGAAGAAGGCAGCATAGGTCTGCACGTGCTCCAGGCGGTAGTACTCAAGAGTCACGTCGTCACCGAGGTCGACGGGGCCATCCCGGGCTGGCTGGAGGGAAGGGAGGAGGAGGCGCCCGAATGAGGCGAGGCGCTCCAGCTCGCTGTCCCCGTACGGGATGATCTGGCTGAGGAACGAGTAGAGATTCACGAACGCGCTGAGCCGGTCGCGAAACTCGTTCTGGCCGTCCTCGTCAAGGGTGTGGAAGCGGTCACGAGCGGGCTGTAGGCACTCCTCGATGCGGGCGTGGTCGCCCGGCTGCTGTCGCGACAGGGGCACGTAGAAGACCCTGGCGAACGTCTCCACCTCACTCACGTGATAGACCTGCAAACCGTCGAGCTCGTGCTTCAGTTGCTCAAGCTGGTACGGGTCCGACGCCTCCAGCAGCTGCGTGCGGTCGTAGTAGGGGGCGAAGGCGGTGCTGATGTCCTCGGGGTCGTTCACAAAGTCGAGGACGAAGGGCGCCTCCTTGCCGGGCTCGACCCGGTTGAGGCGCGACAGCGTCTGCACGGCCTGCACACCGTCCAGCCGCTTGTCGACATACATGGCCTGCAGCAGTGGCTGGTCGAATCCGGTCTGGTACTTCTCCGCCACGAGCAGGATCTGGTAGTCGGGCGACGCGAAGCGGGCTGGGAGCCGGGCCTCGCTTATTGGCTTCCCCGTCACGATGTCTGTGTTCATGCCGGGCTCGGTGAAATCGAGGCCGGTGTCGGGGTCGGTGACGGTCCCGCTGAAGGCGACGAGCGGCCGGATGTCGTCGTATGAATGCTCCTCGATGTAGCGCTCGAAGGCCTGCATGTACCGGACGGCATGGAGCCGTGACCCTGTGACCACCATCGCCTTCGCCCGGCCGCCGATCCGGTGTCGCACGTGCTCGCGGAAGTGCTCGACTATGACCTCGGTCTTCTGGCTGATGTTGTGGGGGTGGAGGGTCATGAATTTGGCCAGCGCGACGGCCGTGCGGCGCTTGGGGACGTCGGGGTCGTCCGCAGCCTGCTTCGCGATGCGGTAGTAGGTGTTGTAGTCCGTGTAGTTTTGGAGCACGTCGAGGATGAAGTTTTCCTCGATCGCCTGGCGCATGCTGTAGACGTGGAAGGGCTCCGGCTTGCCGCTCGGACCAGGGCGGCCGAAGAGTTCGACGGTCTTGCCCTTGGGAGTGGCCGTGAAGGCGAAGAACGAGAGGTTGGGCTGCGGACCGCGTGACTCGACCATCGCAGTGAGGCCGTCCTGCCAGTCCTCCGGCTCTTCGTCCGTCTGGGCTCGCGACCCCAGGATGGCCTTCATCTCGCGTGCGGTCTCGCCCGTCTGGCTGGAGTGCGCCTCGTCGACGATGACGGCATAGCGGCGACCCGCGATTTCGCGGCGCCACTCGACCGCCTGGGATCGCTCGGCCTCCGTAGGACTCTCGGACGGGGATGCCCCGGCGATGGTCAGGAGTCCCTTCAGGACGAACGGGAACTTCTGCAGCGTCGTGATGACGATCTTCGTGCCGTCCACGAGTGCCCTGGCGAGCTGCTGCGAGTCCTCGTCGATGGCCTTCACAACGCCCTGGGCGTGCTCGATCTGGTAGATGGCGTCCTGGAGCTGCTGGTCGAGCACGCGACGGTCGGTGATGACGATGACGCAGTCGTAGACCTTCTCGTCGGCGGCGGTGTGCAGGCTCGCGAGCCTGTGGGAGAGCCAGGAGATGCTGTTCGTCTTGCCGCTGCCGGCGGAATGCTGGATGAGGTAGTTGCGTCCGGGGCCGTCCTCGGCGGCAGTGGCGACGAGGCTGCTGACGGCGTCGAGCTGGTGGTAGCGCGGGAAGATGACCGACTCGCGCTTCTCTGTCCGTGCGCCCTTCGCGTCATCGACCTTCTCCTCGCGGGTCTCGAGGAAGACGTAGGAGCCGAGGATATCGAGGAAACGCTCCCGCTTAAGCACCTCCTGCCAGAAGTAGCCGGTGCGGTAGCCCGAGGGATGCTGCGGATTGCCCTTCCCACACTGGACGGCGCCGGGATTGCTGCCGCGGTTGAAGGGGAGGAAGCGCGTCGCCTCGCCGGCGAGCCGCGTGGTCATGTGGACCTCTTCCGGGTCGGCGGCGAAGTGGACGAGGGCTCGCTTCTGGAAGCGGAAGAGGGGCGCGTTCGGGTCGCGATCTTGCTGGTACTGGCGGACCGCATTGCGCCACGTCTGGCCGGTCATCGGGTTCTTCAGCTCGCAGGTGGCGACAGGCACGCCGTTGAGCGCGAAGAGGAGGTCGACCTCGTCGCCTGCGCCCGGGTGGCACCGTGCCTGCCGTGTGACCGTCAGATCGTTGCGCTCGAAGCGCGCGAGCGCGTCGGGGTTTAGGCCAGAGGCGGGCTTGAAGTAGGCGAGCCGGAAGGTCTTGCCGGAGAAGCGGAAGCCGTGGCGGAGGACGTGCAGCGAGCCCTTGAGGTCGAGCTCCTTGACCAGCGTCTGGGTGATGGCGGAGTCGAGGTTCGCGCCGTGGAGGGCGACCATGTCGGCCCAGAGTTCCGATTGCGTGTCGCGGATGAACGCGAGGGCGTCGGCAGGGAAGATGGCGGTGTCGACATCCCACTCCGAACGGTCGCCCTGGCGCCATCCACCGCCAAGCAGCATCGACTCAACGGTGGATTCGAAGGCTGCCTCGTTCGTCTGGCTCGTCATGGTTGGTCGGTGGCCGCCAGGCGCCTGCCTGCGCGAATGCCACGTCTACTCCCTATCGGTCGTGCTAGGCCCCATACGGGCTCCAGGCTCTACCTGCAGAGGGCTCAGCATAGCGCTTCCGACTTCTGTAGCCCCACAGGCTGAGTGGCGCGGACCGTTGGCGCACGGCGTTTTCGGTGCCACACTGGCAGGGAGCGGGGGTAGGGTACTGCCATGGAATTCTTCTTCGATGAGCGCAAGGCGGCGCAGGCCGCGTCTCTCCTGCTCGACCGGCATGACCGGCGCATGCCCTACATCAAGCTGATCAAGCTGCTCTACCTTGCCGACCGCGAGGCCCTCATCGAAACCGGTCTGCCAATCACGGGCGACCGCTTCGTCTCCATGAAGTACGGCCCCGTGCTCAGTCGTGTGCTCGATCTGGTCAAGGAACCCAACCCGGCCGAGGATTCCGTCTGGCACAGCTACATCGCGCGCGAGGGCTACGACGCCGTGCTTGTTGGCTCCCCCACGTCCGACCATCTCTCCGAGTACGACGAAGACGTGCTGCGGAGCATCTTCGACTCCTGTGGCCACGAGAAGTGGCCCGATGTCGTGACTCGCACCCACGCCCTGCCGGAGTGGACCGACCCGGGCGCGAGCGCCACCCAGATCGAGCCCGAGGACATCCTTCGCTTCGCGGGGTTCAGCGATGAGGAAGTCGCGACGGCCGCGGCCCAGGCCGCGACAACCTACAAGCTGCGGACACACGCGGCCGCGGCCCGGTGAATCCCGGAGATACGTTCTTCGGGCTGGACGCAGGTGGCCACCTCTCGATGGTGCTGACCGCCGAAACCCCTAACGGGGATGTCGCCGTTGCAAATTTCACGACCCATGACCCGGAGATCCGCAGGTGCGGCGAGATGTGCGTGGTGGTGCCGCCGGGAGAGCATCCATACCCTCGGCGTGACTCGTGCATCTCCTACCGGCACTCGTCCCTTACCAGCCTGGAATGGCTCCGCCGGGGAGTTGAGAACCGGACCTACACGATGCGAGAGCCGCTTGGCTCGCAGCTCCTCGCGCGGATCCGGCAAGGGGCACTCGACTCGCCGCTGACACCCCAGGAAGTCAAGGCCGCTATTCGGCAGGACCGGCCGCAGCAGTAGCCGCGTCCCGCACATCGACCTTGGCGATGGTTCTTTCAGAACAGAGTCTTCGTGTACTTGTCCGCCCCTTCGATGAGCTCGTCGACCTCTTCCTTCGTAGGCTCCCGTTCCTTGTTGTGGGCGCACAGGTTACGGAGGTCGCCCAGCCGCTGGATCTGTCGCCAGGCCGGGACATCCACCACGCCCTCCTTCTTCAGGAGTTCATTGAAGTCACCGAGCGTTGGACTCTGCTTGCTCACCGGAAGGTTGTGATTCTCAGTCACCTGCCCTAGGTGCCGCTCCAACACCACCGCTGCAACGACCCCTGCGGCCCGGAGAAAACCGTTTCGGCACAGCTCATTTGCGGCATCAAGCTCTGAGTCGAAGAGGTTAGCTTGAGCGAGGGCCCTAATGTCGAAGAGTGAGCTTGTAAATACTGACTTGGCGGACTCCAAAATATGCAATTGCGTTCTAAACCGGTTTGACACGGATTGGGAATAGATTTTTGAAAGACTTTCTCCCTCTTCGATGCAACTTAGGTAGTATGGGATTGTCCCACCGCTTCCTCCTGAATACATTTCCTTGAACTCTTCGGAGCGTTCAGGAAGCACCTGCCCAATAAATCTGGACGACTCCGTATACCACTTCTGATAAGACCTTGTGGTATCGGGAATGCCAGTCAGGCTGGTGCGGATTGCATCAAGCGACTTCCCCACATCGTTCCCAAGCGCGATGAGCTTGTCCAAGTCTTCGTGATATTTCCGAACGTCGGCCATGTCTTGCTCCTTGGTGATTGAGGCAGCGCGGCCTCCCCCCTGCTGACGCGGGTTTAGGTCGGCGGTCGTGTTCGCACATCGACCTTGCCAGTGACGGCCGCGGTGATGAGCGCAGTGCGATGCTCTTGGAGGCGCTCCATCGCAGCTTCTACCCGACTCGTGAGGTTATCGACGGCCCCCGTCTCTTGGTCCAGGAAGCTCGCTATGGCCACCTGCTCAGCTTGTGGCGGGAAGGCCACGGGGGTGTCGAAGTACGCACCAGAGTCAAGGTTCTGTATCCCGGTTGTCTGTTTGATGGCAGGGTAGTTCAGCTTGCCGGCATATAGAGCGGCGTGCGCATACGTCCAGAAGAGAGGGTGTTGCCGGGGTGCCACGGCGAGGCGGGCAATGAAGTTTGAGCATACAGCTGCTTCGTCGTGGTCGTAATGCACGACGCAGCCCACCATCTGCTTCTCACCTCCGCCTGACTTCTCGAGCAGGAGGTCTCCTACTTCAAGCTCACGTCCAGAACGCTGGGCCCCAGTGATCGCTCGCTCCGTTGGGTCGTCAAGGATGACTCGGAACTGGCGCCGATCGAAGTCCGCAACCCGAACGCACACCATGTCGTTCTCGCCGTCCGGCTCGTCGCCCCAGACGCCATTGATCGATCTTGGACTCGACCATTTGAGCCGTTTCACCTCCCAGTGCTCCGGCACATCGCCGAGCCACTCGACGCCCGAGGGCTTGAGGCGGGGTGACGGGGCGAGGCCGGCGGCGCGGGCGGCGTCGGGCGGGAGGCCGCGGGTCACGGTGCGGGTGATGAGCGCGATCCGGTACTCCTGCAGCCGCTCGATGAGCTGTCGCTT
This sequence comes from Chloroflexota bacterium, assembly GCA_026710655.1. Taxonomy (GTDB): domain Bacteria; phylum Chloroflexota; class Dehalococcoidia; order Tepidiformales; family Tepidiformaceae; genus UBA2991. The sequence goes on along the minus strand of JAPOQN010000001.1, from coordinate 236,175 downwards.
CTTCGCGACGAGTGCGTCGATGCGCTCCGTTTCCCGGTCGAGGAACACGGCGATGGCGCGCTGCTCGTCGAGTGGCGGGAGGGGGAGGCGCTTCCCGTAGGCATCTTCTCGAGAAAGCCCAGGAACGGCCGAGTCCTTCGACACATCTCCGAGGTCCGCGCAGAGCAGCGCGTAGTAGACCCAGCGAAGCGCAGAGTCGGTGTATCTCCCGTCAACAAAGTAGGTTGTGTCGATCGCGAACACCGCATCCTTGCTGTAATTGACCTCGCCGTGCGAGCCCTTGCGGCCTACCACGATGACCGGCGCGGAGGTGTTGGGCTCATCATGCGTTCCGACCGGTCCGTTGGAGCCGAAGACCGGCGTTTCGCCATCTTCGCGGGCCTCCGATGGGAGGGAATCCCCGTATGCAAACCGGCAGACGTAGTGCAGCCGCCTCACCTTCCAGTGCTTCGGCACATCTCCGAGCCACTCGACACCGGAGGGGCGGTAGGTGGGGTAAGGAGAGGTGTTCATGCGCCGGCCTGGTAGAGATCGATCATCTTGGCGATATGGGCGAGGCTCGTTCTGTTCATCCTCTTGGTTCCGAAGAAGCCAACAGCATCCTTGAGTAACTCGTTGAGCCGTCCCCTATCCGCCTGGGTTCTTCGCGAGAACGCGTTCTCGGGCACGGAATCAGGCTCCCCACGAATGGAAGGGTCAGTAAGGTACTCCCATGCAGGTCCTGCCTCCACGCAGTACAGGCTGAGTTCTATGCGCTTCAACACATTCTCTTCTGCTTTGACACGGGCTGATAGTGCGGGATATTTCTGCTCAAAGCAATCCATCACTGCCCCTGCGCTACACTCTCTATGGATGAATTGTTTGTAGAGCTCGCGATCGATGATCTTGAGAGATAAGAGCGAAGCTAATAGTGGAGGGTAGATGTAGTATTGCGGTTCAAGTGTCTTCCCAAGAAGTGCAATTAACCTCACAATCTGGTCAATGTCACGGAGCGACAGACTAAGGGCTCGAAACAATGGTGGTGCGTGCAGAGTCATCTCGTGGAATTCATCACTATGAACTCTGTTCCCTGCATATCGAGACATCTCATCCAGAAAGACCTTTATCCCAAATACGTCGAACAGCCACATGCAAAACTTTTCTATATCTGCCTCGGGAAGGACTAACTCCATGTCGAAGAACCGCCGCAGATAGATACCCGCGTCGATCTCCCCGTAGACCGATTGGAGCGACTCCACGAGCTCGCTCCGATTGATGCCGAAGACAAACACGACGTTGGGCACGTCAAAGATGTGCTTGACACGCTCAAGGAGCTCGATCGCGAAGGTTGGGCGGCACCGGTCGAGCTCGTCGATGATGAACACGACGGGCTGGCCCGTCTCATCCTTGACCGCACTGGCCAGGCTAGCTAGCTCATCCTTCAGGAGGTCCTTCGTCTTGTGCTGTTCGCGGTAGCCCGCTAACAGCCCTTCAGGCTTCAGATCCTCAAGCGTCACCGGAGTCCCTGTGAGGTGTTTTGTAAGGACGGCCAGAGCCGCGCCAGCCACCGCCAGCGCCAGCTGCTTCAGGGCACCGTCGTCGAAGTAGTCAGAGAGCTGGCCGATGATCGCGAGCAGTGGATCATCCGAGAAGTCGTCCTTCCACGCATTGAAGTAGATGGCCTGCCATTCATGGTTCTCCAGGTCCTGTCGCCAGCGCTTGAGCAGGAACGTCTTCCCCGTCCCCCACTGCCCATCGACGCTGATGACGAACGGCACCTCCTGACCCTCAATGATCCTGGTCAGGCGTTCGGCGACTTGCTTGCGTTCGAGCACGTCGTCGGCCCAGGGGTTCTCGGGATCGGGCTCTTGTTCGACCACCTTGAGGGGCGGCGGTGCCGGGCGCGTCTCAACGGATTCTGAGTCCTGGGTCATGCGTCAGCTTCTCACGACGTCCGAGAGCAGACCGGCGATTTCCCGCTCCAATGCCTGTAGATCGGACTCGATCTCCTCGAGCGGACGCGGCGGCTCGTACACGTAGAAGTGACGGTTCAGCGGGATCTCGTAGCCGACCCTGGTCTTGCTCTCGTCGACCCAGGCGTCGGGCACGTGCGGGAGGACCTCGCGCGCGATGTACTCGCCCACATCCTCGCGAAGGGGCACGGTCTCGGTGTCACGAAGCTCGGTGTCGGGTTCGGGGTTGCCCTTGCGGTCGCGGCAAATGGCGGCCCCGGGGTCGCGCTCTCCGAGCGCGGCCAAGATGACCTTCCGCTCGGGCGCGGAGAGTCGCAGCCCGGCGTCCCTGGCCGCGGCGTTCAGCCTCTCGACGAACGTCTCGCGGTCGCGCACCCCCCCCCCGCCGGTCTCCTCAGCGAGCGACCCGAGCAGGGCGCGGATCGCCTCCTGCCGGGCCTGACCTTCCGCCACCTCGGCGTCGTGCGCGGGACCGGGGCGCTTCTTGCTCTTGGCGAGATTCTGGAACGCGCGCTCGTCCTCGATGCGTGCAATGCGCTCCGGCGTGGCGGCGAAGTTGAGGCGCAGGGGGCGCTCCACGGTGACCTTTCGGTAGACGAAGTCCTCGTTCGCGAACACCTTGCTCACGACGCGCGGCCGCGTGCGCGGCTCGTCCGTGACCGGGTCCTGGTCGGTGACAGGGCGGGTCTCGCCATCCTCGAAGTTCCCGTGGATGCGCGTGAGGTCGTCGATCTGCTCTGGCGACAGCTCGTTCCGCTTGTTGCCAAGGCTCTTGCGCATCTTCACGAAGAACTGGCGCCCGTCGACGAGCTGGACCTTGCCCTTGCGGTGCGACTCCTTGCGGTTTGTGAGCACCCAGATATAGGTGGAGATGCCGGTGTTGTAGAAGAGCTGGTCGGGGAGCGCGACGATGGCCTCAAGCCAGTCGTTCTCGATGATCCACTGGCGGATGTTGCTCTCGCCGCTGCCGGCGTGGCCCGTGAACAGCGGCGAGCCGTTGAAGACGATGGCGATGCGGCTGCCGCCTTCCTCGACGGGCTGCATCTTCGAGAGCATGTGCTGCAGGAACAGCAGCGAGCCATCGTTGATCCTGGGCAGCCCGGCACCGAAGCGTCCGTCGTAGCCGAGCGTGCGCGCCTCGTAGTCGATGTCGTATTGCTGCTGCTTCCACTCCACGCCAAAGGGCGGATTGGCAAGCATGTAGTCGAAGCTGTGCCTGCGGCCATCGGGGCGTCGCGTGTACCCGTCGTGGGTGAACGTGTCTCCGAGGATGATGTTGTCGGCGTCGTCGCCCTTCAAGAGCATGTCGGACTTGCAGACTGCCCACGACTCGTCGTTGTGGTCCTGCCCATACAGGAACGGATTGGCGTCGCTGTTGTGCTGGCGGAGGTACCTGTCAGCCTCGGAGAGCATGCCGCCCGTTCCGCAGGCAGGGTCATAGATGGTCTTGACGACGTGGCTGCGCCCGAGGTCCTCCTCCGGCGAGAGGAGCAGGCTGACCATCAGGCGGATGACCTCGCGCGGCGTGAAGTGTTCTCCGGCCTCCTCGTTGGCCTGCTCGGCGCCGATGCGGATGAGCTCCTCGAAGACGTAGCCCATCTGGATGTTGTCGACACGCTCGGGCGAGAGGTCGACGCCAGCGAACGCCTGCACGACCTGGAACAGCAGGTTCTTCTCCTCCATCCGCGCCACCTGCTCGCTGAAGGAGAAGCGCTCCATGATCTCGCGGACGTTGGGGGAGAAGTCGCGGATGTAGGTGTTGAGGCTCTGTGCGAGCTGGTTGGGGTCGTCAAGCAGCCGCCCGAAGTCGAACCGCGACGTGTTGTAGAAAGCTCGGCCGGACGCCTGCAGAAGCCGGCTCGCGCGCACCTGCTCGTTCGCGTTTGCATAGGCGGCATCCGCCTCGAGCACTGCATCCTTCGTCTCAGCGAGCACGCAGTCGAAGCGCCGCAGGACCGTCAGCGGGAGGATGACTTTGCGGTACTCGTTCCGCTTGTACGGCCCCCGCAGCAGGTTGCAGATGGCCCAGATGAAGTTCGCGAGCTCGGCGTGCGTCCGTGGGTTCATGTAATTCCAGTCTCGTATGCGTTCCGCCACCTGAGGGTGACGGAGGCCACATTGTGGCCGCTGGCGGGGTCTACCGCCACGGGGTTCATCCGGGACCCCCCGGGACCTTACGCGTCCTCCGATGCGCGGGAACACTGGCAAGCCCAAACCGGGGTGCAGAAGCATGGACGACGCAACACAGAACACGTACACGCCGGAACAGCGCGAGACGCTCGAGGCGGGGCTGCGGATACTCGCGCAGATGAACGTTCGGGAGCACCTGCGTCGACGATCTGCATCGTCTGACAAGAGTGGCTCGAAGTTAGGTGAACCGACCCACACGTGTAACTCGGTCACCTGACGACACAGGGCAGGGCACGTCTTGGACTTCCGGACCAGGCGTTTCTATCGATACCAGCGACTAGCGGCCTCTGCTTCACTGGTAGAGGTTAGGCTGCTTGTCCAGCATTGAGCCCGAGGGCATTGCAGGGGCACCCCATGACTTCGGCTCTTGGGTGGGGCGGCAAGCCCACTGATCCCCGTGGCAATTGTCGGTCGGAACGGGGGTATGATTGGTCAGCGTCAAGAGACTCAGTGATCTCGGGCGTCCGGCAACCAGCAGTGGCGGCAAGGCCAACGTTGAACCGAAACTGCGAGTGACTTGCGCTAGCGAATCCGGGTACAACGACAAGAGCAGGTTGGATGGACGACAAAGCGACGGTCACGCGAGCGGAACTTGCCCACCGTCTGCTAGTGTCGACAAGTGTAGGAGCCCTCCGAAGGGGACTGCGCCACCACAAGTCTTGGTCGAAAATCTACCGAGGTTTTCGGCCTGAGGGGCTCACGCACACAAGTTTCGTCAATCACGCGTCAGCGTTCGCGCTCGATCCTGACCGGCTCAACGAGCTGGTTGAGCTCTTTCTTGATGATCTCGGCGTCGCCAACGGGCCTCGTGAGAGTCGTCTCCACGCCGCGATTGATGACAGTCGAATCGATGACGACACCCGAAAGGCTATCGCCGTCCTTGTCGAAGCGGATTCCCTGTCTGTGATCCCCGCCGGGGTGGGCAAAGCACTGCCCTACCCGACCACCGCGACAGTGGACACCAAGAGCAGCAAGACGGTCGCCCTGCCGCCGGAACCAGAATCCGAGACCAAGTCCGGTCTGGATGCCAGCCCACCCCTGCCAGAGGAAGCAACGGCTGTGCCCGTTGCACGGGCGACACCGCAGCCAGTCACCCAAGCGCCCCTTCCCTTCGAGTTCTTCGATTGGGATTCTCCCGACGACGATGTCAGTGAAGTTCAGCAGGCCGTCACCCTATTCGAGAGGAGCCTTGTCGCACTTGTCAGGGATCGGCTCACCTCATATCACGGAGAGCAGTGGCTCGAACGTGGGTGCGGGAAGGGCCTCCTTAACACTCTGAAGGGCAGAGCCGACAACCGTGAGACAGCTAGCCCAGAGACGTTGCTCGGCTATGCCCACATCGGCGAACTCCTGCAAGTTATTGTCGCAAGTAGGTCGTGGCCCGCCTTCTCGGCCATCTTCGAAGAAAAGCAATTCCTTGAGAAGCAATTCAGCCACGTCATAGGGATTCGCACGCCAGGAATGCATGCAGGGGATCGTTCGCTTTTCCTGACAGAACAGGTTGCTGGCCTAGCCGCGATGGTCCGTATCGCAGCCTGCTACCACCCAGCGACCGCCTCGGCCATCGACACCATATACACGGAAACGATAACGAACGCCTCCGAGCGAGAAGATGCCGAGACTGTGTTCGGTCGCACAATGACCAATTTGGCGGAACTCACGAATCCCATGGTCATCGGACGAGAAGCGGAGCTACGGGACCTTCATGCCTTTTGGACGGATGAGTTCTCTCGGGTAGTTTCTATTGTTGGACCGGGCGGGGTCGGCAAGACCGCCCTCTTAGAAGAGTTTCTTTACGAAATTCTATCTGCGCCATGCAAGCATACTGAGGATCCTAACCCAGAGATTGTAGTTTTTCTCACTGCGAAGGATAACTGGCAAAGTGGCATGGAACAGGCACCGCCATCGCTTCGCTTCAGCACCCTAGGACGTGTTCAAGAAGTGACTTTGTCATTTCTTGATGTGATGCCTCAAGGCGAAGAACCCGAGGAGATTCGTGACAGGCTCCTAAGCATGTGCCAGAACGAACCGATACTGTTCGCTCTTGACAACTTGGAGTCTTTGGATGACATAGAACTCGAAGCGATCGGAACTTTTCTTGACGAGTTACCTCGACCGAGCAAGGCTCTGGTTACCACCCGTGATAGCCGCCGAATAGGGAGGAAGCTCGAACTTCGCGGTCTTCCGGAGGGCGACTCCATAGAGCTGCTTCGCAAAAGACTTGAAGTTCAGGGTCTCGAGCTCCCTTCGGGAGATGAAGCGACCTTGTCCGCGATCGCTCGGGCGACTGGTGGGGTACCACTGCTCCTAATTTACTGCGCAAATGTCATCGCTTTGGGGTGCACACCAAGTGAGGCACTTGATCGCCTTCGGGGAGATGAATTTCTCCGTTTCTTGGACTTCGCATTCGATAGCTCGGTATTGGCGCTCTCCGACCCGGCTCTAGCCCTCGCGTATTTCTTGTCACTTAAGCGAAGCCCTACGCGCCGGCAAGAGATGCTCTTCTTGTTCCCTAGTGAAACCGATTTGGACGATGCTATCCAACGGCTTGGACAGCTGTCGTTTGTGGAACGGACACAAAACGGCAAGCGGGTTCTCTTCAGATTGAGCACTCCACAGCTTCGGGAGTATCTGCTGAAGCGCGCACCGGAGGGTCTTGCTTCCGAGACCGTTTCTAGGGTTAGGCAGGAAGCAAGAGTAGGTCCAGCGGAGTCCGAGTCTGAGAATGTGGCCATTGCCATCGAGCAGGTCATTCGCGAGGCTCAAGGGACGGCCCGAGATTTGGGTTGGTCGGCCGGAATCGAGGAACTGCAGCGTGGTCGCGAGCGATGGGGCGACGACCGCCGGATCTTGGCTGCGCTTGGCTACTTGCACTTCCGCGATCACAATCGAGCCGAGGCCCGGCGACTGCTCGAAAGGTCAATCGCCGCGGGCCATGAGTCCGCTGAGACGTACACGGATCTTGCCCTCGTCTACTACTTCGACCGGCAATACGACCGAGCGGTAGCACGCGCCGAGACGGCCTTGAGCCTTCGACCGAATCACGACCGGGCCCATCAAGTCCTAAGCGAGAGCCTGCTTGGCAAGGCCATGACTGGCCGACTCATGATCACCGAGAGCCAACGCCGCGATCTGCTCCGGCGCGCGCTGCAACACGCAAGAGAGAGCATCATCGATGATGACATGTCCGCTTGGAGCCAGGCACACAATGAGCGGTCCCGGGACATCGCCTCGCGGGTAGACAGGGTCCTGGCTGAGTACGAACCAGCCGACGGTAGTTCCCCGTCGACGAGGACCGTGCCCGTCACCTAGAACGAGGAGCACCAGCCGCAGTCCACGGTATCCCGACTAGCTACGGCTGCCAGGCCATGCACCATTGCTGAGCGAGGGCTGCCTCGAAGGCGTGCCTGCCTGCGTTATGTACTCGCCCAGGGTCGCAGGCGTACAGGTAGAGTCAGAGTTCTCGACGCCTCCCCCGCCCGGTAGGTCGACCCTTCCGAGTGAGGCGGGCGAAACCCGGAACTCTCCCAGCAAGGCCCTACAGGCCAACCGCCAGTTCGAAAGTTCGCAGTACAGTCGCCTCTGGCCAGCCAATTTGGGGCAACGTGGACTGTACTGCGAACGTTAGGCCCCCGGACTCGATACCGGGTGCGCCAGCCAGCCAAACAGTGCCAGCCCGAGACATCACCGCGTGTCGGCGAGTCGAGGGTCGCTCGTTGAGTCATCGATACACATCCCGGTGAGCCCATCCCAGCAGGCCAGGGGTCGCGCTGACGAGCGCTTCTTCCTCCTGACCGAGTTCCGGTCCGGTGGCTCCGCGACGCCATCGGTTTCATGCAACGTTCACCGGGCTGTGACCTCGTCGCAACACCCATCGCCGACGTTAGGGGCGAGGCACAGTGTCGATGGTGAACAAGATCGAGGTACTGAAGCAGGCGAAGGACGGGCTGGACGTGTATCCCGACCTCCTTCGCTATGCGCGCGAAGGGTACGACGCGATTGACCCCGACGACTTCGAACGGCTGAAGTGGTACGGGCTCTTCCACCGCAAGGCGACCCCTGGCTACTTCATGCTGCGACTGCGGATCCCGAACGGGGTTCTGACAAGTGAGCAGATTGCGGCGGTCGGCGAGATCGCGAATCGCTGCGGGCGGGGACAGGCAGACATCACCACGCGGCAGAACATCCAGCTTCGCTGGATCGAGGTGGAGGACGTTCCATGGATCTTCCAGCGGCTGTCCGCGGCGGGTCTTACGTCCCAGCAGAGCGGCATGGACAACGTTCGCAACGTGGTCGGTTGCCCTGTGGCCGGCCTCGATCCGGACGAGCTGATCGACAGCCGCGCAGTCGCAGTGCGGCTCCAGCAGGCGATCATCGGGCACCGGGCCTTCAGCAATCTGCCCCGCAAGTTCAACCTGGCTATCACCGGTTGCCGGGACGACTGCATTCACGCCCGGACGCACGATCTCTCCTTTGTGCCCGCCCTCATCGGCGATCAACAAACCGCCGGCTTCAATGTTCTGGTCGGTGGGGCGATGGGAGGCCGCGAGCCCGCGTACGCCCAGCCACTGGATGTCTTCGTCGAGGCCAGGGATGTGGTTCCCCTTGCGACTGCCATCCTCGAAGTCTTTCGAGACCACGGCCCGCGCGAGTCCCGGCGCGCCTCACGCCTGAAGGTGCTTCTGAAGGAGTGGGGGATGGAGCGCTTTCGCAAGGCGGTCGTCGAGCGCTTCGGGCGGCCCCTGGCGTGGGCGGGCGAGCCGGCGACCGGGCACGACGGCGGCGACCACATCGGCGTGACAGGGCAGGCACAAGCGGGGCAGAGCGTTGTCGGCTGCCTGGTGCCGGTCGGGAGAATCACCGGGGATCAGCTGATCGAGTTCGGCCGGCTCGCCAGCAAGTACGGCGAGGGAGAACTCCGACTGACGGTACAGCAGAACGTGCTCATTCCCCATGTCAACGAGACCCGACTCGGCACCCTGCTGGAAGAGCCTCTCCTCGAGACGTTCAGCCCTGACCCCTCGCCTTGGATACGGTCGGTCGTTACCTGCACGGGGACGGAGTACTGCCACTTCAGCCTGATCGACACCAAGGGCGAAGCGCTCAAGCTCGCCCGTGCTCTCGACGAGCGATACGAGATCGATGCGCCGGTGCGGCTGCAGATGTCGGGTTGTCCGCACGCATGTGGCCAGCATCGCGCCGGCGAGGTGGGCCTGCTGGGCAGCCGCGTGCGCCGCGGGGAGACGATCGTGGACGCGGCCGACCTCTTCGTGGGCGGCAGCCTCGGCGAGGATGCCACCCTCGGCGAGCGGGTTCGCACGGGAGTCCTCTTAGACGATCTGCCAGGAACGGTAGCCGAGTCGCTGAGGGCGCTTCGCGGTGGTCAGGCAGTGCGCGACCGTGACTCCGCCCCCGAGGCCGCGGGCTAGCCGCCGGTGCCAGGAGGGGGACGCAGCGGCAAGGACTGGCTCCGCTCAATCTGCTGCTACTGCGGAACGGGCTGCGGGGTTCTGGCGCAGGCCAGGGATGGCGTCGTGACGAAGGTCAAGGGCGATCCCGACCATCCCGTGAACAAGGGCCGTCTGTGCGCGAAGGGGGCCCTGCTGCCAGCTATCTTCGAGTCCGATGATCGCCTCCTGAGGCCGGCCATCCGGGCGAGCAAGGGAGGCGCGCTGGCCCCTGCCTCCTGGGAGGGCGCGATCGAGCGTGTGGCCGAGGGTATCCGCTCAGCGGTCGAGCGGTACGGCCCCCATTCCGTCATGTTCTACGGCTCGGGCCAGCTTCCCACCGAGGACTACTACCTCTTCGGCAAGCTCGCCAAGGGGTTCGTCGGGACGAATAACCAGGACACGAACTCGCGGCTGTGCATGGCAAGCACGGTGGCCGCCTACAACCTCGCCTTCGGCACCGACTCGCCCCCTGCTTCCTACGCCGACATCGAGCAGGCGAACACGTTCCTCATCCTCGGCGCCAACATCGAAGCCTGCCACCCCATCCTGTTCGATCGCATCAAGGCGCGAAAACGCCGGGGCGACGATGTGAAGGTCATCGTCGTGGACCCGCGCCGGACGCGAACGGCCGAAATCGCCGACCTCTATCTGCCGGTGCGGCCGGGGACCGACGTCGCCCTCCTGCAATCCCTGCTCTTCGAGGTACGGCTCGCGGGGGGCCTGGACGAGGCGTTCATCGCCGAGCGCACGAGCGGCTGGGGCGAAGTGGAGGCCTCGCTTGCGGGCTGGTCCGCAGGGCGGGCGGCCGACATCACCGGTCTCGCCGCCCAGGAGATCGTCGACGCCGCACGGATGATCGCTTCGAACGGCCCCATGCTCACGCTGTGGACGATGGGCGCGAGCCAGAGCACGTCGGGCGTCGACAAGAACCTCGCGCTGATCAATCTCTCGCTCGCGACCGGGAACATCGGCCGACCCGGCGCCGGTCCTTTCTCGCTGACGGGACAGCCGAACGCGATGGGGGGGCGGGAGGCCGGCGGCCTGGCTCCCACCCTTCCCGGCCACCGCCTCGTCGCAAACCCCGAGGACCGTGCCGAGGTGGAGGCGGCCTGGGGCCTGCCCCCAGGGTCCATCACCTCTCGTCCCGGTGTGACTGGTTCAGAGATGGTGGAGGCGCTTGAGCGGGGTGAGGTGAAGGTCGTGTGGGTCGTAGCCACGAACCCGGTGGCTTCGCTGCCCAACAGCGAACGCGTGCGTGCGGCCTTCGCGAAGGCCGAGCTCGTCGTCGTGCAGGATGCCTACCACCCCACGGAAACGAGCGAGCTGGCCGATGTCCTCCTTCCGGCGGCGCAGTGGTCGGAGCGTGCTGGCACCATGACGAACAGCGAGCGCCGTATCGGCTTGCTCGAGCAGATCGGCGAGGCTCCCGGGGAGGCGCTTCCCGACTGGCAGATCATCAGCCGTGTGGCTGCCGCCCTCGGATACGCAGAGGCGTTCTCGTACGGCGATGTCGAGGAGATATTCAACGAGTACCGGGAGCTCACGCAGGGCCGCGACCTCGACATCACAGGCGTCAGCTATGAGCTGCTGCGAGCCTCCTCGAAAGGCGTGCAGTGGCCCCTCCCCGAGGGAGGTCGCGAACACCCGCGGCTCTTCGCGGACACACCGTTCGCTACGCCGGACGGGCGCGCGCGCTTCCACGTTCCCGCCCATCGGGCGCCGGACGACGCCCTGACCGAGCGCTATCCCCTGTCCCTCGTGACCGGACGGGTGAAGGACCAGTGGCACACGATGACCCGCACGGGGAACGTGCCCAAGCTCAATAAGAGCGAGGTCGAGCCCGTCGTGGAGATACATCCCGTCGACGCCCGTCCCCTGGGAGTCCGCACCGGCAGGCCCCTCCGCGTCAGCTCTCGGCGAGGCAGTTTCCAGGCCCGTGCGCGGGTCGACCGAGCGGTGCGTCCGGGCACGGTCTGGGCGCCGTTCCACTGGGGCGCCCTGCGTCATGTGGGAGGGCCGGTGAACGCGGCCACCAATGAGGCATTCGACCCGCGCTCGAAGCAGCCCGAGTTGAAGTTCGCCGCCGTCCGAGTGGAACCGCTCTAACCGCAGCTTCCCCTGGGCGGTACCGGCAGGCTGGTGGCGCGCCCGCACGAAACATGCCTGGCATGAAACGTCCCTGAAGCACGGTGTTCTCGCGGAGTTCACCTGGTTGCAAACAGCCTTAAACGCGGGGCTCCTACTGTCTTCCCACGACCGAGACAGGTTTCAGTTGGAGGCATCCATTGGACACAGCCCAAATCCGGAACAAGGCGTCGCGGATCGACTTGTTCAGCCTGAAGAGCATGCAGATGCGGACGTTCCACATGACGTGGGCGGCCTTCTTTCTTGCCTTCTTCGGCTGGTTCGGCATCGCGCCGCTCATGGCCATCGTGCGCGAGGACCTCGACCTCTCCAAAGCCGAGGTGGGCAACACGATCATCGCGTCCGTCGCGATCACGATCATCGCCCGGCTTGTCATTGGGTACCTGAGCGACCGCTACGGCCCGCGACGCACCTACACGGGGCTCTTGATTCTGGGCTCCCTCCCGGTGATGGGTATCGGGCTCGCGCAGAGCTACGAGACCTTCCTGCTGTTCCGCCTGGGCATCGGCGTGATTGGCGCTTCGTTCGTCATCACGCAGTACCACACGTCCGTCATGTTCGGCCCCAATATCGTCGGTACGGCGAATGCCACCACCGCGGGCTGGGGGAACCTTGGAGGGGGCGTCACCCAGATGGTGATGCCCCTCGTGCTCACGGTGGCCATTGCCCTTGGGGTAGGGGAGGCACTGGGCTGGCGGGTGGCGATGATCGTGCCCGGCATCGCGCTCTTCCTGACCGGCATCGCGTACTACCGCGTCACCCGGGACGCCCCTGACGGCGACTTCCGCGAGTTGCGGGCCAGGGGGATGCTGCCTCCTTCGGATGAGTCGAAGGGGTCGTTCTGGTCGGCGGCGCGAGACCACCGCGTCTGGGCGCTGTTCCTGATCTACGGCGCCTGCTTCGGCATCGAGCTGACGATCAACAACGTGGCCGCCCTCTATTTCCACGACCGCTTCGCCATAGGCATTGGGCTCGCGGGCGTGATCGCGGGACTCTTCGGGCTCATGAACATCTTCGCGCGGACGATGGGCGGCTTCTTCGGCGACCGTGCGGGCATCCGCTTCGGTCTGCGGGGCCGCGTGCTCTTTCTCGGCGGGGTTCTCCTGATGGAGGGCCTGGCGCTGATGTTCTTCTCCCGCATGGACGCGCTGCTGCTGGCGATTCCGGCAATGCTGGTCTTCAGCGTTCTCGTGCAAATGTCGGAGGGGGCGACCTTTTCCGTGGTCCCCTTCATCAATCGCAAGGCGCTCGGCACGGTTGCGGGCATCGTCGGGGCCGGGGGCAACGCGGGGGCGGTGGCGGCAGGGTTCCTCTTCCGCATGGAGAGCCTCGCGTATCAAGACGCCTTCCTCTACATGGGCATTGCAGTCGTGGCGGCGTCGAGCCTGGTCCTCTTCGTGCGATTCACCCCGCGGGTTGAGGCGCTCGAACGGCGACGGCTCCGTGAGGTTCTCGCGGGCGCGCCTCCCAGTGCGGGAGCGCTCCCTGAAGCCGCTATCGAAGGAAGTGCCGGCGGGAAGTAGGGCTTACGCCACCGATGGTCGCGTGACGGGTCTCACGCGATTACAACGCCACCTCCCAGCGGAAAGTTCGCAGTACGTCGCCTCTGGCCAGCCACCTCGTAGGTGGGTGGGCGTTATGTCACTGCGCTTCATCTGCGTGTTTCCCTCAGAGCCGCTCCTGGACGCGCACCGACTCCAGCTCGCGGAGGGCATGGCGGCCGACCCAACTCGGCGCCCGCGCCGGGTCGGCTGCCAGCCGGGCGGCGACGTTACGTGCCACTGTGTTCAGCGTGCGGGATCGTTTCCCGATCGCTCGCAGGGCCATATCAACTGACTTCTTCACGTAGAGCCGGTCGTCCTGGGCGCCCTGCTCGATCCACGCCAGTGCCTCCACAAACCGTTCGTCGTCCGCTTCCTTGTCGTGGAAGCTGAGGCCCCAGAGCAAGGCGAAGGCTGCGCGCTTCTTGAACTCGCTCCGCGCCCTGGCCCACTTCGGCACCTTGCCCCAGGCGTGACGGGTGCGATCAAACAGGTGGAAGCACGCCGTGTCGCAAATCGCCCAGTTGTCGAAGTCGGCGGCCCAGGCATCCATCTGCGCGCTCGTCATCGCCGAGGGTTCGGCGATGAACACGGCGACCGTTCGAGCCTCGTACCAGCCTGACTCCCACAGCGTGAGCGCCAGGTCATGATCCTTGCCAATCTCCTTCGCGTACTTCTTCATGTCGCGCATTGCGAGCCCGAAGGCACGGTCGTTGGGGATCGCGTAGCGCTGCATCCCCGCCCGGGCTTCTTCCGAGGCGTTCTCCCGCAGCCAGGCCAGCACCGAGTCGGAACTGTGGGTCACGGCATCGCCCCTTTGAGCGACGGAACGATGCCGGTGGAACTGGGTCCCAGTCCCTGATCCGTTCCGCTCGCCATCATCGTGGGCCCGTCGTCGTGAGGCTGCTGCGAGGGTCTAGCTGCCGCCGGTGACGGAGAGGGTAGCGCCGGTGACCCAGGAGGCCGCGGGAGAGGCGAGGTAGACGACGGCCGCGGCAACGTCCTCCGGCTCGCCGATGCGCTTGAGCGGCAGCATGGACCCGAGCCCCTGTCGGAGCTGTTCCTCGCTCATGCCGGTGTACTCGATCATCACTTCGGTGGGGACGGGTCCGGGTGAGACGCCCACGACGCGCACGCGCGGCGCCAGCTCTGCCGCCAGCGTCATGGTGAGGCTGTTCACACCAAACTTGGCGGCAGCGTAGGGGCCGTTCATTGGCGAAGGCTGCCTGGCTGCGGCGGAGGAGATGTTCACAACCACCCCGCCCTCTTCGCCCATGGCGCGGTTGGCAGCCCTCGCCCCGGCCCAGACGGACTTGAGGTTGAGGTCGATCTGGTTGTCCCAGGCCTCCTCGGGAGTGCCGAGGATCGTGCGGGCGGTGCGGTCCTGGGCGCCACCGACGTTGTTCACCCAGATGGTGAGCTTCCCGAACTCCGCGACAGTGGCGTCTGCGAGCGCCTCGATCTGGTCGACTTCGAGGAAGTCCGTTGTCGAGGCCAGGGCCTGCCCGCCGGCCGCGCGGATCTTCTCTGCGACCGCTTCGACCTCATGCGTGCGGCGCGCGGCTACGACAACGGCCGCGCCCGCCTCGGCGAGGCCCACGGCGATTCCTTCGCCGATGCCCCGCCCGGAGCCGGTGACTACCGCCACCTGCCCATCGAGTCGGAACCGATCGAGGATGCTCACATTTCCCTCGTTCCCGTCGGCCCGCCGCTGACGGCCAACGTCTGGCCCGTAATCCACTCGGCTGCGGGCGAGCAGAAATAGACGGCTGCGGCCCCGAGGTCCTCGGGTTTGCCCGCGCGCCCGGCAGGAAGCTGCCCACCCATCTCCTCGACCGCGGCTTCGTCGACCTTCATCGTCTCGAAGAACATCTCGGTCGGGACGAGACCAGGGGCGATGCAGTTGACCCTGATCTTCTGCGGGGCCAGCTCCATGGCGAGGGTCTTGGTCATGTTGATCATGGCGGACTTCGTGGCGGCGTAGGGACCGGCAGTCGGCGACGGGCCCCAGGCGGCGACGGACGCGATGTTGATGATGTTCCCACCGTCGGCCATCTGCTCGACGGCGGCCTTCGCTCCCCACCAGGCAGACTTCAGGTTGAGGTCGACGAGCGTGTCCCAGACATCCTCGGGGGTATCGACTAGGGTGCGCTGGGTGCGGTCGAGATTGCCGCCCGCGTTGTTGACCCAGATCGTGAGCTTCCCCAACTCAGCGACGGTGGCCTCGGCCAGGCGATCGTTGGCGGGGAAGTCGAGCACATCCATGCCCATGGCGAAGGCCCGGCGGCCGAGCTGCCGGACCTCATCGGCCACGGCCTCGACCTCGTGCGCGCGGCGAGCGGCAACGGCCACGTCGGCGCCGGCCTCGGCAAAGGCGAGGGCGATCCCGCGGCCAATGCCGCGGCCCCCGCCGGTAACGACGGCCACATGTCCGTCGAGCCTGAACTGGTCGAGAACGCCCACGGCGCGCATCCTACGGGATCAACCCTTCCGCCCACGAACTGCAGGACCGGGCCCGGGCTCACAGGGTCGGTGACTCGCCTGCTGCCGGCCTCGGTAGCGCCGGTGGCAGTGGTCTCAGAAGACGGCGATCGGGTTGACGGCGCTGCCGGTGCCGCCTTCGAGGCGGAGGGGCTGGATGCTGAGGAAGAACTCCCAGCGGTTGAGGCGTTCGCAGGTCTCGGCGAGGGCTTCCAGATCGCAGTTGTCGATGAGGTGGAGTCCCATGGCGACGATGGCGATCATGTGGACAGGGACGGAGACGGCTTCGTAGCCGGGTGAGCCGGCCTCCTGGGCGGTGTCGGCGCCGATGACCGCAACCTCACGCTCGTGCAGCCAGGGCAGCGAGCCGACGTGCCAGCCACCGGAGGAGCCTGGTGGATCGGTTTCCTCGCGCAGACGGCGGCCCTTGCCGGTGCGGAGGAGGACGACATCACCGGTGGAGACGCGCACGCCCTGGCGCTCCTCGGCCGCCTCAAGGTGCTCGGGAAAAACGCCCTCGCCGGGGTCGAGCCAGGGACGGCCGTCGAGGGCGGGGATGTCCATGAGCACGCCGCGCGTAACGATGCCGTCACCGAGGGCGGTAACGGCGTGGTGCTGAGCGCCCTTCTGGGCGGTTACGAGATCGGCGGGCTTGCCGTTGTACATCTTCCCGTCCCAGAAGATGTGGCTGAGCCCGTCGAGGTGGGTGACGGTGACGCCGTGGAAGGCGAGGCTCATGACCTCGAGGGCGGCGCCCCCGCGGCCGTACTCGAGCGGCTCGCGGCCGGTGGCGACCATGTAGCGCTGGGGCACGCCGAACATGTGGTCCGCGCGGGGGGTCGTCTCGATGTCCCAGGCGCAGGAAACGGAGATGCCCTCCTGGACGAGCGCGGCGGCGGAGCGGCGCTTCTCCGGAGTGATGTAGTTAAGCGCGCCAAGCTGGTCGTCGGGGCCCCAGCGGCCCCAGTTGGAGAGCGAGTCGAAATAGCCGAGGACCTCGGACTGGGTGGGGGGATTCTCCAAGGTCGACATGCTGGCACTCCCTGGGCAGGCTCGCGGCGCAGAGGGTACGCGCTGCGCGGGGCGCCAGGTAGCGCACACCTTCCCCCTTCGCGGCGGGAACCGGTCCGAAGGCACCCTCGCAGCCGATCTCAGAATTGGCGGTAGGCGCGGTGGCGCATGACGATGCTCTGGATGATGCCGAGGCCGAGGAAGAGGGTCACGAGGGAGCTTCCCCCCTGGCTCACGAAGGGGAGGGGCAGGCCGGTGACGGGGAAGATGCTGAGATTCACGGCGATGTTGATGTAGGCCTGCATGAGGATCGTGATGACGATCCCCGCGGCGATGAGCTGTCCGGGGATGTCGCCCGCGATCTGGGCGGCGCGGATCCCTCGCATCAATAAGAGGATGAAGAGGGCAAAGAGGGCCATGGCGCCCACGAAGCCCAGCTCCTCGCCGAGGACGCTGAAGATGAAGTCCTTGGTCTTCACCTTGAGGAAGTCGAGCTGGGTCTGCTCGCCGTTGGTGAGCCCCTTGCCGAGGAGCTGGCCGGAGCCCACGGCGATCTGCGACTGGATGGGGTTGTAGCCGGCGTCGAGGGGGTCCTCTTCGGCGTCGAGTAGCACGGAGATGCGTTCGATCTGGTAGTCGGCCACCGTGAACGTCCAGGCGAAGGGCAGGATGGCGATGAAGATGGCGCCGAGGAAGAGCAGGTGGCGGCGATGGATGCCGGCCACGACGACCATGCCCAGCCAGATGGCGGCGAAGATGATGGTCGTGCCGAGGTCGGGCTGGATGAAGACAAGGAGGAGGACGGGCGCGGTGATGGCGAGGGAGCCGCCGAGCACGCGCAGATCGCGGGCGTCGCCGCCCTGTTCGCTCAGGAAGCGGGCGAGCAAGAGGATGGTCGCGATCTTGGCGAACTCGGAGGGCTGGAACTGGATGGGGCCGAGGTCGAACCAGCGGGTCGAGCCGAACTCGGTCTGGCCGATGGGGATGAGGACGAGCAGGAGGAGGATGGAGGCCCCGTAGAGCCACCAGGCGTAGTGCAGGAGCACGTGGTAATCGAGGCGGGAGATGATGAACATCGCGCCGACGGCGATGAAGGCGAAGAGGCCCTGGCGAACGACCGGGTTCTCGATGCTGGCGGTGGGGCCGTCGTACGAGCCGAGGCTGCCGCTGTAGATGAGGACGAGCCCGTAGCCGACCAGGGCGAGCGCGGTGAGGGCGAGGATCGCATCGAAGCGGTCCCAGGCGCGGAGGGAACCCTGGACCCCGAAACGGCTCATGGTTCAACGTTCTCCAGGAAGTAGGCGATGATCTCGGCGGCGATGGGGGCGGCCTTGGTGCCGCCAACGCCGAGGTCGTAGAAGACCGTCACGACGACCTGGGGGTTGTTGTAGGGGGCGAAGCCGGTGAACCAGGCGCGATCCTTGGTGAGCCCGTCTTCAGGATCGATGAATTCGGCGGTACCGGTCTTGCCGGCGACGAGCGTGTCCGGGAGCGTCGCCAGCCGGGCGGCGCCATCGATGACGGACTGGCGCATACCCTGCCGGATGACAGCGAGGTGCTCCTCGTCGACGGGTACGCGTTCCCGCGACGGCTCCGTGGTAGAGACGAGGGAGCCGTCGGCGGCGAGGATCTGCCTGGCCACGTAGGGCTCGAGCAGGTAGCCGCCGTTGGCAATGGCAGCGGTGGCAATGGCGATCTGGAGGGGTGTGGCGGTGACGTCGCCCTGGCCGATGCCCATGAAGCAGGTGTCGGCGAGGTACCAGCCCCGGTCCTCGGGGTTGAAGAGGGGACCGCTGCGAACACGGCGCTTCCACTCGGGGCTGGGGATGACGCCGGGGGACTCCGTGCTGGCGATGTCGAGGCCCGTTACCTGGCCGAGGCCGAAGCTGCGGGCGTAGTAGCCGAGGACGACAGCGGACTGCTCGGTGTTTCCGCCGAGTCCGGCGATGCCTTCCTGGGGGATGCCGCAGGAGGCCATGTAGAAGTAGATGTTCGAGGACCACGAGATCGCCCCGACGAGGTCGATCTCGCCATGGACGCGCCAGTCGTAGAAGTAGTAGGGCTGGCCATCTTCACCGATGAACTCGAGCACGCTGCTATCGACGTTGCGCCGGGTATTGCGGGTGATATTGCCCTCCTGGAGGGCGGCGGCGGCGGTGATGATCTTGAAGGTCGAGCCGGGAGCGACGGGGCTGAGGGCCTGGTGGAGGAGGGGGATGCGGGGGTCGTCGAGGAGGCGCTGGTACTCCTCGCCGGGGTCCGGGAGGGAGAAGATGTTGTTGTCGTAGGTGGGCACGGAGACGATGGCGTAGATCTCACCCGTGACGGGGCTCATCACGACGGCCGCGGCGGTGTTGGCCTCGCCCATGGTGTTGGAGAGCAGCTCGTAGACGTAGCGCTGCAGGTCGGAGTCGATGGAGAGGAGGACGCTCTGGCCTCCCTCCGGGTCGGTGCGCTCAATCGTGGTGATGAGATCGCCCTGGGCGTCGACCTCGGTGATGGCCGTGCCCGGCGTTCCCCGCAGGACGGCCTCATAGCGGGACTCGACGCCAACTTTGCCGACCACCTCGTTGAAGGCGTAGCCATCCTCCTGCAGGACGCGCCACTCCTCCGGCGACTGTGCGCCAACGTAGCCGAGGATGTGGCTGAACTCGGGGCCGCCCGGGTAGCGGCGCCGCGGCTCGACCGAGAGGGACACGCCGGGGAGATCGGCGGCGACCTGCTCGAGCATGAGGGCGACGTCGCGGTCGAGGGCGCGGGCGATAGCGAGGGGGAGGTCGCCCTGGCCGCGCTCCTCGGCGGCGGTCACGGCCTCCTCGATCTGGAGGGCGGGGATGCCGAGCAGATCTTCCAGGTAGAGGTAGAGGCGGTAGCGGTCGCGGGAGTCGTCGGGCAGGAAGGCGGGGGTTACAAGGGCGGTAAAGGAGCCGCTGTTCTCGACCAGAGGCTGGCCTTTGCGGTCGAAGATGACACCACGGGTGGGGCGCACGCTGTCGACGATGATGCGGTTGAGCTCGGAGCGCTCCGCGTACTCGGCGCCGTCGACGAGTTGCATCTGCACAAGGCGAGCGCCGAGAACGACGAAGAGGACGACGACGGCGATTCGGAGGACGCCCACGTTGCCGTGGGGCCGGTTGCGGCTGAGGCCGGGGTCGACGCGGCGATCGTCGATGACGCTCATGGCCCGTATCCCGCGTCCTCAAGCTCCAGGGAACGCACCGGCCAGCCGATGTACCAGCAGATCGCGTAGAGCACCGAGAGCACGACGGCGTCGAAAGCCATTCCGGGGAGGAGGATGTCCGTGATGACGGCGCCGAAGGTGGGGCTGGCGCCGGACGCGACCGCCACAACCGAAAGGGCGCCTCGCGCCCAGACCCCGGCGGCGACGCCCATGACGAGCACGAGCGCGTACGGGCTCTGGGGGATGGCGCGCTGGCGCTGGATCCAGGCGGCGCAGGGGAGGAGCGGCAGGTAGGCGAGCACGAGCCACTCAAACTCCACGTTGGTGGAGAAGCCAAGGAAGAGGACGAGGATCGGAAAGGCGATCATGACCGCGTGCGGGCCGGCGAAGATGGCGAGCAGCATCAGCGCCACCACGGGAAACTCAGCGACAGCGCCGAGGACGGGGAAGAAGGGCGCCACGGCGACCTGCGCGACAGCAGTCGCGAGCGCGAGGAGCACCAGCAGCAGCGCCCGCATTAGTCCTCCACCTCGAAGCGAGCGGGCGTGAAGCTGATCATCACAAGAACGGTGCGGGTAGTGGATATGCGGACGGTGGTCTGAAGACGCACCGTGGGGAATGGATCCTGCGAGTCGCCGAGGACCGCGGTCACTTCGCCGATGCGAACGTCGGGCGGATAGGTGCCGCCGAGGCCGGAGGTCACGACGGTATCGCCGATGTTCACGTCGCCCTCCACGAGTGCGAAGCTGAGGGCGCCTCCGTCGCCCTTGGCGATGCCATCGGCGGGACTGCCCCGGACCTGGGCGGCGACGCTGCTGCGGCTATCGGTCAGCAGGCGGACGAAGGAGCTGCCGGGCAGCGCCTCGATGACCGTGCCGATGAGGGTTCCGCGCACGGAGAGGACGGGGTTGCCTTCGGAAACGCCGTGGTCGGTGCCCCGATCGATGCGGAGCTCGCGGGTGAGCGGGCCCTGGATGCGGCTGAGCACACCGGCGGCAAGCTGCTCGGTCGTGGGGTCGGCACCGACGTACCCAAGGGCCTCCTCGATCTCCCTGAGCCGCTCGCTATCGCCACGAAGGGCGGCGTTCTCGTTCCGAAGGCTTTCGTTCTCGCTGAGGAGCCGGCGGTTCTCCTGCTCCAGACGGTCGAGATCGCGAACGTTGCTGAAGAAGTTGGCGACGGGGCGGAAGGCCGACGAGACGCCCTCCTCCAGGGGACCGGTGGCTCGCAGGAAGACATCCTGGACGGGATCGAGGAGTCCGGCCCGGCCCACGACGGCCAGCAGCACGGCGAGCGCGACCATGGCCCCGGCCCAGTACGTGTAGCGACTGAAAATCAGCATGCGGCGACCGTTCGAGGCTACCGCCGCGCCCTTCCCGAGTCGAACTGCTGCTCGACGGTACTGCTGGCTGCAATCTCGTCGAAGATGGCCCCGGCGCCACGGACCACGCACAGCAGGGGGTCCTCGGAGACGTAGACGGGGAAGCGCGTCTCCTGGCTGATGCGGCGGTCGAGGCCGCGCAGCAGGGCTCCGCCGCCGGCAAGGGCGATACCGTGAGCCATGAGGTCGCTGACGAGCTCGGGAGGCGTGATCTCGATAGAAGAGCGGACGGCTTCGACGATCTGGCCGACGGAGCCGGCGAGGGCGTCTCGCAGCTCGATAGTGCTGACCTCGACGGCCTTGGGCAGTCCCGTCGCCTGGTCGCGGCCCCGCAGCGTGACGGACTCCTCGGTATCGAGGGGCGAGGCGGAGCCCGCCGCCTTCTTCACCTCCTCCGCGGTACGCTCCCCGATGAGGAGGTTATGCACCTGGCGGGCATAGGCGACGATGCTTCGGTCCATCTCGTCGCCGGCGACGCGGATGGAGCGGCTGACGACCATGCCGCCGAGGGAGATGACGGCGACCTCGGTCGTGCCGCCGCCGATATCGACGACCATGCAGCCGGAGGCCTCCATAACGGGCAGGCCGGAGCCGATGGCGGCGGCGAGAGGCTCCTCGATCAGGAAGCACGAGCGCGCCCCGGCGCTGAGGGCAGCGTCGTGAACGGCGCGCTTCTCCACCTCGGTCACGCCACTGGGGATGCCCACGACGACGCGGGGCTGGGCGAGGAAGGAGCGGTCCTGCACAGCGCGGATGAAGTAGCTGAGCATCCGCTCCGTGACCTCAAAGTCTGAGATAACGCCATCGCGGAGGGGGCGCACGGCGACAATGTTGGCGGGCGTGCGGCCGACCATGCGCTGGGCTTCCTCGCCGATGGAGAGGATGCGCTTGGAGGTACGGTCGATGGCCACGATGGAGGGTTCGATGATGACGATGCCGCGGCCCCGGACCATGACGAGCGTGTTCGCCGTCCCCAGATCGATGGCGATGTCGTGGGACAGGAAGCCGAAGAGGCGCGAGAGAGGGCCGAGGCGTGCCACGGGAACCGGTCCTGTCGCAGGCCTGGCCTGCGGGTACGAGTAAGCGCTTCGACTCAGTATAGGGCAGCCGGTCCAGCGGACCGGCCCGTCGCGCGGGTCAGGAAACGGTGGCGAGGCCCTCGACGTGAACGAAGAGGAAAAGGGCTTCCGGGTCGCGCGCCCAGGCGCGCCAGCCCGCGGCGATGCGTTCCAGGTCCTCGCGAGCGGCGAGCTTGTAGGCGAGCGCCTGCTCGGCAAGGGCGGAGCTGGTGACGCGTTCGGCCCAGGAGTCGCCCCAGTTCAGCACTTCGGCGGGGTCGCGCATCATCGCGACGGTGGTGGAGACCTCGACCTGCTCGAGGCCGGCGCGAGCCATCCACGAAGGGATGCGGCGGCCGGCGTTGGCATCGGCGCCGTTGCGGCGCACGACTTCGGTATAGAGGGCGCGCCACTCCTCGATCGCCTCCGTGCGGGGGTGGCAGATCATGGTCTGGTAGTCGGAATCACGGGCGGCGACGAAGCCGCCGGGGCGAACCACGCGGCCCATCTCGCGCAGGGCGGCGGCGGGATCGGCAAGGTGCTGCATGAGCTGGTGGGCGTAGGCGACGTCGAAGGCGTCATCCTCGTAGGGGAGGGCGTAGACGCTGCCCTCCTCGAAGCTGAGATTGGGGACGCCGCCAGCCAACTCGCGGGCGGTCCCGAGGACACCGGGCTCGGCATCGACGCCGACGACCTCGCCGGGGTCCACGTACTTCACCAGTCCCGCCGTAATCGAGCCGGGGCCGCAGCCGGCGTCGAGCAGGCGCATCCCGGGGCGCAGGCGCGGGATGAGGAAGGCAGCCGCCTCCTCGGCCGTGCGGCGGCTGTGCTGGGCGACCACGGAGGCGTGGTGGCCGTGCGTGTAGGTGTCCTTCCGGGGGGAGTCGCTCATGGTCGCGCCATTGTGAAGGGGCGAGGGCTTTGCGTCAGGCCTGGTCGTTGGCCGCTTCGGGCTCCTCGCGGAAGCGGTCGAGTGCGGGGGGGCCCTCTTCGAGCACGGCGAGGTACTGTTCCTCGCTCAGGAGCAGGGTGCCGAGCTTCTCGGCGCGGGTGAGCTTGCTGCCGCCGGGGTCGGCGCCGGTGACGAGGAAATCGGTCTTCTTCGAAACGGAGCCGGTGACGGAAGCGCCTGCGTCCTTGGCGCGCTCCTCCGCCTCTCCGCGCGTCATCGAGTCGAGCTTGCCAGTGATGACGACGGAGAGGCCAGAGAGCAGGTCGCTGGCCGGGGCCACGACCTCGCCGGCCATGTTCACGCCCGCCGCGCGCAGGCGCCTCACGATGTCGCGGTTCAGGTCGCGCTCGGCCCAGCGGGCGATGCTATGGGCCACGACCGGCCCAACGCCCTCGACCTCCTGCAGTGCTTCTTCACCCGCATCGAGGATGGCGTCGAGGTCGCCGAAGCGTTCTGCAAGGAGGCGGGCGGTCTCGGCGCCGGTGTGGCGGATGCCAAGCGCGAAGATGAGGTTGGGAAGCGGCCGCTCCTTGCTGAGGCGGATGCCCTCGACAAGGTTGGCCGCGTTCTTCTGGCCGAACCCGCGGTCCTCGACGCGCAGCCGCGCAAGCTCCGAGACGCCGGGCTCCACGCCGCTCTCCTCCCAGGATTGGACCAGCCGCCGGTTGCCGTCGCGCCCCTCCCAGCGGGCGATGCTGCGGGCGACGATTGGACCGATACCCTCGGCCTCCTGCAAGGCCTCTTCGTCCGCCGCGAGGACGGCAGCGACGCTGCCGAAATGCTGGACGAGTGTGGCGGCGTTCTTCTCGCCGATGTGCTGGGGGAGGGTGACAGAGGCAAGCTGCTCCGCGGTCAGGTCGTAGATGCCGGCGACATCGTCGACGAGCCCCTCGCGGAAGAGGACGTAGGAGAGGCGCTCACCGAGCCCCTCGATGTCCATGGCGCCGCGCGAGGCGAAGTGCTCGACGAGGCGCACCTGCTGCTGGGGGCAGGCGAGGTTCGGGCAGAAGGAGTCGGCGGCCTCCTCCTCGCGCTCGATTACGGTTGCGCAGGCGGGGCAGGTCTCGGGCATCGAGAAGGCCTGCTCGCTGCCATCGCGCAGGCTGACCACGGGCGCGACCACCTGGGGAATCACGTCGCCGGCGCGCTGGACGATCACGGTGTCGCCGATGCGGATGTCCTTGCGGTGGATGTCCTGCTCGTTATGGAGGGTGGCCATCTGGATGCGCGCCCCGCCGACGACGACCGGCTCGAGCACGGCGAAGGGATTGAGCGCGCCCGTGCGCCCCACGTTCACGGCAATGTCGAGCAGTTTCGTCGTGCGCTGCTGGGGCGGGAACTTGAAGGCCGTGGCCCAGCGGGGCTCGCGGCCGACCACGCCGAGTCGGTCCCACTCCTCGGTGTCGTCGATCTTGATGACGACACCGTCGATGTCGTAGTCGAGGCGTTCGCGGCGCTGGCCCCACCAGGACACGCGATCGGCGACCTCGGCGAGACCGGCGTGGCGCCGGGCGTCGGTGTTCACGCGGAAGCCGAGGTCGCCGAGCCAGTGCAGCCGCTCGATATGGCTGCCGGGCACGGGGCCCTCGCTCCAGCCAACCTGGTACACGTAGATGGAGAGCGGGCGCTGGGCGGTGATGGTGGGGTCGAGCTGGCGCACGGCGCCGGCGGCTGAGTTGCGGGGATTGGCGAAGAGCGCTTCGCCGCGTTCGGCGCGCTCGGCGTTCATGCGCTCAAAGCCGCTTTTCGTCATGTAGATCTCGCCGCGCACCTCGAAGGCGGGTGGGCATTCGCCGGTGAGGGCAAGGGGGATGGTGCGGATGGTGCGGAGGTTGGGGGTGATGTTCTCGCCCCGGCGACCGTCGCCACGAGTGGCGCCCTGGACGAAGCGTCCATCCTCGTAGGTGAGGGAGATGGCGAGGCCGTCGATCTTCGGCTCGGTCGTGAGGGCGAAGTCGTCGCGGCCGGCGCGCTCGGCGGCGCGGCGGTGCCAGTCAGCGAGGTCCTCATCGGTCGTGGCGTTGGAGAGGCTCAAGAGCGGGCTTCGGTGCTCAACCGTGGAGAACGCATCGAGGGGGGCGGCGCCGACGCGCTGGGTGGGGGAGTCGGGCGTGATCAGCTCGGGGAAGGCAGCTTCGAGGGCGCGCAGCTCGTTCATGAGCTCGTCGTACTCGCCGTCGCTGACCTCGGGGGCGTCCAGCACGTAGTAGCGGTGGTTGTGGTGGTTGATGAGCGAGCGCAGCTCCTCGCTGCGGAGCCGGGCCTCATGCTGATCGGGGGGCGCCATCCATCATCAATTTTATCGCGCTGAAGGCCAGCGCTCGACCGTCCCTTAGCCCGTGACGATAGCGAGGGGAGGCCGCACACTGGCCTCATGGGCGCCGACCCCTTCCTGGTGGTGGTGGACTACGACGCAGGCAACCTGCGCAGCGTCGAGCGGGCACTCGCGCACGTGGGCGTAGACGCCAGCATTTCGGCGGACTGGGCGGACCTCGCCCGCGCGGACGGGGTCATCCTGCCGGGGGTGGGGGCGGCCTCGGACACGATGGCGAAGCTGGGGGAGAGGGAGCTAACGGAGCCGCTACGCGAGTACGTCGCCTCGGGCCGGCCGTTCCTCGGGATCTGCATGGGCCTGCAGGCGTTGCTCGACCACTCGGACGAAGGCGGCGGGCAGGAATGCCTGGGCGTGCTTCCCGGCACCGTGCGCCACTTCGGCTTTGACCACCTGAAGGTGCCGCACATGGGCTGGAACCAGGTGGAGTGGGTGCGAGAGCACCGCATCACCGAGGACATCCCCAGCGGCACGTACTTCTACTTCGTGCACAGCTTCTACCCCGCGCCGGACGACTCCGGCCTGGCGCTGGGGGAGACGACGTACGGATTGACCTTCCCCAGCGTGCTGGCGCGAGACAACGTGGTGGCAACGCAGTTCCACCCCGAGAAGAGCGGCGACGCGGGACTGGCGATCTATGCGAACTTCGCGAAGTGGGTACGCGAGGCGTGAGTTTCGAGGTGATCCCGGCTATCGACATCCGCGGGGGGCGTTGCGTGCGCCTCACCTACGGCGACTACGACCAGGAGACCGTCTACGACGACGACCCGGCGGCGATGGCGCGGGAGTGGGAGACGCAGGGCGCGCCCCGCCTACACGTCGTCGACCTCGACGGGGCGCGCGAGGGGCGCCCGGTGAACCGGGGGGAGGTGGCAGCCATCTGCGAGGCGGTCGCGATCCCGGTCGAGGTTTCGGGGGGACTGCGCACGATCGAGGATGTCGAGGCAGCGGCGGGGCTGGGGGCGGGGCGCATCCAGCTGGGGAGCACGGCGGTGCGGAATCCCGACCTCGTGAACGCCGCGGTCGCGCGCTTTCCGGGGATGATCGTGGTGGCAATCGACACGCGGGCGGGGGAGGCGCTGACGGAGGGGTGGCGCGAGGGGTCGGGGACGGACGGGCTCACGCTCGCGAAGGAGATGGTGAAGCGGGGAGCGCCGCGCATCATGGTGACGGACATCGGGCGCGACGGCGCGCTGGAAGGGCCGAACGTGGCCCTGGCGGCGGAGTTCGCGACGGCGCTAACGGTGCCGGTCGTCGCCTCGGGCGGGGTGACGACGGCGGACGACCTGCGGGCCCTGGCGGAGACAGGCTGCGAAGGCGCGATCGTGGGGAAAGCGCTCTACGAGCGGCGCTTCACGCTGGCCGAGGCGCTGGAGGCGGTGGCGGCGTGCTGACGAAACGGATCATCCCTTGCTTCGACGTGGACCGCGGGCGGGTGGTGAAGGGCGTCTCCTTCATCGAGCTGCGCGACGCGGGCGACCCGGTCGAGCTGGCCAAGCTCTACGACGCGGAAGGCGCGGACGAGCTCGTGTTCCTCGACATCACGGCTTCCTCGGACAACCGCGCGACCGTGTACGACATGGTGTCGGCGACGGCCGACCAGGTGTTCATCCCCTTCACGGTCGGCGGCGGCATCCGCACGACCTCGGACATGAAGACGATGTTGGAACTGGGGGCGGACAAGGTCAGCATCAACACCGCCGCCGTGAACGACCCGGACCTCGTGAACGAGGGCGCCTATCGTTTCGGGAGCCAGTGCATCGTGGTGGCGATCGACGCAAAGGGGACGGGCGAGGGCTGGGAGGTGTACACGCACGGGGGTCGCACGCCCACGGGCATCGACGCGATCGCGTGGGCGCGGGAGGTGGTGGAGCGGGGCGCGGGCGAGCTGCTCGTGACGAGCATGGACACCGACGGCCACCAGCGAGGCTACGACATCCCCATGCTGGCGGCGATGAGCGAGGCCGTGAATGTGCCGGTCATCGCCTCGGGTGGCGCTGGCGGTCCCGACCACATGGCGGAGGCACTCACCGCAGGGAAGGCGGACGCCGTGCTGGCAGCGAGCATCTTCCACTTCGGGACATACTCGATCCGGGAAGTGAAGGCTGCGCTCTCCGAACAGGGGATCGCGATGCGCCCGGTGGGCGACCGGTAGCGTCCCCGGGGGGCGAGCACAGCGGTTCCCTCCGGTATCCTCGAAGGCACAGAACACCCGAGTATCCGGAGCGCGCCCATGCCCCTCTCGTTCGACGATCACGACCGCATTCCCGCCATTGTCCAGGACGTTGAGACGAACCAGGTCCTGATGCTGGGCTGGATGAACCAGCAGTCGCTGGACCACACCTTCGCGACCGGGCACGTGACCTTCTGGAGCCGCAGCCGGGACGAGCTGTGGGAGAAGGGCTCGACGAGCGGGAACTTCCTGAACTTCGTGAGCCTGCACAAGAACTGCGAGGACAACTCGCTGCTCGTGATGGCCCGGCCCGTCGGCCCCACCTGCCACACGAACAACGTCACCTGCTACTACCGCGAGGTCGACCGCGAACACGACCTGCCGTGAGCGACGCCTGGGCGACAGGCAAACCCGACTACACGGCGCTCGACCTGCCAGCGCCGCCCCCCGACCGTCCGTACGTGATCGCGAACACGGTGATGTCGGCGGATGGCAAGAGCGTCATCGAAGGCACGGAGCAGGGGATCGGCTCGGAGGTGGACCAGCGGCTCATGCGCGAGCTGCGGGTGAACGCCGACGTGGTCCTGAACGGGGCGGGGACGCTGCGGGCGAGCGGCACATCGTCGCGGCTGGGGGACGAGGCGCTGGAGGCGATCCGCATCGCACGAGGGAAGCCACGCACGCCGGTCGCGGCGGTGCTGAGCCGCAGCGGGGACCTGCCGCTGGAGCGCCCGTTCTTCACGGCGCGGGACTTCCCCGCGGTGGTTTACCTGTCGGAGCAGGCGCCGGAGGAGCGCCGCGCGGCGATCGCCGCGACCGGACGGCCGGTGGTCACGCTCCCTGGCGGGAGCGAGTTCCCGGAGATGCTGCACCACATGCGGCACGAACTCGGTGCGGACGTACTACTGGTCGAGGGCGGCCCGACGGTCTACGCAGCGCTGTACGCGCTCGACGCGATCGATGAAGCGTTCGTGACGCTGGGGCCAGTGGTCGTGGGCGGGGCGGACACGCTCACGGCGGTCGCGGGGGAGCGCGCCTTCACACGGGATGAGGCAAAGCGCCTCGAACTGCTGTCGGCGCACCCCAACCCGGACACGGACGAGGTCTACCTGCGGTACCGGGTGCGCCGCTAGCCGGCAGCTACTGGCTTGCGGCTGGCCACATGGACTTCGAGGCGGATCGCCTCGCGCTCCTGCAGACACCTGATGACGTCGAAGAGGTTGCGAGCCTGCGGGTTTCCGGCCGGTCCGAACATGCGCATGAGGCTCTTGGGGGACTTGTGGACAAGTCCCCCGAGCTCCTCGAAGCCGATGGTCGCGTTGATGTAGTCGCGCACGAGCGCCCTTCCCGTCTCGACGTCGCCGCTGAGCATGAGCTCCACGCTCTCCCGCAGGAGTGCCGCTCGGAACTCAGGGTCGCGCTCGGCCCGAGCCTTAATCGTTTCCTTGAAACTTCGCGTCAATACCATCGTTCTACACCCCGCTCCTATGTCGCGCCCTGTACTCATCCCAGAGCGCCTGCGCCACTTCGATGTCTCTCGCTTGCCGTCGCTTCGTCCCCCCTCCGAGGAGGATAATGAGCGTGTCTCCGTCACGACCGAAGTAGATACGGTAGCCGGGGCCAAAACAATCCGGCGTTCAAGTACGCCTCCACCGATCGACTTCGTATCGCCGAGGTTGCCTAGTTCCATCCTCCCGAGGACTGTTGTGACCTTTGCCGCTGCGATAGCGTCAAGGTCGTCGAACCATCTGGCGAAGTAGCTGTGACCGCGCTCATCCATCAACTCCTTGATTTCAATCACGTCAGGCACAGCTCATTGCCTTCGTCAGTATAGGAACATATACGTTACCTTAGTAAGTCCCGTGGCAGGCCCCGTTAGCCCGCGACGGCGGTTTCGGCTTCCGCCTCGCGGGGCTTCCGCGTGCGGTTGCGCTTCGCCTTTGGCTTGGGGAGGGTGCCGGCGGCTTCGAGGAGGGGGTGGAGGTAGCGGCCGGTGGCGCTGTCGGGGTTGCGGGCGATGTCCTCGGGGGTGCCTTCGGCGAGGAGCTTGCCGCCGCGTTCGCCGCCGTAGGGACCGAGGTCGATGACGTGGTCGGCGGACTTGATGACGTCGAGGTGGTGCTCAATCACGACAACGGTGTTGCCGCCGTCAGCCAGGCGCTGGAGCACGTCGAGGAGGTGGTGCACGTCCTGGAAGCTGAGGCCGGTGGTGGGCTCGTCGAGGACGTAAAGGGTCTTGCCCGTGGAGCGGCGGGCGAGCTCGCTGGCGAGCTTGATGCGCTGGGCCTCGCCGCCGGAGAGGGTGGTGGCGGGCTGGCCGAGGCGGATGTACCCGAGGCCGGTGTCCTCAAGGGTGCCGAGGATGCGCTTCACGCGCGGGAAGCGGTCGAAGAGCTCGAGCGCCTCCGAGACGGTCATGGCGAGGACCTCGGCGATGTTCTTGCCACGGAAGTGGATCTCAAGCGCCTCGCGGTTGTAGCGCTGGCCGTGGCAGACCTCGCAGGGGACGGTCACGTCGGGGAGGAACTGCATCTCGACGAGTTTGTAGCCGTCGCCCGAGCATTCCTCGCAGCGGCCGCCCTTCACGTTGAAGCTGAAGCGGCCGGGCTTGTAGCCGCGGGCACGGGCTTCGGGGACGGAGGCAAAGAGCTCGCGGATGACGGTGAAAACGCCGGTGTAGGTAGCGGGGTTGGAGCGGGGGGTGCGGCCGATGGGCGACTGGTCGATGTCGACGACCTTGTCGAGGTGCTCGAAGCCCTCGATGGCGTCGTGGGCGCCGGGCCGCTGGCGGCCGTTCTGGAGGACGTTGACGGCGCGCTTCACGAGGATCTCGGTGATGAGCGAGGACTTGCCAGAGCCGGAGACGCCCGTGACGACGACGAACTTCCCGAGCGGGACGGCAACGTCGAGGTTCTTGAGGTTGTTCTCGCGGGCGCCGCGGATGACCAGCTCCTCGCCGTTGCCGGGGCGGCGCGACTCGGGGGTGGGGATGGCGCGGCGGCCGGAGAGGTAGGCGCCGGTGATGCTCTCCTCACAGTCGAGGATGGCGGAGAGGGGGCCCTCCGCGACCACGTTGCCGCCGTCGCGGCCCGCCTCGGGGCCGAGGTCGATGACGTGATCGGCGGCGCGCATGGTCGCTTCGTCGTGCTCCACGACCATGACGGTGTTGCCGAGGTCGCGGAGGCGTTCGAGCGTGCGGATGAGGCGATCGCCGTCAACGGGATGGAGGCCGATGGAGGGCTCGTCGCAGATGTAGAGGACGCCCATGAGGGCGGACCCGATCTGGGTGGCGAGGCGGATGCGCTGGGATTCGCCTCCGGAGAGGGTGCCGGAGGCGCGATTGAGGGTCAGGTACTCCAGCCCCACGTCGATAAGGAACTGCAGGCGTGAGCGGATCTCCTTCAGTATCTGGCGGGCGATGGTCTGCTCGCGTTCGCTCAGCGGGGTCTCGGGACCATCGAGGGCGTCGAACCAGTGCAGGGTCTCGCTGATGCTCCCGTCCGTGACCTCGACGACCGTGCGGCCGTCGATACGGACGCCGAGGGCCTCGGGCCGGAGGCGCTGGCCGTCGCAGCCGGGGCAGGGAACGGCGCCCATGTAGCGCTCGATGTCGCTGCGGACGTAGTCGGAATCGGTCTCCTTGTGGCGGCGCTGGAGGTTGTTGATGACGCCTTCGAAGCGGGCGTCGTAGTAGCGCGTGCGGCCGTAGTCGTTGGTGAACCGCAAGCGCAGCTTCTCCTCGCCGCTGCCGTAGAGGATGACGTTGAGCTGGTCCTCGGTGAGCTCCCGGATAGGGGTATCCGTGCCGAAGCCGTACTCCTCGGCGACCGCATCGAGGAGGCGCTGGTACCAGGTCTGGCCGCCGCGCGACTTGGCGAGCGGCTCGACGGCGCCCTCGGCGACAGACTTCGTGCGGTCGGGGATGACGAGGGCGGGGTCGACCTGCATCTCGACGCCGAGCCCGGTGCAGCGCGAGCAGGCGCCATGGGGACTGTTGAAGCTGAAGGTGCGCGGCTCGATCTCGCCGAACGAGAAGCCGTCGTAGGGGCAGGCGAAGTGCTCGCTGAAAATGCGCTCGGGGACGTCCTCCTCCCCGGCGCGGGTAGCGGTAGCGACGTGCATGACGCCCTGGCCGGCGGTGAGCGCGGTCTCGACAGACTCGGCGAGGCGCAGACTGGCGCCCTCGGACCCGGGCTCGGGGACGACTACGCGGTCGACGACGACATCGATGTCGTGGCGCTTGTTCTTGTCGAGGTCGATTGCCTCGTCGAGGTCGCGCACCTCGCCGTTGATGCGGACGCGCACAAAGCCCTGGCGGCGGGCTTCCTCAAGGAGGCGGACGTGCTCGCCCTTCCTCGCGCGGGTGAGAGGCGCCAGGAGGAGCAGGCGCGAGCCGGGCGGGTAGGCGAGCGTTGCATCGACGACCTGCTGGACTGTCTGGCGCTCGATGGGGCGGCCGCAGGTGGGGCAGTGGGGCCGTCCGACGCGTGCCCAGAGGAGGCGCATGTAGTCGTAGATCTCGGTAACGGTTCCGACGGTGGAGCGGGGGTTGTTGGAGGCGGCCTTCTGGTCGATGGAGATGGCGGGCGAGAGGCCGTCGATGTGGTCGACGTCGGGCTTTTCCATGAGGCCCAGGAACTGGCGGGCGTAGGCGGAGAGGGACTCGACGTAGCGGCGCTGGCCTTCGGCGTAGATGGTGTCGAAGGCGAGGGAGGACTTGCCCGAGCCGGAGAGGCCCGTGATCACGACGAGCTTGTCGCGCGGGATCTCGACGTCGATGTTCTTGAGGTTGTGCTCGCGGGCGCCGCGCACGGCGATGTGGTCGAGGGGCATGCAGCTTCGATTCTAGCAGCGCCCCATCGACCGATCGCCGCAGGGCGCTACTGGGCCTGGGTCAGGTCGATCTCGTAGGCCTCAAGAACGGTGATTCGCCCCCCCTGGAACTGGAAGACGGCGTAGGAGCCGGTGGTCGGGTCGCCGTTGGGCGTGAGGTTGATGGGGCCGCTGACACCGACGTAGTCGATGTCCTCGCCGGCATCGATGAGGGCGACGCACTGCTCGTAGGAAAAGCACTCCGTTCCCTCGTGGGTGAGGCCGGCGATGGCGGCCATCATCGCGTCGCCATCGGTACCACCGGCAATCTCGGCGGCGAGCGCCATGAGGACGACGCAGTCGTAGGACTGGGCGGCGAAATTCACGTTGCCGTCGGTGACGTCGGAGATGCGCGTGTTGAACTCGTCACTTCCGGCGACGCCGATGAATTTCATGCCGTCGAGGACGGTGGGGTCGTTGGGGTCAATGAGTTGCCAAAGGAAGGGGTGGAAGAGGGCGTCGCCGCCGTACT
The DNA here is from genome assembly GCA_026710655.1 of Chloroflexota bacterium. Taxonomy (GTDB): domain Bacteria; phylum Chloroflexota; class Dehalococcoidia; order Tepidiformales; family Tepidiformaceae; genus UBA2991. The sequence goes on along the minus strand of JAPOQN010000001.1, from coordinate 202,984 downwards.
GGATCTCCGGCCCGAAGCCCGCCTCGATGAGGCCGTGGACGATGCTGGTGCCATCGAAGAAGAAGCCGACGTTGACGATGGCGTCGGGGGCATAGTCGGCGACGGCCGCTACCGGTGCATCGAAGGTGGCGGAGCCGGGGTCGTAGAGGATGACCTCGGCTTCGGCGCCGAACTCAGTCAGAATCTGGCCGACAAGGCCGCTGATGGCGATGCCGTAGTCGTCGGCGCGCCCGACGATGGCGACACGCGCGCCGCCGTCCTCGGCTACGACCCGGGCCATGATAGGGGCCACGGCGTGGGCGGGGGGCACCGTGCGGAAGAAGTAGGTCGCGTTCTCCTGCGTGCTGAGGGCGGGGGATTGGGCGGAGGGGGTGCACTGGGGCACGCGCTCATCGAAGAAGGTCTGGATGACGGCCTGGGTCACGGCGGAGGTGGCGGGGCCGATGATGACGTCGGCGCCCTCGCCCAACAACCGCGCGGCACCCTCGCGCCCCGTGGCCGGATTGGTGGCGGTGTCGGCGATGGTCGTGGTGATGTTCCCGCCGGCGGCGTTGATGTCGTCGACGGCGAGCTTCATCGCCTCGACAGCAGGGGCGCTGAGGGGACCGACAGCGCCCGTCTCGGGGACGAGGATGCCGATGTGCAGGGCGACGCGCTCGGGCGGGGCCTCGGTAGGCGGCGGGGTGGGTTCAGGGGTGGGTTCTGGCGTGGCAGCGGCTTCGGTGGGGGGCGGCTCGGTGGGCTCGGGCGTGGGAGTGGGGGGAGGGTCGGTGGGGTCGGGGGCCGCCGTAGCTTCGGGGGTTGGCTCCGGGGTCGGGTCGGGAGAGTCGGAGTCATCGCCGCAGGCTGCGACCAGCAGCACGGCAAGCAGGACAAGGGAAGTCAGAAGCCAGGAAGGCTTCAAGTACCGAGACATGTGGTGCCCCTTGTCGAGGAAGTTGGCGGGATTCTGCCACGAGCCCCGGCGCCTCGCCGTTGCGCCGCTCACACCTGCCGGGATGGACCGCACACCCGGTCCGTCCGGCGGCAAGGGCGCGCAGCGCTTATCTTGGGGAACGGTGCGCCCGGAGTTCCCCTTTCCTCAACGCAAGGTCTTCTACGGCTGGTGGATGGTCGCCGGCGGCTTCTTCATCCAGACAGTCCTCGGGCTGTTCATGTTCCACGCGTTCGGTTTTTATGTCGAGCGCCTGGAAGAGGAGTTCAACTGGAGCAAGACCACATTTTCGCTTGCGTTCGCGATGACGCGCATCGAGAGCGGGGTGCTGGGACCGATCCAGGGGTGGGCGATCGACCGCTTCGGGCCGCGGATCATGATCCGCCTCGGGATCGCGTCCACCGGGATCGGGTTCGTGCTCTTCAGCTTTGTCGACTCGGTGACGACGTTCTTCCTGACGTACTTCCTGATCGCCATAGGCGCGAGCATGGCCGGATTCGTGACGCTGGTCGTGGCTGTCGTGAACTGGTTCGAGCGGAAGCGGTCGCTGGCGTTGGGGCTGATGTCGGCGGGCTTCTCGGTCGGAGGCCTGCTCGTCTTCCTGGTCGTGCTCGCCATGGACCAATACGGCTGGCGGGCCACTTCCCTCGTGGCAGGCGTGGTGATCTTCGTCGTGGGACAGATCGTCGCGACCTTCATCCACCACCGACCCGAGGACCGGGGCGAGACGATCGACGGGGAGCCCGTGCCGGAGGCGCCGCCGAGGCAGGGGCTGGGGAGCGGTCCTGTTGTAATCCCGGCCAGCGAGGACTTCTCGACGGGCGAAGCGCTGCGCAGTCCGACCTTCTGGTTCATCTCGATCGGGCACGGGGCGGCCGTCCTCATCATCGGGGCGTTCATGGTCCACCTCGTGTTGCACCTCGAGAACCTGGGGTACTCCGCCTTCACCTCGAGCCTGATCGTGCTGATGATGACGGCCTTCCAGCTGGTGGGGCAGATAGGCGGGGGGTTTCTCGGGGACCGGCTGAACAAACGCGTGATGCTGGCGTTCTGCATGGTCGGGCACGTCGTCGCCTTGCTGCTGGTCACCTACGCGGTCGGCTTCTGGATGATCGCGCTCTTCGCCATCGTGAACGGCATTGCGTGGGGGACGCGGGGGCCGATGCAGCAGGCCCTGCGGGCGGACTACTTTGGCCGCCGCGACTTCGGCAAGATCATGGGATTCTCGTCCCTGATCGTGATGTTCGGGATGATGTCGGGGCCGATCATCGCGGGAGCCATGGCGGACGCGTTCGGCGACTACGAGCGGGGCTTCACCGTGCTGGCGGTAATCGCAGGGCTGGGGACCATCTTCTTCGCGATAGCGGGACCGCCCAACCGTCCCACGGGGCCGATCTGGTACAAACGCTGGCCGCTCGTGCGGCGCCTGACCTTCCAGGAGCGGTTGGCGTAACGGCGCCGGCGGTCGGGCGCTAGAATCACGCCACCCTCGCGGCGGGAGGCGCCCCATGGCCATCGAAACTGCCAGCCCAACCACCCTCGACACGCTCATCGCGGAGCGCGACATCACGCGCGTGCTGATGCTGTACGCGCGCGCCATCGATCGCATCGACGCCGAGCTCCTGAAGAGCTGCTTCCACCCGGATGCGGTCCTGCGCTACGGCGACGAGACGACGCCGGCGGCGTTCGCCGAGAGCGCGCCGAACGGACTCGGCTCCTACCGCTTCACGCAGCACCGCGTGGGGAACGTGATCATCGACGTCGAGGGCGACTTCGCCTGGTGCGAGTCGTACTGCCTGGCGCGGCATCGCATCCCCGGCGACGAGGGCAAGGTCGATACGGACTTCCTCTGGGGCGGGCGCTACGTCGATCGCTTCGAGCGGCGCGACGGGGAGTGGCGCATCCTGCGCCGGACGGTGGTGCACGACTACACGCGCTTCGACCCGGTAACGGAGACGTGGCCGGGAGCGCCTGCCTTCACACAGGGGCAGCACTCGACGGACGACATCGTCTACCAGCGGTAGGAGGCGCGAGCCATGCGGCTCGTCCTGCTCGACGCAACCTACGAACTGTTCCGCTCGTACTTCGGCGCGCCCCCGCGGACGGCGCCGGACGGGCGGCAGGTGGGGGCGGTCGCGGGCATCGCAGCGAGCACGCTGGCGCTGCTGCGGGAGCAGGAGCCGCTGGCCATCGCAGCGGCGACCGACACGGTCGTGCACTCGTTCCGGAACGAGCTGTACGAGGGCTACAAGACCGACTCGGGCGTGCCCGCGGATCTGCTCGACCAGTTCCCCCTGGCGGAGGACGCGCTGGAGGCGCTGGGCGTGACGGTCTGGCGGATGCGGGAGTTCGAGGCGGACGACGGGATGGCTTCGGGGGTGGCGCGCTTTGCCGACGAGGCGGAACAGGTCATCCTCGCCTCGCCAGACAAGGACCTCGCACAGTGCGTCGACGGCGACCACGTCGTCATGCTCGACCGGCGCCGGGAGATCACGACGAACGCGGAAGGGGTCCGGGAGAAGTTCGGGGTGGGACCGGAGTCGATTCCGGACTACCTGGCGCTGGTGGGGGACGCAGCGGACGGGTTCCCGGGGCTGCCGGGGTGGGGGGCGAAGTCGACGGCGACGGTGCTGGCGCGCTACGTCCACCTGGAGGCGATCCCGGAGGCGCACGGCGACTGGGCTGTGCAGCCGCGCGGGGCAGGCCGGCTGGCGAGGTCGCTGCGGGAGGGCCAGGAGGAGGCGGCGCTCTTTAAGGAACTGGCAACGCTGCGGCGGGATGCGCCCATCGAGCAGGAATTCGCCGACCTGGAGTGGCTCGGGGTGCCACGGGAGCCGTGGCTGGCACTCTGCGAGGAGCTGGGGCTGGGCGAGTTGCGCTCGCGACCCCACCGCTGGCTGGACTAGGCGCTAGCCAAGCGCTTCCAGCCGCTCCTTGAGGGCGGCGAGGAAGGCGCCGGCTTCGGCCCCGTCGAGGGCGCGGTGGTCGAAGCTGAGGGCGACGTTCATCATCGAGCGGATGGCGATGGCGTCGTCATCGACAACAACGGGGCGGCGGACGACGCGCTCCATGGTGACGATGCCGATCTGGGGGTGGTTCACGATCGGGTTCGAGGCGATGGAACCGAAGGCGCCGGTGTTGTTCACGGTGAAGGTGCCGGCCTCCATGTCCTCGATGCGCAGCTTGCCGGCGTGCGCGCGCGCCACGAGGTCGTCGATGCGCCGGGCAAGGCCGGCCACGCTGAGGTCGCGGGCGTTGGGGACGACGGGCACAACGAGGCCCCGCTCGGTGGCGATGGCGATGCCGAGGTTGACGCGGCGGTAGCGGTGAAGCTCGTCGCCGTGCCAGCGGGCGTTCATCTCGGGGAAGTCCGTGAGGGTGTGGGCGACGGTGGAGGCGAAGTAGGGCAGGTAGGTGAGGTCGACGCCGACGAAGCGTTCACGTTCGCGCGTCCGCAGGGCGACGAGGCCGGTGACGTCGACCTCGAGCATCATCCAGGCCTGGGGCGCCTCGGCCGTGGAGCGCGCCATGTTTTCGGCGATCTTGCGACGCGTGGCGGAAAGGGGGACGACGTCGTAGGCGTCCGAGGGGGCGACGGTGGCGACCCCGGGGGTGGGGACGACCTCCCCGTCGGGGAGGGGCAGGGGGGCGGCGGCGGGCGGGATGCCATCGGCGGCGGCCGCCTCGCGCTCACGCTCGTCGATGATGGCCTGCACATCCTTGCGGGTGACACGTCCGCCGCGACCGCTCCCGGCGATGGCGGCCAGGTCGATGTCGTGCCTGGTAGCCAGTCGCTGGACAACGGGGGAATAAACGCCGGCGCGGCTATGGTCGGCGGTTGGGGCAGGTGCTTCGGCCGCGGCTCCGTCTACGGCTGCGGCAGCAACGGGCGCCATCTCCTCTTCGGGCGCGGAACCGGCGACCTCGATAATCGTGCAGAGGGGCGCATCGACGGGGATGGTCTCCCCCTCAGGCACGAATATCTCGCCGAGGGTGCCCTCGAAGGGGGATGGGAGCTCGGCCGCGACCTTTTCCGTCTCGATCTCGCAGAGCGACTCGTCGAGGGCGACGCCGTCGCCGGGCTGCTTGAACCACTGGAGGACGGTGCCCTCCGTCACGCTCTCGCCGAGCTGGGGCATGGTGACGGTAGCCATCAGTAGGCCGCCAGATCCCGAGCGGCGGCGGCGATCTTCGCGCGGTCGGGCATGAAGAACGACTCCATCGCTTCGTGGAAGGGCATGGGTGGGATGTCGGGACCGGCAACGCGGCGGATGGGGGCGTCCAGGTCCTCGAAGGCTTGCTCGGCGATGATGGCCGCGATCTCGCCGCCGAGCCCGCCGGTGAGCGTGTCCTCGTGGACGATGAGCACTTTTCCGGTGGCGCGGGCTGCTTCGAGGATTGTTTCCTGGTCGAGCGGGTTGAGCGTGAGCAGGTCGACGACGGTGCACTCGATACCGTCGCCGGCAAGCTCCTCGGCGGCGGCGAGCGACTCGTGCAGCATGAGTCCATAGGCGAACACCGTCAGGTCGTCGCCCGTACGGGTGATGCGCGAGTGGCCGATACGGTCCTCGGCGGGGGCGCCGTCGACTTCCTGGCGGATGAGGCGGTACGTGCGCTTGTGCTCAAGGAAGAGCACGGGGTTGGGGTCGGCGATGGCGGCCTTCAGCAGCGAGCGGTAGTCGGCGGGGAAGGAGGGGGCGACGACCTTGATGCCGGGCATGTGGGCGTAGTACGCCTCGATGCTCTGGGAGTGGTGCTGGCCGCCGTGGACGCCCCCGCCCCAGGGGGTGCGCACGACCATGGGCAGGTACTGCTCGCCACGGGTGCGCCAGGACCAGCGGGAGGCCTCGCTGCAGAGCTGATCGAAGCCGGCATGGATAAAGTCGGCGAACTGGATTTCGGCGATGGGGCGCTGGCCATAGTGGGCCGCCCCGATGGTGATACCGACGATGGAGGACTCGGCGAGGGGCGTGTCGAGCACGCGCCCGGGGTACTTCTCGGCCAAGCCATCAGTGGCGCGGAAGACACCACCGGTCTCAAGGTCCTCGCCGAGCAGGAAGACGCGGTCGTCGGCGCCGAGCGCCTCGTCGAGGGTTTCGCGGACGGCTTCGAGAACGCTGACCTCAGACATCGTCGGCGTCCTTGTACACGAAGCCGAGGGCGTCCTCGCCGACCGGGTCGGGCTGGTCGAACGCCCACTTCTCGGCCGCGCGGACCTCCACGTCAACGCCGGACTCGATGGCATCGAGATCCTCGGGCGGGAAGAGGCAGTCCTCCTCGACCCGCGAGCGGAAGAGGGCGATGGGGTCCCGGCTGGCCCAGTTCTCCAGCTCCTCGCGGGGGCGATAGCGGCGGTGGTCGTCGTCGCTCGAGTGCGCCCACATGCGGAAGCACTTGGCCTCGATGAGGAACGGCCCGCCGCCGCGCCGGGACTGATCGACGGCGGGGCGCACAGTCTGGTAGACGGCGATGGCGTCGAGCCCGTCGACGACGGCGCTCTGGATGCCGTAGGCGGAAGCGCGGTCGGCAACGTGGGGAACGGGCATCTCCTTCTCGGTGCGCACAGAGATGGCGTAGCCGTTGTTCTCCACGAAGAAGATGACGGGCAGCTTGTGGATGGCGGCGAAGTTGAGCGCCTCGTGGAAGTCGCCACGGCTGGTGCTGCCCTCGCCGCAGCTGGCGAAGACGACGATCGGGTCGTTTCGCATCTTCGCGGCGAGCGCCACCCCGACGGCGTGTACGAGCTGGGTGGCAACGACGCTCGACTGGGTGATCACGCGCCGATCGACGCTGCCCCAGTGCGAGGTCATCTGGCGTCCGAAGGAGTTGGGATCGTCGAGCTTGCCGAGGGTGTTGAGCATGGCCTCCCGGGCGGTCATGCCGAGCACGAGCATGACGCCGAGGTCGCGGTAGTAAGGCGCGGCGTAGTCGACACCCGCCTTGAGGGCCATCCCGGCGCCGACCTGCGCAGCCTCCTGCCCGGCCCCCGCAATGACGAAGTCGGCGCGACCCTGGCGGTTGAGGGTCATCATGCGTTCCTCGAGGCGGCGCGAGAGGAGCATGTAGCGGTACATGCTCTCCAACTGCTCCTCGCTGAGGAGGTAGTCGTGCAGCATCTCGCTGGAGCGCGGAACGCGGGTCTGGCTGGCGGTCATGTCGGCATGGATCCTTCCGAATCCATGCTAGCAGGGTGGGGTGCAGGGGGCTGTCGGCTGTGGATCAGGCCGACTCAATGTCGGTGAGGGCGAAGTCGTTGCCCTTGTAGAGGAGGGGCTCGCCGGTCGTTGTGGCGAGGGCGTAGGAGAAGCAGTCCCCGAAGTTGAGAGCGGCGGGGGGGTTGCCCCTGCCGAAGCGCCGCCAGGCCTCACGAGCGTGTTGGGCCTGTTCGACCGTTACCGGTACGAGCTCGATGCGGATCCTCTGGAAGAGGCGATCCAGCAGGCGACGGGCAGCAACGCCACCGCCGCCCTCAGCAACGATCGTAGTCTCCAGGAAGGTGGCGGTAGACATACGCGGGGGTGTCGCCGTTGACATGGCGTGGGCGTACCGGGGCGCGTCGGGCTCGTCCAGCAGAATCGCCATGATGGCCGAAGAGTCAACTATCAAGTGGGAAGCCCGCGCTCGTCGTACAAGAGGTCTCCGAGGTTCGTGGAGGTCAGGCCGCTCTCCCGGAACAGCTCCGCGCTCTCCTTCCCGATCTCAAGCAATTCCCGGGCGAGCTCTTCAACACTGTGTTCTTCGCGCGCTCGTTCGGTACGCTCGCGCCCGATGCGCTCCCGGAGAGCAACCGTGATTGCGCCCGTCTTGGTCTCTCCCGTCAACTCGGCAAGCTCTTCGGCAAGGCGGCAGGTCTCTTCGTTTTTGATGTTGAGGCTCACCAAAATCCCCAAGGGTAGAAACCCTCATGCACTTTCTACCCTATCCCACTCTTCTTTCCTTCTCAAACCTGTCCCGCGTTCCACGGGGGCCTTCCCCTATGCTTGGGGTATGTGCGGACGGTTCACGATGACGGTGGACGACGTTGGGGCGGTGGCGGAGGCGTTCGGGGTGGCCAGCGGAGAGCTGCCGGCGACGCAGGCGCGGTTCAACATCGCGCCGACGGACGAGCACTTCGTCGTGCGGATGCGCCGGGAGGACCGGGAACTGCTGCCGGCGCGCTGGGGCCTGGTCAAGTACGGGTCGAAGGACCGCAAACAGGCGGCGCGGGGGATCAATGCGCGGTTGGAGGGCGTGGAGACGCGCCCGTTGTATCGCGAGGCGTTCCGGAAGCGTCGATGCGTGGTGCCTGCCGACGGTTACTACGAATGGGTGGGGACGAAGGAGAACCGTCAGCCGTTCTGGTTCCACCGGCCGAACGGGAAGCTGCTGGCGTTCGCGGGGCTGTATGAGTGGTGGCGTCCGGACCCGGAGAGCTGGGAGGCGACGTTCACCATCCTGACGTGCCCGCCGAACGACCTCGCGGCCCGCATCCACGACCGCATGCCGGTCATCCTGCTGGAAGACGCGATCGACGAGTGGATCTTCGGGGGCGAGCGCGAGCCGGACGAACTGAAGTCGCTGCTGGGGCCTGCTCCCGAGGACTACCTCGCGGTGCGACTGGTCTCGCAGCGGGTAAACAGCGTTCGCAACGACGGTCCCGAGCTCATCGAGGAGTTGACGGAGGAGACGGGAGACCAGCTGGAGCTGTTTACGGGAGCGTAAAGACCGCCGGCGCGCGGCCCGTGGTTGACAGGCGAGCAACCGCCTATCATGTGGCGCTCAGGGTAGGGAAACCGTTCCGGGTGAGTTTGAACGCCGCAGCAAGCGGCCGACCCGGGCGGCGCGGCGGCTTCCTTTCGTCGTTGTCGTGATGGAGCTTGAGCCCGCTGCCCGGAAGAGGAGCGCCAGCGAGTGAGCACAGTGGAACGTCCCAGGACCGTCGGTGAGTTGCGGGAGTCGGGCTATCAGCCCCTGCCCGTACGCGAAGAGATGCGCAAGAACCTGATCGCGCGCATCCGCTCAGGGGAGGAGCTGTTCCCCGGGGTGTACGGCTACGACGAGACCGTTATTCCGCACATCGTGAACGCGATCCTGGCCGGCCAGGACATCATCTTCCTGGGCGAGCGGGGGCAGGCGAAGTCGCGCCTCATCCGGTCGCTCACGACGCTGCTGGACGACGCCTATCCGGTGCTGGCGGGCTGCGAGATCCCGGAGGATCCGTTCGACCCGATCACCACCCAGGGGCGCCAGATCACCGAGGAGCAGGGCGACGCCGCCCCGCTCGTCTGGCTCGACCGGGACCAGCGCTACGGCGAAAAGCTGGCGACGCCGGACATCACGATCGCCGACCTGATCGGCGAGGTGGACCCGATCAAGGTGGCGGAAGGGCGCTACCTCTCGGACGAGCTCACCATCCACTACGGGCTGGTGCCGCGCACGAACCACGGCATCTTCTGCATCAACGAGCTGCCCGACCTCGCGGAACGCATCCAGGTCGGTCTCCTGAACATCATGGAGGAGCGCGACGTCCAGATCCGCGGCTACCGCGTGCGGCTGCCCCTGGACGTGTTCGTGGTGGCGAGCGCGAACCCCGAGGACTACACCAACCGGGGCCGCATCATCACGCCGCTGAAGGACCGCTACGGGGCACAGGTGCGGACGCACTACCCGCAGCGGATCGAGCACGAGATCGACATCGTGGAGGCGGAGCACCACCCCGTGCCGGCCGACTTCAGCGTGTCGGTTCCCGACTACATGAAGGAGATCATCGCCGAAATCACGCGGCTGGCGCGGCGCAGCCCCGACGTGAACCAGCGCTCGGGTGTGAGCGTCCGGGCGAGCATCGCGAACTACGAGAGCATGCTCGCGAACTCGCTGCGGCGGGCGATCATGAACGGCGAAGAGGAGGCCGTCCCGAGGGCGAGCGACCTGCCTTTCGTGGTCCCCACGCTCAGTGGCAAGGTGGAGCTGGAAACGATCGAGGACGGGCGCGAGGAGCAGATCATCGAGAAGCTGATCCAGGGAGCCGTGGTGGCGGTGTTCAACCGCCTCTACAACCTGAGCGACCTGGAGCCGATCGTGGCGCGCTTCAAGTCGGGCATCTCCGTCGAGGTGGGGGAGATGACGGCAAGCGACGACTACAAGGGCCTCGTCGACAGTATCGAGGGGCTGGCCGAGGCGCTGGGCGTGGTGGAGGCCGACTCGCCCGGCGAGATAGCGGCCGGCACCGAGTTCATCCTCGAAGGGTTGCACCTGAACAAGCGGCTGAACAAGGACCGCGTCGGGGCGAAGATCCAGTATCGGGGATGAGCTGGCGCATCGAACCGTTTCCTGAAGGTGGCCCCCTGTTCGAGGGGGCCATCGCCGTCTACGCGGCGGCGTTTGCGCCACCGCCGTACAGCGATCCGGATCGGGGCGAGGAAATTCGCTACCGCCTGCGCCGGCTGCACCGCGACCGGGAGGGCTTTCGCGGGTTCATCGCGGTGGGTGAGGCGGACGAGCCGGTCATCCCCGGGCACGGCGTGGTAGGGATGACCTATGGGTACCGCAGCATGCGCGGCCAGTGGTGGCGCGACGCGGTGGCTCGCGAGCTGGACCGGAAGAGGCGGAAGCGCTGGCTCGGCAGCGCCTACGAACTGGTCGAGATCGCTGTACACCCGGACTTCCAGAGCCGGGGCATCGGCGCGCTGCTCGTGAACAACCTGCTCGAAGGGCGTCCGGAATCCACGTGCGTGCTCAGCACGCGGACGGACAGTCGCGCGCACGAGCTGTACGGCCGGTTGGGGTTCGAGATCATCGCGGAGATGGCGTTCACGCCGGGGGGCGCGCCCTTCTACGTGATGGGGAAGATGCTGGAGGGCTAGACCGCCAGGCGCGTCGGGTTCTCCAGGATCGTCTGGATCTCCTTGAGGAAACGGGCGCCTTCGGCGCCGTCCGTGACGCGATGGTCGCCGCTGAGGGCGAGGGTCATCAGCTGGCGGACGGCGACCTCGCCATCGACGACAGCGGGGCGCTCCGTGACAGAGCCGGCGCCGAGGATGGCGGCCTGACCGGCGTTGATGATCCCGACGAGCACGTCGATGCCGTAGGCGCCGAGGTTGGTGATCGTGAAGGTGCCGCTGGAGTACTCCTCGGCGCGGAGGCGGCCAGCGCGAGCGCGCTCGACGAGCGCCTTTGACTCCTCCGCGATCTGGGGGAGAGGCTTGACGGCCACGTCGAGGAGCGCCGGGGCGATCAGCCCTTCGTCCAGGGCGACGCCGATGTTGATGTCGACCTGCTCGTGGTACTGGATGCCTTCCTCGCTGAGGGAGGCGTTGAACTTGGGGTGGCTCGCGAGTGCGACGGCGCAGGCGCGCACGAGGACATCGTTCACGCTCACGCGCTGGCCCTCGTCCAGGACGAGGTTGATATGGCGGCGGAAGGCCATCGCCTCGGTCATGTCAACGTCGACGGTGAGGTAGTAGTGGGGCTGCTGCTGCTTGGCGTCGGTCATGTTGCGCGCGATGGCGGTGCGCATGCGCGAGAGCGGCTCGATGCGGGCGGGGGGTGGAGGCGGGGGCGGGCGCTCGGGCTCGACCGTGGGCACACCGGCTGGGGCGTGGTTGTCGCGCGCGGCGATGGCCGCCTCCACGTCGCGACGGAGGATGCGGCCGTCGGGGCCTGAGCCGGCAACTTCGCCGATATCGATGCCGGCGTCGTCGGCGATGCGGCGGGCGACGGGGGAGACGCGCACGCGGCGCGCATCAAGGTCGCCCCCGGTGCCGTCGGCGGTGGGGGCGGTCACGGTGCGGGGGTTGGGCTTCTCGGTGGGAGCGCGGCGCTCGATCTCGGGCATGGCTTCATCGGCATCGCCAAGGAGGGCGATGACCTCGCCGACAGGTACAACGTCGCCTTCCTGGGCCACGACCTGGCGGAGCACGCCGGCCTCGAAGGCCTCAAGTTCGACCGTGGCCTTGTCCGTCTCGATCTCGGCGATGATGTCGCCGCGTTCCACGGTGTCTCCGGGGGTCTTGAGCCAGCGCACGAGGGTGCCTTCCGTCATGTCGGCGCCCATCTGCGGCATCACTACTTCGAGAGCCATGCGCGCCTCCTAAAGCATCGCCAGGACCGCCTCGACCACATCCTCTTCGGAGGGCAGGGCGGCGTATTCGAGGTTGCGGTTGTAGGGCATGGGCACGTCCTTGCCCGCGACCCGGGCTACGGGGGCATCGAGCCAGTCGAAGGCGCGCTCCATGATCTGGGCGGCGATCTCGCCCGCGAACCCGCCGAACTTCCAGTCGTCCTCGACGACGACGGCACGGTTGGTGCGCTGCACGGAGCGGATGACCGACGACATGTCGAGGGGGCGGATGGTGCGGAGGTCGATAACGTCGGCGGTGAGGCCGTGCTCGGCGGCGAGCATGTCGGCGGCGCGGTAGCACTGGTGGACGCTGCCGCTGTAGCCGACGAGGGTCACGTCCTTGCCGGAGCGCACGGTTCGCGCCTGGCCGAACTCGACGAGGTGGTCGGTGTCGTCGGGAACCTCGCCGCGGGTGCCGTAGAGGGCGGTGTGCTCGATGAAGACGACGGGGTTGGGCTCGCGGAAGGAGCGCTTAAGCAGGCCTTTCGCGTCACCGGGGAAGGAGGGGCAGACGACGGTGAGCCCCGGGAAGTGGGCGAACATCCCCTCGAGGCTGTGGCTGTGGGTGGCGCCAAGCTGGCTGCCGCCGCCGCTGGCCATGCGCAGGACGAGGGGGACGTTCACCTGGCCACCGCTCATGTAGTGGAGCTTCGAGGCGTTGTTCACGATCTGGTCGAGGGCGACGAGGCTGAAGTTGATGGTCATGATCTCGACCATCGGGATGAAGCCGGCGAGGGCGGCGCCGACGCCCGCGCCAACGATTCCCGACTCGGAGATGGGCGTGTCGCGGACGCGCTCCGGGCCGAACTCGTCGAGGAGGCCGCGGGTGCAGGCGTAGGAGCCCCCGTAGGCGCCGATGTCCTCGCCCATGAGAAAGACGCGCTCGTCGCGCAGCATCTCCTCCCGCATCGCCTCGCGGATGGCGTCGCGCATGCGCATTTCCGTCATCCGGACTCCCCCTCGTATTCCTTCGTAATGTGGTCGTAGAGGGTGTGGAGGCCGGGCTCGGGGCTCGCGTCGGCGTAGGCGACGGCCTCGTCGACCTCGGCATCGACGCGGGCGACGAGCGCCTGGTAGGTGGTCTCGTCGAGGAGGCCGTCGGCGATCATGGAGCGCTTGAGGCGCTGGATGGCGTCGCGCTTGCGGTATTCCTCAATCTCCGCCTTGGTGCGGTAGAGCTCGGGGTCGGCCATGGAGTGGCCGCGGTAGCGGTAGGTGAGCGCCTCGATGAAGTAGGGGCCGTGCCCTTCACGAACGTGGGCAAGGGCGAGCTGGGTGGCGGAGTAGACCTCGAGCGCGTCCATGCCGTCGATGCGGACGCTGGGCATCTGGTAGGCGGCGGCAATCTTGTAAACGTCGTTGGCGAGGGAGTCATCGAAGGGGACACCCATGCCGTAGCCGTTGTTCTCGCAGAACCAGACGACGGGCAGCTTCCAGATGGCGGCCAGGTTGAGGGCCTCGTGGAACTCCCCTTCGCCCACGCCGCCATCCCCGAAGATGCAGAGGGTGGCCCAGTCCTCGTGGCTCAGGTTGGCGGCAAGGCCGAGGCCGGTGGCGATGGGCATGTGACCGGCGACGATGGCGTAGCCGCCGAGGAAATTGCGGTCGACGTCGAAGATGTGCATGGAGCCGCCGCGGCCCTCGTTCGTGCCGCCGGTGCGGGCGAAGAGCTCGGCCATGATGCGGTTGGGTTCGATGCCGCGAGCGAGAGCGTGGCCGTGGTCGCGGTAGTGGGTCACGATCTTGTCGTCGGCGCGGAGGGCATTGATAGCGCCAACAGCGCAGGCTTCCTCGCCGCTGTAGAGGTGGAGGAAGCCGCGGATCTTGCCGCGCGTGTACATCTCGGCGCACTTCTCCTCGAAGCGCCGAATGAGCAGCATCTCGTAGAGGAACTGCTGCTGGAGATCGCCATCGGGCGGCTCTCCCACGGTCGTGGGGATGGCCTGGCCCACGCTCACGCTTGCACCTTCATAGAAACCACTAGCCATTCAGTGTAGGCGACGGACGGTAACGGCGCGCTTACGAGTCGAGAGGCGGGCCGCTGGGGGGAGCAGGCGCTAGACTCGCGCGATGGACCGTGAGCTGGAGGAGTTGACCGCCGTCGCGCGCAGGGCCGCGGCCATGGCGGGCGAGATCGTCATGCCCCTCTATGAGGAGGAGCTGACGGTCGAGCTGAAGGCGGACGGCACGCCGGTGACGGAGGCGGATCGGCGAGCGGAGGAGGCAATGCGCGAACTGTTCGCGCGGGAAACGCCGGGCTTCGGGGTGCTGGGGGAGGAACAGGGCGAATCGGCGGGGGACGGGCGCCACCGCTGGGTGATCGACCCGATCGACGGGACGAAGAGCTTCATACACCACGTGCCCCTGTTCGGCACGCTGGTCGCGCTGGAGCGTGATGGCGAACCCGTGGTCGGGGTGGTGGCCTGCCACGCCGTAGGGGAGACGGCCTGGGCGAGCCGGGGCGGGGGCGCCTACCTGAACGGCGAACGGACGCGCGTCAGCGAGACGGACTCGCTGGGCGAAGCGACCGTGCTGACAACCGGCCCGGGGAGCCTCCAGCGGCGATCGCCAAACGGACTCGTGCTGCTGTCGCGGGAGGCGGGGCTGTTGCGCTCGTGGGGCGATTGCTACGGGTACCTGGCGGTGGTGGCCGGGCGGGCGGAGGCCATGATCGACCCGGTCGTGAATCCGTGGGACATCGCCCCCTTCGCGGTGCTGGTGGAGGAGGCGGGGGGACGGCTGACGACGTGGGCGGGCGTCGACGGGGCCGGGGAGGACGCGGTCGCGACGAACGGGCGCATCCACGAGGAACTGCTGGAAGTCCTGGCCGGAGAGGGCGAGGCGGGCTAGCCGCCGGCAACCACCTTCAGGGCACGCACACGGCCGGGCTCGTCCACCTCGCCGACTCCGACGAAGGAGCCATCGCCGCCGTAGATGCGGGCGAGGGTGGCGGGGCGGAGGAAACCCCCACGCGTCCAGGCGAGCTGGCCGCTGCGGAGCTGCTCGGCGTGGCTGGTGGTGAGGATGGCGGCGGCGCTCTCGGCGATACCTTCATCGGCGGGGCGCACGACCTCATCGAGTTTGCCCGCTCCAGCGAAGGCGCCAATGGCCTCGACCGGCACCGCGTCGCGAACGTCGAAGGGGCCGCTGCCGGTGCGGCGCAGGCTGGCGAGGTGGGCGCCGCAGCCGATGGCGCGCCCGATGTCGCGGGCGATGCTGCGCACGTACATACCAGGGCCGCAGTGCACATCGACGCGGAGGCGGTCGGGGGCGATGCGTTCGAGGCGCAGGGAGGAGACGCGCACGGGCCGGGGACGGAGCTCGGGCGCCTCGCCCTCGCGGGCGAGGGCATAGGCGCGGCGGCCGTCGACCTTGACGGCGCTGTAGGCGGGCGGCGTCTGCATGATCTCGCCGGTGAAGCGGCGGGCAATGGCGTCGAGGTCGATGTCGTCCTCGGGGACCTTTCCTGTGGTGGTCGGCTGCCCCTCGGCGTCGTCGGTATCGGTCTCCCGGCCGAGGGCGATCTCGCCCTCGTAGGCCTTCTCGCTGGCCATCATGTACTCGACGAGCCGCGTGGCCCTGCCGAGGCAGAGGACGAGCAGGCCCGTGGCCATCGGATCAAGGGCGCCGGTGTGACCGATGCGCCGCTGGCCGGTGAGGCGGCGGGAGCGGGCAACGACATCGTGGCTGGTCCAGCCGGGCTCCTTGTCGATGAGGAGCACGCCCGTGAGACCGGAGTCGCCCTTGCGGCGCCTGCTCACGGCTCGACGGGAGGGTCGGGGTCGGGCCCGCGGTCGCGGGCGAGGTCGGCGATGGTCGAAGCGAGGCGGGCGCCCCGCTCGATGGAGGGGTCGAACTGGAAGGTGAGGGACGGGGTGCGACGCATGCGCAGGCGGCGGCGCAGCTCGCGTTCGAGCCAGGCGGAAGCGCTCTGCAAGCCGGCGAGAGCATCGTCGCGCTCCTCAGCGCTGCCCAGGTGGGACACGAAGACGGAGGCCACGCGGAAGTCGGGGCTCACCTCGACCTCGGTGATGGTGAGGAACGCGCCCTCCAGGCGGGGATCCTTGAGGTCGCGCTGGACGAGTTCGCTGATCTCCTCGCGGAGCAACTCGCTGACACGGGTCGTGCGCCGGCTCATGGCGATTCCACCGGGACGGCGCTAGTTCACGCGCTGCTGGTGGTAGAACTCCAGGAGGTCGCCCTCCTCGAAGGCGTCGTAACGCTCGAGGACGACACCACACTCGAAGCCCTGCTGCACCTCACGGACATCGTCCTGGAAACGGCGCAGGCCGGAGCAACTCGTATCGATGACCTCATCGCCGTTGCGCAGCAGGCGGACGCGGTCGCCACGGAGGAGGGTGCCCTCGGTGACGTAGCAGCCGGCGATCTGGCCCACACGGCTGGAGCGGAAGAGGGCGCGCACCTCGGCGACGCCATCGACGACGCGTTCGTAGACGGGCTCGTAGAGTCCCTCAAGGGCCTGGTCGACGCTCTCGAGGAGCTGGTAGATGACGTCGTAGGTGCGGATTTCGACGCCGTTGATCTCGGCCTGGCTGGCGGCGGAAGGCTCGGTGCGCACGTTGAAGGCGAGGATGATCGCGCCGGAAGCGCCGGCGAGCATGACGTCCGACTCGCTGACGGGGCCGGTAGCGGTGTGGATGACCTTGACCTTGACCTCGCCCGTGCCGAGCACCTGGAGGGAGCCGCGGATGGCCTCGGCGCTGCCGCGTACATCGGTCTTGAGGATGAGGAGCAGCTCCTTGACGTTGCCGGCGCTGACCTCGTGAAAGAGCGTGTCGAGGGTGAGGTGGCCGCGGCGCGCGCCGGACGCGCTCTCGGCCTCGCGACGGGCCTGCTCGACGATGCGGCGGGCGGCACGTTCGCTCTCGAAGACCTCGATGGCGTCGCCCGCAGCGGGGACGTCCTCGAGGCCCATGATGCGGACGGGGCGGGAGGGGCCGGCTTCGCGCAGGCGCTCGCCGCGCTCGTCGAACATCGCCTTCACCTTGCCGCTGATGAGGCCGCTGACGAGGGCATCGCCCTGGCGCAGGGTGCCGTTGCGAACGAGGACGGTGGCAAGAGGGCCGCGACGGGGGTCGAGCTCGGCCTCGACAACCGTGCCGCTCGCGAGGCGTTCGGGGCTGGCCTTGAGCTCCTGGATCTCCGACACGAGGTCGATGGCCTCGAGCAGTGCACCGAGACCTTCGCCTGTCGTGGCGGAGACGGGCACGGCGAGGACATCGCCGCCGTACTCCTCGACGACGACGCTCTGCTCGGTGAGCTGCTGCTTGACACGGTCGGCGTTGGCGGCGGGCAGGTCCGTCTTGTTGATGGCGATGATCATGGGCACTTCCGCTGCCCGCACGTGGTTGATCGCCTCGATGGTCTGGGGCATGACGCCGTCGTCGGCGGCGACGACGACCACCGCGACATCCGTGATCTGGGCGCCGCGGGCGCGCATCGCCGTGAATGCGGCATGACCTGGCGTGTCGATGAAGGTGACGGCCTTGCCATCGCGCTCGATCTGGTAGGCGCCGATGTGCTGGGTGATGCCGCCGGCCTCGCCCGCGACGACGTTGGTCTCGCGGATGGCGTCGAGCAGGCTGGTCTTGCCGTGATCGACGTGGCCGAGGATGGTCACGACGGGGGGACGGGGAGCGCCCGCGTCCTCCGACTCGTCTTCGTCCTCGCGGACGGCGGTGGCCACGGCTCCACCGGAATCCTCGCGCGATGGGGCGATGCCCAGCTCAGCGGAGACGATGGCGGCCGTGTCGTAGTCGATGGTGTCGTTCATCGCCGCCATGACGCCATGCGTCATGAGGCGCTTGATAGCCTCGATGGGGGAGATGCCAAGACGCTCGCTGAGCCCCTTGACGGTGATCGCATCGGGGAGAGCGACGGAGCGCGGACCGGACGATGGTCGGGTTGTCATGCTTCCTCCGCGCCGCTGTTGGGGATCGTTTCGAGGTAGAGCCGCAGGCCCTCGAGATCGCCGGATTTCGGGGACATTCGCAGGGCCTTTCCTATGGTAGCGCCTTCGAGAGCGTGCTCCCAACAGGAGCGATTACGGTGGAGATACGCGCCTCTTCCAGGGAGGCGCTGGCCGGGGGATTCGACCGCGAGGGCGCCCTCGGGGGCGCGCACGAGACGCACGAGCCCCTGCTTGCCGGCGGCCTCGCGGCAGCCGATGCAGGTGCGCTGCGGCTCACGACGGGCGGCTGACATGACGGACCTCAGTGGATCCGGCCGGAGTAGTCGATTTCGTCCTCGAACTCGTCCTCTTCGACACGCGGACCGCGTGGGCGGCGCTTCTTCTGGGGCTCCTCCTCGCGGGTAGGGAGCACGTCCTCGGCGAAGCGGATGGCGGTGGGGCGCTCCTCGGGCACGACAAGGGTGGGCACCGTGTACTCCTCGCCCTCTTCCTCGTCGAACTCCTCCTCGCCGTAGTCCTCGGCCTCGCGGGTCGCCTCGTCGGGAATCTCCATCTCGGCGAGAGCGGCGGGGAAGGCCAGATCCTCCTCCTGGTCGCCTTCGGCGACGGCGGCCGCCCCATCGGCGGCGACGGCAGCCGGAGCAGGGACGGCAGCGGCCGGTCGCGGCACCTCGATCTCGATGGGCGGGAGGGGCTCGTCCGGCAGCTGGAGGATGTCGAGGTCCGGCTCGGTGCCGGGCAGGAATGCGTCGAAGGCAGCGGGGGCCTCGACGATCGTGGCGTCCTCACCGTCGCGCTCCGCGCCGGTCTGGCTGCGGATGCTGATGCGGAAACCGGTGAGCTTGGCCGCCAGGCGGGCGTTCTGCCCCTCCTTGCCGATGGCGAGGGAGAGCATGGAGTCGGGAACGACGATCGTGGCTTCGCGCGACTCCTCGTCGAGCTTAACCTCGACGATCTGCGCGGGGCTGAGCGCGTTGCTGACGAACTCAACGGGGTCGGGGTCCCACTTGATGATGTCGACGCGCTCGCCGCCGAGCTCGTTGACCACGTTCTGGATGCGGGAGCCGCGCATGCCGACGCAGGCGCCGATGGGGTCGACGCTGGCGGCGCGGCCGTGGACCGCGACCTTGCTGCGGTGGCCGCCTTCGCGGGCGATGGCCTTGACCTCGACGCGGCCCTGGGCGATCTCGGGCACTTCGACCTCGAGCAGGCGGCGCAGGAGGAGGCGGTGGCCGCGGCTGACAATGACCTGCGGTCCCTTGACCTCGTCGTTCACCTCGAGGAGGAGCACCTTGACGCGCTGGCCGGCGCGGAGGTGCTCGTTGCGCACCATCTCGCTGCCGGGGAGGAGGGCCTCGGTGCCGCGCCCGATCTCGACGGTGGCCTGGCGGGACTCGACGCGCTGCACATTGGCGAGAAGCACCTCGCCCTGCTTGTCGGCGTACTCCTCGTAGATAGCGCCCCGCTCGGCCTCGCGGAGGCGCTGCAGCACGACCTGCTTGGCCGTCTGGGCGGCGATGCGGCCGGCGTTCTCGGGGGGCTTTACCTCGAACTCGAGAATGTCGTCGATGCGGGCATCGGGCTTGTAGCGCTTGGCTTCCTCGAGGTCCATTTCGAGGTTCTCGTCCTCGATATTGCGGACGACGGTCTTCTGGATGAAGGCGCTGATATCTCCCGTTTCACCGGAGATACGCACGTGCACTTCCGGGCCTTCCTCGCCGTCGCGGCGGTAGGCGGAAGCGAGGGCAGCCTCAACGGCCTGGAAGATGACCTCCTTGGCGAGGTTCTTCTCAGCGGCGAGCTGGGCGATCGCAAGCAGGAAATCGTTCTTCATGTTCGTTCAACAAAAAAGGCGGGCGATGCGCCCACCTCTCCCCCAGGATTGGCCTCAGTCACTATAGCAGACCCTCCGTTAGCGGGCTCCCGAACCGGTGTGCGGAGAACGGGCCACGCGGGCGTGGAGACCGCCCACCTCGCGGATACGCCGGTCGGCGCGGGCGATGGCCTCGTCGAGGGGCGTGACGCCGGTTTCGCGGGCCCGGGCGAGCAACTCGATGACGGTCGCTTCGATGCCATCGACGCGCCGGTTGGCGCGCTCCAGGCGGTACTCCCGCCCCACTTCCTCGGCCAGGTTGATGACCCCGCCGGCGTTCACGATGAAGTCGGGCACGTAGAGGATGTCGCGAGCGGCAAGGTCCGCGGCGAGGTCGTCGCTGGCGAGCTGGTTGTTGGCGCTGCCGAGGACGGCGGCGCAGCGCAACTCGGGCACCGTCTCGGGGTTGAGCGCGCCGCCGAGTGCGCAGGGCGCGAAGACGTCGCACTCGGTGGCATGGACCCTGTCGGGGGAGGCGATGGTGGCGCCGAGCTCGGAGGCGAGGCCCTTGACGGCCTCCTCGTTCACGTCGGCGATGGTGAGGCACGCGCCGACCTCCGCGAGGAGCCTCGCGAAGGCGCCGCCCACCTTCCCCACGCCCTGGATGGCCACGTGCCTTCCGCTGAGATCGGGCGAGCCCCAGAGGGAGCGGGCGGCTCCCCGCATGGCGGCCATCAGCCCACGGGCGGTGACGGGCGAGGGGTCGCCCGAGCCGCCGGAGTCGTGGGCGGCACCGGTTACGTACCCGGTCTCGCGGGCAATCATTTCCATGTCCGCGATGGTGGTGCCGACATCCTCGGCGGTGACGTAGGCGCCGCCGAGCGACTCGATTGCGCGGCCGTAGGCGCGCAGCAGGCGCTCCGACTTGAGCGTGTGCGGGTCGCCCATGATGACCGCCTTACCACCGCCGAAATCGAGGCCGGCGGCGGCGTTCTTGCGGGTCATGGCGCGGGAGAGGCGGAGGGCGTCGGCGAGGGCGTCCTCTTCGCAGGCGTACGGGTAGAAGCGAGTGCCGCCGAGGGCCGGTCCGAGGACGGTAGAGTGGACGGCGATGATGGCCTTCAGGCCCGAGTCGCCATCCTGGGCAAAGAGAATGCGCTCGTGACCACCCTGTTCGGCTGCGGTAAAGACTTCCACGGTATCGATGGTAGCGCAGGCTCCAGTTCATCGCGTGTATGCGGGAACGGCGGGTAAAGGCGTGTCGATCAAGGCGATCGCGGCGGAGATCGAGCGCACCCTGCGGAAGGTGGGGGAACCGCGGCGCGGGATCGGGCAGAAGGCGGATCGGGAGAAGCACATCCCCGATCCGCCGGGACCGGGACTAGGGCTGGAGTACCTTGGGGCACGCGTCCCAGAGGTTCGCCAGGCGACGAAGGCGGCGCTGCGGGCTCACCCGGTAACGGGACGCCAGGAGCTGGTGGCGCTGGCCGAACGCCTTTGGGACGCCGGGATCTACGACATGCGGCTGGCAGCTATAGATGCGCTCAGGATTCACCTCAAGCTGCTCACGGCCGACGACCTGCGAGCGATCGAGCGGTTCGTTCGCGAGGCGCAGACCTGGGCGCTTCTCGACACGCTCTCGATCAGCGTGCTCGCACCGATGGTCGAGCGCTATCCCGAGCTGGTGGCAACGCTGGATCGATGGGCGGAGGACGAGGACTTCTGGGTGCGGCGGCAGGCAATGCTGGCGTTGCTGCCGGCCCTGCGGCGGGGTGGGGGCGACTTCGAGCGTTTCGCGCGCTACGCCGACTCGATGCTGGAGGAGCGCGAGTTCTTCATCCGCAAGGTGATCGGCTGGGTGCTTCGCGAGGTTAGCAAGAAGCGTCCAGAGCTGGTGGCGGAGTGGCTCGGGCCGCGTGCGGGGCGGGGCTCGGGCGTGACCTTCCGGGAGGCGGTGAAGTACCTGGCCCCGGACGATCGCGAACGGCTGACGGCGGCATTCCGGGAGGGGCGGCCGGCCTGAGCCTCAATTCGCCTCGGTGGCGGTTTCGAGGAATGGCTTGGCGCTCATGGCCACCCCGCGGTGCTCGGGCTGCTGCAGGAACGGGTCGCGGGCAAGGACGTGCCGGGCCATCTCACGCGCATCGGTGAGGAGTTCGCGGTCGTTAACGCGGGCGACGCGAAGCATGCCGTTGCCGCCGCTCTGAGCCATGCCCCATGCCTCGCCCTCGCCCCGCATCTCAAGGTCGACCTCGGCAAGCTCGAAGCCGTCGGTGGTGCGCTCCATTGCGCGGAGGCGGTTCTGGGCCTCCGGGCTGGGGTCTTCGTCGCTGCTGAAGAGGAGGCAGTAGCCCTGGAGGTCGGAGCGCCCGACCCGGCCGCGGAACTGGTGGAGCTGGCTGAGACCGAAGCGCTCGGCGCCCTCGATAACGATGGTGGTGGCGTTGGGCACATCGATGCCCACCTCGACGACGCTGGTGGAGACGAGCACCTGGGTCTCGCCGGCGCCGAAGCGGCCCATCACCTCGTCCTTCTGGCGACCCTTCATGCGCCCGTGCAGCAGGTCGAGACGGTAGGCGGCGAGCTCGCCGCTGCGGAGACGCTCGAACTCCTCCTCGGCGGAACGCACGTCGAGCACCTCGGACTCGTCGACGAGGGGGCAGATGACAAAGGCCTGCTCGCCCGCGTCGAGGCGCTCGCGGAGGAAGTCGTAGGCCTCGGCTCGCTCCTGCGGTTCGACCCACGTCGTGATGACCGGCTTCCGGCCGGGGGGAAGCTCGTCGATGGTCGAGACTTCGAGGTCGCCGTAGACCGTGAGCGCGAGGGTGCGGGGGATGGGGGTGGCGGTCATGACGAGGAGGTGGGGGTTGGCGCCCTTCTGGCGAAGGCGGGCGCGCTGGTCGACACCGAAACGGTGCTGCTCATCGACGACGGCGAGGGCGAGGCGGGGCAGTTCCACGGCCTCCTCGATGATGGCGTGCGTGCCGATGACGATGTCGGCGCCACCGTGGGCGGCGGCGGCGTGGATGCGCTTCTTCTCGGCGGCGGTGCGGGAGCCGGTCAGGAGGGCGGCGCGGAGGGGGCGCTGGTCGAGCCAGTCGGGGGCGAACATGCCCTCGAAGGCGGAGTCGCCGCCCCCGAGCAGCGTCGTGAGGGTGCGGTAGTGCTGCTCGGCGAGGATCTCGGTGGGGGCCATCAGGGCGGCCTGCCGCCCGGCGGCGACAGCGGCGAGCATGGCGGCGAAGGCGACGACCGTCTTGCCACTGCCGACATCGCCCTGCAGGAGCCGGAGCATGGGCGCGTGCTCCGAGATGTCGGTAAGGACCTCGTCGAGGGCGCGGCGCTGCGAGGCGGTGAGGCGGAAGGGCAGCGAGTCGAGGTAGCCGTCGAGGCGGTCGCTGAAGCCGAGCTCGGGGGCGTGCTGGTCGTGCTGCCAGGCGGCGCGGCGCTGGAGCACGGCCACCTGGATGGCGAGGAACTCGCCGAGAGCGAGCCGCTTGCGGGCGTGCTCGGCATCCTGGAGCGCCTCTGGCGCGTGGTAGGCGCGGACGCAGTCGCCGAAGGCTTCCAGGCCCTCTTCCTTCGCAAGCCACGCGGGAACGGGGTCGGAAAGGCGGTCGGCGAGCTGCTCCACGGCGAAGCCGACGGCCTTGCGGATCGTGCGCTGCCCCAGTCCCTGCGTACCGGGATAGGTGGGGAGGAGGCGGCCGGGCCGCATGATGGTCGAGTCGAAGGGTTCGTACTCGGGCGGGTTCGCCATCTGGAGGCGTCCCCGGTAGACGGTGACCGTGCCGGAGACGGCGAGTTCCTCGCCTTCCTTCACCCCGCGGTGCACCCAGGGCATGTTGAACCAGACGATGCGGAGCGAGCCGGAGCCGTCGTTGATGACGGCCTCGCTGCCGCGAACGCGACGCCCATAGCGCATCTGGCCGGACTTGAGCACGGTGCCAACCACCGTCTTGGGGAGGCCATCGGGCTCCAGCTCGGAGATGCGGCGGACGTCGGTGAAGTCGCGGAAGCGGCGGGGGAAGAAGAGGGCGGCGTCGCCAGCGGTGGTCACGCCGAGCTTCTCGAAACGTTCGGCGGCGCTCTTGCCGATGCCGGGGAGGCGGGTCACGGGGTCGTCGGGGGCGAGGGGGCGCTTGCGGGCGCTCGCGGACGAGCGCGCAGGGGCGGCGTTTGAGCCGCCACCGGGACCGGTGGCGTCGATGGCTCGCTCCAGCCAGCGGCGGCGTCCCTCGGGATTGAGCGCGCGGTACCCCCCGCCCCGCTGGAGGCCGCGAATGCGCTCATTGAGCGGGTGGCCGCGAGGGAGGACCTCCTCCTCGACCATGCGGATGAGGAGGGTATCGAGGCCACCGCTAATCTCGCTGTTGGCGGCGCCGTCTTCCAGCTCGCGCTCGAAGAGAGCGCGCAGTCGGGAAAGCTCGGAGTCGGTCGACGGCGGGGAGGGTTCCGCGGCCAACCCTACGGGCTCCGCCGCACCGCGCAGATGCCGAGGGCGTTGGGGCCGAGGTAAGCGCCGACCGTGGGTCCGGTCTGGATGACCTCGATGCGGGTGTGGGGAAGGTGCGGGGTTACGTGTTCGACTAACTCGCGGGCGCTGGCGTCGTTGTCCGAGTAGATTACGAACAGCCTCTTGAGGGTTCGGTCCTCCAGAGTGACCTCCTCGAGTCGCTTCACCGCCTTGGAGCGGGTGCGGACCCGGTCGAAGGGGGCGACTTCGCCACCGTCAATCTGAATAAGCGGCTTGATGCGGAGGGCGGTCCCCAGGAAGGCGCCGGCGCGACCGATGCGTCCGCCCTTCTGCAGGTATTCGAGGGTGTCGAGGGTCACGACAACACGGTTGCGGGCCATCAGGCTGCGGGCGGCAGCGGTGACCTCCTCGAGCGGAGCGCCCTCGCGGGCACGCTCCGCGGCGGCCTCGACAACGGCGCGGAGGCCGACACCCGCGGTGTAGGAATCGAGCAGCTCGATGCGGGTCTCCAGCTCATTCGTCTCGCTGGCGATGGAGGCTGAATTGAGCGTGCCGGAGAGCTTCGAGGAGACGTGGATCGAGGCGATGTCGTGGCCTTCGGCGGCAACCTCGCGGTAGACGGTGGCGAAGGCCTCGACGCTGGGCTGGCTCGTCTTGGGAAATTCGCGGGAGGTGGTCAGGCGTTCGTAGAACTGGCTGGGTGTGATGTCGACGCGATCGCGAAAGACGTCGTCGCCGAACGCGACGAGGGCGGGGACGACCTTGACGCCGAGCCCCTCGGCCTCGTCGGGGCTGATGTCGCTGGTGGAATCGGTGACGACTTGAACAGGCATATGGATCAGCCCCCTGTACAGTCAAAGTATACGGCTGGCGCCGCCGAGCGCATAGAATCTCGACATGCGCACGGTCCGGCTCGCGCCTTCGATCCTGACGGCGGACTTCGCACGGCTCGCGGAGGCGGTGCAGGAGGCGGAGGGGGGAGGCGCCGACCTGCTCCACCTGGACGTGATGGACGGGCGTTTCGTGCCCAACATCACCTTCGGCCACGCGGTGGTCGAGGCGCTGCGCAAGGTGACCTCGCTGCCGTTCGACATCCACCTGATGGTGTCGGAACCAGAGCGGCAGGTGGGGTTCTACACCGAGGCCGCGGAGACGGTGAACGTACACATCGAGGCAACGGACCACATCAACCGCACACTCGACCTGATCCGGAAGGGCGGGGCGGAAGCGGGGGTCTGCCTGAACCCGGGAACGCCCCTGGCGGCGATCGAGGAGTCGCTGCCGGAAGTCGACCAGGTGATGGTGATGACGATCAATCCCGGCTGGGGCGGCCAGACGCTGATGCCCGCGCAGTTGGAGAAGGTGGCCCGGCTACGGGCGCTCCTGGACGAGGGCGGTCACGGCGCGCGAATCGAGATCGACGGGGGGGTGAAGGTCGAGAACGCGGCCACGTGCGCGGCAGCGGGAGCGGACGTGCTCGTGTGCGGGAGCAGCGTCTACAACGACCGGTCGAGCGTGGCGGAGAACCTGGCGTCGCTGCGAGCGGCGCTGGCGGCGGGGAGCTAGGCGCTCTTGGAGAGCGTACGGAGGCAACGCGTGCAGATGTTCAGACGCTTCCAGGCGCCGTCGATGAAGACCCGCTGCTTGTTCACGTTGGGGCGAAGCGTGCGGGGCTTGGAAGGAGCCTTGCGCTCCCAGCGGCCACCGTGGCGGTGGCGGATGTGGCGACCGAAGGTGGTCGTCTTTCCGCAAACGTCGCAGGCGCCGCTGGCCATGGGGGTCACTCCATCGAAAAGCTGGAAGCCGATGCTAGCACCGGTTTCGGCTAGCAGCCATCCGGGAGCGGGGAGGGAACTGGCATGAGCAACGACACGCTGAGCGGGGCGGAACTGCGGGCGGCGATCACGTCGGCGGCGGACTACCTGACGCAGTCGGCGAAGGCGGTGGACGCGATCAACGTCTACCCCGTGCCCGACGGCGACACCGGCTCGAACATGGCGGCCACCCTTCGGGAGGCCTGCGACCACATGCTCGCGCTGGAGGAACCGCTGGCGGCGGGGCAGGTGCTATCGACGTTCGCGCGGGGGGCGCTGTACGGGGGCCGGGGGAACTCGGGCGTGATCCTGTCGCAGTCGCTCCTGGGGCTGGCCAAAGGCGTGGGGGATGTGGACGAACTGGGCGGGGATACGCTCGCCGAGGGGCTGCGGGCGGCGGCGGCGGCGGCCTACACGGCCGTCTCGGAGCCGGTGGAGGGCACGATGCTGACGGTCCTGCGGGTGGCGGCGGACGGGGCGGAGGAGCGGCCGGGGGAGGGCGTGCTGGCGGTGCTGGAGGGGGCGCTGACGGCGGCGGAGCGGGCCGAGGCGGAGACGATCGACCAGCTGCCGGCGCTGCGCGAGGCGGGCGTGACCGACGCGGGAGGCGAGGGCATCTGCGTGGTGCTTCGGGGGTTGGTGGCGGCGCTGCGGGGCGAGCTCCCGCCACCCGTAACGATTCCGGACAAGCCGCTGGCGATGCTGCCAGGGCACATCGACGACGGGTTCGGGTACTGCACGGAGTTCGTGCTCGTCGGCGGGGAGCGTGAGGTGGACGTGGAGGGGCTGCGGCGGCACACAGGAGGGGAGGGGTACGGCTCGGTCGTGATCGTGGGGGACGAGCAGGCCCTGCGCGTCCACGTCCACACGAACGAGCCGGAGCGCCTGCTGGAGGAGGCGGGGACGTTCGGGGAGCTGACGCGGCCAAAGTTCGAGGACATGACCGCGCAGCACGTGCGCTTCCGGGAGGAGGGGAGCGGGGCGGGGCTGAAGGTGGGGCTGCTCGCGCTGAGCAGCAGCGCGGGGTTCGACGAGGTGTTCCAGAGCCTGGGGGCGACCGTCCACCGGTTGGAGGCGATCGTGAAGCCGGCGGCGGGCGACATCGCGCAGGCAGCGGACGCGCTCGGCCCGGCGGACGTGATCGTGCTGCCCAACCACAAGAACGCGATTCCGGCGGCGGAGCAGGCGGTCGAGCTGGCACGCTGCACCCTGCACGTGGCGCCCTCGATCTCGCTGGCGCAGGGAGCGGCGGCGGCCATCGCCTTCAACGCGCAGTCGACGGCCGAGGAGAACACGGAGGCGCTAGCGGAAGCGCTCGAAGCAACCCGCACGGTCGAGGTGACGCGGGCGGCTGCGGATCGCACGGCGGACGGGGTGGACGTCCGGGAGGGGGAGGCAATCACGCTCGTCGACGGGACGCTCATCGGGGGCGGGAACGATCCGGTGGAGGGGCTGCTGGCGGGGCTGGCGGAGGCGGAGGCGGCCGACGCGGCCATCGTGACGGTCTATACCGGGGCGGAGTTCGAGAGGTCGGGGGACGAGCTGGCCGAACGCATCGAAGCGGCGTTCGACGGGGTCGAGGTGGAGGTGGTGGAGGGCGGCCAACCCCTCTACGAGCTGGTGGCGGCGGTGGAGGCCTGAGGGCGTTGAGGGAATTAACGGCAGGTCGTAGCAGCCGACACACTCAGGGCGAGACTGATGTCAGCACCCTCCATGATGATCGGGGCTGCCTGCTGGCTGTCATTCACTAATCCACCGTCCCCGTCGAAGTATCCGACCAGACGAAAGTCCGGACAGTAAACTCCTATCAGGAAAGTTCCTTGGGGAGCCATGAATTCAACGTGACTCGCGGCACTTACATAGTAGGTACTGCCTCCTTCTTGAAGGCCTACTCGTAGTTCTTCACCGCGACGCAAGCCAGTAATGTTTACAGTAATGACACCGTAGCGAATTAGAATCCCGCTAACGCTGAAGTCTTGCGTATCAATTCTGGTCGCCTTCTGAAGGAACGGTGTAAGACCACGCTGGTACTCATAGTATCCATTTGTTCCACCAAGTATCACCGCAATGCGATGGTGACCCCTGGGAACCATTATCTCGAAAGACCCGTCGCTACCTGTTACATCTCTGACTTCCTTTCCAGCGATCTCTCCGTGCCTGTCACGGTCCAAAGTCGAGAGCCACGCAACACTGACACCTGCCTCGGGATTCCCGGACAAATCCGTGACCAGACCCTTAATCAGCCGCCGATGCCGCGGCGGCTCGAGCTGCTGGGGCCAATCCCGGTCAACGGAGACCTTGACCCAAAAGGCGCCACCTCTGGTCAGGGTCAGCAGCGCGCGGCCGCCTCCACCCGCCACGCTTGCGAGAATCCCCTCGATCTGCCCGAGGCTATGGTCGGTCGGGGCGCCGTCCTCACCGGACCAGGCAACAAAGTTCCAGCCCGAACGAAGTCGGACCAGGCTGGCTTCTCCAACCAGAGGCCGCTTCCACTTGAAGGCACCCGTCCCTCCCAGCCAGAGCCACAGGCCCATGCCGGGCGTGAGCGTTTCGAGGTCGCCGAGCAGCCCCGCGTCGGTGCGGATGGCCAGTCGATAGCGCTGGTTCTCGGCGTCCCAGGCGTACACGGCTTCCAGCGCTGGGACCACTTCGAAGATGGCAGCGGCAGGAGCCTCGGGTTCGGTCCAGCCAGCCAGGTTCAGGCCGGGCTGGAGTGCGGTCGTGACCGTTTCGCCGGACTGCGCCGAGACAGTCTCCACGTTCGCATGGAGTGCCAAGCCCATCGCCAGGGCGAACAGGGCCAAACAGACACGGGAGAGGCATCTCCAGGCCATGGCGGGAGCCTAGCGGAGTTGGGTGGAGATTGCCCTGCCACTCAGGAGCGAGGGCTAGCGGCGTTCCTTGATGCGGGCGGCGCGCCCGGTGAGGCCACGGAGGTAGGAGAGGTTCTTGCGACGGACCTTGCCGCGGCGCACCACCTCGATCTTGTCGAGGCGGGGGCTGTAGAGAGGGAAGGTGCGCTCGACGCCGACGCCGCTGGCGATCTTGCGGACCGTGAAGTTCGAGGCCATGCCCTTGCGGCGCTTGCGGATGACGACGCCGGCGAAGACCTGGACGCGCTCCTTGTTGCCCTCGACGACCTTGGCGTGGACGCGGACGGTGTCGCCGCTACCGAAGTCGGGCAGGTCGTCGCGGGGGGTGGCGTCGGTCAGGGTATCGAGTTCGTACGACATGGGTGCGTCCCTGCGGTGGGTGAACGCATACGGTAGGCCACCTGTCGATTATGGCCAACGGCGGGGCTAGCGGCCGGTGCTGCCGTGACCGCCAGCGCCACGCTCGGTCTCGGGAAGCTCCTCGCGGAGGGCGAATTCGACATCGGCGAGGCGTGTGATGACGAGCTGGGCGACGCGGTCGCCGTGCTCGACGACGTAGCTGATGTCGGGGGCGGTCGTGTACAGGGTGAGGAAGAGCTCTCCCCGGTAGTCGGAGTCCAGGGTTCCGAGGGTGGAGAGGACTCCCTTGCTGGCGAGGCCGCTGCGAGGGCGGATCTGCGCGTCGAGGCCGGGGGGGACGGCGAAGGCGAGTCCGGTGGGGATGCGGACGGGCCTGGTTCCCACGCGGACCGGGCCGTCGTGTAGGCAGGCGTGGAGGTCGTAGCCGGAAGCGTGCTCGCTGGCCTTCTCGGGGAGGCGGGCGCCTTCGCGCAAGACCTTGACCTCGATCTCGTCCATCGCGGTCCTAGCGGAAGAGGTCGCGCTCGGCCTCGCGGATGATGTCGGTCATCGAAGCCGTGTCGTCGGGTTCCCAGGGGTAGCCGCGGATGAGGGCCACGGGCACCCGGCTGAGGTTGCCCTTCACGAGCTCGCCGGCGCTGGCCAGCTCGTCGGCGCGGCAGACGGCCTGGACGAGGAACTCGTGGCCGTGCGGGTCGTGCTCGCCGATGTAGCTGATGACGGGGTTGATGCCCGCGATGCCAATGGCGACATCGACCTGGGCCTCGCGCCAGGGACGGCCGAACGTGTCGGAGATGATGACGGCGACCTCGTGGCCGAGCTCGCGGAAGCGGGCGCGCAGGCCGCGGGCGCTTCCGTCGGGGTCGACGGGGAGGAGGACGGCGCGGCCCTTCGCGCCGGAGCTGGACTGGTCGACGCCGCTGTTGGCGCAGACGAAGCCGTGACGGGTCTCGGTGATGAGCACGGGGCCGACCTGGCGGACAACGCGCTTCGACTCCTGCAGGACAAGCTCGACGATGCCCGGCTCCTTCTCCCAGCGCTCGGCGAACTGCCGGGCGAAGGGCGAGGGGGTGACTGTGTCGAGGTCGACGGTGCGGCCCTCGGACTTGGAGACGATCTTGGAGGTGACGATGACGACATCGCCGTCGGCGACCGGTTCACCACCCTCGACCGACGCCTCAACGATCATGGCGGCGAGGTCGACGCCCTCGGTGATCTCGGGGAGGCCTTCGACGGCGATGACGGAGACGGCCACTGTGTTGCTCCCGCTTCCTATGCGCCCGCGATGCGGATGCTGGTCTGCGTCTTGTGCACGCGGTTGAGGTTGATGAGAAGCGACGTGAGCATCTCGACGTAGCGGCTGTTGCCAAGGGCGCCGCCATCGACACCGCGGACGCCGTCGATCTCGTTGGCGAGGCCGATGAGGACCGCCTTCGCCTCCTGGTCGTCGCCGCAGACGAGGACATCGGCCTCGACGGGTTTGTCGAGCTCCATGAGCTTCTCGGCACTCATGTTCTGGAAGGCGGAGACGACACGCGCGTCGGGAAGGGCGGCGGCGGCCTCCTCGGCGGCGCTGTTGCCGTCGACATCGAGGGCGACAGCGCCCTTGCCGCGGACGAATTCGAGGGGGGCGACGACATCGCAGACGATGGCGCCGTCGAGGGCCCCGCCGATGGCCTCGAGGGTGGGGGCCTGGCCGCTGTAGGGGAACGTCAGGAAGACGACGTCGGCGCCCTCGACGGCAGCGGCGTTCTCGCCCCCGCCGACGGTGGCGCCGGGGACGGCCTCGGCGACCTTGGCGGCTCCTTCCTCGCTCCGTTCGGTGGAGCGGGAGCCGATGACGACGTGGTGGCCGGATGCGGCGAAGCGGATGGCGAGTCCGAGGCCCTCGGGGCCGGTCCCGCCGACGAATGCAAGTTTCATGGCTGGGGAGTCTAGCGGAAGTGGCCCAAAGGGACGCGTACGGCCGCCTTTCGGCGCCCGCAGGGGCTTTCAGATGCCTTACGGGCCAAAGGAAAGGCTCTGCTATACTCGAATCCGCAAGCGAAACAACCTTCTCTGAGCGGCCTCCTTGCCGCCAGGAGTTCCCTTTTGTACTCCCGCTGGATGCGCAACGGCTTCATCTGGATTCTCGTGGTCGTTGCCGCGATCGCTATCGGATTCGCATTCTTCTCGGGCGGTGACTCGACGGAAGAGATTCCCTTCGGCCAGATCGTGCAGGACATTGAGGCCGGGCAGATCGACACGCTTGAGGTAGACGGGCGGGACATCAACGCGATCTACTACCAGCAGATCAACGACGGGCGCCTTGAGCGCAAGTCGAGGGTGGCGGAGAACACCGACATCGCAACGTTCCTGAGCGACCGCGGCGTGAGTCTGAGCGGGGGATCGCAGGGACAGGGGAATGCCGTCAACCTGGAATTCAAGGACAGCGGCGGCTTCGGATGGCTGGGCCTGCTGCTGAACCTGTTCCCCTTCCTGCTCTTCGGCGCGTTCCTGTTGCTGATCATGCGGCAGGCGCAGGGTTCGAATTCGCAGGCGATGAGCTTCGGCAAGAGCCGCGCGCGGCTGTTCACCGGCGCCAAGGTCACGGTCACGTTCATGGACGTGGCGGGGGCGGATGAAGCCAAGGAGGAGCTCGTCGAGGTCGTCGAGTTCCTGAAGTACCCGGAGAAGTTCGCGGCGCTCGGCGCGCGAATCCCCAAGGGCGTCCTGCTGGTGGGGCCGCCGGGCACGGGCAAGACGCTGCTCTCGCGCGCGGTGGCGGGCGAAGCGGGCGTGCCCTTCTTCAGCATTTCGGGCTCGGAGTTCGTGGAGATGTTCGTGGGCGTGGGCGCGAGCCGCGTGCGCGACCTGTTCGAGCAGGCGAAGAAGAACTCGCCCTGCATCGTGTTCGTGGACGAGATCGACGCAGTCGGGCGGCAGCGGGGAGCGGGGCTGGGGGGCAGCCACGACGAGCGCGAGCAGACCCTGAACCAGATCCTCGTGGAGATGGACGGATTCGATACGGGCACGAACGTGATCGTGATCGCGGCCACGAACCGGCCCGACATCCTCGACCCGGCGCTCATGCGGCCGGGGCGTTTCGACCGCAAGGTCGTGCTGGACTCGCCCGACGTGAAGGGCCGCGAGGCGATCCTGGGCGTGCACCTTAAGGGCAAGCCCGTAGACGACGACGTGGAGCCAGCCACGCTGGCCAAGTCGACGCCAGGCTTCAGCGGCGCCGACCTGGCGAACCTCGTGAACGAGGCGGCCATCCTGGCGGCGCGGCGCAACCGCAAGACGATCGCGATGGGGGAGTTCGAGGAGGCGGTGGACCGGGTGATCGCGGGTCCGGAGCGGAAGAGCCGCGTGATGAGCCAGCACGAGAAACGCCTGACGGCCTACCACGAGGGCGGCCACACGGTGATCGCGCACTTCCTGGACAAGCACGACCCGCCCCACAAGGTCACGATCGTTTCGCGGGGCATGGCGGGCGGCTACACGCGCTTCCTGCCCGACGAGGAGACGCACTACCGCACGGTCGACATGTTCAAGGACCAGCTCTGCACGGCCCTCGGCGGACACGCGGCCGAGGAGCTGATCTTCGGCGAGGCCTCGACGGGCCCGTCGAACGACCTGGAGCAGGTGACGCGCATCGCGCGCTCGATGGTGACGCGCTGGGGCATGAGCGAGCGCCTGGGGCCGCGCACGTTCGGTCGCAGCGACGACCTGGTGTTCCTGGGCCGCGAGATCTCGGAGACGCGGAACTACTCGGAGAAGATCGCCGAGGAGATCGACGACGAGGTACGACGCCTCATTGAGGAAGCGCAGGGGCGGGCACGCGGAATTCTGCGGGAGAAGCGCGACGTGCTGGACAAGCTGGCAGCAGTGCTGCTGGATGTCGAGACGCTTGAGGGCGAGGAGCTGACGCGCCTGCTCCAGAGCGATCCGAGCGACCCGTGGCCGCCGGCGGACCTGAAGAAGGAAGAGCCGCCTGTGGAGCCCGAAGAAGGCCAGGAGGCCATGGACACGCCCCCGTTCCAGCCGGCGCCCAAGCCCGGGTTGGCCTGGGAGGGTGGGGCGCAGGCCACTACCGACGGCGGCGGCGGCAAGTAGCCGTTCCCGGCAGGGCGAAACATGAGCGACGAGAAGGAAGCACGGTGCAAGGCCTGCGGCGCGAAGATCGACAAAGGCGCCAACAGCGAGTTGTGCGTGGACTGCATCATCGCGTCCGAGGGGTAGATCCCGCGTCTGGCGGCATTGCCCGAAGCGGCGGGGCTTCCTAGACTGATTATTCCCCGTCAGAACGGGAGCAAGTGGAGCACCCAGTGCAGGCGATCGTGCGAGCCGGCGGACATCAATTCATGCTTACGGAAGGGCAGGAGTTCGACGTGGGCAGCCTTGATGGCGAGCCCGGCGACACCCTGGACTTCGACGTGCTGATGCTGATCGACGGCATGGACGTCGAGATCGGCGAGCCGACGGTGCCCGGAGCCTCCCTGCGGGCGCGCATCGCGCAGCACGGCAAGGGCCCGAAGCTGCGCTTCATGAAGTACAAGAACAAGGTGCGCTACCGGCGCACGCTCGGCCACCGGCAGCCGGTCACGCGGCTCGTCGTCGAGTCGATCACGAAGGGGTAGGCCATGGCGCACAAGAAGGGCCTGGGCAGCACCAAGAACGGCCGTGACAGCAACAGCCAGCGGCTGGGGGTGAAGCGCTTCGACGGCCAGTACGTGACCCCGGGAACGATCATCCTGCGACAGCGCGGCACGCGCTTCCATCCCGGCGAGAACGTGGGGCTGGGACGCGACCACACGATCTTCGCGAAGGTGGAGGGCACGGTGAAGTTCAGCCCCCACGCGAAGGGCCGCCGCAAGCGCGTGAGCGTGCTCGAACTCGCGGGCCAGGAGTAGACAGGTGAAAGCGGAGATCCACCCCGAATACGTGGACGCGATTATTACCTGCTCCTGCGGGAACCGGATCGAGACGCGGGCCACCAAGGACCAGATGCACATCGACGTGTGCAGCGAGTGCCACCCGTTCTTCACGGGCGAGCAGCGCATCGTCGACACGGCGGGCCGGGTTGAGCGCTTCCAGCGCCGCTATTCGCTCGGCGACCCCTCGTAGAACGGCAGCCACTTCCCGGGCCAACGGCGCCGCAGCCGTGTTCGGCCACCGTCCAGACCGGAAGCAGAAGCTGACCGCATGAGCGCCTCCCCCTCGCGACCGGACGTGTACTACGGCGGCCAGGCCGTGATCGAGGGCGTGATGATCCGTGCCCCACGGCACATGGCGGTGGCCGTGCGCGGACCGGGCGGCGCGATTGTGCGGCACTCCGAGGAGCTCACCGGATTCACGACGGGACCCCTTCGGCGTATCCCGCTCGTGCGGGGGGCGATCGTGCTGTGGGAGACGCTCTCGCTGGGCATGCGCGCCATCAACTACTCGTCGCGCATCGCCTACGAGGCGGCGGCGGAAGAGGCCAAGGCCGAGATCGTCGAGGAGTATTCCGCGCGAGAAGCGGCGCTCATCGAGCAACGGGTGGATGAGAAGCTGGCCACCATGGGACCGCTCACGGAAACCCAGCGCGAAGTCGTGGACGAAGTGACCGCAGAAGCGAAGGCGGAGGCACGGCGAGAGTTCCAGGAAGCAGCCGAGGAAGAGTCACCCGAGCTCACCGATGCGGCCATGTGGGGCTCGATGGCGATCGGCATCGTCTTGGCGGTAGCCATCTTCTTCATCGGGCCAGTGCTGCTGGCGAACTTCCTCGAGTCGCAGGGCATCGCGCGGGCAGGGGTGGTCGGGATCGAGGCGGCGCTGCGCCTCGTGCTGTTCGTGGCCTACATCGCGCTCATCGGGCTCATGCCCGACATCCGCCGCGTGTTCCAGTACCACGGCGCCGAGCACATGACGATCCATGCCTACGAGGGCGCGCGCCCGTTGACCGTCCCGGACATCCGCGGTTTCCCGAAGGAGCACACGCGCTGCGGAACGAGCTTCCTGGTGGTCGTGATCATCATCGCGCTGGCGGCTTTTCTCGCCTTCGACCTGCTGGTGGACGAGGGCATCTTCGTGCGCATCGCCTCGCGGGTGGTGCTGCTCCCGCCGATCGCGGGGATCAGCTACGAGATCCTGCGTTTGGGCGCGCGCTTCGAGTCCAACCCGCTGATGCGGGCGCTGTTCGCCCCCAACATCGCCCTGCAGGCGCTGACCACGCGCGTGCCCGAGGACGACCAGATCGAGGTCGCGATTGCGGCCTTCGAGACGGCCGTGGAGGCCTCGGGGGAGGAGTAGCGGGCGCGTCTGGCGCGCACGGGCGACGGTCCGTACTGTTGCGACATGGCAGCGGCAACGTACCGAACGGGCGATTTCGACATCGCGGTGGTCTCCGACGGGCACATCCGGCTCGACGGCGGGGCGATATTCGGGCTGGTGCCGCGGATCCTCTGGGAGCCGGTCGTCGGCAGCGAGAACATCGATGAGCAGCACCGCATTCCGCTCGCGCTCAACTGCATGCTCGTGCGCCGTGGCGACGACGTTGTGCTGGTCGAGACGGGGATGGGGACCAAGTACACGGAGCGCGAGCGTGAACGCATCTGGCCGGGCGAATACGGCATGTTGCTCGACGAGCTGGCCGCGATCGGGGTGGCGCCCGAGGACGTGACCCACGTGGTCAACACGCACCTGCACACGGACCACTGCGGCTGGAACACGGTCGAGCGGGAGGGGGAGGTCACGCCGACCTTCCCGAGGGCGCGGTACTTCATCCAGGCGGGTGAATACGAGGCCGCGATGCATCCCAACGATCGCACGCGGGCCACGTATCTCGCGCCGAATTTCGAGCCGTTGGAGCGAACGGGGCAGCTCGAGCTGATCGACGGCGAGCGCGAGATCCTGCCCGGCATGACCTTCCTGCCGACGCCCGGCCACACGGCCGACCACGCCTCGGTCGTGCTCAGCTCGGGCGGGGAGACGGCCATCTACACGGGCGACCTCGTGCACCACGCGGTGCAGGCCGAGCGGCCGGCCTGGATCGCGGCCTTCGACATCCTGCCGCTGGTCTCGCTGGAGACGAAGAAGAAGCTGGTGGATCAGGCGCTGCGTGAGCAAGCGCTGCTTATCTGCGTGCACAACGCGTTCCCGGGGGTCGGGCGCCTGACCGAGGTGGACGGGCGGCGGCGCTTCGTCGAGGAGTGAGCGAGACAGAGATCAACCGGCTGGCCCTGCACGCCGTCCACGAGGCGCTTGGCGCGAGCTTCGCCCTGCACGCGGGCTGGCGGCTCCCCGAAACCTACGGCGACAGCGAGGACGAGTACGCGCGGCTGCGGTCGAACGCGGTCGCCTTCGACCGCTCCGACCGGACACGGTTGCTGCTGAGCGGCACGGATGCGGCGACGGTGCTGGGGGCGGTCTTCGGGGAGGCGGCGGGGGAGCTGGAGGAGGGGCGGGCGCTCCGCGCGGTGGCACTCGACGCGGGCGGGCGTATCGCCGACCTAGCGCTGGTCGCGCGCACGGGCGGCATCGCCTACATCGTCATGGGCGAGCCGGGGAGGGGAGCGGCGACCCTGTCGATGCTGGAGGCGGCGGTGGGGGAGGGGTACGACGTCGTCATCCAGGACCGCACGGCGACGACCTGCCTGATGGGGATTGCGGGGCCGGGGGCAGCGGAGGCGGCGGCGCAACACGTGAACGAAGCGCTCCCGCCACGCTTGCCGTCGATGCACGCGGCGCCGTTCGAGTTCCACGGGTACCGGGCGCTGGCGATCCGCACGAGCAGCCTGGGCGAGGACGGTTTCGAGCTGATGGTGGCGCCGCCAGTGGCGGAGCACCTGCTGGGGTTGCTGCGAGGAGCGGGGGTAGCGCCGGCGGGGGCGGCGGCGCAGGAGATCGCGCGCATCGAGGCGGGCGTTCCGGCTTTCGCACCGGATCTGGAGACGGGGCTCACGCCAGCGGAGGCGGGCCTCAGCGAGGCGCTGGGCCTTCGCCCCGAGGAGCCGTCACGCCTCCTGAGCGCGCTCCTGTTCGAGGGGAACGCGACGCCGCCGGTGGGGGCGCCCGCACTGGCGGGCGAGCAGGTCGTCGGCGAGTTGCGGAGCTGCGCTCACTCGTTCGCGCTTGACGCTGCGGCAGGACTGGCAATACTCAACCTGAACCAGAGCCAACCTGGCACAGCGATCACGGTAGGCGGAGAGAACGCGCTGGTCGCGCAGAAGCCGCTCTACCGCCGGAGGAAAACCTAACCATGCCCCTGGGCGACATCCCCATGCCCGCCATGCCTGAAGAGCGCTTCGGCGGAACCCTTGAGATCATCCTCGGGCGCGGCTGGCGCGCCGTGTACATGGAAGAGACAGAACTTCTGCCGGACGACAGACCAGCCCTCTACGCCTACGCCTGCGTGGTCCGCGGCGACTACGGCTACGTGACGGAGAAGGACGACAGCGAAGGCTGGAACGTCGTCGAAGGTGACATTGCCGACGGCGAGAGCGCGGAGGCGTTCGTCGCACGGGCCGCGCACGAGCAGACCGGCGCGACCATCTCGGAGACGCTCTTGCTGGGCTACCTGGACTGTGAAGCGACCAGCTACAACGAGCAGTACGAGAACCACTTCCGGGCCATCAGGCCGGTGTACGTGGCCGTGGCCAGCGAAGTCGGTCCCGTACCCGACGGCTCCGGCTACCACCGGCGGCGGCTCCCCATGAACCAGTACCAGAACGAGCTGCGGAGGCGCTACCCCACGCTGGAGCAGCACTTCATGAAAGGCCTCGGCCGGTACATGGTCCTGGAGCGCACCGGCAAGCTGAAGGCCTAGCCGCTACTCGTCCTCCTCAATCGCCCAGACGGCCTGCACCGAGACCGTGACCGCGGACGTGCCGGGCTGGATCGAGGTTGCAGCGGAATCCTGCACGGCGAACTCAGCTTCGGGCGATAGCCCCACGAGCGGAGCCGCCCAGCTCGTCTCGGCGACGCTGACGACCGACCCGAGGGAGACGCCCGTGAGCTCGGCCAGCTGCTCGGCCTTCGCTCGCGCGTCGGCAATGGCAAGCTCGCGGGCTTCCCGCGCGAGCGCACTCGGATCTTCGCGGGCAAAGGAGATGCCGTTGAAGCGCACAGCGTCACCGCCCGCAGCGGCGACGGCATCAATGAGCTCGCCGACCCTGTCGACATCGCGAACTGTGACCTGGACTGTATTTGAAACCGTGTAGCCGGAAACACGAGGGGTCTCGTCGCGATAGTCGTACTCGGGGTAGATGTAGAAGTCGACGGTACGGATGTCGCCTTCCTCGACGCCTTCGGCGAGAAGGGCGGCGACAACCGCATTGGCGGCATTGGCAGCACGGGCGCGGGCTTCGGCGACACTCTGGGCGCGGACCTCGACGCCGGTGCTCACCGTAGCGATGTCGGGTTCCGCCCGAACTTCGCCAGTGCCGGTGACGCTGATGAAGCTGGCAGTTTCACCACCCTCTTCAACCTGGGCCTGGAAACAGGCGGAGCCAAGGACGAGCATGGCGACAGCGGCTGCCAGTGCGGCAATCGTGCGGGAGCGAGTCATCGAACCTCCAGGCGCGCATTGGTTGCGGCCTCCACCGAGCGTAGGCGACCGGCAGGCGACACGCGACCTGCTAAGCCCCGCCGGTGATAGGCTCAGGGGGTGTCTGCCGACGACAAAGACGGTGCCCAGGCGACCCCGCCAGACGCGACGGACGGCGCCCCAGGTGACGGCCCGGTAATCGGCGCCCCGCCACCCTCGTGGCCGCCGGCCGCGGAGGCGCGGGGAGGTTCGTCGCGCGAACCCATGATCGGCGCGCTCGCTGCGCGCGAGGCGGAGGAATTCCTGGTGCCCTCGTGGACGGCGGGGGCAGTTGCGGTGGAGGTGGCGGCGAAGCCGGACCGCAGCCGCAAGCTCGTGCGCGAAATCATCGAGACGGTGCTGCTGGCGCTGCTCGTGTTCCTGGCGGTGCGGGCGAGCCTGCAGAACTACCTCGTCGAGGGCTATTCGATGTTCCCGACGCTCGACAACGGCCAGCACGTGCTCGTGAACAAGCTGGGCTACGCCGAGGTCAACATGGACCGGCTGACGGATTTCATCCCCTTCGTGGACGCGGAGCCCGGGGATGTGCGGCAGGTGTTCGGCGGGCCCGGGCGGGGCGACATCATCGTGTTCGAGAGTACGGCGGGCGCCGGGAACGACCTCATCAAACGCGTGATCGGACTTCCCGGGGACTACGTCGAGATCGTCCAGGGGCGTGTGTACATCAACGGGCGGTTGCTCGACGAGCCGTACATCACCGAGACCTGGAGCGACACGCGTCCGGAGATCCTGATCCCAGACCGGCACTACTACGTGCTCGGGGACAACCGGAACAGCAGCCAGGACAGCCGCAGCGGAAGGGTCGGCCTAGTGCCACGGGAACGCATCGTGGGGAAGGCGCTACTGCGCTACTGGCCGTTCTCCGACTTCGGGCTGGCGCCCAACGGCGGCGCGGAGCTGACGGACACACCGAGGCCGGGCACGGGGCCCCCGGAACCACGTGAGCCCGACGAACCAGAGGAGCCGGGGGACCCATGAGCGAGAGCCTTCGAGCCGAACTTGAGCAGCGGGGCGCGATGCTGGAGGGACACTTCCAGCTCTCGAGCGGGCGCCACGCCAACCTCTACATTGAAAAGTTCCGCATCCTCCAGTGGCCCGATGTGACGGGGGAGCTCTGCGCGGAGATGGCGGAGCGGTTCGCGGATGCGGGAGCGAACATCGTGGCGGGGCCGACGACGGGCGGAGTCATCCTCGCGTTCGAGGTGGCCCGGCGGATGGGCCTCGCGGCGATCATCGCGGAGCGCAAGGAGGAAGGCGCGGGGCGGGAGTTCCGCCGCGGGTTCGAGCTGGGGCCGGACGACCGGGTGCTCGTGGTCGACGACGTGCTGACGACGGGGGGCAGCGTGCGCGACACGGTGGAGGCGGTGCGGGAGCGGGGCGCGGAGGTGGTGGGCGTGGGCGTGATGGTGAACCGGGGCGCTTCGCCCGACTTCGGGGCGCCGATGCACGCGTGCCTGGAGGTGGAAGTCGCCTCCTGGGAACCGGAGTCCTGCGACCTCTGCCGGGAGAACGTGGAGCTGGTCATAACCTGATCGCGGGTGGGGTTGGCAGGGTTCGTAGAATGGGGGCATGCAGGAAGCCCCAACCAGCAGCGACCGGTTTCTCCTGAAGGCGCTGGGGGAGGCGGCGGGCGAGCTGCGCGGCTTGCTCTGGACGAAAGGCGACCGGCAAGCGCGCGAGCCTGGGGAAGGGCCGGACGAGGGATGGTGCCTGCTCGCGATTGCCGTACACCTGCAGGACGTGGAACAGAAGACGGGCCAGCAGTTCGAGACGATCCTGCGCCGGCCGTACGCCCCCATCCGCAACGTCGACCTCGACGACATCCCCTTCCCCGAGGACTATGAGTACGTGAGCATCGACGAGGCGGTCTCGGGCTTCGCCTACGCACGCCAGGAGACGTCGTACTCGCTCTGGGGGCTCACGCGCGAGGAGTGGGAGCGGACGGCGGTGCATCCCTACCGTGGCGAGGTGGCCCTGATCGACCTCGTGCGCGACCTCTACAAGCACGACCTCGAACACCTCTGGCAGGCGCGGCGCATGCTCGGCCTCGATCCGGTTCCGCGCCGGTGAGTCCGCTGCTGCGCGTGGTCCCGCCGGCCGCCTGGGCACTGGCCACGGACGGCGAGGCCGAGCACATCGCGTTCTTCGGGGACGACCTCGAACCACTGGCGCTGGCGACCAGCGCACTCGGCCTCGGGCTGAGGGTCGCAGACGGGGTGGGGCGCGTGGCCGCCAGCGGGGACGACCTCGGGCGGCTGGCGGCGGAGTTGGAGCGTCGCGGGAGCGCGCTGGCAGGTCCGCTTGCGCGCTACCTGTCGCCGGTCGAGGTGTGGCGGGCCGGACCGCACGAACTGGCGCTCGACCGGCCGCTCGTAATGGGCATCGTGAACCTGACCGACGACTCGTTCTCCGGGGACGGGGTTGGGACGGACGTGGCGGCGGCGCTCGCGCACGCGGAACGGCTGCGGGCGGAAGGGGCGGACATCATCGACGTGGGGGCGGAGACGGCGCGCGCGAGCCGCCCACAACTGGAGGCGCGGGCGGAGGCAGCGGTCGCGGCGCCGGTGGTGGCGGCGCTGGTGGGGGAAGGGCACCTGGTCTCCATCGACACGTACAAGCGGGAGGTGGCGGAGGCGGCGGTCGCGGCGGGCGCGGCCATCGTGAACGACATCAGCGGGCTGACGCTCGGCACGGACGCGGCGGAGGCGGCGGCGGAAGGCGGGGCGGGCTACGTACTCAACTACAGCTACACGGTGCCGAAGCACCGCCCCGATCCCGCGCCCGTTTACGCGGACGTGGTGGCGGAGACGGTGTCGTGGATGGCGGAGCGGCTGGGAGCGCTGGAGGGGGCGGGGCTGTCGCGGGACGCCATCGCCATCGACCCGGGAATCGCCTTCGGGAAGAGCCACGACGAGGACCTGCAGGCGCTGCGGCGCCTCTCCGAGCTGCGCACGGCGGGGCAGCCGCTGCTGCTGGCGCACTCGCGCAAGAACTACATCGGCAGCGTCTCTGGTACCGGTCCGGAAGACCGCGACCTCGAGACGCACGTCTCGACAGCGTTGGCGTACGCGCAGGGAGCGCGCATCTTCCGCGTACACGACGTAGCCGGCACAAAA
This sequence comes from Chloroflexota bacterium, assembly GCA_026710655.1. Classification (GTDB taxonomy): domain Bacteria; phylum Chloroflexota; class Dehalococcoidia; order Tepidiformales; family Tepidiformaceae; genus UBA2991. Next base: position 160,996 of record JAPOQN010000001.1, on the reverse strand, counting down.
CGCACGCTCGCGATGGCAGCGGCGATCCTCTCCGCCGCCCCGGACGCGTTCGCGCCGGACGAGGGGAGCTGGCCGTGGGCGGCGGGCGCGACCGCCCTGGAAGCCATCGCCGAGAAGGCGCTCATCGAGCCTCCGTCGGGGCAGCGCTGGTAGGGCCGGTGGGCTCGCGCGTTCAGGGGCGGGTTGTATGCTCCGCGCGGTGAGTCAACCGCAACGGGGTCCAGCTTCCAATGCGTTCAACGAGGCTTTCCTGACCGGCATAGAGGGGACGACCGAACTCGTGCTCGTACGGCACGGGCAGCAGTCCGTCCCCAATTTGCCCAACGCGAAGCTCGGTGACAGCGTCGATGCGCCGCTGAGCGACCTTGGGCGCGAGCAGGCGCGGCTGGTGGGCCAACGGTTCGCGACGGAGCGGGTCGACGCCGTGTACGCCAGCACCATGCGGCGCGCGTTCGACACCGGGGCGGCCATCGGCGGGCACCACGGACTCGAGCCGGTCGTAATCGACGACCTGCGCGAGATCGGGATGTTTCGCGATGTACCGCGCGACCAGACGGCGGCGGAAGCGCTGGGCGTCGACTACCTGGCGGGGCTGCGGAAGCGGATGGCGCGGGAACGCTCGTGGGACGTGTTCCCGCTGACGGAGCCGAGCGCCGAGTTCCAGAAGCGCGTCGTGAACGCCATCGAGGGGATCATCGCGAGGCACGAAGGCGAGGCGGCGCGCATCGTGATCGCCTGCCACGGGGGCGTCATCAACGCCTACACCGGCTACGTCATCGCGACGGATTTCGACATGTTCTTCCGGCCCGCGCACACGTCCGTACACGTGGTTCTCGCCAAGGGGCATGTCCGGGCGCTCGAGAGCCTGAACGACACGCACCACCTGCTGACGGCCGAAGGCAGCTTCGTTACCTACTGAGCCTTCAGCCCAGGCGATCAGCCTGAGTCGTAGCGGCGGCGAGCCCCGGCCGTGTTCATGCGCGGGGGGTCGTCGGACATGTCGCCGAGGCCCTCCTTGCGCAGGGCACCCCTGACCCGCTCGAAGTGGTCGGCATCGTTGACCTCCATGAGGAGGTGGATGAGGGCGACATCGACGGGGAGGCCGGGAGCCTCGCGGTCGTGGTTCACTTCCAACAGGTTGGCCGACTCGCGGGCGATTGCACCGGCGATGAGGGCGAGTTCGCCGGGAACGTCGGCGATCTCGATGGTGAGGTGCCGGTAGCGGCCGTCCTCGACGAGGCCGTGGCGCACGATCGAGCCGAGCAGGTTGATGTCGACGTTCCCGCCGGAGAGCACGATGACGGTCTTTCCGCGGGGGCGGTAGGCGCCGGAGAGGAGGGCGGCCACGCCGAGGGCGCCTGCGCCCTCGACCAGCAGCTTCGAGGTCTCAAGCAGGAAGACCATCGCCTGGGCGATGGCGGTGTCGCCGCAGGAGACCATCTCGTCGACGTTCTCGCGGATGAGGGCGAAGGTGCGCTCGGAGGGGCCGACGACCGCGACGCCATCGGCGAGGGTGCCGGCGTGGGAGACGCTGCGCACCTCGCCGTCCGAGAAGGAGTGGCAGATGCCGTCCATGGCGGCAGCCTGGACGCCCACGACGCGCACCTCGGGGCGGCGGGCCTTGATAGCGGTGGCGACACCCGCCAGCAGGCCGCCGCCGCCAGCGGGCACCAGCACTTCAGAAAGGTCCGGGACCTGCTCCAGGAGCTCGAGTCCAAGGGTGCCCTGGCCGGCGATGACGGCGTCGCTGTCGAAGGGCGGGATGTAGACAAGGCCATCGCGCTCGGCGAGTTCGTTGGCGTGGGCGCGCGCCTCCTCCAGTGAGTCGCCGTGAAGGACAACGCGAGCGCCGTAGCCCTCGGTGGCGGCGGCTTTCACGAGGGGGGCGCCCTCAGGCATGACGACGGTCGCGGCGATCCCCGCCTCCTGGGCAGCGAGGGCGACTCCCTGCGCGTGGTTCCCCGCGCTGGCCGCGACGAGCCCGCGGGCGCGCTCCTCCGGGGAGAGGCAGCGGACGGCGTTGAGGGCGCCGCGAATCTTGAACGAGCCGGCACGCTGCAACTGCTCGCACTTGAGCACGATGGGGACGCCCGCAAGGCGCTCAAGGGCGCGGGCGGGCCACACTGGCGTCTCGAGGACCCCGCCGGCGATAGCCTCGCGGGCCGCTTCGATATCGGCGATGGTGACGGAGGGGGCGTCGGTCATGGCTTGCTCCAGACGGTGCGGCGTTCCCAGCAGTGGGCGCAGACGATGGCCATGGCGGCAGGCTCGCGGGAGCCCACCGAGGGGTAAAGCTCATCGGAAAGGTGGCGGAGGCAGAAACGCCCCCCGCACTTCGTGCAGTCGAAGGTGTGCTTGAACTCGCAGCCCTCGAACCCGCAGAGGGAGTCGCGGTTGCGGAGGCGCACGCCGCGGACGTATTCGTGGTGGCCGGGAAGCTCGTCGTGCTTGGCCCGGCAGGAAGGGCGGGTGCAAACGGCGTCGTAGCCTTCGAGGACGTAGGCGTGATCCTTGCAGATGGGGCGGGCGCAGTACTGGCAGGTATCCCGGGGAGGGCGGCGACAACGCCGAAAGCGTCCCCCAAGGGCGCAGCGTTCCTCGGCCATAAAGTCACCGTACCGGGTTGCGCAACGGCGGGCCACCGTGGCCCGCGCGCGCCGGTTTACGCCCCGAACGGGCTGGTCTATCGTTCACCGCGTTAATCAAGGAGGCGGTATGAGCGACGAGACGCAAGAATCGTTGATCACGGACGAAATGCGAGCAGCGATCGGCAAGGAGTCCGAGCCGACGACGCTGGAGATCGACAAGACGTCCGTGCGCATGTTCGCGCGAGCCGTGGGGTACAGCGACCCGGTCTACTACGACGAGGCGGCGGCGCAGGCAGCGGGCTACCGGAGCCTGCCGGCGCCCCCGGGCTACCTGGGCACGCCAGTCTTCGACCCGAACCGGCGCGGCGTCCGGCAACAGGCGATGATGGAGCCGAGCCGGCCGCTGAAGCGTGTGCTGAACGGCGGCACGGACATCGAGTACCTGGCCGACATCTGCGCGGGCGACGTTCTGACCTCGACGAGCGGGATTTCGTCAATCGAGGAGCGCCAGGGACGGCTCGGCGAGATGCTGATCACCACAACCAAGACGACGTACCGGAACGAGAGCGGCAAGGTTGTCGCGATCATGACCGGCACGGGCATTCGGTACTAGGAGGAAAGCAATGGGCGCATCCTGGGACGACGTTCAGGAAGGGATGGAGATCCCGACCCTGGAGAAGAACTGCAGCACGCAGCAGCTGGTCTACTGGGCGGCAGGCTCGGGCGACTTCTACCAGATCCACTACGACCACAACTTCGCGCGGGCCACGGGCCTCGAGAACATCATCGTGCACGGCGCGCTCAAGCACGCCTTCCTCGGGCAGCTGCTCCACGACTGGGTGGGCAACGAGGGCCGGGTGAAGCGCGTTGGCTGCAGCTACCGCGGCATGGATTTCCCCGACGAGGACATCCACTGCAAGGGCGTAGTGACGCGCAAGTACGAAGAAAACGGCGAGAAGCTCGTCGACCTCGAGATCTGGACGGAGAACCCGGCCGGGGCCAGGACCTCGCCGGGTAACGCAACCGTCCAACTGCCGTAGGAGCGAACCCATGGCGAATCTGCTTGAAGGCCGCGTCGTCGCGATGACGGGGGCGGGGCGGGGGATCGGGCGCGCAAGCGCACTGCTGGCCGCATCCGAAGGGGCGCGCGTCATCGTGAACGACCCCGGGGTGAATCCCGACGGGAGCGGGCACGACGACGGTCCGGCGGCGCAGGTGGTCGCCGAGATCAAGGACGCGGGCGGCGAGGCGACGGCGAACTTCGCCGATGTCTCCTCGATGGAGGGCGGCGAGAGCGTCATCCAAACGGCGCTGGACGCCTACGGGAAGCTCGACGGCCTGATCAACTTCGCGGCGATCCTGCGGGACCGCATGGTCTTCAACATGACCGAGGACGAGTGGGACGACGTCATCCGCATCGACCTGAAGGGGCACTTCACGACGACCAAGCCGGCGGCGGTGGTGTTCCGGCAGCAGCGATACGGCAGGATCATCAACTACTCCTCGGTATCGGGACTGCAGGGCAACTCGGGCCAGGCGAACTACGGCGCGGCGAAGGCGGGCGTGGCCGGCCTGACGCGCGTGGCCGCTCGCGACCTGGGGCGGTACGGGGTGACGGTGAACGCGATCGCGCCGGGGGCGGCCACACGGCTGACGGCGACGGTGCCGGACACTGCGCGGCAGATACGGCAACAGCGGGGCATGACGCAGGCAGGGGGCCGGGCCGCGGATGCGCAGCGCCAGGCGGCGCAGTCCTCGGGCATGCGAGGGCCGGAGATGGTGGCGCCGATGACGGTCTACCTGCTCCTGGACGAGGCGTGGAACATCAACGGCAAGATCTTCTCCGTGGCCGGCGGGCAGGTGGGTCTGCTGAACGAAATCTATCCGCCGCTGCGGACGATCTACAAGGACGACATGTGGACGCTCGACGAGTTGCGGTCGGTCGTACCGGCGCAGCTGATGGCGGGCATCGGCAACCCGGCGCCGCCACCGGCCGAGCTGGAGATCCCGGGGCGGGACTAAGACTGACTCCGGAGCGCGCCTAGTCGTCCTGGCTGGACTGGATGTAGCGCACGACGCGCTCGTAGTCGGACGCCTCGATGCGGCCGGAATAGCGCAGGTAGGTCGCGATCTGGTCGAGCGTGAGGATGCTGACGAGGTTGATGCCCATCGCCTTGAGGGCGGCGCGGCCCCCTTCCTGACGGTCGATGAGGGTGACTGCGTCGTGTGAGACGAGGCCCTCCTCCCTGAGCGCGCCCGCGGTCTGGAGGATGCTGCCGCCGCCGGTGATGAGGTCGTCGATGATGAGGCAGGACTGGCCGCGCACGTAGTTGCCTTCGATCAGGTCGGCCTTGGGCGTGCCGGGGGGGTGGATGTAGATCATCGGCGTGTTGACGTGCAGCGAGAAGGCAGTCGCGACGTGCAATCCGCCGAAGGGGACGCCGGCCACGAGGGTGAAGGGCTGGACCTGGGGGTGGCGCATGGAGACGAGCGCCTCGAGCTTGAGGCGGATGATGTCGGCGCAGCGCTGGAGGGCGCGCGGACTGCTGATGAGCTTGCGCAGGTTTATGTAAATGGGCGAATCGACCGTCGTGCGGCCCATCGTGTAGTTGCCGAACTCGACGGCGCCGAGCTCCCAGAGCTCTTCGGCCAGCCAGAGGTTTTCGGTGGCGGGTTCGTCGCTCAGGGCAGGGGCCTCCCCGGAATTCGCGCTCCGAAGCGGAGTGCCGTTCCAGTTCTCCGCGACAGCGCGGGCAGTGTCAAGCGGGGGGACGCGGAGCGGGTGGGCGATTGACGGGATTGGGGGGCTCTTCGCCCGCGAGGACGGCGATGATGTTGCGGGCGGCCATCTCGGCCATGCGGGCGCGGGTGGCGTGGCTGGCGCTGCCGATGTGCGGCGTGATGGTGACGTTTGGGAAGCCGTACAGGGGGTGGTCGAGGGGAAGGGGCTCGGGCACGGTGACGTCGAGGGCGGCGCCGCCAATAGCGCCCGCCCGCAGCGCCCTGACCAGCGCATCCTGGTCGACCACGCCGCCACGGGCGGTGTTCACGAGGATCGCGGTCTCCTTCATCGCGGCGAACTCGGCCGCGCCCATGAGGCCCTCGGTCTCCGGGCCGTAGGGCACGTGGATGCTGACGAAGTCGGAGCGCGCGAGCAGCTCGGGCAGGGGGACGCGCTCGACGCCGAGCTCGCGCTCGACCTCGGTGCGAGGGGTGCGGGTGGCTGCCAGTACGGTCATGCCGAAACCCGCGGCGCAGCGCGCGACCGCGCGGCCGATCTCGCCAAGGCCGACGATGCCGAGGGTGGAGCCGTACGGGTCATGCCCGAGGAAGGCGGTCGGTGACCACGTTACCCAGCCGCCATCGCGGGTGTCGCGGTCGCTGAGGACAAGGTTGCGGGCGGCGGCGAGGAGGAGGGCAAAGGCGAGGTCGGCGGTGGTCTCGTGGAGGACGCCGGGCGTGTTCGTGGCCCAGACACCGGCGGCCGCGGCAGCCTCGGCATCGAGGTTGTCGTAGCCGACGGCCATGTTCGCGACGACGCGCAGTCGCGGGGCAGCGGCGAGGAGGTCGGGGCCAACCGGATCGGTGACCAGGGTGAGGGCGGCATCCGCCTCGAGGAGGTTGTCGCGGAGGGCGGTGGGGGAAGGGGGCAGGTCCTCGGGCCAGACGGTCACGTCGTGCCCGGCTTCCCGCAGGAGGTCGACAGCCCGGCCCGGTACGCGTCGTGTGACGAAGACGTAGCCCACGGAAATCGATTCTACGGAGGGCGGCGTAAAGGGACGGGCTTGAGACGCCGGCGAGGCGCTACGATGGAGGGGCATCGAACCACCACCGCCCCTGCGGGCGAAGCAGACGGAGCGCAGCCATGGGAAACAAGCAGATCGCCGCCCTCATCGAGATCCTGGAGCGCGAGAACGAGCGCGGACAGGAGAGCCACGTGCTGGGGAGCTGGACGATCAGCTTCGACAAGGCGAAGGACGCGTTCGTGTTCGATAAGTGCGAGAACGAGGGGTACTGCGAGGAGCGCCCGAGCGTTATCGGGGTCGGGGGCGAGGTGCTGGACCCGGGCGGGCCGCTCTTCGCCTAGCTGGGCAGGGGGGCGTCCCAGGGGAGGGCGCCGGCGCGGGGGTCGAGGACCACGCGGACCTGGCCGTCGGCGACGACGGCGATCAGGTCGTAGCCCGAGTAGAGGGTGGGGTCCATGCCGCGCAGTGTCAGCGAGACCTTCTCGCCGGCGAGCTCGGTGGCGGCGGCGAGGATGACAAGGGCACGGGCATCGGCGGGGGCGGCGGGAGCGCCCTGCGCCTCGCGCAGGAGCTTGCGAAGCGACCGGCGCAGGGCGGCGCTGGCCTCGTCGCCCTCGGCGACGGGCGAGCCGATGACGTGGGCGCGGTCGCCCGGGAGGCGGTTCGCGGTCCAGACGTCGTCGGCGGGGACGACGCAGGAGTCGTCGACATCAGGCTGGCCCGCGGCGAGGACGACGCGCTCGATGAGGTCGCTGCGCTCCTCTTCGGACTCGGGCAGGCGGTGCAGGTCCTGGGCGTTGAGTTGGAAGGAGCCGGCAACCCGGTTGGTGAACTGCGCCCAGAGGGGAGCGAGGCCTCCGAGAACGGTGACGACAGAGCCATCCAGGCTGGTGCGGCGAAGGTAGAGGGTGACAGGGCGGCGGAGCTCCAGCCGATCGCCATCGACTGGCCGGGCTTCCTGGGCGGCGAGGGCGAGCTGGCTCAGCCCCGGCTCGCCCGTGGGTAGTTTGGCGCCACGCGGCAGCCAGAGCGCGTAAGGAAGCCCCTCGATATCGAGGCGCTGCTCGACCGCAGCGCGGGCGGCCTCGAAGGGCAGGTCCGCATCGGCGTGGACGGAGTTGAGGAGCGTGCAGGAGAGCTCCCAGCGGCGCCCGACCTGGATGCGAGCGCCGCGCAGGGCCTCGCCCTCGGGGGAGCGCTCGGTGACGCTCGTGCTGCGGGCATAGCGATGCCCGAACCAGTCGAGGAACAGGAGCAGGGCGGCTTCGCTCGGGTCGGAGGGGTAGAGGCGGTCCGGCACGGCGGGGCGCTAGGCCTCGGCGTCGGCCCCTTCCGCAGGGGACTCGGCGCCTTCCTCGCCTTCCTCGCCTTCGCCTTCTTCGCCTTCGAACTCCTCGTCCTCGCCGCCTTCATCTTCCCCTTCGATGGTGAGGCGCGGGGCATCAACGGTGGCGACACCGATATCGGAGGCGACCAGCACCTCGACACCCTCAGGCACGTCGAGGTCGCCCACGTTGAGGCTCAGCTCGAAAGTCTCGAGCGAGCTGACATCGAGCTCGATGGCATCGGGGATGTCGAGGGGGAGGCAGCGGATGGCGATGGTCTCGAGGTTCTGCAGGAGCGTGCCGCCGAGGTCCATCACGGCGGGGGCAACCCCGGTGAGGCGGATGGCAGTGGTGGTCTGGATGGGGCGGTTCAGGTCGACCTGGTAAAAGTCGACGTGGATGGGGTCGCCGGTGCCACCCTCGCGGTCGAGGGCGCGCACGAGGACGTGGCGGGATTCCTGCTCGCCGTCGATGGCAAGCTCGAACATGCTGCGGATACCGGCCTGGCGGACGGCGCGGCGGAAATCGCGGCCATCGAGCTGGATCGCGGTCGACTCGACGCCGCGGCCGTAGACGTTGGCCGGCAGGACACCTTCGCGGCGAAGGTGCTTGACCTTCTTGCCGAGCACGGTGCGGTTGGTTGCGGAAAGGGTGAGTCGGTCTGGCATGGCGCCTCCTGGGCGACGCGCTTGATACGCGCCTGCGCGCTCACTGACCGGGGAGCGGAACCGGGGGTTGGGTCAGGCGGGCTTTAGCTCGTTGACGCGGTTGCGAACGGCGTCCTTGTCCTCGAACCACTGCGCATTGAGGGCGGTGTACTCGGTCTCTTCCTCGGGGACATCGTCCTCGGCGAAGATCGCGGTCACCGGGCATGCGGGCTCGCAAGCGCCGCAATCGATGCACTCGTCTGGCTGGATGTAGAGCATGCGGTCGCCGTCTTCATCAAAGTAGATGCAGTCGACTGGACAGACCTCGACGCAGGACTGGTCCTGGACATCGATACACGGCGTCGTAATGACGTAGGTCATGCTCTGGATCCTCTCGGCAGTGACTTTGGGCCACCTTCAGCGGCCTTGGGCATAGTACAACCCGATCCGGTATGTGTGAAGCGAGGCGCAATCGGAGACAGCGGAGCTAGCCCTCGAGGGCGGCGGCGAAGGGCACCGGGTCGCCCGTGCGGAGGTCGACGGAGTAGAAGCGGCCAGCCTTAATCTCTTCGATGAGCTGGCGCTCGTCCTCGATGTCGCGCTCGAAATGGGTGGCGCACTTGCCGATGTCGCTGATGGCGTGGGAGTCGGTGCCGGCAGTGCCGGGCATCTCGAGGCGCTCACTGAGGCGGCGGGAGAATTCGTTCTCCTTATCGCTGCCACGCCCGTTCAGGGTTTCGAGTGCGTCACAGAACTCGTAGGCGGGATTGCGGCCGGCCTTCTCGAGGGCGGCCTCGTACTTGTCCTCGCTGCTGGTAAACCAGGGCATCTGGCGGCGATAGGGGTGGGCCGCGACCATGACCCCGCCGCCCTGCTCGACGTAGTTGGCGAGCTCGGGGGCGCGGTGCATGCCGAAGACGTAGCGGTCGATGCCGAACGCGAGGATGTGGCCGTCGTCGGTGCTGATCTCGACGCCGGCGAGGACGAGGAAGTCGTGCTTTGCCCGCAGCTCCTCTACCTCTCGCTGGTCCCAGACGGTGTCGTGCTCAGTGAAGCAGATGGCGTCGAGGCCGGCGTTCTTCGCCCGCACGATGAGGTCCTCGGGGTTGAGGACGCTGTCGTGGGACTTGGGCCAAGTATGGGAGTGGAGGTCGATGAGCATGGCCGCGCGTGACTCTACCACGTTCGGCGGTTTCGCTTAGCGTAGGGAATGCGCGGACAGCGCGGGGAAGGCGATGCGGCTGCGAAGGGCCCTGCGGTTACGACGGAAACCGGCGGAACCAGCCGCCTGGCTGGTCGTGGGCCTGGGGAACCCCGGTGAGCAGTACAGCCGCAACCGGCACAACGCCGGCGCCTGGACAGTGAACGAGCTTGCGCGCCGGGCAGGGGCGAAGCTGAAGGCCGAGGGTCGCTCAATCCGAATCGGGTACGGGGAGCTGGCGGGAGCGCGGGTCGCGCTGGTGCGGCCGCGCACGTACGTCAACGAGAGCGGGCGGGCGGTGGCGCAGGCGCTGCGAACGAGCGGCGCGCCGCTGGAGCGCACGATCGTGGTGTTCGACGAGCTCGACCTGCCCCTGGGGGCGGTGCGGCTGCGGGAGGGGGGAGGCGCGGGCGGCCATAACGGGCTGAAGTCGATCATCGCGGAGGCTGGAGCGGAGTTCGCGCGGGTGCGCATCGGTATCGGCAGACCACTGGACGGGGACGAGCCAACGCGCGACCCCGATCTCGTGGCCAACTACGTGCTCGCCGACCCGGTGGGGGCGGAGCGGACGACCCTGGAGGAGACCACCCGCTATGCGGCGGACGCGGTCGAAGCGATCGTGGCGGAGGGCGTGGAGCGAGCCAGCTCGCGTTTCAACCGGCGGGGCGCCGGGGACGGGCCTGACGGGTAACCGGTAGCGGTGTAGATTCGCTCCCGGCCCGCCGTGACGGCGGGATGTTTGTGCACGAGGGAGTGACAGATGGCGGGAAGGCTCGAAGGAAGGGTCGCGATTGTGACGGGCGCGGGGCGCGGGATTGGGCGCGGTGAAGCATTGCTGCTGGCGGAGGAAGGCGCGAAGGTCGTGGTGAACGACCTCGGCGGTTCCGAAGCGGGCGAGGGGGCGGATGCGTCGCCCGCCGACCAGGTTGTGACGGAGATCGTGGCCGCGGGCGGCGAAGCTGTCGCCAACTACGACTCGGTAGCCACGATGGAGGGCGGCGAGCGCATCGTGCAGACAGCCCTCGACAACTTCGGGCGGCTCGACATCCTTATCAACAACGCAGGCATCCTGCGCGACCGGATGGTCTTCAACATGACGGAGGCGGAGTGGGATTCGGTCATCGCCGTGCACCTGAAGGGGCACTTCACGACGACCAAGCACGCAAGCATCGTCTTCCGGCAGCAGCGTTCGGGGCGCATCGTGAACACGGGTTCCGAGTCGGGGCTGGGGAACATGGGGCAGGCGAACTACGCGGCCGCGAAGGAAGGGATCGTGGGGCTGACACGCACCCTCGCGCTCGACCTGGGCCGGTACGGGGTGACGGCGAACGCCATCCGTCCACGGGCGGGCACGCGGCTGACGCTCTCCCCCGAGCTGCGCGAGGCGATGCAGCGTGCTCGCGCCTCGCGACAGGGCGGCGACAGCGGTGGCGGTAGCGGCGACACGGGCGCGGAACAGGCCATGTCGGGGATGGACGCGCAGGCGCCCGAGATGGTGGCCCCGCTCGTGGTCTATCTCTGCACGGACGCGGCATCCAACGTGAACGGCCGCGACTTCGTGGTGGGCGGCGACGAAGTGTCGCTGATGACGATGCCAACGAAGCAGGCGACCATCCACCGCGAGGGGGGCTGGGACCTGGCCTCGCTGGAGCGGGTTTTCCCGCGGGTGATCGGTGCCGAGGTAACGAACCCGGCTCCGCCACAGCCGCCAACCACGCGCTAGCCACAGCGCGCGAGGACGCGCTGTCGTAGGCTCCGGGGCATGGCGCCGGAGCGGATCGTCTCGCTTGTCCCGAGCCTGACCGAGCTGGTGTGGTGGCTGGGCTGCGGGGACGCACTGCGCGGACGGACGCGCTTCTGCGAGGAGCCCGCCGGGCAGATCGAGGTCGTGCCGGCAATCGGGGGGACGAAGAATCCCGACATCGCCGCGATCACGGCCATGGCCCCCGACCTCGTCATCGCGAACCGGGAGGAGAACCGCCGCGAGGACGTCGAGGCGCTGCGCGACGCAGGCCTAAACGTGCTCCTGACCGACCCCAACAGCGTGGAGGAAGCGCTGGCGATGATCGTCGAACTTGGGGACGCGCTGGGGCGGGAAGCGGAGGCGGAGGGGCTGGTGGGGGAGGTGCGGGCGGCGGTCGAGGAGGGGGGCGGGGAGCGGCGGACGGCGCTGTTCGTGCCCATCTGGCGAAACCCCCTGATGGGGCTGGCCGGGGGCACCTACGGAGACTCGGTGCTGGAAGCGGCGGGAGGGACGAACGTACTGGCTGGGCGGACACGCTACCCGGAGGTGACGCTGGAGGAGGTCGCGGCGCTGAAGCCGGATGCGATCCTGCTGCCGGATGAGCCCTACCGGTTCAACGAGGGGCACATCCCCGAGTTCGCCGGCATCGCGCCGCCGGCGGTGGTCGATGGGAAGCTGCTCTGGTGGTACGGCCCGCGGATGCCCGAGGCTATCCGCGAGTTGCGACGGATCGTGCGGGAGTTGGCCGGCTAGCGCCCCTGGAAGTTGGGTTCACGCTTCTCGACGAAGGCGAGGCGGCCTTCATTTACGTCCTCGGTCTGCTGCATGTAGGACTGGTAGAAGTTCTCCATCTCGGTCTGCTCTTCGATGCCGCGGTGGAGGCTCTCCCGCACCAGCTTCTTCGAGACCTCGACGGCGACGGAGGGGCCGCGGGCAATCTCGCGGGCGAGGTTGCCGGCGCGGGTCATGAGCTCGTCGTGGGGGGCAACCTCGCTGACAAGGCCGATCTCCTTCGCCTCCTCGGCGCCGACCATGCGGCCCGTGTACATCATGCGGAGGGCGTGCTCCATGCCGACGCGGCGGGGCAGGAGCCAGCTGGCGCCGGAATCGGGGACGATGGCGCGCTTCACGAAGATGGCGCTGAAGCGCGCCTCGGTGGAGGCGATGCGGATGTCGGCGGCGAGGGCGAAGGAGAAGCCGGCGCCGACACAGACGCCGTTGACGGCGCAGACGCTGGGCTTGTTGGAGTTGTAGAGGTAAGCGGGCCAGAGCATCGTGCTGCGCGTGATGCCGGCGCGGCCGGGAAAGGGCCGCTCAGCGCGATTGCCGCCGCGGGCGGTGAGGTCGGTGCCGGAGCTGAAGCCGCGGCCCGCTCCCGTGATCAGGATGCAGCGCACGTTGTCGTCGTCATTGGCCATGGCGATGGCCTGCTCGACCTCGGCCAGCGTATCGAGGCTGATGGCGTTCAGCTTCTCGGGCCTGTTGAGGGTGAGATGGGCGACCCCGTCCTCATCGACTTCCCAGAGGATGTCCTGAAATTCCATGCTCGGCCTCCGCGCAGCGATTGGCCGCTAGCGTACGGGAGCGCGGGCGTGGGGACTATGGCAGGACGGTCACGCGCAGGCGCATCTGCGGGTGGTAGTCGCAGGTGACGACGTGCTCGCCCGGGGTCTCGAAGCGCCAGACGAAGATGTCGCCTGCCTCCATGTCGGGGGAACGGGCTGCCTTGTCGAAGACGAGGTTGTGGACGGCGGTCTCGCCGTTCCAGAAGTAGATGCGCTCGCCGGCGCGAACCTGCAGTTCCCTCGGGGAGAAGGTGAGACGGTCCTGCGACACGAACGGTGCGTTCTCGGGGACGCCCGTGGGGGCGGGGACGCCGGGGTCGGCGCAGGCCGCGAGGGCGAGAAGGGCCGCAATGGCGAGGAAGGCAGGGAGGCGGCGCACAGGACGATTGTGACGCAGCGGGCCCGTGCAGGCAGATCGAAGAGAGGCGCACCCACGGGGTGCGCCTCTCAGGACTGGTGCGAGACCGCTCGGCGATTACGCCAGGTCGTAGCGATCCAGGTTCATGACCTTGTCCCACGCGGCCACGAAGTCGCTCACGAACTGACCCTGGCCGTCGTCGCATCCGTAGACCTCCGCGAGCGCCCGGAGCTCGGAATTGGAACCGAAGGCCAGGTCGACCCTGGTGCCGGTCCACTTGACCTCACCGGTTCCGCGGTCGCGACCCTCGAACACGTCGTCCGAACCGGAGGACTGTTCCCAGTCGGTGCTCATGTCGAGCAGGTTCACGAAAAAGTCGTTGCTCAACGTTCCGGGGCGGTCGGTGAGAACGCCGTGCGAGGACTGGCCAGTGTTCGCGCCGAGAACGCGCAGACCGCCAACGAGGGCCGTCATCTCGGGAGCGCTGAGCGTGAGCAGGTAGGCCCGCTCCACCAGCAGCTCCTCCGCGGTCCCTTCCTGGCCCGCCTGGATGTAGTTGCGGAACCCATCGGCGGTGGGATCGAGGACGGCGAACGACTCCTCGTCGGTCCACTCCTGGGAGGCGTCGGTGCGTCCCGGCGTAAAGGGAACCTGCACGTCGTGACCGGCGTTGCGGGCGGCCTGCTCGATGCCGGCGCACCCGGCCAACACGATCAGATCAGCGAGGGAGACTCGCTTGCCGCCGCTCTGCAAGCTGTCGAAGTCCGCCTGGACCTGCTCCAGCGCCTGCAGCACCGTGTCGAGCTGAGCCGGGTCGTTTACCTCCCAGCCCCTCTGGGGGGCGAGGCGGATGCGGGCGCCGTTCGCTCCGCCCCGCTTGTCGGTGCCGCGGAAAGAGGCCGCCGAGGCCCAGGCAGTCGAGACCAGCTGGGAAACGGACAGACCCGAGGCGAGGATGCTGGCCTTGAGGTCGGCCACGTCCTGCTCCGAGACCAGCTCATGGTCGACAGCGGGGACGGGATCCTGCCAGATCAGGGCCTCTTCCGGCACCAGCGGCCCGACATAGCGGCTGCGGGGGCCCATGTCGCGGTGGATCAGTTTGAACCAGGCCCGGGCGAAGGCATCTTCGAAGTCGCCGGGGTTCTCAAGGAAACGCCTTGAGATCGACTCGTAGTCCGGATCCATCCTCAGGGAGAGGTCGGTGGTGAGCATGAAGGGGGCGTGCGTCTTCGAGGGATCGTGCGCGTCCGGCACCGTGGCCACTGCGCTCGCGGGCGTGTACTGCGACTTCCCGCCCGGGCTCGTGGTCAGCTCCCACTCGAGGTTGTAGAGGTTCTCGAGGAAGTTGTTGTCCCACTGGACGGGGTTGTTGGTCCAGGCGCCTTCGAGGGCGCTCGTGACGGTGTCGTTGCCCATGCCCGTGCCTGCGCCGTTGGTCCAGCCGAACCCCTGCTCGTCGACGCCCGCGCCCTCGGGCTCGGGACCGACCAGGTCGTCGGTGTGGGCGCCGTGGGCCTTGCCGAAGGTGTGACCGCCGGCGATGAGGGCAACCGTCTCCTCGTCGTTCATGGCCATGCGCTTGAACGTCTGGCGGATGTACCGTGCCGCTGCGAGGGGGTCGGGGTTGGCGTTCGGGCCCTCGGGGTTCACGTAGATGAGGCCCATGTGGTCGGCGCCGAGGGGGCCCTGGAGCTCGCCGTCGGCGTCGTGGCGCTCGTCGGCGAGCCACTCGCCCTCAGCGCCCCAGTCGGTCTCGTCGGCCTCCCAGACATCGGGACGGCCGAAGGCGAACCCGAAGGACTTGAAGCCCATCGACTCCAGGGCGCAGTCGCCGGCGAAGATGATGAGGTCGGCCCAGGAGAGGCTGCGGCCGTACTTCTGCTTGACCGGCCAGAGCAGGCGGCGGGCCTTGTCGAGGTTCGCGTTGTCGGGCCAGCTGTTCAGGGGCGCGAAGCGCTGGTGGCCCGAGCCGCCACCTCCGCGGCCGTCGCTGATGCGGTAGGTGCCGGCGGCGTGCCAGGTCATGCGGATGAAGAGGGGCCCATAGTGGCCGTAGTCGGCCGGCCACCAGTCCTGCGAGGTCGTCATGACCTCCTCGATGTCCTGCTTCAGCGCATCGACGTCAAGGCTCTTGACCGCCTCGGCGTAGTCAAAGTCCTCGCCCATCGGATCCGACAGGGGGGAATTCTGTCGGAGAACCTTCAGGTTCAACTGATCCGGCCACCAATACTGGTTCGAAGTCATTCTGGTCCTCGCTGTGAAGTCTTCTGGGTACGGCCCGGGTTTCCGGAGCCGTTGCAAGCCCGCCGCATTGTAGCCCTCGATTGTCGACTCTGTGAAAAAGGAGGGGCGGGACTTGCTCGCTGGAGGTAGAAATTGTCCTCCAGGGTAAGCAGAATAGCCTTTGCCGGGCAGGACACCGGCAAAGGGCCGACTACACGGGAGGAACGATGGCTGAGATTCCCTTGCAGACGTGCCCGCGTTGCCTCGGCCCGCTCTCGGCGATCAAGGGATCGCGCCTGGCTGTCTGCCGGCGTTGCGGATACAAGGACGACTGCTGTTAGGGGAGGACGGGCAGGAGCGTCAGGACTTGCTGACGCCGGTTACGCGGAATTGCACCACTCCCGAGGGCACCGAGACGGTGACCTCGTCACCGGCGCGACGGCCCAGGAGTTCCTTGCCGACCGGCGACTCAACCGAGATCTTGCGGTCGGCGGCGTTCGCCTCGCGCGCGCTCACGAGCTTGTACTCCATGTCGCGGTCGTTATCGATCCGGGTGACCTGGACGGTGGACCCGATGGTCGAACGATCGTCGGGGGAAGCGCCTTCATCAACGGCGACGGCACGGCGGAGCGTTGCGTTTATCTCGCGGCGACGGGTCTCGTTGAACGCGAGCGCCTCGCGGGCGGCCTCAAGGGGTGCGTTCTCGCGGAAATCCTTGTCCTCGCGGGCAAGGGAGATGGCCTTCACGAGATCGGGCACATGGCCCTCAAGCTTGTCGAGTTCGCCCTGGAGGTTCGTGATGCCCTCGGCGGTCATCTCAATGGGGGCTTCGTTGACCGCGTGAGCGGCCACGGCGCGTCCCGCGGAGCGACGCAGGCGGATATGCACGCCGTAGTTCTTCTCGACGTAGCTCCGCTTCTTCAGGTACTGAAACCAGGCCTTGAGGGCGGCAACCCGCTTGGGCGCGGCGGGGTCGGAGATCTGGATCTGCGACTCGGCATAGGACTCGACGCGGGCGCCAGTCAGGGCGGCGACGGCGGTATCGTGGCCGGCATGCTCAACGTAGCGGCGGACGAAGGGAGAGGCGTTGTTGTGGGCTTCAGGCGCGAGGGTTCCGAGGTATTCCTCAAGCGCCTCGCCAAGCGTTATGGAGGCACTTGTCCCCGGCTGATCACTCATTCAAGCATCGTACCATGCGCCTGCCCAAGGGACCGGCCGGGCGTCCATCAATCCGGGGGGAAATACGATGCTTGAGTGGGAAATACTCCCCGCACTTTTCCCCGACCTGGACGAGCCCGGGCGCTGGCTGCCGCTGCTGCGCCGCCACGCCGAGATCCTGGCCGCAGCGCCCGTGCAGACGACCACCGTGACGGGCGAGGACGTGGTGGCACGCCACTACGCGGAGTCGCTTGAGACGTACCGCCTGGCGGGGGCCCCGAGGCGGGGTGTGGTGGTGGACGTGGGGAGCGGGGGCGGCTTCCCGGGGCTGGTGATCGCGGCGGTCGCCCCGGACGTGGAGGTCCACCTGGTGGAGGCAAGGAAGAAGCGCGCGGAGTTGCTGACAGAGATGGCGGCGACACTCGGATTCGACAACGTGACGGCGCACGGGGAGCGGGCGGAGGAGGCGGGTCGGGGGATGTTGCGGGATAGCGCCAGTCTCGTGGTCGCGCGGGCGGTCGCGCCCCTGCCGGTGCTGCTGGAGTACACCGCGCCACTGGCAGCCACGGGCGGGACGGTCGCAGCAGTGAAGGGCTCGCGGGGGGAGGCGGAACTCGGGGAGGCGGAAGCCGCCATGGCCGCCCTCGCCTGCGAGCACACCGGCACGGAAGGGATGCGCGAGGAGATTTCCGGGCGGATGTCGGTGCAGCTCTTCCGCAAGACTGGTCCGACACCATCGCGGTATCCGAGGCGGCCTGGAATGCCCGCGAAGCGCCCCATCGCCAGCGGCTAAGGCAGCCCCAACGCAGGCCTGTGCTAGAGTGCGGAGCCGTACCGGGACGCATCCCCCGGGACACAAGGATTGGGCATGCGCACCGTCAGGAGGCGGGCGCGGGCACGGGAGTGCATGAGGCTGAAGGCTGTGAGGCGCGCTTCGGAGCTGCTGCAACGGGTACTGCACGGGATCGCCAGCATCGACTTGCGCCCGGCGAGACTGACGGTGGACCGGCTGCTGCGGATGCTGTTCCTGGACACGTCCGTGTTCGACGAAGTGCGGGACGACGAGCGTGAGCTGGGTTCGGCGCTGGTCGTGGCGGGCGGGGCCTGTCTGCTTGCGGGACTCGGCGCGTGGCTCCACTGGGAGGTCTCGGAGCTCTCCCCGCCGAACGCCTTCGTCAACGGCTTCCTGCTGGGATCGCTGTTCCTGGCGGCGATGTACGGGGCGACGTCGCTCCTCGTCTACGTGCTGATGGTGCAGTTCTTCCGCGTGCAGGTGGACCTGCTCGCGATCGTACGGACGATGGGCTACGCAGCGGCGCCGCTGGCGCTCTCGGTGGGGATGTTCGTCCCCGTGCTGTACCCGCTGTTCGCGCTGATGCCGCTGGCGCTGCTGCTGGTGGCGATGATCTACGCAGTGCAGTCGGCGACGGGGGCGCCGCCGGTGCAGGCGGTCGTATCGTGCCTGCTTGGCTTCGGGATGCTGGTGCTGGTGCTGGGGGTGGTGGCGATCTCCTCCTCAGGGCCGAACGCGCCCATCGGGGCGGGGCAGTTCGGGCTCTACTACCAGTTCTAGCGACCACGCTTCCGGGCGAACGGGAGGCGGCGCTCTGCTAGGCTGAAGCGGATGGTCTACCTCGATCACGCCGCGACAACGCCCCTGCGCCCGGAAGCGCGGGAGGCGATGCTGCCCTTCCTGGGCGAGCGTTTCGGCAACCCCAGCGGACACTACGAGGCAGGGCGCGTCGCGCAGGAGGCGGTGGACGAAGCGCGCGAAACGGTCGCGAACTGCCTCAACGCCCGCACCTCGGAGGTGCTCTTCACGAGCGGGGGGACGGAGGCGATCAACACGGCGATGCTGGGCATCGCCTACGCGATGCGGCGGGCGGGGGCGGGCTCTCACGTGATCACGACAGCGATCGAGCACCACGCGGCGATTCACGCGTCCCAGTTCCTGGAGGAGCTGGGGTTCGAGGTGACGACGATCGGGTGCGACGGCTTCGGGCACGTGAGCCCGGCGGAGTTCGAGCGAGCGCTTCGCCCCGACACCGTGCTGGCAAGCGTGATGCTGGCGAACAACGAGGTGGGCACGATCGAGCCGGTGGCGGAACTGGCGGCGATCCTGCGGGAATACGCAGTCCGCCAGCGACACCGCGTGATGCTGCACACGGACGCCGTACAGGCGCTCGGCTGGACACCGGTCGACGTGCAGGCGCTGGGCATCGATGCGCTGAGCCTGTCCTCGCACAAGTTCGGGGGGCCGAAGGGGAGCGGGGTGCTCTTCCTGCGGCGGGCAACACCCTTCCATGCACTGCTGCTGGGCGGTGGCCAGGAGATGCAGAAGCGGGCGGGCACTGAGAACGTGGCCGGCATCGCGGGCACGGCGAAAGCGCTCGAACTGGCCAGCGCGGGCGTGGAAGCGCGAGCGTCGCGGGTGCGGGCGCTGCGCGAGCGGTTGCGGGAGGGCGTGCTGGCAGCAGTCCCCGACGCGGAGACGAACGGGTGCCAGGAGAACTGCCTGCCGAACAACCTGAACATCTCCTTCGACGGCATTGAGGGGGACGACCTGGTGGCGCGGCTGGATGCGCGCGGCATCGCCGCGAGCACGGGCAGCGCCTGCTCGAACGCCATGTGGGAGCCATCGCACGTGCTGCTGGCGATGGGCGTCCCCATCCGGCGGGCGGCGGGCAGCGTGCGCTTCAGCCTGGGCGAGGGCACGACCGAGGCGGATATCGACACGGTCCTGGAGGCGCTACCGGGCGAGGTGGAGCGGGCGCGGCTTTCGGCGGTGGCGGCGCGCTAGGGGCGGTCGCCCCGCAGGGCCTGCTCGGCGGCATCGACCGCGGCGGCGGCGTCTTCCTCGTAGCGGGCCTGCTCGATGGCGGCGCAGTGGCGGCATCCCTGTTCGCTGCCGACCAACCGGAAGAGCAGATGCAGGTTGTAGCGCCCGCACGGAGGCCGTTCGCGCCGGCCCGCACGCGGGCGGGCTCCCGCTTCGCGGTTCTCCGAGTCGGCGGGGGAGGAGCGGACGTCCGTGACGGTGGCATCGAGGATGCGGTTGCGCTCGCCCATGCGCATCGAGAGCCAGGTGCGCAACACCAGCCCGATGAGCGAGACGAGGACGGGGAGCAGAAGCAGAAGAAGCAGCCGCACACTTCGATCGTAGCGGTTGGAGACGGGCGCGGCTACGAGATGATGGGTTCGGGGTCGGGGACCACGGAGAGGCCGCCGCGAGCGACGCCGAGATCCTGGAGGCTGCCGAAGATCGTGACGATGTCGCCCAGGCGCAACTCGGTGCGGCCGTTGGGGATGACTGAGTCGCTCCCGCGGGTCACGAGCACGACGAGCGTGCCGCGGAGCTCGGGGATTGCCTGGATCTCGCGCTGAGCGGAAGCGGAGGTCACGACCACGCGGGCGACCGTCACGTCCTCGGCGACCTGGGCGAGGATGTCCTGGAACATCGGGCCGGCGACCATGCGGGCAAGCTCAGAGGCGACCGCCTCCGACTGGCTCACGGGCACGACGCCCAGCTTCTGGAACGCCTCGATGTTGGCGACGTCGTTCACGCGGACGAATACGGACTCGCAGTTGAACTTGGAGCGCGCGAGCTGGGCGGCGAGCAGGTTGCGGGCGTCGTCGGGGGTGGCGAGGAGGAGCGCCTTGGCCTCGTGGAGGCGGATCTTCTCCAGCACGGCGGTATCGGAGATATCACCGATGAGGACTTCGAGGCCCTCCTCGCGGGCACGCAGGACGGCTTCCTCGTCTGTCTCGACGACGAGGACGGGCTCGCCCGAGCCCGCGATCAGGGTAGCGACTCGCCTTCCGACCTCGCCGGCGCCGGCAACGACGGTGGTCATGGGCTGGACCCGGAGGAGTCGCGCGAGGGCTCCCGCATAGGCGGATTGTATTCCGATGGTGAGGAGAATGACGACGAAGACCATGGCGACCAGGCGGGAGGCGTCGCTGCCGGCGAGCGAGCTGGCCTCGACGGCGACGACGCCGGCGAGCGAGGCGGCCACCACGCCACGGGGGGCGACGGCGGAGAGGAAGGCCTGCTCGCGCCAATTGAGCCCGGAGCGGATGCTGGCCAGCACGATGAGGAGGGGCCGGCCGATGAGGGCGAGAATGCCGACGACGATGAGGCCCTCGGGCCAGAGGCCGGTGAGGTCGTCGATGCTGATGCCGGCGGCGAGCAGCACGTAGACGCTGGCGATCAGCCAGACGGTGACCGACTCCTGCAGGTCGTCGACGCGCTCGCGCTGGGGCAGGCGGATGTTGCCGATGGCGATGGCCATCAGGACCATCGCCACGAGGCCCGACTCGTGGGCCAACGACTCGGCCGCGGCGAAGGCGGCCACGGCGGCCCCGATGACGAGGAGCGCCATCTCGCGTCCGCCCAGCCGCTTCACGAAGCGCGACATGGCCCAGACGACGAAGGCGCCGGCCGCCCCGATGGCGAGGCCGATGAGGAGGCGCTCGATCACCCACCAGGTGGGTCCGGCAACGTTGAGCGTCTCGGCGAGGACGATTTCGAGGAGGAACAGCGTGAGGAGCGCGCCGAACGGGTCGATGATCACGCCCTCGCTGGCGAGGATGTTGCGCAGGCGGTCGTCGACGCGGATGGAGCGGAGGAGGGGCGTGAGCACGCTCGGCCCGGTGACGGTCACGAGGGCGCCGAAGAGGAAGGCCATGCGCCAGTCGAAATCGAGGAAGAGCCAGGCGGCGACGGCCCCCACGGAGGGCGTGATGAAGAGGCCAAGCACGATCACGTTACGAACGACGGGCGCGAGCGTGCGCAGGGAGGCGAGGCGCAGGGCAGTGCCGCCCTCGAAGACGATGAGGGCGACGGCGAGGACGACGACGATTCGCACCAGCTCCTGCAGCTCGTGGGTCCGGACGACGTTCAGGCCGTCGTGGCCGAGGAGGAGGCCGGCCCCGAGGAGGAAGAGGGGGAGGGGAATGGGGAAGCGGCGGGAGATGATCTGACCGAGCGCGGCGGCTCCGGCGATGGCGGCGGCCGCCCTGAGGGCGACATCAATCTCCACGAGGGCGGAGTCTACGCGAGGGACGCTTACGGACGGTTGGAGGCGGCGGCGGTGGCAGCGGGAACGAGCACCGCGAGCGCCCAGAGGTAGCCGCCAATGACGTCGCTGGACCAGTGCACGCCGAGCCAGACGTTGGCCAGTCCGCCGAGCGCGAGGAAGGCAACGACACCACCCGCAGTCGCAGCCCGGGCGCCAGCGGGGAGGGGCGAGGCGAGGGCAGCAGCGGCGAGAAAGCCGTAAAGGTAGGTCGGGCTCATGGTGTGGCCGGAGGGGAAACTGGGGCTGGTGTAGCCGGCGCGCAGATCGACGAGGTCGGTCGTGGGCCGGGGGCGGTCGACGAACTCCTTGACGAGGAACTGGAGCAGCACCATGAGGGCGAGGCCGGCGGCGAAGGCGAGGGCGGGGCGGCGGCGTCCGGCGAGAAAGGCCACAACCGCGAGCACGGCGCCGATGGCGACGACGACCTCGGTAGCGCTTATGAAGCGGAGCACGTCGGAGAAGGTCTGGCCGGGGAAGGGCCAGTCCTGAACCGTGCGGCTGGCGGAGAGGTCGCCGGGGAGGGGGCCGTGGCCGGCAGCGAGGGCGGCCAGCACGATCCCGGCGACGAGCGCTCCTCCCGAGAGCGCCGCAGCGCCTGCGGGGGCGCGAAGCGCGCGCGAGAGGGCTCTAGCTGGTCGCACTCAGGGTGGCGAACCGCTGCCGGTGGTGGTTATCGACCTGCTCGCGGATGCGGGAGATGAGCCCGTCGAGCTGTTCGGCGAGCTGCCCGAGGCGGTCGGCGGCGGACTCGATCTCGAGGAGGCGCTGCTTGCCCTCTTCTTCCACCTGCAGCCAGGGCGCAACGGTGTTGACGAAGCGGTGGGGCTCGCTGGGCAGACTCAGGTCGCGGGCCCACTGGTCGGAGAGGGCGAGGGCGAGGCGGAGGTAGACGGGAAAGGTGGCGCGGGCGGTCTCGAAGGCGGCCTTCAACTGGACATCGCCGGGGTCGTAGGCGTCGTCGAGGAACTCGATCTCGCCGTAGGGGTAGGGGCGGGGTTCGAGCATGCGCACGAGGCGGAAGCGGTCGCGGCCGCGCGTGTCGAGCTGGTAGCGGCCACCGGGAAGCTCGCGGTGCTCCTCGATGACGGCGGTTGTGCCGACGTCGTAGGGGACGGCGGAGCCGCCGACCTCGCGCCCGTGCTTGATGAGGATGACACCGAAGACGCCGCCACTTTCGAGCAGCTCCTGGACCATGGTCTTGTAGCGCTCCTCGAAGATCTGGAGGGGCAGCTCGTGTCCCGGAAAGAGCACCGCGCGCAGCGGGAACAGCGGAATCTCGAGGCCGGCCACGGGGGCAGTGTACCGGGCAGGGGAAGGACCGGGGAGAGTGGCGGTTAAGCCTGGATACGCGCCTCGACCTGTTCACGCAGGACGACCCGAGCGCCGGAAGCCAGGGGCTCATCGGTCACGATATCGTCGAGGTCGCGGCTGAGCCCTTCGAGGTCGTCGAGGCCGTAGCCGTGGATGTAGACGTTCGGCACGAGGTAGGCCCACCAGTCGGGGAAACGCCAGTGGCGCGGGTCGACCTCGTCCTTGACGCAGAGGGTGGTGCGGAGGCCGGGGATGGCCTCCAGCAACTGGAACGTCCGGCCCGTATCGAAGAGCGTGTCGACGACGAGGTTGAAGCCCTCCAGGACGTGGTCCGGGAACGGCTCGGGGGCCTTGGGGCGGATGTGCGTGATGCGCGACGCGCGGCCGTGGTCCCGGTCGAGCACGCCCGCGAGGTCACCGGAGAAGCGGCAGGCGGCGGTGTCAACGCAGACGATGGGGATGTCGCCGGCGGGGAAGCCCTCGGCGACCTGACCGGCGAGCGCGCGGACGCCCTGCTGAATCTCTTCGTGTGTCAGCAGGAGCGTCGCGCTCATTACTCGATGCCGGCGAGCTGCTTCGCGTAGTTGAGCGTGCGGCGACCGTCGTAGGCGCGGGCGATCATGAGCTTCTCCGCCTCGAGGGAACCCTCGGCGTGGATGGCCAGGACCGCATGATAGCCGCCGAAGTCGCCGGTGGTGAGGTCGCTGACCATGTTCATGGCGCGCATGCGCGCCTCGCCGTCGACGCCCTCGCGCCCGCCGAGGTAGTGGCGCAGCAGGTCGCCGGTTTCGTCGTTCTCGAAGTCCTCGAGACCGGGAGCGGTGACGAGCGAGCCGCCGGCGATGTCCTGCACGTGCTGCAGGGCCTCGTGGTAGTGGTGCGCGAAGTGGTACTTGGCGATGTTGGTGGTCATGGCGTCGGGGGCGTAGATGCCCTCCTCGTCGGGGGCGCCGCGGAGGGCGGCCATCTCGATGAGAGCGCGCACCGTCTCGGCGTAGCTCACGAGCCAGACGAGCTTCTCGCGGATGTGGCCGGCGCGGGTGATGCCATTCATGTCGGCCATGAGCTGGCCGGCGCCGACGAGCGCATCGACGAGCGGGAGCTTGTAGGAGACGGCGGTGAAGCGGTGGTACTCGACGAAGCCGAGGGCGAGGGGGGCGGCGAACTGGTGCTCGCCGGCGAGGAAGACGCGCTCGTTGGGCACGAACACGTCATCGAAGATGGTGGTGGTCTCCATCATCTTGCGGTCGGCGCTGAGGGGATTCTCGAAACTGTTCTTGGACCAGCCGCCGTAGGGGCTGGCGACGAGCTTGAGGCCGGGCGTGTCGGGCGGCACGGCGAAGGCGACGGCGTAGTCGGCGTCGGCCTCTGACATGGCGCGGGTGGGCAGCACGATGACCTCGTTCACGTTGGTCGTGCAGCTCGTATGGGTCTTGGCGCCGCGTACAACGATGCCGTCGGGGCGGCGCTCGACGATGCGGAGGTAATAGTCGGGATGGGGCTGGCCGCCGGGGCCGGCGGAGCGGTCGCCCTTCACGTCGGTCTGGGCAACGGACATGGTCAGGTCGTTGTCGCGACAGTGGCGGTAGAACTCGTCGAGGCGGGCGCGGTAGGAGGTCTCGCGGGCCTGGTCGACAGCGCGGGTGATGCGCATGAGGCCGAAGAGGGCGTCGCTGCCGATCTCCTTCACCAGGGGCACGAGCGTCTTGCCACGGGCGGTGGATGCCTCGATCAGCTGTGAGCGCTTGAGCAGGTCGTCGTTGCTGCGGGGGACCTTGAAGTAGCGGGCGTAGGGCTCGTCCTCCTCGTCGATGATGGTGAGGTCCTTGAATTCGGGCTCCTCGGCCATCTCGTAGTCGACGCAGGCGTGCTTGGCGGCCTTGGAGATTACGGGGTGGGTGGTCACGTCATCGACGCGCTCGCCGCGGTAGTAGACGGTGCGTCCGTCCTTGAGCGATTCGAGGTATTCAGCCGGCGTGCGAAGTCCCATGGCGTTCGTCTCCGTGCGTGGTCAGATTGGCGGGCGCGGCCCGCCGGTGTGAGTGCGAGCGATGATGATACGCGGGGGCGGGGGTAGGGGCGGGCGGGGACTTGGGATGTGAGGCAACACAGGCTGCGATAAACTCCGGCCTTTGTGTAGAAAGGACCACTTGGAATGAGCGACGAGAACTGGCACGAGGCGCGACTCATACCCATTTCGGGCATCAAGGGTGCAGAGGAACAGGAACGCCGCGGTACCTCCGCCCTCCTGGCCGTCTTGACCACCGTCCATGAGTTCGAACGTGAACTCCTGAAGCCACTGGGCGCCCCTTCAGGAAAGGTGTCGGCTTTCTGTGAAGTCCCGTTTGAACTTGCCGACGGGAGGAAGGTGCGTGTCGACGGCGCGATACGCGTCGTACGGGGAAAGCGAACCTGGACGCTGCTCGTTGAGGTAAAGACTGGCAAAGCAGAACTTGGCCAGGAGCAAGTCGAGGCCTATCTGGACGTGGTCAAACAGGAAGGGTTCGACGGGCTTCTCACGATTAGCAACCAGCTCGTCCCCGTCTACGGCCAGCATCCGGTCGAGGTCAACAAGGTCCGCTATCGCAGGACTCCCCTGCACCACTTGTCCTGGTCGCGCATCCTGTCCACCGCCCTCAGAGCCAACGACCACATCGGCATCGAGGATCCGGAGCAGGACTGGATACTCAGTGAGCTCATCCGCTACCTGCAGTACGACGGCTCGGGAGCCAAGGCATTCGATGACATGGGCCCCGATTGGACAGCCCTCCGGGCGAACATTCGGGAAGGAACGCTCACACGCGGAGATCCCGAAGCAGCCAGTGTTGCGATGCGATGGGAGCAACTGCTTCAACACATCAGCCTGAGTCTGGCAGCGCGACTTGGCGGGGATGTCCACCCTGTTTTGACGCGCAAGGAGGCCCAGGATCCGGCCCTTCGTACGAACGCTCTGACACGGGAACTGACGGACCAGGGAACTCTTTCTGGCGCGATCGCGATTCCCAATGCCATCGCCCCTCTGGCCGTCAGCGCAGACCTTAAATCCATGGTTGCCTCGGTTGCGGTCACACTGGACGCACCGGGGCTTGCCCGTTCAACCGCACGGCTTAACTGGCTGCTCCGGCAACTCAGGTCAGCACCCGACTCGCTTCGCCTTGATGCGGCCTTTGAGCGGACGCAATTTGGAGACTCAGAACTCCTCGGGGTAGTGCGCGGTGACTCGAAGACCCTTCTAGGGGGCACCGACCGCCTTCCTCGTTCGTTCTCCGTCGTAGAGACGCGCAAGGTCAGTTCGAAGAGGCGAACAGGATCAGGCAGCTTCGTCAGCGATGTCGAGAAGCTCGTGGACGAGTTCTACCGTGAGGTCGTGCAGGGATTGAAGACCTGGACGCCACCCGCCCCCAGACTTGCCGAGGAGAAGACCGAGTCGGCCGAGGAGCACACCAGGGCTGAAGCCGAAACCGAGGCGCCAGCAGCCGGCTCCTAGGCCAGGACGCCCTCGACCAGGAGGGCGGCAACTTCGTCGTCGCTCAATTCGAGGATGCGGCGGCAGACTGCGTCGGTGTGCTGGCCAAAGAGGGGGGCGGCCCACTGGTGGACGCCGGGCGTCTCGCTGAGGCGGGCGCAGGCGCCGTCGTAGGCGCTGCGGCCCGTCTCGGGGTGGTCGAGGTACTGGTAGTAGGCGCGCTCCCGCATGTGCGGGTCCTTGTCGAGGATGTCCTGGGCGTTCTGGACGACGCCGGCGGGAACGCCGCGCGCCTGGAGGTCGGCCATGACGTCCTCGGCGCGACGGTCGGCGGTCCACAGGCTGAGCAGGGTTTCGAGGGCGTCCTCGTTCGCCTTGCGGGCCTCGTGGGTGGCGAAGCGGGGGTCGGTGGCGGACCCGACCTGGCCGAAAGCGTCACAGACGGCCGCCCACTGCTCGTCGCTGCGGCAGGCGATCGCGATCCAGCGGTCCTCGGAGCCCTCGGATGTGGGGTCGTCGGCGCAGCGGAAGGCGCCGTGGGGGGCGGCGACGGGGTTGCGGTTGCCGGTGCGGGTCTGGACGACACCGTTGGCGGTGTAGTCGAGGATGGCGGGGGCGAGGGCGTTCACGACTGACTCGATCTGGGGCATCTCGACGAGCTGGCCCTCGCCGGTTATGTCGCGGTGGCGGAGGGCAGCGAGGAGGGCGAAGGCAAGGTGCCCGGGGTTGACCACGTAGTCGGGGTAGTTCGTACCGATGCCGATGGGCGGGTGGTGGGGGAAGCCGGAGAGCTCGCTGATGCCGGTGATGGGCGTGAGCACGGCGCCGAAGCCGAGGAAGTCGCGGTGGGGGCCGACCATGCCCTGCATGGGCGCGTATCCGGCGACGATGCGGGGGTTGGCGGCGGAGACGTGCTCGTAGAGGAGGTTCCATTTCTCCAGCACGCGCGGGGTGAAGTTGGTCATGAAGATGTCGGATCGCTCGATGAGGCGGTAGGCGATCTCCTGGCCGCGCTCGGTGTTGAGGTCGAGCAGGAAGCTGAGCTTGCCGGCGTTGAAGTTGTTGAAGTAGCCAGAGGCGTTGTAGGTGTCGCTCATCTTCGAGCCGTCCTCGTTGAGGGCGACGGGCTCGACGATGCGGAGGGAGTCGATGCGGGCCTCGGACTCGACGCGCACGACCTCGGCGCCGAAGGAGGCGAGGGTTTGCCCGGCGATTGGTCCGGCGCCGAACCAGGAGAAGTCGGCCACGCGCACGCCTTCGAGGGGGCGGGGGGGACGGGACGGGGCGGTGACGGGACGGGCGGGGGTCGCGTTCCAGCCGGCGTCGGGGTGCTGGCCGAGGGCGGGCGGGGAGGCGACGGTGGCGGGGGTGGCGGAAAGGCGGTAGGGCGGGCCGGGGAACTCGACCTCGCGCGAGTCGACGGGGAGGGGCTGGTACCAGTCGCGGTCGCGGAGCTGGGCGTTCTCGACGAGGTCTCTCGGAGTCGAGACGAGGCCGACGAGGAGGCGCCGGCGCTGGCCTTCTTCGTACGCCTCAAGGGCGGTCATGGTGGCGAGGAACTGGGCGAACACCTCGTTGATGTGGGCGAGCTGCCCGGCGGCGCCCGCGGCCGACTCGGGATCGGAGAGGATCTGGGCGAGGAAGCGCAGGTTCATGCCCTGCACGAGCTCGGCGTAGGCCTCGTCGTTGAGGTCGTGCTCGAAGCCGGCTTCGTCCATCCAGGCGACGACCTCGGGGAAGTCGGCGCCGCCGGGGGCGGTGATGTAGGCCATCACGTACCCGGCCTTGGTCGGGTAGACGCCGACGCCGGGGATGGGCATGCGGAGGAGGCCGAGGGGGCCGGTGCGCACGCGGTTGGTGCGCTGGAAGTCCCACATCATCATGGCCGTCTCCTGGGGCAGGGAGAGGGCCTCCTGCACGGAGACATCGACGTGCTGACCCTGGCCGGTGCGCTCGGCGTGGTGCAGCGCGACGAGTGTGCCCTGGGCGGCCTGGATGCTGGCGCAGATGTTGCCCTGGTTGCCGTAGATGATGTTGGGCGGGTCCTCGGGCTGGCCGGCAAGGGTCATGACGCCGCCCATCGCCTGGCCGACGATGTCGCTGTAGGCGAAGTTGGCGTGCGGGCCGGTCTGGCCGAAGCCGGTGATGGACGTGTAGACGAGGTCGGGGCGTTCGCCACGGAGGTCTTCGTAGCCGAGCCCAACGCTGGCAAGGGAGCCGGGCAGGTGGTCCTCGATGATGATGTCAGCGCCGAGGGCGAGTTCGCGGGCGCGCGCGAGGGAGGCTTCGTCGTGAAGGTCGAGCGCGAGGGAGCGCTTCGAGGTGTTCTGCGCCCAGAAGGCGATGCTGGCGTCGGGGCCCGGGTCGCCGTCGAGGAAGGGCGGGGTCTGGCGCTGGGACTCGCCGGCGGGAGGCTCGACCTTGATGACGTCGGCGCCGAGGTCGGCGAAGAGCTTGCCGCAGTAGGCCCCGATCTCGTCGGTGAATTCGAGGACGCGGACGTTCGCGAGCGGTCCCTCGGGCATGGCTACGCCTCCACGCTGGCGGTAACGGTGGCGGGGAGCCGGTCGGACAGTATCTCGACCGTCTCGCCGATGATCTCTTCCATGATGACGGAGGCGGGGCGGACCTCGTCGAGCATGCCGGCGATCTGGCCGGCGGCGTTCATGAGCAGGTCCTCGCGTCCGGCCTGGCGGAGGGAGTGGGCCATGTCGCGCACGACGATCCCCTGGACGCCCATGGGGAGGGCGCGGAGGCCGCTGTCTTCCCAGGCATCGATGAGGGGATTGCGAATGTTGCGCATGGTCTTGCCGCTGTAGAGGCGCGTGATCTTCGTGTCCTCCTCGGTGGCGTCGAGGATGCGCTTCAGCTGGGCGGGAGGCTGGTTGGCCTCCTCGGAGACGAGGAAGGCGGTGCCCACCCAGACGCCCGCCGCGCCGGCGGCAAGCATGGCGGCCATGCCGCGGCCGCTGCCGATACCGCCGGCGGCAATGACGGGAACGGGGTCGATGGCCTCGATCGCCTGGGTGACAAGCGGGAGGGTACCGATGCGACCGGTGTGTCCCCCGGCCTCGGTGCCCTGCGTGACGACGGCATCGACCCCGGCCTCGGCGACGCGCTTCGCGTTCTTGACGTTGCCGACGAGGGAGAGGACGACGGTGCCGTTGTCGTGCAGCCGATCGAGCCAGGGAGCGGGGCTTCCGAGCCCCGCGGCGAAGACGGGCACCTGCTCCTCGATGACGACCTCCATCTGGGCGTCGGACATGCCCGCGCGCTTGCCCTGGAGGGTGGGGCGGGTCTCGGTCTCGACGGGCGGAGCCTCGATCCAGGGCACGTCCATGGAGGCGAGCATGTTGCGGAGGCCGTTGCGGACCTCGGCGGGAACCAGCTCGCGGGGGTCGGCGGGGGGCGGCCTGTCGGCGGCGGCGCCCATGTAGTTGGCGGGCAGGAGGAGGTCAACGCCGAATGGCTTGTCAGTGAGGCCGCGGACCTTGTTGATCTCCTCGCACAGGCGCTCCGGGCCGTAGCCGCTGCCGCCGAGCACACCGAGGCCGCCCCCGTTGGAGATGGCGGCGGCAAGCTCGGCGGTCGCCACGGGGCCGACGATGCCGCCGGCGACCGGCCCCATGCCGGCGAGGACAAAGGGGTACTCGATTCCGAGCAGGTCACAGAGGGCGGTACGGAGGACGGGACGGGCCATCGGGCGCTCCAGCGGGAGAGTGCGCGCAGTATAGCCGGGCGGCACTCCCGGGCCCCGCCCGGGAGCGGGCACCTATAATCGCGGCGTGGCTGGCAACGGCGCGAAACCGCGCCTCGTGATCCTCGATTCGCACGGCATTCTCTACCGCGCGTTCTTCGCGTTGGGCTCCGTCCCCAACCCCATGATGAGCAGCAAGGGCGAGCTCACGTTCGCGACCTACGGGTACGCGGAATCGCTGCTGCGGGTGTTCGACCAGCTCAGCCCGACGCACATCTGCGCGGCCTGGGACGCGAAGGGCAAGACGTTCCGGCACGAGGCCCGCGAGGACTACAAGGCGACCCGCCGGAAGACGCCCGAGGACCTGCTACCTCAGATGGATCGCGTGCGCGAGATGCTGGATGCGTTCGCGATCCCCGTGTATGAGGCGCCCGGCTTCGAGGCGGACGACGTGGCGGGCACGATCGCGACGAAGACGGCGTCGGAAGGCATCGACACGTGGATCGTCACGCTGGATACGGACCTCGTGCAGCTCATCCGGCCCAACCTCCAGCTCTTCATGTTCCGCCCTTACCAGCGCGACACGGTCGTGTACGACACGAAGGCGGCGAGCGAGCGCTGGGGGTTCAGCCCGCCCTTCATGACCGACTTCAAGGCGCTGCGTGGGGACACCAGCGACAACATCCCGGGCATCAAAGGGGTCGGCGACAAGACGGCGGCCAACCTGATCCGGCAGTTCGGGCCGGTCGAGGAGATCTTCGAGAGGCTGGACGAGATCACGTCGAAGTCGGTGCGGGGGAAGCTGGAGGGGAAGCGGGAGGAGGCGCTGGAGAGCAAGGAGCTGATCACGATCCGCACGGACGTGGACTGCGGCTTCGACTTCGACGCCTGCGAGGCGACCGACTACGACCGCGAGAAGGTGGTCGCGTTCTTCCGGGAGCTGGAGTTCCGCAGCCTTATCGACCGACTGCCGGAGGCGGCGGGGGGCGAGGACGAGCCTGCTCCCGAGGAAGCGGAGCCGGGCGAGTACGCGAACGTGACGGACGAAGCGGGCCTGCACGCGCTGGCCGGGACGCTGCGAGAGTCGGGGGGGTTCGCGGTGGGCGCGCTTTCGACCGCGGGCGACTCGACGCATCCCTTGCTGCTGGGCCTGGCCTTCGCGACGGAGCCGGGGCGGGCGTGGTACGTCCCGATCGGGCACGCGCCACGCCTCGACAGCCCGAGCGAGCAGCTCTCGCTGGACGGGATCCGGGAGGCGCTGGGGCCGCTGCTGGCGGACGCCTCACTGCCGAAAACGGCCTACGGAGCGAAGTACCTGCTGCACCAGCTCGGACGGGCGGGGATGGCGCTGTGGGGGGTGACGCGCGAGGCGGGGCTGATGGCGTTCCTGCTGGGGGAGACCTCGCAGGCGCTGGCGAACCTCGTGAACGAGCGGCTGGGGGTGGAACTGCGTCCGCTGACAGCGCTGACGGGCACGGGCCGCAAGGCGATCCCCATGGCGCAGGTCGATCCGGAGTCGGCGGGGGAGCTGGCTTGCCAGCAGGTCGACCTGCTCCTGCAGGTGCTCCCCGGGCTCGAGGCACAACTGCGCGAACGGGGCCAGTGGGAGCTGTACGAGGAGATGGAGCTGCCGCTCTACCCCGTGCTGGCGGAGATGGAGGCGGCGGGGGTCGCCATCGACACGAGCGTGTTGCGGGAGATCTCCGACGGGCTGATCGGTGACATCGAGGCGGCGGAAACGACGGTCTACGAGCACGTCGGACGCGAGTTCAACATCGGCAGTCCGCAGCAGCTGAGCGACGTCCTCTTCCGGGAGCTCGGCCTGCCACCGACGCGCCGCACGAAGCAGGGCCACAGCACCGATCAGCGGGCGCTGGAGGGACTGCGGGAGGCGCACCCCATCATCGACTCGATCTTCCAGTACCGGCAGCTGACGAAACTGAAGTCGACCTACCTTGACGCGCTGCCGGGAGCGGTCTCGCCGGAGGACGGGCGCATCCACACGGACTTCCAGCAGACCGTGGCGGCGACGGGGCGGCTGAGCAGCACGAATCCGAACCTGCAGAACATCCCGGTGCGCACCGAGATGGGGCGGGACATCCGCCGCGCGTTCGTGCCGGAGGGCTACGACGACGCGGTCTACGTGGCCGCGGACTACTCGCAGATCGAGCTGCGGGTGCTGGCCCACATCACGGAGGACACGGGGCTCATCGAGGCGTTCCTCGCGGACGCGGACATCCACCAGGCGACGGCGGCGAGCGTCTACGGGGTGGAGGCGGAGGACGTGACGCGTTCGATGCGGGACACGGCGAAGATGGTGAACTTCGGCATCGCCTACGGGATGGGGTCGTTTGGGCTGAGCGACCGGACGGGCATGACACGGGACGAGGCGGAGGCGTTCATCGACAGCTACTACGCGAATTTCCCGGGCATCAAGGCGTGGCAGGAGCACGTGCTCGCAACGACGAAGAAGCAGGGATACGCTGAGACGCTCTACGGGCGGCGGCGCTACCTGCCGGCGATCCACAGCACGAACTTCCAGGTGCGCAGCGCGGCGGAGCGCGAGGCGATCAACATGCCCATCCAGGGGACGGCGGCGGACATCATCAAGGTGGCGATGATTCGCATCGCGGAGGCGGCGCGGGAGCGCGAGCTGCGCAGCCGCATGATCCTGCAGGTCCACGACGAGCTGATCTTCGAAGGGCCGGAAGACGAGGCGGACGAGGTGGCGGGGCTGCTGTCGGAGGTGATGCCGGCCAGCCTCGAGCTGAAGGTGCCGCTCAAGGTCGACCTGAAGCGCGGACGGACGTGGGCGGAGCTGTAGGGGGCGCAGTCCGCAGCAGCCTAAGTCTTGCAATTTGAAGGTAGTACTTTCAGATTGCACGTCCGTTTGATATCCTAGCAAGCGTGATCGACCGCGAAATCACCAGCCATCTGAAGGCATCCTTCGAGCAGTATCCCTTCGTCACCGTGACGGGGCCGCGCCAGTCCGGCAAAACCACTCTGTGCCGGCAAGCGTTCCCCGGGCTCAAGTACGTCAACCTGGAAGCGCCCGATCAGCGGGAATTCGCCGAGTCCGACCCTCGCGGTTTTCTCTCGCAATTGGGTGAGGGCGTCATCATCGATGAGGTCCAGCATGTGCCGGATCTGTTGTCTTACCTTCAGGTGCTAGCCGATGAACGCGGAGGGAATGGCCTGTTCGTACTTACGGGGAGCGAGCAGTTCAAGCTCTCGGATGCCATTGGCCAGTCGCTCGCCGGACGAACAGCGCTGCTCCGCCTTCTTCCATTTTCTCTCCGCGAACGGAGACGGACGGGCGCAAGGGACGGGCTCGACGACATCATCTTCGCCGGGTTCTATCCGCGGATTCTCGACCAGGGTCTTGACCCCCGGCAGGCCCTCGGAGACTACTTCGAGACCTACGTCGAGCGTGACGTCCGCCGCCTCGGCGCTATCCGCAATCTTTCGGCCTTCAGGCTGTTCCTGCGTCTCTGCGCGGGTCGCGTTGGGCAGTTGCTGAACGTGAGCTCCCTGGGTTCGGATGCCGGCGTTTCCCACACAACAGCGCGTGAGTGGCTCACCATCCTTGAGACCAGCTACATTGCCTTTCAACTCCCGCCCTATCACGCGAACATCCGCAAGCGACTGGTCAAGTCGCCCAAGCTGTACTTCTATGACGTCGGCTTGGCCAGCTTCCTGCTCGGGATCGAGAGCCCAGAGCAGGTGACCACGCACCCCCTGCGTGGAGCGCTCTTCGAGAATGTTGTCGTTACCGAAGCGCTTAAGCATAGGTTCAATCGAGGCCAGCAGCCGAACCTGTCCTTCTTCCGGGATTCGACTGGCCTGGAGTGCGACCTGTTCTACGAGACGGGACGGGGCATCAATGCGGTAGAAGCCAAGTCGGGTTCGACCGCGGCTTCCGACTTCTTCACCGCCATCAACCGGGTTGGCGAACTGGTTCCAACCGTGACAGCGAAGACCGTCGTGTACGGGGGAACAGGGCGCCAGTCTCGGAGCGACTGCGAGGTGGTACCGCTAGCTGAACTGGCGGGTTCGCTGGAGCGCTTCGATGTCGAGCAGGAGGTCGCAGCGTTCGTGCGGGAGCGGAGTGGGGCGGAACCTGACGAGTCCGATGCCAGCCAAGTGGAGGCCGCATACCTCACTCACATTCGTCCGATCCTCGAAGCGCTCGACACGGCATGCGAGACGCCAGGCAAGGGGCTGTTCGCCCGCTACGAAAAGGACGATCAGGTTCGATTCGGCAAAGACGGGCTTGCGGGTCTGAGCCTCACAGACAACGACCACTGGCAAAGCATGAGACAGTGGTTGGTGCAGCGACAAGGGTTCAAGTTGGGCCCGAAGCGCCGAGTTTCGCTGCAACGGGACTACGCCTTTGACGGCTATACGGGAAGCAGCGGGGTCGACTTTAGTGTTCGGCTGTCCGTCACCTGGGATTTGGACGGCACCCACCTCTCCCAGTCGGTGTCAATCAATAGAGTGCCCCTCTCAGAACTCGATGCCGGAATCCCTTACGCACACATAGACAGCGAAGGACCCGACGTAGATCACCTCGTAGCCCGGGTCCTGCAGCATCTCCTGGCAGAGATTGCGAGTCAGTCGGCTGGCTAGGGTGAACCCCCGCCTATTGCCGGCACGATGGTGACCTCGTCGTTGGGGGCGATAGGCTCGGTGAGGCCGTAGCGGAAGGCGTGGCCGTTGAGGGCGATGGACAGCTCGGGGCGCAGGCGACCCTCGTCGACGGCGCGTTCATAGAAGCCGGGGCAGCGGACGTCGACGGCGCGCAGTATCTCGCCGAGCGTGGCGCCCGCGACCTCAAGGATCGCGGCGCCAGCGCAGAGCGAGCGCAATGGCGACGGTATGAGAACCGTCGCCACTGGACTACTGCAGGTTGTGGAGCTCCTCCACCACCTGGCGTGGGGAGATGGGCAGCTCCGTGAAGCGATGCCCGGTGGCATCGTGGACGGCGTTGGCGATGGCCGCCAGCGGCGGCACGATCGGCACCTCGCCCACCCCGCGGACGCCGAAGGGGTGCCCGGGGTTGGGAACCTCGACGATGATCGTGTCGATCATCGGCAGGTCGAGGCTGGTGGGCATGCGGTAGTCGAGGAAGGACGCGTTCTCCATGCGCCCGTCCTCGCCGTAGTAGTACTCCTCATTGAGCGCCCAGCCGATGCCCTGGACGACACCGCCCTGCATCTGGCCCTCGACGTAGGCGGGATGCACGGCCGTACCGACGTCCTGGGCGATGGTGTAGCGGAGGATGTCGACCTTGCCGGTGTCGGGGTCAACCTCGACATCGACGACGTGAACGCCATAGGCGGCGCCGGGGGTGCGGGCCATGACGGTGCCGCGACCCTGGATGGGGCCGCCGGTCTCCATCTGCTTCCCGGCGATCTCGGCGAAGGTCATCGACTTCTCGCTGTCGGAGGTGTGTCGCAACCCACCGTCGGCGTACTCGATGTCCTCGGCCTCGCACTCCCAGAGCTGGGCAGCGCGGGCGACCAGCTGCTGCTGGACGTCGAGACCCGCCTCGTAGACGGCCTGGCCGCTGGCGTAGGTGGTGCGCGAGCCCCCGGTTACGTCGTTGTGACCGACGGCGTCGGTGTCGGCGACGGTGGGGCGGATGCTGTCGTACTCGATGCCGAGGGTCTCGGCTAGCTGCATGGCGAGGGAGGCGCGGGTGCCGCCGATATCGGTCGAACCTTCGATCAGGTTGACCGTGCCGTCCGGATTCACCGAGGCGATGACCGACGACTGCATGCCGGCGTTGAACCAGAAGCCGCTGGCAACGCCGCGACCGCGGTTCGGACCCTCGATCGGCGACTGGTAGTGGTCGGAGGACGCTGCGGCCTCGACCGTCTCCTCGTGGCCGATGCGCGGGTGCGCAACGCCGGTGATCATGCGCGAGCCTTCGCTGGCGCTGTTGTTCAGACGGAACTGCAGCGGGTCGGTCCCGGTTTCGCGGGCGACCTCGTCGATGAGCTGCTCGACGCAGAAGGCGGCGTTGGGGGCGCCGGGGGCACGGTAGGCCGCGACCTTCGGCTTGTTCACGACGACGTCGTAGGCGTCGACCTTGAAGTTCTCCACCTCGTAGGGGGAGAGCATGCACATGGCGCCGGCCATGACGGGCGAGCCGGGGAAGGCGCCTGCCTCGAAGGCGAGGCTGACCTCGGCGGCAGTGATCTTGCCGTCCTTGACGGCGAGCTTGCCCTTCATGTGGCCGCCGCTGGTGGGGCCGGTGGCCTGGAAGACGTCGGTGCGGTCCATGGTGAGCTGCACCGGGCGGCCGCACTTGCGGGAGAGGAGCGCCGCAACCGGCTCCAGGTAGAGGCCGATCTTGCCGCCGAACCCGCCGCCGATCTCCATCGGGATCACTCGGACGCGGGAAACGGGGAGCTGCAGCAGTTCGGAGAGCGCGGAGCGCACGGCGAAGGCGCCCTGCGTGCTCGTCCAGACGGTCAGGGTGCCGTCCGAGTTCCAGTTGGCGGTGCCGTTGTGGGGCTCGATGTAGCCCTGGTGGACCATCTTCGTGTCGAACTCGCGCTCGACGACGATGTCGGCCTCGGCATAGGCGGCCTCAAGATCGCCGCCCTCGAAGCGGTTGTGGGCGGCGACGTTGCTGGCGTTGTCGGAAAGCTCGCCGGCGGGGGTCTTCGTGTGGCGGCTCTCGTCGAGCAGCGGAGCGTCCTCGCGCATCGCGTCCTGCACATTGAGGACCGGCGGAAGCACCTCGTACTCGACCTTGATAGCCTCGATCGCCGTGAGCGCGTCATGAACGTTCGTGGCGGCAACGCCGGCGATGGCGTGGCCGCGATAGAGCGCCTTGTCGGCGGCCATCACGTTCTTGCTCATGTCGGAGGCGGTGGAGATGCCTTCGCCCATGTCCATCATCTTGTTGGAGACGACGGGCAGGTCGTTGTGGGTCACGACGGCGAGAACGCCGGGCATGGCCTCGGCCGCACTCGTATCGATGGAGACGATGCGGGCGTGCGCGTGGGGGCTGCGCAGGACGGCGCCGTGGACGAGGTCGGGAAGGTGGATGTCGGCGCCGTAGAGCGCCTTGCCCGTGACCTTCTCAACGCCGTCGGGGCGGATGGGCCGCGTGCCGATGACCTTGTAGTCGGGCTTCTCGGTGGTTGTCATGCTGTGACCTCCTCCATCTCGGACGCCTTGAGGACGGCGCGAACGATCTTGTCGTAACCGGTGCAGCGGCAGAGGTTGCCGGCCAGCCAGTGGCGGACGCGGCCTTCGTCGGCATCCGGCTCGCTATCGAGCAGGGCCTTGGCGGCGACGATGAAGCCGGGGGTGCAGACGCCGCACTGGAGGGCGGCTTCTTCGAGGAAGCACTGCTGCAGGGGATGCAGCGTCTCGCCTTCCGCGACGCCTTCGATGGTTGTGACCGCAGCTCCTTCGGCTTCGACGCCGAGGACGCAGCAGGAGTTCACGACGCGGCCGTCCATGAGGACGCTGCAGGCTCCACAGTTGCCGTTGTTGCAGCCTTCCTTGGTGCCGGTCAGGTTGAGCTCGTCGCGCAGGACTTCGAGCAGGCTCTGGCGGGGTTCGCAGAGGAAGTCGATCTCCTCGCCGTTGAGGGTGGTCTGGACATGGGCTCGACGGGGCATGGGCTAGGCCTCCCGGGCTCGTTCGAGCGCCCGGTTGAGGGCGCGGTAGGTGAGGACGCGAGTGAGGTGCACGCGCTGGGCAATGGAGCCGCGCATGTCGGTGATGGGGGTGGCCGCCTCGGCGGCGATATCGGCGGCGCGGGCGAACGTGTCCTCGGTAGGCGTCTCGCCGGCAAGGGCGTCGCCGGCAGCGGCCACGTAGAGGGGCGTCGGGGCGACAGCGCCCACGGAGATGCGCGCGCCTTCGATGCGCTCACCGTCGGCATCGAGATCGATACGGGCGCCGACGTTGACGACGGCGATGTCCATCTCGTTGCGGGGGATGAAGCGGTGGAAGAAGGAGCCGGAGTTGGCCGGCTGCGGCGGGATATTCACCTTGATGATGAGCTCGCCGGGGCCGAGGACGTTCTGGCCGGGGCCGGTGAAAAAGTCCTCGAGGGGCAGGTCGCGCGTGCCGTCCGCGGAGCCGAGCGTGAGCGTGGCGCCGAGGGCGATGAGGGCGGGGACGGTATCGGCGGCGGGGCCGCTGTTGCCGATGTTCCCGCCGAAGCAGGCGCGGCTCTGAATCTGGATGCCGCCGACGAGCGTCGCGCAGTCGATGACGGCGGGCAGGCGGCGGACGATCTCATCGTCCTCGTAGATCTCGGCGAAGGGCACGGAAGCCCCTATTTCGAGACCGCCGTCACCGGTCCAGGCGTAGCTGATGAGCTCGGGGATGTGCTTGACGTCGATAAGCTGGTCGACCTGTTTCCGGCCCTCGCGGAGCTGGACGATGATGTCGGTACCGCCAGCGAGGAAGGCCGAGGTCTTACCGTTCGAGAGGGCAGCGTACGCCTCGCCAAGCGAGGAGGGCGCCAAGTAGTCGATCTCCTTCATGAACAATCCTTCGGAAGAGTGAGCGGCCTAGAGCCGCCCGTGCGGCAGTGGATCATAAAGGGGAACCCCTACTGTGTCTGCGAACGGGGAACGGCGGGGTCAGGCGGAGGCGCGGGACTCGTTCCAGGCGCGAAGGGCAGCGGGCTGGTTCGTGATGATGCCGTCCACGCCTGCCTCGGCGAGGCGGGTCCAATCGTCCGGGCCGTCGGCGGTCCAGGCCCAGAGCTTGAGGTCGTGGCGGCGGGCGATCTCGACGGCGTGCGGCGCGACGACCGCGTGGAACAGCGAGATCGCGCCGGC
The DNA here is from genome assembly GCA_026710655.1 of Chloroflexota bacterium. Classification (GTDB taxonomy): domain Bacteria; phylum Chloroflexota; class Dehalococcoidia; order Tepidiformales; family Tepidiformaceae; genus UBA2991. The sequence goes on along the minus strand of JAPOQN010000001.1, from coordinate 122,067 downwards.
GCCGTGTTCGGCGGCGCGCGCGGCGAGCGTTTCAAGCCCGGCGCCACCCATGGGCATGGCGATCATCGCCGCCTCAATTTCCGGGGCGAGGGTGCGGGCACGCTCCACGAGGTCGTGGTCGAAGGAGTGGAGGGCGGTCCAGGACTCGGCGCCGTGGCGGCGGATGACCTCTAGCGTGGAATCGAGGAGGGCCGGTCCGTCGTCCGGACGGTCGGGGGCGACCTTCAGCTCACACATGACGTCGATGCGGCCGGCGACGAGGTCCAGCACCTTGTCGAGGGAGGGGACGTGCTCGCCTTCACCGGCATCGACGCGCGCGAGGTCCGCGAGGGAGGCGTCCCGCACGGGGCCGGACAGGTTCGTGGTGCGGTCGAGGGTGTCGTCGTGGAGGAGGACGGGGACGCCGTCGGCGCAGAGGTGGAGGTCGATCTCCATGGCGCCGGCGCTCTCCAGCGAGGCGCGGACGCCCGCGAGGGTGTTGGCGGGAGCCTCGCCCGCGGCGGCGGCGTGGGCGATGACGATGGGAGCACTCATGGCGTTCGCGAGGATAACGCCCCTGCGTGCGAAACTGTCCGAATGCCCGAAGGCTGCGTGTTCTGTGCAATCGCCGCGGGAGACGCGCCCGCCAGCGTGGTCTGGGAGAACGAACTCGCGATGGCGTTCATGGACCTGCGCCAGCCGAACCCGGGGCATGTGCTCGTCATCCCTCGCGCCCACATCGTGGACATCCTGGGGCTGGACGACCGCACAGGGGCCGCCCTGATGGCGGGAACCACACGCGTAGCGAGGGCGGTGTCGCGGGCATTCGCGCCGGACGGACTGAACGTCTGGCAGTCGACGGGGGAGGCGGCAGGGCAGGAGGTCTTCCACCTCCACCTGCACGTCATGCCACGCCATCACGAGGACGGGCTCTTCCGCCCCTATCCAGAACTCCCACCGCCAGGCTCGCGTGACCTCCTGGAACGGCTCGCCGTAGATGTACGGCGTGGTCTGGCGGAGGAGGCGTGAGCGTCGAAGCCGCCCCCGAGGCGGGGCCGCGCAACCCCTTCGTCAACCGCGACTACCGGGCCTGGCTGACCGCCTCGGTCGTGACGGCGATGGGGGTTGGCATCCAGATCGTGACGGTGCCGCTGTTCATCCGGGACCGGGTGGAGCCGGACGAGCGCGCAGCGGTAATCGCCGGGGCGCTCATCATTCAGACGCTGCCGGGCGTGTTCCTGACACTGCTGGGCGGGGTCGTCGCGGATCGCGTGGAGCCACGGCTGCTCCTGTTCCGCGCGACCGCGGTCGCCGCGACGGTCTCGGCCGTGTACGTGGTGCTCTCGGCGGCGGAGGTCACGATCGTGTGGCCGGTGTTCGCGCTGTCGGCGATGGTCGGGGCGGTGGCGGCATTCGAGCAGCCGGCGCGGCAGGGCGTCCTCCCGCAGATGGTCACACGGCCGCAGCTGCAGAACGCCGTGATCCTGGGGAATGTGGGCTTTCTCGCAGCGGGGCAGTTCGCGGGGCCGGCGCTGGGAGGGTTCGTCGGCGGTGACGCCGGGCTGACGGCCGCATTCGCGCTTGAGACCGGGCTGCTGGCGCTGGGGGCGCTGTTGTTCCTGACGCTCGGCCACTACGAGCCTCGCGTGCCCGAGCGGCACGACGTTCGAAGCGAGCTAATGGAGGGACTGCGCTACGTTCGCGGCTCCCGCAACATCATCGGTTTGCTGGTGCTGGCGGCGATGCCCGGCATCTTCTACGCGGGTCCCCTTACAGTGAACATGCTGCTCATCGTCGAAGACGTGCTGATGCTGGAAGACCGCTGGGTGGGCATCCTTTTCGGGACGTTCGGGGCGGGCATGATCGTCAGTTCCGCCCTGATGACGCTGCGGCCCCTTCCCCGGCGGGGATTGCTGCTGGCGCTCTCCCCGGTCGCGGGCGCACCCCTGCTGGTCCTGTTCGGGTTGAGTGAGATTCCCTGGCTGACGGTCGCCGCCCTGCTCGCGATTGGGCCGCCGGCCGCCATCTTCACGAACCTGAGCCTAGCGCTGCTGCAGGAGCAAACCGAAGAAGCGGTGATGGGACGCGTGATGGGCGTCTACTCGCTGATGTTCGTGGCCTCCGCGCCGATCGGATACGCGCAGACCGGGCTTGTCACAAGCCTGATCGGGCCACAGGCGAGCATCGTGGCAAGCGCGGCTGCCGGCGGTGTCGCCGGGATCGCGCTGCTGTTCTGGCTGCCCGTGCGCAAGCTCACGTGAGCGACGGGGAGACCGAGGCGGCAGCTGCGGAAGCGCCAGAGGAGGCGGAGAGCCGCAACCCGTTCTCCAACCGCGACTACCGGGCGTGGTTGGCGGCATCGGTGGTCACGGCGCTCGGTGTTGGCATCCAGATCGTGGCGGTACCGCTCTTCATCCGGGACCGGGTCGAGCCCGATGAGCGCGCAGCGGCGATCGCCGGGGCGCTCATGATCCAGGAGCTTCCGGGCGTGCTGCTGACGCTCTTTGGCGGTGTGCTCGCCGACCGCATGGAAGCACGCCTGATCCTTGTCCGAGCAACGACCGTGGCGGCAGTGGTCTCGGGCGTCTATGTCGTGCTCGCCGCCGCCTCCGTAACGATCCTGTGGCCGGTGTTCCTCCTCTCGGCCGTGATCGGGGCGGTGGGGGCGTTTGAAAACCCGGCACGGCAGGGGGTACTGCCACGGATCGTGACGCGTCCCCAACTGCAGAACGCCGTGATCATCGGAAATGTGGGCTTCCTTGCGGCCTCGGACTTTATCGGGCCGGCCCTGGGCGGACTCATGGCGGGCTTCGCGGGCCTGACAGCGGCTTTCTCGCTCGAGACGGCGTTGCTGGCCGCAGGGGCGTTGCTGTTCCTCCTGCTGCGGGGCTACCAGCCGGTGCAGGAAGAGGAGCAGAGCAGCATTCGCAGCGACCTCGCTGAAGGGGTTCGGTATGTGCTGCGCTCGCCGGCCATCCTCGGCCTGCTCATGCTGTCGGCGATGCTCGGCATCTTCTTCGGCGGGCCGATCACGGTGACGATGCTGCTCATCGTCGAGGATGTGCTCCACCTGGGAGACCACTGGGTCGGCATTCTCTTCGCCACCTTCGGGGCGGGCATGATTGTCAGTTCGGGGTTGATGACGCTGCGGCCCCTTCCACGGAGGGGTCTCCTGGTGGCGCTCTCGCCGGTGCTGGCGGCGCCCCCGCTGGTCCTCTTCGGGCTGAGTGAGACGGCGTGGTTAACGGTCGTGGCGCTGCTGGCCATCGGTCCGGCCGGCGCCATCTTCATGAACCTGAGCCTCGCCCTCCTGCAGGAGAACACCCCGCAGCCGGTCATGGGCCGGGTGATGAGCATCTACTCGCTCATGTTCGCGGCCGCGATGCCGATCGGCATCGCGCAAACGGGGCTGCTCGCGACCCTCTGGGGAGCACAGTTCAGCATCGTCGCCAGCGCAATCGCTGGCGGCGTCGTGGGTTTCCTGCTCCTCGTCTGGTCGCCCGTGCGGAAGCTGCCCTGAGGCCAGCCCCTACAGCTGGATGATGGAGCGACCGGAGATGTGGCCGGCGGCGAGGGCGTCGGTGGCCTCGTTGATCTGGTCGAGCTCATAGCTGGCGGTCACGAGCGCGTCGAGGTCGAGGTCGCCCTCCTTGTACCAGCGGATGAACATCGGGAAGTCGCGGTCGGGGCGGCAGGAGCCGCCGATGCTGCCGATGTACTTCTTCTCGTTGATGAGGAGGTCGCGCGCGTCGATCCCGACGTTCGTCTGGGGGACACCGACGAGGACGGCGGTGCCGCCCGTGCGAACGCCCATGATGCCGGGGCGGGCGGCAGGCAGGATCTGCTCCATCGTCTGCTTCACCCCGATGCAGTCGAAGGCGTAATCGACGCCTGCGACGGGGCGGCCCATGAAGTCGAAGTCGGTGTCGCTGGTGGTGAGGGCGCGGACCTGCTCGACGGCGTCGCCATCGGAGGCGTTGACGCCGATAGTGGCGCCGAACTGCTTCGCGAACTCGAGCTTCTCGTCGCTCAAGTCGACGGCGATGATGGGGTCGGCGCCGACGACGGCGGCGGCGACGATGGCGGAGAGGCCCACGCCTCCCACGCCGAAGACGGCGACGCTCTCGCCCTGCTTCACGCCGGCGGTGTGATAGGCGGCGCCGGAGCCCGTCATGATCGCGCAGCCGATGATGGCGGTGACGTCGGTGCGGACGTCCTCGGGCATGGAGACGATGTACTGCTCGTCGGCGATGGTGTGGTCGGCCCAGGTAAAGACACCCTGGGAGATAGCGGTGGAGCCGTCGGCGAGTTCGAGGGAGATGGGGTCCGGGCGGCGGCCGAGGTCGGGGCTGCGGGGCACCCACGTCACCATGACGCGGTCGCCTTCCTTAACGTGCGTGACCTCGCTGCCGGCGGCGACGACCGTGCCGGTCGACTCGTGGCCGAGGAGCTGGGGCGCTCCCCGGGGGCCATGCATCTGGTGGAGCTGGGAGTGGCAGATGCCGCTGGCGAACTGCTTGACGACGACCTGGTGGGGTCCGGGGTCGGGAAGGGCGATCTCATCGATGCGGAGGGGGCCGGGCTCGGCGGGGCAGACAACGACGCGGGCGTCGGTAGGCATGGAGCGACTCCTCTTGCGGTAGTGGCGGCGAATCTTACCGATCCGGCCCGATCAAAGCGCCCCATCGCGCGTGGCGGGCAGAACGGGAGCGCTGGGGACTCTTCCCGTATCATCCGGCGGGCTACGACCACAAGGGGTGACCAGATGGCAGAAATCGACGGCGCGACCGTAATCGCTCGCAGCCTCAAGCAGCAGGGCGTCGACTACATGTTCGGCGTGGTGGGATTCCCGGTAGCGGGCATCGCGGCGGCGGCGCAGCGCGAAGGGATCCAGTACTACGGCTTCCACAACGAGCAGGCGGCGAGCTACGCCGCGGGCGCCGTCGGCTACCTGACCGGGCGTCCGGGCGCGTGCCTGACGGTGTGCGGGCCGGGGATGATCCACGGCATCGCGGGGATGGCGAACGCGTGGTCAAACACGTGGCCCATGATCCTGATCGGCGGCGCACCGGATTCGTACCAGGACGGGCAGGGCTCGTTCCAGGAGGCCCCGCAGGTGGAGGCGGCGCGCCCCTTCGCGAAGCTCTCGCGACGGGCGGAGAGCATCGAGCGCGTGCCCTACTACGTGGAGCAGGCCGTGCGAACGAGCATGTACGGCCGCCCCGGGGCGGTTTACCTCGATTTCGCCAATGACGTTATCTCGGGGCGGGTCGAGGAGTCGGAGATCGAGTTCAAGGACCGCTGCGCCGACGCGCCCCGCACCTACGCCGAGCCGGGCTCGATCGACGCCGCCGTCGACGCGCTGAAGTCGGCGGAGCGCCCCCTCGTGATCGTCGGCAAGGGCATGGCCTACGCGCGCGCCGAGGACGACGTGCGGGACTTCATCGACAAGACGCAGCTCCCGTTCCTGGCCTCGCCGATGGGCAAGGGCGTCGTGCCCGACGACCACCCGCTGTCGGTGGCGCCCGCGCGCTCGTACGCGCTCCAGAACGCGGACCTCGTGTTCCTGATGGGGGCGCGGCTGAACTGGATCATGCACTTCGGCCTGCCGCCGCGCTTCAACAAGGACGTGCGCGTGGTGCAGATGGACATCAGCGCGGAGGAGATCGGCACGAACGTGCCGACGGAGGTCGCGCTGGTAGGCGACGGCAAGGCGATCACGAGCCAGCTGAACGTGGCGCTTGAGCAGAACCCCTGGTCGTACCCGCAGGAGACGACGTGGTGGACGGGGCTCTCGGCGAAAGCCGAGGAGAACCGCCAGGCCGTGGCCGCCATGGAGAAGGACGAGTCGGAGCCGATGGGCTACTACCGCGTGCTGCGGGCCGTGCGCGAGGCGATCCCCGAGGACGCCATCATTGCCAGCGAGGGCGCGAGCACGATGGATATCGGCCGCACCGTGCTGCCCAACATCGTCCCGCGCTCGCGTCTCGATGCGGGCACGTTCGGCACGATGGGCGTGGGCGTGGCCCAGGCGATCGCGGCCGCGGCCGTGCATCCCGACCGCAAGGTCGTGGCCGTCGAGGGCGACGCGGGCTTCGGCTTCAGCGCGATGGAGGTCGAGGTGGCGGTTCGCTACAACCTGCCGATCACGTTCATCGTCGTGAACAACAACGGCATCGGCGGGGGTCCCAGCGAACTCGACCGGAGCAACATCCCGCCGGGCTCGTTCATGCCGAACGCGCGCTACGAGAAGATCATCGAGGCGTTCGGGGGCAAGGGGTACTTCGTAACCGAACTGGCCGATCTGGACTCGACCCTGCGGACGGCTGTCGACGACCCGACGCCCTCGATCGTGAACATCATGATCGACCCGAAGGCGCAGCGGAAGCCGCAGCCGTTCGGCTGGCTCACGCGCTAGGCCGCATGGCGCTCAACCGTACAGAGGCCGCCCGCCTTGTAGCGCTGGCGGCCTCTGTCGTTGTCTGGGTGGCGTGCGGCGGGAGCGAGGCGGTCGAGGAGCGCTGGGCGGCGCTGGAGGTACCCGAGCCGGAGATCGTGTTCCTGGGCGACTGGACGGACGGGGAGCGGGCGGCGATCACCCGCGAGGTGAAGCGCGTCCAGGTGTCGTTCGCCGAGCGTTTCGGCGAGGTCACGTCGGAGTTCACGCTCTACATCTCGACCGACTTCGATGCGCTGAACGACGCGTATCGGGAACGAGTCGACCCAGACGGACAGCGGCGCGGGGTAGAGCTTCCAGAGTGGCTCCCGTGCGGCGGAGTCGCGTGGCGGGCAGCCATCTTCATCTCGCTCGAGAGGTGTGCTGAGAACGAAAAGGCGCACGGAGGACCCATCGCGCACGAGTACTTCCACATTCTCCAGAATCACCTCGGGGGCGTTGCCGGGGCGGACAATGTCTGGCCCACATGGCTCATAGAGGGTTCGGCCGAGTACGCGAGTGCGCACCATGCAGAGGAGCAGGGGCGAGCGTCGGTAACGTGGAGACGAGAGGTATCTCGACTGGTGTGGTCCGGCCTGGGACGACCCCTACCGGGGCCGTACGACGCTGCTGTATCCAGCATGTTCATCGGCGACGCCTACACGAGCCTCGTGTACGACGTGGGTTTCCTCGGGATCGAGTGGCTCATTGAGCGGAGGGGCGCGAAGGCGCTCATGGAGTTCTTCCGGCTGGGAGGCGGGCGGCGGGAGTTCAGTGAGGCGTTCGACATGTCGCCAGATGAATTTGTCGAGGCGTTCGAGGAACACCGGCAGCAGGTGGCGCTCCCATTCGAGTGGAACAGCGTGGGGACAGTCCTCGACGCGAACTCGCGGCCTGTTGCGTACGCGCAGGTGAGAGCGCTCGTGTGGCTGGGAGACGAGAAGATAGCCGTGGCGGGAGCCACGACCAACTCCGAAGGGGTCTTCCGGCTGGCGGGACCAGGGAACGGCTACTCGCTTGGCTTATTCCTGACGTGCCCCGGCGGCAATACTGTCTATGGTCCCCGGGTCTTTGCAGGGGAGCGGGGCGAGAACGGCTTCGTGCCCGACGCCGATGGGCTGCGGGAGACGGACGAACAGGGAGCGGAGCCGTTCTCGGGCGAGGAGAGAAACCGGCTGGGCATCCTCATCGAGCTTCCGGAGACGAAGGCGGCGCTGCTGGAGCGGCACTGCGGGCCGTAGGGGTGAGTGCCACCTGACGAAGCCACGTGGACTCCCTGCACGTTCGCCGAGTAGACGGGGCGGCGGGGCGCCGCCAAGATCGCGCGCATGACTGCTGTTGATGCCGGGTTGCCCGATTTCTCCGCCCTGACTCCAGATGACGTGACACAGGCGTGCGAGGACGCCATCGCGGCGTGCGACGTGGGGGTCGATGCCATTGTGGCGACGGCGGACGGGGAGCGCACGTTCGCGAATACGCTGGGGGCGCTGGAGGCGGCCACGGACCACGTCTCGCAGGCGTCGGGGCAGTACGCCTTCATGGCGTACGTGGCGGAGGACGACGAGCTGCGGGAGGCGGCGCGGGCCTCGGAGGAGCGCATCGACAAGTACCTGGTCGACCTGTCCTTCCGGGAGGACCTGTACGCGGCGATCAAGGCGTACGCGGGGCGGGGGGAGGCGCTGGGGCCGGAAGAGGCGCGGCAGCTCGACTTCGAGCTGCGGGACTACCGCCGGAACGGTTTCGAGCTACCCGAGGCAGAGCGGGCGCGGGTGCGCGAGCTGAGCGACGAGCTGGTGTCGCTGGGGGTGGAGTTCCAGAAGAACATCAGCGAGTGGGACGACGGCATCCTGGTCTCGCGAGAGGACCTGGCCGATCTCCCGGACGCGTTCATCGACTCGCTTCGTACGGAGGAGGTCGATGGCGAGACACGGCACCGGGTGTCGCTGGACTACCCGGAGCTCTTCCCGTTCATGGGGAAGGCGCGGTCGTCGGAGCTGCGCCGGGAGCTATTCGCGAAGGAGCAGGTGAAGGGCGGCGACGCGAACGTGGCGGTGCTCGAGCGTGCGCTGGCGGCGCGACGGGAGATGGCGACGCTGCTGGGGTACGAGTCGTGGGCCGACTACGCGCACGAGGTGTGCATGTCGAAGGAGCGGGAGCGGGTGGCCTCGTTCCTGGCGGACCTGCGCGAGCGCCTGGCCGCGAAGGTGGAGGCGGACCTGACGCTGATGGCGGAGGTGAAGGGCGGTCCCGTAAACATCTGGGACTGGCGCTACTGCCACGACCAGCTCTTGCAGACGCGCTACGCGGTCGACGACTTCGAGGTGGCGCAGTACTTCCCCCTGGATGCGTGCCTGGAGGGGCTGTTCACGGTGTGCCAACGGCTGCTGGGCGTGCGCTTCGAGGCGCGTCCCGACGCACCCGTGTGGCACGAGGACGTGCAGGCGTTCGACGTGTACGAGGCGGACGGGGACGATGCGTTCGCGCGCTTCTACATGGACCTCTTCCCGCGGCCGAATACGTTTGGGCACGCGGCCGCGTTCACGCTACGGGGCGGGCGGGTGTTGCCGGACGGGTCGTACCAGAAGCCGGTAAGCGCGATCGTCGCGAACTTCACGAAGCCCTCGGCAGATGCTCCCTCGCTACTGCGACACAGCGAGGTGGAGACGCTCTTCCACGAGTTCGGCCATATCCTCCACCAGACGCTGACGCGGACGACACACGCGCGCTTCAGCGGGACACGCACGGAGCGCGACTTCGTGGAGGCGCCCTCGCAGATGCTGGAGCACTGGGTGTGGGACCGGGAGGTGCTGGCCAGCTTCACGCGTCACTACGAGACGGGCGAGCCGCTGCCGGACGCGCTGCTGGATTCGATGCTGGCGGCGAAGACGCTGAGCTCGGGCATCATGACGGTGCGGCAGCTCTATTTCGCGCATCTCGACCAGGCCTACCACGCACCGGACTTCGACGGGGACAGCACGGCGGCGACGGAGGCTCTGCACGAGATCACAAGCTTCCCGTACACCCCCGGGACGCACTTCCAGTCGGGCTGGGGGCACCTGTTCGGGTACGACGCGCGCTACTACGGCTACCTCTGGTCGCACGTGTTCGGGGACGACATGTTCACGCGCTTCGAGGGGGCGGGGCTGTTGAACCCCGATCTGGGTGCGGAGTACCGCCGCACAGTGCTGGAGCGGGGCGGTTCGGTTGACGGCGACCAGCTGGTGCGCGACTTCCTCGGACGGGAGCCGAATTCGGACGCGTTCCTGCGGGGCCTGGGCCTGGAGGTCTGACGTACGCGCCAGGGCCATCCTCCCCCGGCCTGTAGACTCGCGCGCGACGAACGAGGAGCGTGTCATGCAGGAACTGAACGGCAAGGTCGCGGTGGTGACGGGCGGCGGCAGCGGCATCGGACGGGCGATGGCCCTCGCCTTCGCGGACGAGGGGATGGACATCGCCATCGGCGACATCGAGTCGGGGCCGGCGGAGGCGGTGGCGGAAGAGGTCCGGGCGAAGGGCCGGCGAGCCATCGCCGTCACCTGCGACGTGACGGACATTGCCTCGGTGCGGGCACTGGCGGCGAGGACGAAGGCGGAGTTGGGCGGCGCTCACGTTGTCTGCAACAACGCGGGCGTGGTGGCAAACAACCCCTCGGCGCAGATGTCGGACACGGACTGGAGCTGGGTGCTGGGGGTCGACCTGGAGGGCGTGGTGAATGGCATCCAGGCGTTCCTGCCGGGGCTGGTGGAGCAGGGCGACGGGCACGTGGTGAACACGTCGTCGATCGCGGGGCTGATCCCGCTGGCGGCGCCGGGAATCATCTCGTACACGGCCGCGAAGTACGGCGTCGTGGGGATCACGGAGACGCTGCACGGCGAGCTGGAAGGCATGGGCGTGGGCGCCTCGGTCCTCTGCCCGGGGCTCGTGAACACGCGCATTGGCGAGTCGGGGCGGAACCGGCCGGACGCAGATGCCGTTCCACCCCCGCCGCCACCGCCGACGGAGCTGCCACCTGACTTCGAGCCGCCATCGAACCAGGGCGGAGTACCCATCGAGCCCGAGGTCGTCGCGCAGCAGGTAGTCGAAGCCGTGAAGGGGAACGACCTCTACATTCTCACGCACCCGGAGACCCGCGGAGCCGTGGAGGCGCGCTTCGCTGCCATCATGGAGGCGTACGACCGAGCCGAGGCGTAACAGGGGCCGGCAGGCTGGAGGTCAAACGGCTGCCATCCGCGTTGTCAGTTTCCTGCCTGTACACTCGCGCGCGATCAACCAGGGGGCGAGTCATGCAGGAACTGAGCGGCAAGGTCGCGGTGATCACGGGCGGTGGCAGCGGGATCGGCCGGGCGATGGCTCTCGCGTTTGCGGACGAGGGGATGGACATCGCGATCGGCGACATCGAGCCGGCAGCGGGGGAGGCAGTCGCGGAGGAGGTCCGGGCGAAGGGGCGGCGGGCGGTGGTCGTGACCTGCGACGTGACCGACCTCGAGTCGGTGAGAGGGCTGGCGGAGGCGGCGAAGGCGGAGTTCGGCGCGTACCACGTGGTCTGCAACAACGCGGGCGTCATTTCCGGGGGACCCACCGCAGAGTTGAGCGCGGCCGAGTGGGACTGGGTGCTCAATGTCGACCTGCAGGGCGTGGTGAACGGAGTCATCGCTTTCCTGCCGGGGTTGGTGGAGCAGGGCGAGGGCCACATCGTGAACACGGCGTCCATCGCCGGGCTGGTCCCGCTGGCGGCGCCGGGTGTGATCAACTACACCACCGCGAAGTACGGGGTCGTCGGGATCACGGAGACGCTCCACGACGAGCTCGCCCCAATGGGGGTCGGCGCTTCGGCGCTGTGCCCGGGAGTCGTGAATACGCGCATCGGCCAGTCGGCGCGCAACCGGCCGGAGTCGGCGGGCGGCCCGGTGCCGGCGGAGGACATGGGAGCGCCACTCGAACTGCCGCCGGGGATGGAAATGCCCCGGATCATCGGGGCGAACGTTCGGGAGCCGGACGAGATGGCGAAGCGGGTGGTCGACGGGGTCAAGAACAACGACCTCTACATCGTGACGCACCCGGAGACGCGGGGGGCGGTGGAGGAGCGCTTCGCCGCCATCATGGCGGCGTTCGACAAGCTCGAGGCGACGCTGGCGGCGGAGTAGGCCTGACGTGACGAGCGCAGCCGAGCCGACGCTGGAGACCCTCTCGGATCGGGCGCGGGGGCTGCTGCAGGGCGCGCTCGACATCCACGTCCACGCCGACCCGGACCCGTACGCGGAGCGCAAGGCCGACTTTGGGGCGACGGTGGCGCGGGCGCGGGAGGCGGGGCTGGCGGGGCTCGTGCTGAAGAGCCACGAGTACCCGACGCAGCCGCTGGCGTGGACGCTCGACCGCGAGTTCAGCGGCATCGACGTGTACGGCGGGGTCGCGCTGGACTGGGGGGTCGGGGGGCTGAACCCGGAGGCGGCTTCGATCACGCTGCGCATCGGCGGGAAGGTCGTGTGGATGCCGACCTTCGACGCCCTGCACTGGCGGAGTTACCGTCCCGGGGGCTTCAACAGTCCGCAGGAGCCGATCACCGTGCTCGATGAGGACGGCGCGCTCCTGCCGGTTTGCCACGACATCCTGGACGTGATCGCCAGCCACGACGCAGTGCTGGCGAGTGGGCACCTCTCCCCAGCGGAGACGCAGGCGATCCTCGGGGAAGGGCTGGCGCGGGGCATGCGCTGCGTGATCACACACGCGTCGTTCTGGACCCCGGTGGAGCTACAGCAGGAGATCGTGGCGAAGGGCGGCTACATCGAGCAGTGCGCGATCGCGGTGGCGGGGGAGGAGGGGGAGGAGGCATGGCCAGACCTTCTTCGCCAGGTGCGGGAGGTGGGGCCAGAGCGGGTCATCCTCTCGTCGGACCACGGGCAGGCGTCGAACCCGGAGCCGGTGGCAGCGCTGGCGACCTTCGGGGAGCGTTTCGTGGAGGCGGGGTTAGGGGAGGCAGAGGTGCGGCGGATGCTGTCGGACAACCCCCGGAGGCTGCTGGCGGGGTGATGGTGGTGGTCCACGCCACCAGTCACCAGCCACTAACCACTTGCCACTAGTCCACCGGCATCGTGACGGGGCGGGTCATATTGCCGAATGTGGGAAGCCAGGCGGAGTGCTTCCCGGGACCGCCGGCGACGATGACGTGGATCGACTCGGGGTTGTCGGCGATCGGGGCCATGGCGTCGCGCTCGAAGAGGGGGACGGGGACACCCTGCTCGGTGTGCTCCTGGATGACCTGGAAGAGTTCGTCGGAGAGCTCGGTCAGGGGGTAACGGGCATGCTCGAAGACGTAGCTCTGGATGTCCTCGCGGGACCAGCCCTCGGCGGCGACGGTGGCGGCGTGCTCGGGTCCGAAGGCGAGCACGGGCGAGCCGCGCGAGAGGATGTTGTTGCTGCCGGCCTGTGACATCGAGCCGGCGATGGTGAGCATGATGCCGAGTGCCGTGTTGCTGCCGTGGTCCTGGATGTTGTGCGGACCCTCGCAGCCGAAGACGGTGACGGCGTTCTCGTCGGGGGCGAAACCGCGGGTGGTGTGGAAGGGGGGCCAGGGGCCGGCTTCGAGGTTCTCGGTGGCGCAGAAGGCGAGCTTGGCGGGGGTGGCCTGGGTGGAGCGGTCGCCGCGACCGGGCCAGGCGCCGGAGACGGTGAGCTGGATGAGTCGCAGGGCCCGCCCGAGGGTCGCGTTGGCGGGGAAGCCGGGGCCGAAGCAGCCGCTCCCAGCGTGGATGCCGAGATCGGCGGCGATGGGGCCACTGACGAGGAGGAAGAGGGAGACGGGGTGGGTCGTGGCGTTCACACCGGAGAGGTTGAACTCCGGGTGGGCGATGGCGCGAACGGCGGCGATGAGCACGGGCAAGTGCTCAGGGACGCAGCCCGCCATGACCGCGTTCACGGCGATGGCGTGGACGGTGGCCTCGCCGCGACGGGGCGGCAGGATGCCGATCACCTCGAGCGGGTCACGGGGTGTGCCGGCAAGCATGGCGGCCACGCGAGACTCGGTCGGGGGGATGACGGGGAGGCCGTCGGACCAGCCACGGGCGGCGAACTCGCGGCTGACGGCGGCGACGTCGTCCGGGAGCTCGACGGTGGCACCGGGCTGGCCAGTGCCCAGCTCCTCGACCTCAACGGTCGAGGCGAGTTCCATGAGGGAGTCGTCGCTCACGCGCCGCTCTCCAACAGGGCGGTCAGCAGGGCAGGGGCGGCCTCGCGGGCCTTCTCCTGGACGGCATCGGGCTGGATGCCGCCGAGGGGGTGGGGGACCACGATGTAGGGAAGGTCGGGCGCGCCGCGCTGCTCGGCTTCCAGCTTGAACAGGCCTTCGAACGCATCCGTAACGACGGTCACGGTCGGGACTCCGCGCTTCTCCAGGGCTATCGAGGCGTAGACACTCCACGCCGTGCAGGACCCTCAGTCGCTGGACCCAACGACAACGAAGTCGCACTCCTCGACGAGCGTGGCCATGGTGGCGCGGCTGGCAGGGCCGGCGACGGGCTTGCTGCCGGTGGTCGTCGCGCCGATGTCCGCGGCCGGACGCAGGCTGTCGACCATGGTCTCCATGAGGAGGCGGGCGTTGGCCTTGCGATTCTCCAGCACGCCGGGGCGGAGGCCGTCGAGGGCGGTGGGGCGCGGGGCGGACTCCTGGGCGACGACGCGCGCGTGGCCGCGAGGGTCATAGACGGTGATTGTGGAATCGGACACGGGGACTCCTTTCGGGCTAGAGGCGGTTGGCGATGAGCTCCATGATCTCGTCGACATCGGGAAAGCGGCCGGTGGCGTTCTTCGAGGCAATGACCTCGCCGTCGACGGCCCACTCAAAGCAGCCGCCGCCACCGGGGATCAGGGCGAAGCTGGCGATGTCGTCCTGGAGGGCGGTGAGTATCTCGCCGGCCATCCACTGGGCGCGGGGCAGGTAGCCGCACTGGGCGCAGTACTCAAGGGTGACGGCCAGGCCCTGCTCGTTCACGGGATGGGATTGTAGCGGGTTCTGGCGTCAGCCCAGTGTTTCGAGCAGGGCGGGGAGGGCGGCGAGGGAGGGGATGGCGAGGTGGCCCGGTGGGGCGTCGGTGGCGCCGACGAGGACGGTGCAGGCGCCGACCTCGCGGGCGGTGTCGAGGTAGTCGGGGGTGTCGTCGCAGACCAGGGCGCGGGTGGGGTCGACCCCGGCCCTTGCGAAGACGCGCTCGTAGTACTCGGGGGTGGGCTTCATGGCGTTGACGAGGTCGGCCCCGAAGAGGGTGCCGAAGTGGTCAACGATCCCCATGCCCGAGAGATAGCGCTCCATCTCCCAGGAGGGCTGGTTCGAAGCCGTGTGGAGCGTGTAGCCGGCCCCGGCCAGCGTGGCGACGGTCTCAGCAGCGCCGGGAAAGGCGGCTCGGGTCCGGCTGGTGATGTAGAGCAGGGCCTCACGAGCGAGGGCGGCGCAGTCGTCAGCCTTCGGCGCGACAACACCCACGTGGTCGCACATGGCCGTTAGCCACGCGGTCTCGTAGGGCACAACCGCCCGTTGGTAGGCGTCGACGACGGCCATGGCGTCTTTGTGGGCTTCGAAGACCTGTTGGAACGTGGCGCGGTTGGCCTCGGCCCAGGCCTCGGGGGTTCCGCCGAGGCGCGGCGGGAAGAACTCCGCGATCAGCCGCTGGAACTCCGGCCCCCGACGGGAGTTGTCGTTGAGGACGCCGCCGTCGTCGATGAAGAGGGTGAGGTCGGGCACGGGTTGGATGGTGGGAAGGGAGACGCGAACGCGCAAGCGTGGCTATGCTGCGCCGCGCACAGGAGGCGAGCGATGGCACTTCATATCCTGAAATCGGACGACGGCGAGACGATCGAACGCACGGAGCTATCCATCTTCGAGGGCGGCCAGGTGTGGGGGAGGTCGCTGACGGGCTCGGCCTCCGAGCAGGTGAACGCGTCGGTGGTGCACTTCGGACCGGGAGCGCGGGCCGGCTGGCATCGCCACACGAGCGACCAGATCCTCTACGTGCTCAATGGCATCGGGAAGGTCGGCGACCGCGAGGGTGAGCATGTGATCAGCGCGGGCGACTGCGCGGTCGTCCCCGCCGGGGAGGACCACTGGCACGGCGCCCACGACACCGACTCGCCGATGTCGCACATGACCATCATGCAAGCGGGGTCGGAGACGACGGTCCTCGACTCGTAGTGCCCGGTACGCGCCCCGAGTGGCTCTCGGACGAGTCGTACCCGTTCGAGGGCCAGTCCTTTGCGACATCCGACGGCCAGGAGCTGCACTACGTCGACGAGGGTTCCGGCCCCGCCGTGGTATTCGTACACGGAAACCCGACCTGGTCGTTCGAGTTCCGGCACCTGATTGCGGGGCTGCGGTCCGAGTTCCGGTGCATCGCGGCGGACCACGTCGGGTTCGGGTTGTCGTCCCGGAGCACGCGTCGGGAGGACCACCACCCGAGGGCGCACGCCAAACGCCTCACCGAGTTGCTGGAGCACCTCGACGTTCGGGACACAACGCTCTTCCTGACCGACTGGGGCGGGCCAATCGGCCTGGAGTTCGCACGGAGGCATCCGGAGCGGGTCGCGAAGCTCGTGATCACGAACACATGGTGCTGGCCGGTCTCGCGCGATCCCCACTACCTATTCTTCAGTTTGATGATGCGAAGTCCGCTGGGCCAGTTGCTCATCAAGCGGTTCAACGCGTTCGTCAACCGGGTCATGCCGATGGCGATCGGGAACAAAGCGGTTATCACACCGGAAATGATGGACCACTACCGCAATGCGCAGCCGGAGGGGTCGCGAAACGCATGCGCGGCGTTACCAGGTCACATCATCGGCGCGACCTCGTGGCTGGGGGAGATCTGGGAGGAGCGGGAAGCGTTCGCGGACAAGCCGGCCCTCATCTTCTGGGGGTTCAAGGACATCGCCTTCCGCCGGAAGGAGCTCGAACGGTGGAAAGCGGAGCTCTCGGACTTCACACTGCACGAGTTCGAGGAATGCGGTCACTTCCTCGCCGAGGAAGCGCCGGAGCGCATCCTGCCGGAGCTGCGGGCGTTCCTGGCGAGGGCCTAGGAGGAGGAACCCATGGAGCCGCTGGGGGGAAGGCACGAGATCACCGCGGAGTGGCTGACGGAGGCGCTGCGCGAGGGTGGACACCTGCCCCGGGGGCGGGTGTCGGCGGTGGAGGTGAACACCGACGGCATTGGCATCGGATACATCAGCGAGACGGTGCGCATCGTTCCCACGTACGAGGGCGCGGACGGCACAGCGCCGGCGAGCCTCGTGGCGAAGCTCCCGGTGGCTGTCGACTTTCCCGAGTACCTGAAGCCGTGGGCGGCACAGGCGGTCGAGACGGAGCTGCACTTCTACCCGGAGGCAGGCGGCGACTGCGCGGCGCGGGTGCCCGCCTGCTACGGGGCGGCGTTCGAGGGGTGGCGGTCGTACGCGCTGCTGCTGGAGGACCTTAGCCACCTGGAGTCGATGAGCCAGATGGATTCCGGCCCGCGGGACCGGGCGGACGCGATCGTGACGATGCTGGGGGCGCTGCACGCGCAGTGGTGGGAGAGCGACCGGCTGCGGGCGGCCTCGTGGCTGCCCTCGCCGGAGTGGCAGTCGGAGCTGAACACGCCGCTGGTGGAGGGGGGCTGGGAGATGTTCGCGGAGCAGGTCGTGCCGAGGGTCGACCCCGACTTCATGCCGGTCGGGGAACGGGTGGTGCGCGACTTCGCGGGCATCTTCGAGCGGGGGGCGGCCTCGGCGGCGACGCTCGTGCACGGGGACTTCCGCATCGAGAACTTCCTCTTCGGCCAGCCTGGTACGCCCGACGAGATCGTGTTCATCGATTGGCAACTCTCGGGGTACGGGTCGGGGCTGCGGGACATGGCCTATTTCGTCTCGCAGGGGTTCGACCCGGACGAGCGGCGGGAGGTGGAGGACGACCTGATCGCGACGTACCACGCCTCGCTCGTCGAGTACGGGGTGAGCGGCTACTCGCTGGCGCAGTGCCACGAGGACTACCGGCTGGGGCTGCTGTGGAGCCTGTACGCGCCGATCATCGGGATGACGGGGATGGCGGAACGCGAGCCGCCGCCTCCGGATGCGCCGGAAGAGGAGCAGCAGGCGTTCCGCGAGATGATCGAGACGGGCGTGGCGCTTGTGACGGTGATGGCGGAGCGGAACATCAGGGCGGTCATGGACACGAAGGCGGGAGAGTTGCTGGGCGCTTGAACGGAAGGGCCAGCGGCGGAGACTGCGCACGTTAACGGCGAGCCAGGCGAAGGAGGGTCGTATGGAACCGCTGCCAAACAAGGACTTGATCACCGCGGAGTGGCTGACGGATGCGCTTCGCGAAGGCGGCCACCTGCCGGGTGGTCGGGTTCGCGAAGTTGAAGTCGCGGACATCGGCGTGGGGCGGGGCTACATCAGCCAGGCAGTGCGAGTGACCCCCACCTACGAGGAGGCGGAGGGTGACCCGCCGGCGAGCATCGTGGCAAAGACGCCGACCTTCGTGACGCTGCCAGACTACCTGCGTCCGTGGGCGGCAGGAATCATCGAGACGGAAATCCACTGGTACCGGGATGCAAGCGCGGAGTGCCCGGCGCGGGTTCCCGTCTGTTACGGGGGGACTTTCGAGGACCGGACCTCGTATGCGCTTCTGATGGAGGACCTGGGCGGGCTGGGCACGCTGAGCCAGACCGACTCCTGTCCGCCAGACCAGGCTCCCCTGGTGGTGAAGACGCTGGCGCAGGTGCACGCCCACTGGTGGGAGAGCGACCGGCTGCGGGAGTGGGCATGGGTGCCCACGACGGAGCAACAGACGGCAATCAGCACGCCGCTGGTCCAGGGAGGGTGGGATCTGTTCGCGGAGCGGATTGTGCCGGGGGTCGACCCCGCGTTCCTCCCCATCGGGGAGCGTCTGGTGCGGGACTGGGCCACGCTCTTCGAACGTGGCGCGGCCTCGGGCGCGACACTGATCCACGGCGACTTCCGCATCGAGAACTTCCTCTTCGGTGAGCGGGGCACCGCGGACGAGATCGTGGTCCTCGACTGGCAACTCGCGGGCTATGGGTCGGGGTTGCGAGACCTGGGCTACTTCATCGGGCAGGGGTTCGAACCGGGGAAGCGGAAGGCGATCAGCGACGAACTGGTCCAGCTCTACCACGCCACCCTCGTGGAGCAGGGCGTTACCGGGTACTCATTCGAGCAGTGCCTCGACGACTACCGGCTGGGCCTGCTTGCAAGCATGTTCATCCCGCTCATCGGCATTCGCGGACTGGATGCGCTCGAACCACCTCCCGCGGACGCGAGCGAGGAGGACCACGAGTCTTTCCGCCAGCTCGTCGAGTCGGCGGAGGGCCTGCTGGCGTTGATGGCGGAGCGCAGCATCACTGCCGCTATGGACGCGAATGCGGGCGAGGTGCTGGGGCTCTAGCGGTCTAGGCCTTGAGGCGGCGGGCGTACAGGTCGAAGACGGTGGTCCAGACGCTCTCGGCGGCGTCTTCGACATAGCCAGGGCGCTCGGGGAAGCAGAATCCGTGTTCGGTGCCGGGGTGCGTCTCGATGGTATGGGGCACAGCGTTCGCTTCGAGCGCCTTGCCCACTTCGGGGACGACGTTGTCGGGCACGAATGGGTCGTGCTCGGCGAAGCCGAGATAGAGCTCGGCCTTGATGCGGTCTGCGAGCAGGTGGGGCGAACCGTCCTCGTCGGTGACGATGCCGACACCGTAGAGCGAGGCGATGGCGCCGAAGCGCTCGGGAAAGGTTCCGGCGGCGGCGACCACGAAGCGGCCGCTCATGCAGTAGCCGATCGCGCCAGCGGGGCCGTCGACGACGGGGTTGGCGTCGAAGTAGTCGAGCCAGGCCTCGGTGTCGCGCATGACCATGGGCATCTCGAGGGTGCGCCCGGCGGCGAACATGCGCTCGATCTCCTCCCGCCCCTTCGACAGGTCGAAGTTCTGCGGCCCCAGGCGATAGAACATGTCGGGGAGCAGGCAGAAGTAGCCTTCGCCGGCGATGCGGCGAGCGAAGTTCCGCAGCTCGTCGCGGACGCCCACGACGTCCATGTAGAGGATGACGGGCGGGAAGGGTCCGTCGCCATCGGGGTGGACGGCGAAGCACTCGACGGCGCCATCGGCGGTGGTGATCTCGACCTGGAACTCGTTCATCGCTGGCTCCCCGTGCTCTAGGTACCCGTGAATTCGGGGGTGCGGCGCTCGGCGGTGGCGCGGACGCCCTCGCGGAAGTCGTTGGTCTCGCGGAGCCAGTCCTGCTCGACGAGCTCGTGGTCGGTGGCGATGCGGACGCGCTCGGCCAGTCCGCGGCGCATGGTGCGGCGGATGGAGCGGACGGCGAGGGGGGCGGAGCCGGCAATCTCGGCGGCCATCTCGCGGGCTTTGTCGCGCAACTCCTCGATTGGGACGAGGGCGTCGCAGAGGCCGATTTCGAGGGCTTCCTCGCCCTTCACGCGGCGACCGGTGTAGAGCAGGTCGAGCGCCTTCTGCTGGCCAACCAGGGCGGGCAGGGTAACGGTGAGGCCAAAGCCGTGGTGGAACCCCAGGCGTGCGAAGTTGGCGGCGAAGCGGGCCTCGGGGGCGGCTACGCGGAAGTCGGCGGAGAGGGCGAGTCCGAGGCCGCCGCCGATGGCGGCGCCCTGCACGGCGGCGACGACGGGGGTCTCGGCCTCGAGCAGGCGCACGGCCTCCTGGTAGAGGTGGCCGCTGCCGGTGCGGCGGGAGGGTGTCTCCGGGGCCTCGTCGTCGCTGGGGGCGGGGGCGGCGAGCTGGGCGCCGGCGCAGAAGGAGCGGCCCTCAGAGGCGAGGATGATGGCGCGCACGTCCGGCTCGTCGTCGAGGGCGTGGTAGGCGCCGGCAATGGCGCGGATGAGGGCGACATCGAAGAAGTTGTGGGGCGGGCGGTGGATCTCGACGGTGGCGATGTGGCCGTCGATGTCGACCGAGACATCAGGAGCGGGGTTCGAGACGGACATGGACCCTCCTGGCGGCAACGGTAGCGAGCCACCTTGCGAGCGTCGAGCAGGCCCGCGGGAGGGGCGGTTAGGGGGTTGGACACTCTGGTAGCATCGGGGCGCCTAGCAGCCTGCACTACACCCCTGCACGCCGGGCGCCGTGCCCGAAGACCGACCTGGCCCCGGCGGCCACCAGTTGGAGCAGACGAACGGTGACAACCGACCAGCAGCAATCCCCACAGAGCGAGACGGCAGTCTCCGTGCGCAACCTCTACAAGGTCTTCGGGGGCAATGAGGAGGGGGCCCTGGCGCGGGCGCAGACAGGCACGACGAAGGATGCGATCCAGGAGATGCACGACTCCGTGCTGGCGCTCGCGGACGTGTCCTTCGACGTGAAGCGGGGCGAGCTGTTCGTGGTGATGGGGCTTTCGGGGTGCGGGAAGTCGACGCTCGTACGGTGCATCAACCGGTTGATCGAGCCGTCGGCCGGGAAGGTCTGGCTGGACGACCGGGAGATCACGGCGATGGACGAGGAGGAGTTGCGTGAGCTGCGGCGCAGCGAGGTCGCCATGGTGTTCCAGCACTACGGTCTGCTCCCCCATCGCTCAGTGCAGGAGAACGTTGCCTGGGGCCTTGAGGTCAACGGGGTGGAGAAGGGGCAGCGCCGGGAACGGGCGGAGACGGCACTGGCAGCGGTTGGGCTCAATGGGTGGGGTGAGCGCATGCCCGACCAGCTGAGCGGCGGCATGAAGCAGCGCGTGGGGCTGGCCAGGGCGCTCGCCCAGGACGCACCCGTGCTGCTGATGGACGAGCCCTTCAGCGCCCTCGACCCGGTCATTCGCCGCGACCTGCAAGACGAGCTGGCAAAGCTCCAGGCGGAGCTGCACAAGACGATCATCTTCATCACGCACGACCTGAACGAAGCCGTTCGCATCGGCGACCGGATCGCGATCATGCGCGACGGCGGCATCGTGCAGATGGGTGGCCCGTCGGAGGTTGTCCTGTCGCCGGCGAACGATTTCGTCAGGGACTTCACCAAGGAAGTTCGGCTCCAGTCGATGGTGACGGCGCGATCGGTGATGCGGCCGCCGACCAGCCTGGCGCACGCCGATCAGCTGGCGTCGGAGGTCCTGGCAACGCTGGAGGCGGGGGAGCATGTACACGCGCTCGTGGTCGAAGACGAACGGCACTACCTCGGGAGCGTGAGCCTGCCCCGGCTCCGGCGCGCGCTCCAGGACGGCGACCAGAGGGTTGGCGGGCTCGCCGTGGAGGAAGACACGCCCGTCCTGGAAGACACGGTCCTGGACGAACTGGTGCCCCGTGGCCTGCGGTCGGATCACCCCATTCCGGTCCTGGACGGGGAAGGCTCACTGGCCGGGGAGATCCCGCTGGAGGCCCTGGCCAGGGCGATGGCGGGGGATGAAGCCGGCCAGGCAAACGGGACCGCAGCGGGAGGAGCATCGACTTGACGAGCGCAACGCCGGAAGAAGAACGCTCCTCCTGGAGCGCCAGGCTGCGGGCGATAGGCAGGTGGCTTGAGCTGCCGGTCCCAAGCGGGGGGCCGCCCTGGCTTCGCAGGGTGCTGTGGCTGCGCTGGCTCATCGCTCCGGCGATCCTGGCGGTGGTGCTTTCGATGGGGGACTGGAAGTGGGCAGGGGAGTTTCCGGCGGACATTGGGCGGGATGTGGGGCGCGAGATCGACAACATCATCGACTGGATGACGACCGAGCTGGATGTCCTCTTCGACGTGATCAAGGAAATCGTGCTCACGGTGCTGATCGCGTTCGAGGACTTCCTGCTCTGGCTCCCGTGGCCCGCCTTCATCGTCGCCATCGCGATCGTCGCCTGGCGCACCGCGGGGTACTGGGTGGCGGCCTTCTCGGCGGCATCCCTGACCCTGCTGGCCACCTTCGGTTTGTGGGAGAGCACGATGGAGACGGTGGCGCTGATGGCCGTCACGGTCACGCTCTCGGTGGCGATCGCGGTGCCGGTGGGGGTCTGGGCCTCACAGAGCGACCGGCTCGACCGGATCCTGCGGCCGATCCTCGACGGGATGCAGACGATGCCGAGCTTCGTCTACCTGGTACCGGCCATCGCCTTCTTCAGCCTGGGGAACGTGCCGGCCGTGATCGCGACGCTGATCTACGCGGTGCCACCAGCCGTGCGGCTGACCAATCTGGGCATCCGCCAGCTGCCGGAAGAGACGCTGGAAGCGGCAGAGTCGTTCGGAGCGACGCCGATCCAGCTGCTGTTGAAGGTCAAGATTCCGCTGGCAGCGCCGACGATCATGGCGGGTGTGAACCAGACAACGCTGATGGCCCTGGCGATGGTGGTCATCGCCTCCCTGGTGGGCGCCGGGGGACTGGGTGAGGACGTGAACCGCGGACTGGGACGGATCGAGCCCGGGAACGCGTTCCTGGCGGGCCTGGGGATCGTGTTCCTCGCCATCATCATCGACCGCATCACACAGGCGTTTGCCGCCCGCCAGCAATCCTCGCTGGGGGCAGGGGGCGGGGTAGGATAGCCAGGTAACGACGGGCGGGCGCCGGTTCGAGACGCCTGTTCGAAGGAGGCCCCCATGAAGCGCACGATCCGACCCCTGCTGGCCGCGCTGGCTGTCATGACCGCAGGGCTGGCGCTGCTGCTCGCAGCGTGTGGCGGGGACTCAGAGAGAGAACCGGTCGTCTTCTCGGACCTGAACTGGCCATCGGCCGAGATCCAGGCCCGGGTCGCGTCTTACATCGTCGAGCACGGCTACGAGTACCCGGTCGAACTGGTCCCGGGCGACACGGTATCGCTCTGGCAGGCGCTGGTGAACAACGACACGCACGTGACGATGGAGATCTGGCCGGCGCAGCAGGAGTGGCTGCTTGACGTCGATGAAGGGACGCTGGTGGAGGTGGGCTTGAGCCTCGACACCGGCTGGGAAGCATGGGTCATTCCCCAGTACCTGAAGGATGAGAATCCCGGGCTCGTCTCGGTAACCGACCTCCCTGCCTACATGGACCTGTTCGTGACCGCCGACTCGCAGGGCAAGGCGCGATTCGTCACCTGCCTCCCGGGCTGGGCCTGCGAGCAGGTAAACGACGCGAAGGTCCAGGCCTACGGGCTGGCAGACTCAATCCACCTGCTCAATCCGGGCTCGAGCGCGGGTCTGTTCGCGGACCTGGAGGCGGCCTACTCAAGGGGAGACGCGTGGGTGGGGTACATGTGGCACCCGACCCCCCTGTCGGTGAAGCTGGACCTGTACATCCTCGAAGAGCCGGCCTACTCGGACGAGTGCTGGTCGACGACCAAGGCCTGCGCCTATCCCGAAGCGAAAGTCCTGATCATGGTGAATAAGTCCCTTCCCGAGCGGGCGCCGGAGGTGGTCGAGTTCCTCGAGAAGTGGTCCTTCAAGGCGGCGGACCAGGTCGCGACCGAAATCTGGATGGAAGAGAACAACGAAGACTCCGACGCGGGCGCCCTGTGGTTCCTCCGCAACTACCGCGAAGTGTGGGCCTCGTTCGTTCCCGACGACGTGGCGAAGAAGGTGGACGAAGCGCTCGCCGACGAGGGGTAGCGGGCAGCCAGACAGACAAAACGGGTCGGTCCCGGCGCCGATAAGACGCGGGGATTGCGAGTAACCGGAATTCCGTTTACGGTTGCGCGGTGCGAAGTGACGCGCTCGCAAACCAGCGAAAGATCGTGGAGGCAGCCACCCGCCTTATGGCCGAACAGGGCCTTGAGGCGGAACTGACCGACATCGCCCACGAGGCGGGTGTCGGCGTCGGGACCGTCTACCGTTGCGTGGGCAATCGCGACCAGGTGATTGAGACGATCGTGCGGGAGATGGTGGGCGAGACGGCGGCGAGCTTCGACGACGCCGAAGCGGGCGACGGGAGCGTCGCGAACCTCACATCGCTGGTCGAACGGCTGCACCAGACCGTGCGGACGTACGGATGGGTGCATGCCGCCCTGATCGGCGGGCGGGGGCGCGAGGAACTGCGCAGCGAGATGCGGGCGGTCGACCCGCTCGGACGCTTCCAGCGCCTGTACGAACGCGCACAGCGCACGGGTGGTCTGCGGCAAGACATCGAACCGGACGTGGCCGCGGCGCTCATCCTGGGAACGCTGGCGCCGTGGTCGGCGATGGCGCTCTCCGCGAGGGGCGACGCGCGGGGCGCGGCGGAGGCCGTGCTGTCTCCGTTCCTCGCTACGACACCTGCAACGACGACAACGACAGCCGAGGAGGCGCACTCATGATGGGAATGGGCGGTGGAGCGCAGATGAACGACGGGGGCCTTCCCCCGGGGATGTCGCTCTCGGCACGGCGAAAGGCGCTGGTGCTCGCGGGCGTCCTGTCGACGATGTTCCTGGCAGCACTGGACCAGACGATCGTGACGGTCTCGCTGCCACGGATCGTGGAAGACCTCGGCAATCTCGATCTCTACGTGTGGCCCTTCACCTCGTACCTGCTGGCCTCGACGGCGCTTGTGCCGGTGGTAGGGAAACTCTCGGACCTGTACGGGCGGAAGCCGTTCATCCTGGCTGGCATCATCATTTTCGTGATCGGCTCGTGGTTGTGCGGCGCAGCGGGCGACATGATCTGGTTGATCGCCTTCCGCGCCGTCCAGGGCGTGGGCGCGGGGTTGATCATGACGACGGCGTTCACCACGGTAGGCGACCTGTTCCCGCCGAAGGAGCGGGGACGCTGGATCGGCCTGTTCGCGGCGACATTCGGGCTGGCCAGTATCGTCGGGCCGCTGGCCGGCGGCGCCCTCACCGATAACCTCTCCTGGCGCTGGATTTTCTACATCAACATCCCGGTGGCGATGGTGGCGCTTGCGCTGGTCACGTTCGGGATGCCGTGGTTCCGCGGCACGGGCAAGGCGATCATCGACTGGTCGGGGGCAGTGCTGATTGTTGGCATGGCCTCCTCGCTGCTGCTGGGCCTTTCCTGGGGCGGCAACCAGTACGGCTGGAGCGAAGCACCGGTAGTCGCCTCGCTGGGGGCGGCGGCGGCCTTCCTGGTGCTATTCCTGGTGCAGACCCGGCGAGCAGAGGAGCCCGTCCTGCCCCTCGGGCTCTTCCGCAACCGGGCCTACACGGTCTCGATCCTGGCGACGATGGTGCTTGGCGCGGGGATGTTCGGGGCGTTCCAGTTCCTGCCCCTGTTCCTCCAGGGCGTACAGGAAGTGTCGGCAACGAACACCGGACTGATCCTGATGCCGATGACAGCGGGCATGATGTTCGGCTCGGTGACATCGGGGCAGTTGCTCAGCCGCGGGCGCGATCTGCGGATCATGGCGGTCATCGGCGGGACCGCGCTGCTCACGGCCTTCTACCTGCTCTCCACGCTTGAGCAGTCCTCGGCGGCGTGGTCCACACGCGGCTACATGGTGCTGTTGGGAGTGGGCATGGGCTTCTGGATGCCGACATTCCAGCTGGCGGTGCAGAACACACTGCCGCACCGGCTACTCGGCACGGGAACAGCCTCGGTCAATTTCTTCCGCCAGATCGGGGGAACCTTCTCGGTCGCCATCATGGGATCGCTCCTGGCAAGCAGCTTCAAGTCGAACCTCTCGAGTGCGGTGCCGGAACAATTCGGAGAGCTGTTCTCCGACCCGCAACGCCTGCTCAGTCCGGAGTCCCTCACGCTCATGCGGGCGCGGATCGAGCAGGCCAGTCCGGGCGCCGCCGAGGAAGTGATCCAGAGTGCGCAGATCGCCTTGGGCGACGCAGTCACGGACATCTTCCTCATCGGCGTCGGCATCGTGGCCGTGGGCCTCGCGATCGGCCTCTGCATGCCTCGCGTCCGCATGCGCGGCCGCGAGGAGATGATGGAGGAAGCGCGGAGCGGGGGGCCGCCCATGGACACGATGGACGAGGACGAGGACGAGGACGCGCGGTCCGGCGCCCTTGGCCCGGATCCAGAGGAGGCGGGCGCGCCCGGCGGCAAGTAACCCCTCGTCCGACACCCCGGAATGCGAATGGAGCCCCCTCGCTGAGGGGGCTCCATTGGCGTGTTGCGCCAGACCGCGCAGCTACTTGACGCCGCGCTCCAGGAGGGCGGGGAGAGCCTCGTCCTCCGTGTCGACAAGAGCGTCGACCCACTTGTGGAAGAGCTGGCCGCCACCCTCGTTGCGGCCGAAGAGGGAGAACTCCTTGGCGCCGGTGGCGAGGGCCTTCTGCACGTGGAAGCCGGTGTAGTAGTCCTCGTTGCCGACGACATGGCCCATGAAGTCCATGTACTCCTTCAGCTCTTCCTGGTCCTGCTCCTCGGGGGGCTCGAAGCGGAGGAAGTTCTGGATGGTGAAGGACTCGCCGGGGGTCTTGCCCGGGAACATCTGCGAGACCATGTAGCCGGAGCCGGTACTGCCCGCGATGGACATGTTCGGGAAGACCGTCCAGACGCCGGCGGTCATGTCGTCGTAGCCCCACTCCGACTCGGGCGTGTCGGCGAGCTTCTCGTGGCCCTTGGGCGACATCACGCGCACATGCGGGCCCCAGGAGTAGTAGTCGGGCTGGAAGGGGCCGTCGGGACCGAAGCTGTTCCGGTGGAGGATGGGCACGTGATAGAAGTCGCGGTAGCCGTCGTAGGCGACCTTCCAGTTGGGCCCGTCGAGCGGCTGCTGGCCGACGACGTAGGCGTCGTCGAAGGCGAGGTCGTCGAGCACGGAGTCGTAGCCGGCGAGGAAGGCGTCGATGTCGACGTTGGAGTCTGGCTTGAGGGTGACCCAGATCATGCCGGAGCGCTCGGCCGAAGGGAGCTCGGTGAGGCCGAAGCAGGACTTGTCCAGCTCGCCGAAGTTGTCCTCGTCGAAGACGGCGACGAGCTTGCCCTCGAGGTTGTACGTCCAGGCGTGGTAGTTGCAGCGGAAGACCTCGGTCTTGCCGACCTCGGGTTCCTCGACGACAAAGTTGCCGCGGTGGCTGCACATGTTGACGAAGGCGCGGGCCTCGCCGTCCTCGGCGCGAGTGATGAGGACGGGAACGCCCGCAACCTCCAGCGCGCGGTAGGAGCCCGGCTCGCGCAGCTCGGAGGTGAAGGCAAGGGCCAGCGGCAGGCGGCGGAAGATGCGGTCGACCTCGGCCTCCCAGCGCTCGGGGTCGTGGTAGAGCGCGGTCGGGATCTTGTAGATCTCGTCGGCGAGGTCGATGCGGTTGTTCTGGAGGTTCTCCACCTCGCGGCGGGACATCTCCACCAACTGCTCTCGGGTCATGGTCACACTCCTGGGGCACTACCGCCGGGTCCGGCGACGCGAACGGGGATCAGGATAACGGGCACGTGAGAGTTGCGTCGCCCCGCTAGGCGCCTGGTTCCTCGAACCAGCCCTGCACGATCAGCATGGCGACGGCGCCTCCGGAACGGGCGGCGTCCAGGGCCATGGTCGAGGCGATGGCGTCGCCGGCGGCCCAGACGCCC
This sequence comes from Chloroflexota bacterium, assembly GCA_026710655.1. GTDB lineage: Bacteria > Chloroflexota > Dehalococcoidia > Tepidiformales > Tepidiformaceae > UBA2991. Next base: position 94,296 of record JAPOQN010000001.1, on the reverse strand, counting down.
TCGATGTTGGTCTGCTGCATGGGGCTGATAGCCACGAAACCTTCCTCGTCGACGGCGAGCCCGAGGCTGCGGGAGAGGCGCTCGACGAGGGGAGCGGGCAGGGACTCGGGGCTCCAGAGGAGGGTCTCGACGGGCACCGTCTCGCCACCCTGGAGCGTCACCGTCGCTATCTTGCCGTCCTCGTGGTTGATGGCGGTGATGTCGCCGCGGTGAAGCTCCAGCCCCTGGGCTTCGAGGGCGGATACGATCTCGTCGGGGAGGTCGACGCCACTGCCGAGGAAGATCTTGACCTTCTCGGTCCAGTTGAAGGCGAAGAGGGGCGGCGTGGCCTTGGAGCCGGCATCGGGCACGACCAGTCCCCAGACGCGGTCGCGGTGCTCGTAGCCATCGCAGAAGGGGCAGGAGATGACGGTGTCGCCCCAGCACTCGGCGAAGCCGGGAATGTCGGGAATGGCATCGCGGTGGCCGAAGGCGAGGATGACATGGTGGGCGCCGAGCCGGTCGCCCTCTGCCGTCGTGAGGACGAGGTCGCCGTCGTGGGCGCGCTCGATGTTCGTGACCTCGGCGCGGCGGTGGGAGGCGCCGCCAACGGCATCGATCTGCTCCCACGCGGTGCGGGCGAGGTCGGCGGGGAGCATTCCCTCGACCCCGATGAAGTTGTGGACGCCGTGGGAGGCGGCGTTGCGGGCGGGGGAAGGGGCATCGAAGACGGCAACGGACTTGCGGGCGCGCGCCAGCACCAGGGCGGCCTGTAACCCGGCGGGACCGCCGCCCACGACAGCCACGTCGACGCTCTCTTCGGCGGGGTCGACGGTGGGGGGCTCGGAGGGGGTGGGCTGGGGGGCGGAGACGGGTGGGGCGCCGGGGGCGCCGCCGATGGCAGAGGCAGAGCCGGGCGCCACCTGCGGCGGAGTGGGGGAGTCGGATCCCTGAGCATCGACGGCGAACTGGGCGAGTGAGAGCGTGTTGGCCACCCCGGAGAAGCCGTGCTCTCCCTCAACGAGGGTGGCAGGAAGTTCGGCCAGGCCGAGTTGCGGGAGGAGATCGGGGAAGGTCTCGATTTCGATGACTGTCGCCTCGACCTTGTCGGAGAAGAGAGCGAGCTGGTAGGCGCTGGCGACGGCCTGCGCCGCCGCCGGTTGGCGCAGCGAGCCCACGACGGTGATCGAGACGGTGTCGGTCAGGCGGTTGAGGACTTCGGCGAGCGCCGCGGGTGGGGGCGGCGGGGCGGGGAAAGCGGAGATGACCTCGACGAGAACCTCGAAGAAGTGCCCCTGCGGCAGGCCGTAGTAGCGCAGCGGAGGCGCGCCGCCCCCGCGTCGCAGGAGGACGGCGGGAATGCGCTCGACGTTCCAGGTCTCGACGAGCTGCGTCTCGGCGTGGAACTCGTGGGTGACGAGGCGGAGTTTCGGTGACACACCAACGAGGTCTTCCAGCGTCTCCTTGGTGGGGGCGCAGGCGGGGCAGGGGGTGCGGGGGGCGGCGCCGGGCACGATCAGCCCGCTTTCCCCCTGATGGAAGTAGTCGATCGTGACGGGGGCGGGAAGCAGCTCGAAGCGCTGACGGAGAGCGGCGAGGACCTGCTCGGGAATCATGCGGACCTCCTGAGGGGGGCGGGGACGGGAACGCCGGTTTCGGCGGCAAGCTCGCGGAGTTGGTCGACGGTCTCGGCATCGAGGGGGATACCGTTGCGCTCGCGGTCGGCGCGGGCTTCGGCCTCCTTGTCGCCGGGGATACGCACGCGATCGACACCGGGGGCGGGGGCGATCGCGTGGATGCGCTCGGCAAGGTCGGCCATCTCGGCCTCGAACTCGGCGGGGTCGCGGAAGGCGTCGATGCGCCACGCGGCGAACCACTGCCCCATGTGGGGTCGGGGCAGGATCATGCCGAAGCCAGCGCCGGAGAGGACACCGGAGAGGATGTCGGCGACGAGCCCGAGTCCGTAACCCTTGTAGGAGCTGGTCTCGAGGTGGGAGCCGAGGGGGAGGAGGGCGCCACCCTGGCCGAGGGCGGAGGGGTCGTCGCTATCGCGGCCCTCGGCGTCGACGGCCCAGCCGGCGGGGAGGGGCTTGCCCTGGCGCCCGGCGATCTCGAGCTTGCCGCCGGCGACGGCAGTCGTGGCCATGTCGAGAGAGAAGGGGTCGCGGCCGGCGATGGGGGCGGCGAAGGCGAGGGGATTCGTGCCGAAGGCGCGCTCGGTGCCGCCGGCAGCGACGGCGAGGGGGACCACGTTGCAGCTGGCCATGCCGATCAGTCCACGGGCTGCCGCCATCTCGGCGTAGTAGCCGGCCGCGCCGAAGTGGCGCCCGTTGCGGATGGTGACCATGCCGATGCCGGAAGCCTCGGCGCGGGCGATGCAACGGTCCATGGCGTCCTTCGCGACGACGACGCCCATGCCGCCGTCGCCGTCGAGGGCGAGGGTGGCGGGAGTCTCGCGCAGGACGCGGACGGCGGGCGTGGGGTTCACGCGGCCATCGCGCAGGCCGGGAACGTAGCCCCCGTGCCAGGTGAGGTGGGCGATGCCGTGCGACTCGATGCCCTTCAGATCGGCGTCGATGAGCACCTCCGCGGCGGTGGCGGCATCAGCGGCGGGCATGCCGAAGTGCTCGAACGTGCCAGCCATGTGGTCGCGGAGGGCGGTGGCCTCGAATCGGTCGCGGGTGTCGGACATCCGGGGGATTGTCCGCGACGGCAGGCTGGAACGCGAGCGGGGAGGGCTCGGTAGACTGGCTCGGAACCAGGAGGAGCGATGCGACAGGAGCCGATTCCCGTGGTGGTTTCCTTCCCGCTGACGGAGGGGACGCGGGCGACGATCGAGGGCGCTTCGCCGCTGGTGCGCATCCTCGACTACCCCACGGAGCGGATTGCGCCGGGGGCCTTCCGCCCGCCGCCAACGGATGAGCAGACCCGGGTGCTGGCGGAAGCGGAGGTGCTGTTCGGGTCGCACCTGGACCCGCTGGCGGTACACGACGCAGCCCCGAACCTGAAGTGGCTCCAGGTGCTGACAGCGGGGCTGGATGAGCTGATCGCGCAGGGCATCCTTGAGCGCGACTTCACGATCACGACGATGAGCGGGGTGGGGGCGGTCACGATCGCGGAGTACTGCATGGGCGTGATGGTGATGCTGGAGAAGGACCTGCACGAAACGATGCGGGACCAGGTGGAGCACCGCTGGAACTTCCACTTCGCCGGGCAGCTCAAGGGCCAGACGTGCGGGATCGTGGGGCTGGGGGCGATCGGGCGGGAGCTTGCGCGGCGGGCGCGGGCGTTCGGGATGCGTGTCGTGGCGACGCGGCGCAGCGCGCAGCCGGGAGACACCGACCCGGACGTGGACGTGCTGCTGCCATCGAGTGAGCTGCCGCGGCTGCTGGCCGAGTCCGACTACGTGAACCTCTGCGTTCCCCTGACAGCGGACACGGACGGGATGATCGGGGCGGATGAGATTGCGCTGATGAAGCCGAGCGCGTCGATCGTGAACATCGCGCGGGCGTCGGTTGTCGATGAGGCTGCACTGCTGGAGGCGCTGCGGACGGAACGGATTGCGGGAGCGGCGCTCGACGTGCACGACCCCGAGCCGCTTCCCGAGGACAGCCCCTTCTGGGATCTGCGGAACGCGATCGTGACACCCCACCGCTCGGGGTCGATGCACGGCTATTTCGACCGCGCGGCGGAGTTCTTCGCGGAGAACATCGGGCGGTACGTGCGAGGGGAGCCGCTCGCGAACGTGGTCGGGCGCGAGCGCGGCTACTAGGCGGCTACGAAACAGCCGCGGCGTTGCGCTCGCGCGCCCACGTGTGCGCTTCCTCGGATGCAACCCACTTGATCGCGTTGGACATGAGCTTGCGGTAGTTGGGGTTGTTGTAGGAGGTGGGCACATCGCCGGGCTGGATGTAGACGATGGGGCTGTTGTAATGGCTCTTGGCCCACGCGACCATGTTGCTGGTCGGGGGATGCGTCCACTCGCCGCGCTCGTACATGCGCCGCTCGTTCACGACGAGGGCGGGCGAGAAGAAGTTCTTGTAGGTGAACTCGAAGTCGCTGCGCAGGAGCGGGACGACGTTGTCCTCGAAATAGGGAGCGAGGTAGAGCTCGTCCTGGAGCTCGAACTGCGGGTCAACGCCCTCGACGACAGGGTGCTCGGGCTCGACAACGGTGACGTTGTGGTTGACCGCGAGCAGGTAGCCGGAATCGGGCCACTGCTGTCCGCGCAGCTCGCCGGGGTCGTAGAAAAAGCGACCGCCGACCATCTCGGCGTACTCCTCCCAGGCGGGCCAGGAGCAGATGTTGTGGTGGATCATGACCATGCCCTTGCCCTCCGTGAGGAGGGCGCGGTAGCTGTCCTTGAGGGACTGAGGCGGGTCGGCGTCGCCGATGCCACGCCCGGGCATGCTGTAGTCGACGATGACGTCGTAGGGGGCGGCCAGCACGGGGTCGAAGAAGGTCTGGGCGGCGGGCTGCTCGACGTGGGTCCAGGCGGAGATGGCGCCGTCCTCCTGGAACGAATCGAACATGGAGAAGAAGGGATCGCGCTGGAACGGGTGGCCCTTCGTGGCGAGGAGGACGTTGGGGGAAGTCATGGCGAGCCTCCGACTGGTAGCGAGGCCAGTGTGCGCCTGCGGGAGGGGCATCGCAACGGCCCCGCGAGGGCTCGGTATCCTGTGCGCCGCGCACCGTAGTCGTCGCGCGGGAGGTTCGAGCATGGCAACGAAACGCGTGCTGGTCGCTGGAGCGTCGGGGCTGGTGGGGTACGCGGCGGTGCGGCACTTCGCAACGCTGCCGGGATGGGAGGCGGTGGGCGTCTCGCGGCGGGTGCCGGGGGGGCTGCCGGCGGAGGCCGAGCTGCTCTCGGTCGACCTGCTGGACGAGGAGGCCTGCGAGCGCGCCTTCGGAGCGATGTCGGACGTGACGCACCTTGTCTACGCGGCCCTGCAGGAGATCCCGGGGTTGATGCCGGGCTGGGTCGACCCGGAGGTGATCGAGCGGAACGCGCGCATGCTGCGGAACCTGTTCGAGCCGCTCTCGCGGGCGGCCTCGAACCTGGAGCACGTGTCGCTGTTGCACGGCACGAAGGCGTACGGGCTGCACCATCCGAGTGTCGGAGCGAAGGGCGTAAAGGTTCCCCTGCGGGAGCGAGAGCCGCGCAGGGAGCACCCCAACTTCTACTTCGAGCAGGAGGACTACCTGCGAGCGCGGCAGGCGGAGGGCGGCTGGGAGCTGACCACGTGGCGCCCGACCGTGATCTACGGGGACGCACCCGGGAACAACATGAACCCGGTGCCGGTGATCGGGGCGTACGCGGCTTTGCTCCGCAAGGAGGGGCGGCCCCTCGACTTCCCGGGGCGGCCGGGGGCGCCGACGCTGCGGGAGGCGGTCGATGCGGACCTGGTGGCGCACGCACTCTCGTGGGCGACGGGGGAGCCGAACGCCTGGGGCGGGACGTTCAACCTGACGAACGGCGACGTATTCATGTGGGAGAACGTCTGGCCCGCGATCGCGGAGACGCTGGGGATGGCGGCAGGGGAGCCGCACGAGACCTCGCTGGTGGAGGAGATGCCGAAGCGAGCCGACGACTGGGCGGCGCTGGTCGGGCAGCACGGGCTGACGTCGCCCGCCGACCTAATGGCCTTCTGCGGCTACAACTCGCTCGTCTATGCGGACACGGTGCTGGGGGCGCCGAACAGGCCGCCGTTGCCCATCCTGAACAGCACGATCGCGGTGCGGCAGGCGGGTTTCACGGAGTGCATGGATACGGAGGACATGTTCCGCAAGTGGTTCGCACGCCTGCAGGAGACGGGCGCGATTCCACCAGCGTAGGGAAGACAGTCGGGCGGGCGCCTACTTGAAGCGGTAGGTAATCCGCCCCTTGGAAAGGTCGTAGGGCGAGAGCTCGACGAGCACGCGGTCGCCAAGGAGCACCTTGATGCGGTAGCGCCGGACGCGGCCGCTCACATGGGCGAGCACCTCGTGCCCGTTGGCCAGCTCGACGCGGAAGACGGCGTTCGGAAGCGCCTGCGTGACGAGCCCTTCGACTTCGATAGATTCCTGTTTTGCCACGCCCAAACGGTACCAGACACCGGGCGCTGGCGCTTGGACAGACCGCCCTAGACGGGAATCCAGTGGAGCTTGTTGTCGCGCTTCACCTTGGAGAGGCGGCCCTCCTCGAAGAGGTGCTCCAGGTGGGAGAGCGTCTCGCCGACGGCGGCGCGCTGCATGAACGGCTCGAAGTCGTCGAGGGTGCCGGTGGCCCACTCGACGCGACCCGCGACGTCCCAGGCGGTGGCGCCCGCATCGACGCAGCGCATCATCTCGTCGAGACGCTCGTGGTGGTGGTCGCGGATCTCGTTGACGCGCTTCTTGAGCTCCTTGATATCGAACTCGTGCGCGGGGAGGACGTGGTCGACATCGAGCTTGGCGACGATGTCGAGGGAGCGGATGTAGTCGCCGAGCGGGTCGCCGGAGGTCTGGGAGTGCATGGAGATGTTGGGGGTGATGGTGGGGAGGATGTGGTCGCCGCTGAAGAGGAGCTTGCGGTTGGGTTCGTAGAGGCAGATGTGCCCGGGAGCGTGGCCGGGGGTCCAGACAACCTCGAACTCGAAGTCGCCGGCGCGGAGCATCTCGCCGCCGTGGACCTTGCGGTCGGCGGCAGCGGGCTGGACCTTGTCGAGCATGTTCATGGAGCCGCGCGACATCTCGGGGGCCTTGAGCTCGGGGACGCCGTGCTGGGACATGTAGCGCTGCATCTCGTCGGTGAGACCGCGGGGGGCGTAGTAGCGCGAAGCGATGAAGTCGGCCTCGCGCTCGTGCATGATCACTTCGCAATCCGAGACCTGCTTCAGGTGACCGGACATGCCGTAGTGGTCGGGGTGGACGTGGGTGATGACAAGCTGCGTGATCTCGGAGGGATGGCTGCCGTGCTCACGCATTCCCTCCTCGAGGGCAGCGTAGGCGGCGTCGGTATTCCAGCCGCAATCCACCAGTACCGTGTCGCCTCCGTGCTTGATGAGGTAGGGGAGCACGTAGGGCAGGCCCTTGGTGACGCGGGGGTTCTTCTCGAGTTCGCCACGAAGCCGTTTCGCCTCCTCGTACTCGTACTGAGGGAAGGGCGTGAGAAGCTGGTAGACGCCGTCGAGAATTTTCATGCGAGGCTCCTGGCAGGGGGGTCGCGCTCAAGCGCGGGAGCCGAGATCGTACGGGGCCGGTCGCGCACACGCCACGCGGCGGCGGGGCGGGCGGGTAAGCTGGCCATCGCAGCCGAGGGAGGGCACCGCATGACACTCTCCATTCCCGAGCGCCTCGACGACCTGACACCAGAGTGGCTGACGGCCGCCCTGCGGGCATCGGGCGAGCTCGGTGCGGCGGGCGAGGTGACCTCGGTGGACCGCCAGATACTCGGGGAAGGCGAGGGCTTCCTCGGCGATCTTGCCCGGTTGACGCTGTCCTACGAAGGCGGCGAGGGGCCGGCGACGGTGATCGCGAAGCTGCCGAAGCTGGCCAACCGGGCGATGGGGGAGTTGCTCGGCGCGTACGAGCGGGAGAGCTGCTTCTACGACGAGGTGGCGGCCGACCTGCCCCTCGCGACACCGCGCATGTACTACGGCGATTTTGATCGCGATGCCGCCTCGGAGCGCCAGGAGATGGCGCTCAAGCTGGCCGACCGCACGCCGCGCTTTCTGAGCGCACGGATGACGCAGCTGGGCATGTGGGTCTCCGGGCGCAAGAAGCGACGCTACATCCTGCTGATCGAGGACCTCGGCGATGCGGAGCCGGGCGACCAGCTCACGGGCATCTCGCCGGAGCGGTGCGCGACGGTGCTGGCGTCGGTGGCGCGGATGCACGCAACCTTCTGGAACAGTACGGCCGTCGAGAACCGCTTCTGGCTGATGCCGCTGAGCATCGATGCGCGCATCCGCAACAGCCTCTTCCAGGACTCGCAACTGGTCTTCCGGGAGCAGTTCGCGCACCTGGTCGACGACGGCTTTGCGAAGGCGCTCTCCTGGGCGGCGGCTCACGGGGAGGATGCGGTGCGAGGCCTCTATCGGGAGGCCCCGGTCACGCTCATCCATTGCGACCTGCGGCTCGACAACGTGGCGTTCCGGGACGGCCAGCCGATCGTGTTCGACTGGCAGCTCGTACGGCGGGGACCGGCCGCCTACGACGTCGCCTACTTCCTCTCCGGCGCGTGCCCGGACCTGGCCGCCGAGGACGAGGCAGAGCTGCTTCGCGGCTACCTGGCGGCGCTTGAGGAGCTCGGTGTTCGCGACTACTCCTTCGAGGCGCTGGAGCGGGACTATCACCTGGGGCTGCTGACGGCCATGCAGACGCTGACAGCGACCGGGCTGGTCGACATGGGCGAGGGTCGGGGGCTCCACCTGATGGAGGCGTGGTACGAGCGGTTGGGTGCGCGGGTCGGGGGCATCGATCTGGACGGCTTGCTCGCCGAGACCGGGGCGTAGGCTCAAGGCATGGACCGCTTCATCCCCGAACAACTTGAAGACCTCACCGCGGAGTGGCTGACGACGGCCCTGCGCGAGGGGGGACACCTGCACGAAACGGGTGTCGTGACCTCCGTGGAGCGCGAGATCCTGGGGGAGGGCGAGGGGTTCATGGGCGACATTGCCCGCCTGCGGCTGTCGTACGAGGGCGGGGAAGGGCCGGCGAGCGTGGTGGCGAAGATGCCTCGCCTCGAAAACCGCGCGTTCGGAGAACTGGTTGGGGTTTACGAGCGGGAGAGCTGCTTTTACGAAGAGTTCTCGGACAGCGTGCCGGTCGCGCTGCCTCGCCTCTACTTCAGCGACTTCGACCGCAACGCTACCTCGGACCGGCAGAAAAGGGCGCTCTCACTGGCCAACCGCACGCCCCAGTTCCTGATGCCTCGCGTGACACGTGCGGCGATGTGGGCGGCGAAGCGCAGGAAGCGGCGCTACCTGCTGCTGCTGGAGGACCTCGGCGACGCGACATCCGGGGATCAGCTCGCGGGCACGGATGTGGAGCGCTGCGCGGCCGTCTTGAAGGCCGCCGCAAAGCTGCACGCGGCCATGTGGGAGAGCCCCGCGCTCGAGGACCGCTACTGGCTCGTGCCCCTCGCCGGGGACTCCCGCGTGCGCCAGAGCATGTTCCTGGAGATGCGCGGGTCGTTCCGGGAGCGGCACCCGGAACTCTTCGACGAGGAGTTCGAGCGGCTGGTCGGGTGGGTCAGCGAGAACGGGGTCGAGACGATCGAGCGGATACAGGGGGAGGCGCCCCCCACCCTCGTCCACGGCGATCTGCGTCTGGACAACCTCGTGTTCCGCGGCGACGAGCCGGTCTTCTTCGACTGGCAGGCCATCCGGCGGGGGCCGGCGGCGTACGACGTGGCCTGGTTCCTCTCGGGGGCGAGCGACGACCTGACTGCGGAAGACGAGGCCGTGCTGCTCCGCGTCTACCACGCAGCGCTGGAGGAGCACGGGGTGCGCGGCTACCCGTTCGAGGCGTTCCAACGGCACTACCAGCTGGGGCTGCTGACGACCGTGCAGACGCTGGGCCTGCTCACGATCCTGGACATCGGCGTGGGCGAGAACCGGGGCGCGGAGATGGCGCGCGCGTGGGTGCGGCGGCTACGGGCGCGCCTACAGCAGATCGACCTGGATCGGGTGCTCGACCCCTAGCCGCGGGCTGGCTACAGGGGCCAGCGCTGGCTCGCCTCGTAGGCGTGGTGGATGGGGTGGTGGATCCAGATCTGGGCGACAAGCTCGGCCTTGGGCATGCGGTAGTCGCCGAGCGTGACCACGGTGGCGAGGTCGTCCTCATCCAGCGTCTCGACGAAGGCGGCGGATGTCTCGGAGCCTTCCAGGATCATCGCGCCCAGTTGCTCGCGGGAGACCTCGGCCATGCCCTCGATCGTGCGGTCATTGCCGGAGGCGGCGTCTTCGTTGCTGAACGACTCAAGGGCGTCGGTGCCCAGCATTCCGTAGAAGCCCGCGAGCGCACCGGCGCCGGAGGCGATGTGGCGGAAGGCGTCGGCGGTGGTCCACTCCTGGGCGAGCTGGCGGTCGAAGTCGGGGACGTGCTCAAGGGCGGCGGCGGCGCGGCGGCCGGCGAAGCGGATGCCGTCGGCCAGTTCCTGTTTCTCGATCATGGGTTCCTCCTCTGGGGTGGTGAGCGTAGCGCCCGAAGGCAAACGCTCGCGGGCGGGGTTACTCGTCGCGGACGACCACGGCGATGGAGCCGGGCACGTGTCCGCCGTTGATGGCGATGGTCTGGCCGGTGATCCAGGAACCAGCCTCGGAGGCGAGGTAGACGACGCCGGCGCCGATGTCGCTGGGCCGGCCCATGCGACCGGTCGGGAGCCTGTTGCCGTAGGCCTCCTGCTCCTCCTCCGTCATCGGGAACATTGCCGAGAACTGCTCGGTGACGATGGGGCCGGGGGCGATGCCGTTCACGCGGATGCGGCGTTCGGTGAGCTCGCGCGAGAGGGTCATGGTCATGTTCACGACACCGGCCTTGGCGGCGCCGTAGGCGCCCGTGTGGGGGGCGGCGTTGAGGGCGGCGCCGGAGACGATGTTGATGATGCTCGACCCCTCGCCCATGTGGGGGAGGGCGGCGCGCACGCCGAGGAAGGCGGATGTGAGGTTGAACTCGATCATCTCGTCCCAGACCTCGTCCGGTACTTCGGCGAGGTCCCGGACAACGCGGTCCTGGCTGCCGCCGGCGTTGTTCACCCAGCAGGTGATCTTGCCGAATTTCTCGACGGTGGCGGCGGCGAGGCGCTCGATGGCGGATCGGTCGAGCACATCGGTGGGAACGGCGAGGCCGCGGGCCCCGCGCGCCTCGACGCCTTCGACCACGCGAGCGAGATCGTTCTCGCGGCGGGCGGCGACAACAACGTCGGCGCCGGCGTCAGCCATGGCGAAAGCGATTCCTTCGCCGATACCGCGGCCTCCGCCGGTGATTACGCCAACGTGGCCGTCCATCCGAAAGTCATCCATCACGCTCATATCGCACCTCCGCGCGCAGCCTACGGGGCGACGGGAGCAAGCGCGATGCGCGGGGGCTCAGGCGTCACGCTCGGCGAGGCGCCGACGCTGAAGCGCCTCACGCTCGTCGATGCCCTCGGCGCTCATCCCAAAGATGTCGGGCGGGGACCAGCCGTTGAGTCCGGCGTAGGTATCGATCTGGCTGCGGTGATGGACCTCGTGCTCGAGCAGCATCATGAGCACGCGCCAGCCCGCGAGCGTGGCATCGCCCTCAATGAGGGGCACACGGCGCTGGAGCCACTCGTCAGGTGTGTCCTGGAGGCGGGACTGCAAGGCGGAGGCGCTCTCCTCAAGGGCGGTCGCCCACAGCTCGGGGGTGGAGGTGTCGGGAGCGGGGGGCATGATCCAGCCCTCGTCGTGGTAGACCCCGACGAAGAAGCCGCGCGAGCGGGCGATGTGGGCGACCAGCTCGGGGATGGCCCAGGCGGCTTCGCCCTCGCCGGCCGGCGGTCTCCACGTAGCAGCTTCGGGGGGAAGGGCGGCGAGGTCGCGCAGGGCACGACGGTGAACGCCGTCGAAGTAGCGAAGGAAATTGGCGATGGAATCGATCATGGAACACCTGCCGTGGCATCGAAGATGGTTGTGTGGCGCATGCGGGCGAGGTCCCGCCCGTCGGGGCCGCGCACGAGGCAATCGAACTCGACGAAGGGGCGGCCCTTGCGCTCGTACAGAGCGATGCAGCGCCCGCCTGTCACGACCTCCCCACGGGCCTGGGCTGGAGCGAGGAACTCGACCTCGCTGCGGGTATGGATGGAGCTGGCGATGGCGAAGTTGTGGCGCATGAGCGCCTCCGCGCGGGCCACCAGCCAGGCGGGGTGAAGGCGGGCGGACTGGCCCGTGAAGCGAGAGTCGTCGGAGCGATGGCTGAGCTGCATGTAGGCGCGCAGGGTCTCGGGCGAGGCGTCCACGGCCATGGGGGTCCAGGCCCCCCCCACGAGGGTGGGGTCGACGCGCGGTTCCGGCTGGGGGTCGGGGCTGGGCGCGGGGTCCATGCGGGCGGGCGGCTGGAAGTCTGACAGCACAGCGTTCTCGCCCAACCCGACTTCCCCCACGACGCAGTCGACGCCGTCGGGATTGATCATGCGAAGGGCGAAGGCGCCGCCCTCATCTGGGGCAAGGGTGATGCGGACCTCGTCGCCGGGGTAGACGGGCTGGCGGAAGCGGAAGCGGGCCCAGCCTCGGTCAAGCCAGCGTTCCCCGAGGGTTTCGAGGATGGCGGGCACGCTCCAGCCCCAGACGGTAGCGCCGGCGACGAGCGGGCCGGCGAAGCCGAGCGCGCTGGCGAACTCCGTGCTGTGGACAGGGTTCGCCATGGTGGCGGGGTCATCCTCGTGGTCGAGGAAGGCGACGATGCGCCACTCGCGGGTCGCAGCGGTGCTCATGGACACCTCCGGACGTGAAGGGTAGCGGAAGCAGCACTGATGAACGTTCGCAGACCTTCGCTTATTGTTCGCGGGCTTGTCCGATTTATCCCTACTCGCGATCCAGCACGTGGCGGCCGTACGAAGAGAGGCATCAGCGAGGTTGAGGCCCGTCAGGCACGGACCCCCCTCAACAGCCCCACCACGGCCGCCAGCGCAACGGTACCTGCCAGGGCTCGACGGCCTGCGCGCACTGGCGGTGATCGCCGTCGTGCTTTTCCACTCGACCCTTGGTATCGCGCCCGGCGGCTTCCTGGGCGTCGAGGTCTTCTTCGTCATCAGCGGTTACATCATCACGCGGGCGCTGCTGGCGGAACGCGAGGAGCACGGGCGCATCGCGCTCGGCCGCTTCTGGCTGCGCCGGGCGCGACGGCTGCTGCCGGCACTGTTCCTGTTGCTGGTGGGGGTAGCGGGCTACAGCCTGCTCTTCGCTCCCGACGAAGCGGCCGGCCTGCGGCACGAAACCGTGGCCGCCCTGGCGTACGTCACGAACTGGGACCTGATCGTGGCGGGCGAGACGTACTTCGACTCCTGGGAGCGACCCTCGCTGCTGCGCCATCTCTGGTCGCTGGCGGTGGAGGAGCAGTTCTACGTCGTGTGGCCTCTCCTGATGGCGGGGGGACTGGCGGTACTTCGCAGGCGCCTCACGCTAGCGCTCATCGTGGCCGGGGCGGCTGCCTCAGCAGTATTGATGGCGGTGTTGTACGAGCCGGGCGGCGCCGTCACGCGCATCTACTACGGCACGGACACGCGCGCCTCGGGGCTCCTGATCGGGTCGGCGCTGGCGTTCGTGTGGACCGCGAGGCAGAGCACGGGCGGTGGTGGCTTGCGGGCGCTGGCGGGGATGTCGGGCCTGACGGTGCTGGGGCTGGCAGGGTTCGCGACGCTGGTCGGCTTCACGCTGCTGTCGGACGGGGGGACGCCGTTCCTGTACCAGGGTGGCTTCGCGCTGGTGGGGGTGGCGACAGCAGCCCTGATCGTGGCCGCCACGCACGAACGCTCGCCCCTCGCGCGGGGGCTGGGGATACCCCTGCTGCGCTGGATCGGCGTGCGTTCGTATGGAATCTACCTGTGGCACTGGCCGGTAATGGCGCTGACGCGCCCTGGCGTGGATGTGCCGTTGGACGGGTGGGCGCTGTTCGCGATGCAGGTGGCAGTCACGCTGTGGCTGGCTGAAGTTTCGTACCGCTGGGTGGAAAAGCCGATCCGTGAGGGTGGGCTGGGGCGAGTCCGCCTGCGACTCGGGGAGCTCGCCAGCTGGCCGCACTGGCAGCGGGGGGGCGTTGCGTTCGCGGGAGCCTCGGGCGCTGCCGGCGTGGGCGCGGTCGTCGTGTTCATGACGCTCTCGCAGGCTCCGGAAGAGCCGCCGTACTTCGCGCTCGAGCGCGTGCAGCTCACGAACGTCTCCGTGGCGAAGACGGAAGTGGCCGCACCAGCGGCGGAGACCGTCCTTGCCAGCCAAGTGTCCCGGCAACCGGCCCGTGAGCCCTCGCAGACCGCACCGGCTGTGGCGGAGCCGCTGGCCGGCGGCGTGGCGGCGGCGGCGGCGGGCGATCCGGTCGCCCTCGCGATGCCGGAGCCCGGCGACCTGGAGGCCGCGGCCGAGCAGGCAGCATCCGTCGCGGCGTTGACGGCCACGTTCGAGGAGGGTGCAGTCGCGCTGGAGCGCATCACGCGAAGCGACTGGCGACTGGGAAGCGAGGGCACGGTTCGCGTCACCGCAATCGGCGACTCGGTGATGCTGGGGGCGGCGCATCAGCTCGCCGAAGACGTGCCGGGCATCGACCTTGACGCCTCCGTCGGCAGGCCGGTCTCCCAGGCGATCGCGCTGCTGCGGGAGCGCAGGGATAGCGGCCGGCTGGGGCCGGTCGTGCTGCTCCACATCGGCAATAACGGCGTGTTCACGGACAAGCAGTTCGAACAAGTCATGGAGGTGGTGGGGCCCAGCCGGCGCGTCGTCTTCCTCTCGCTCAAGGTGACGCGCTCCTGGGAGGAAGGGAACAACGAGGTCATCAGGCAGGGGGTGGAGCGCCACAGGCGGGCGGTGCTGGTGGACTGGCGAGCGGCGCTGGAGGAGCATCCCGAAGTGCTGTGGGACGATGGCACGCACCTGCGGCCCGAACAGGCCAGTTTCTACGTTGAGTTGCTAGCGCCGTACCTGCGTTCGTAGGGGGCGCGGAGGAGGACACACGATGGAGTACCGAAGGATGGGGCGCACTGGTCTGCGCGTCTCGACGATCTGTCTGGGGACGATGACCTTCGGCTTCCAGACCGATGAATCAGCGGCGCACCGCATCATGGACATCGCGTGGGATGCGGGCGTGAACTTCCTCGATTCCTCGGACGTGTACCCGATGGGGAGCAAGGACACGGGCACGACCGAGGCAATCGTGGGCACGTGGCTCGCACGGATGCCCCGCGACCGGGTTGTGGTGGCGACGAAGGCGCGGGGGGCGACGGGGGAGGGGCCGAACGACGTGGGGCTGTCCCGGCAGCACATCCTGAGCGCGGTCGACGCGAGCCTGGAGCGGCTGGGAACGGACTACATCGACCTCTACCAGACGCACTTCCCCGATCCGGACACGCCCATCGACGAGACGCTGAAGGCTCTGGACGACCTCGTGCGCTGGGGCAAGGTTCGCTACATCGGCTGCTCCAACTACCAGGCCTGGGAACTGGCGCGGGCGCTGGCGACGAGCGAACGGCTCGACATCGCGCGGTACGACTGCGACCAGCCCCGCTACAACATCCTCTACCGCGAGATCGAGAACGAGCTGCTGCCCCTCTGCCGGGCGGAGGGTGTCGGCATCATCGCCTACAACCCGCTCGCGGGCGGGATGCTGACGGGCAAGTACGCGGGCACCGAGGACCTGCGCGAGCAGACGCGGTTCACCCTCGGGAACGCGGGGCCGCGCTACCGCGCCCGCTACTGGGACGAGGTGCAATTCCAGGAGGTCGAGCGGCTGCGCACGTACTTCGCCGAACGCGGCACCTCCCTGACGCACGCGGCGATCGCGTGGGTGATCGCGCAGGACGGGGTCACGTCCGCGATCGTGGGGGCGAGCCGGCCGGAGCAGATCGAGGAATCGGTCGGCGGGGCGGAGCTGACGCTAAGCGAGGACGACTTCGCATTCTGCGAGGACGCGTGGTTCAACCTGCCGCGCAAGCGCGACCGCGCAATCGCGCTGCGCTAGCGGTCAGGCGAGCTTCGCGCGGGCTCCCCGGAGGCGGGCGAGCGCCTCGTCGCGTCCGAGCAGGGCGACCGAGTCGAACAGGGGGATACCGCGCGGGGCTCCCATGGTGGCGACGTAGAGGACGGACACGAACTTCCGCAGCTTGAGGTCGAGCGTGTCCTGCAGCCCGCGAAGGGCAGCCTCGACGGGTTCGAGACCCCAGTCATCGGGAGCGACCGCCTCCACGGCGGGGATTGCGGCGTCGAGCGTGCGGGTGGCGAGCTCGGTGTCGCCCTTGATGCGCTCGGTCAGGAGGTCGGCGGGGTAGTCGGGCAGCTCGCCGAAGATGAAGCGCGACAGGCCAGCGAGCTCGTCGAGGCGTGTGACGCGCTCCTGGAGGAGGGGGGCGAGAGCGGCCACGAGGTCTGCGCCGAGGGGGCGGGGGATGTCGGCGGGGAGGTCGCGGTCAAGCCATTCGCCCACGTGTTCGCACCAGGCCGCGGGGGTGAGGGCGCGGATGTGGTGGCCGTTGAGGGCGTCGAGCCGTTCGACATCGAAGAAGGCGGGGTTGGGGACGACACGATCGAGGGTGAAGACGCGCGCGAACTCGTCCGCCGTGATGTGAGTCGTGTGGTCGTCGAGCGACCAGCCCAGGAAGGCGAGGAAGTTGAGCATCGCCTCGGGGAGGTAGCCACGGTCGCGGTAGTCGAGGGCGGCCACGTCGCCGAAGCGCTTCGAGAGCTTGCGTCCGTCCCTGTCGACGAGCAGGGGGAGGTGCGCGAAGTGGGGGGCGGGCCAGTCCATGGCTTCGTAGAGCTGGAGGTGCCTGGGGCCGCTGGCGAGCCACTCCTCGGCGCGGATGACGTGCGTGATCTCCATGTCGTGGTCGTCCACGAGCATGGCGAGGTGGTAGGTGGGGAAGCCGTCGGTCTTGAGGATGACGAAGTCGTCCTGCAGCGAGTTCTGAAAGGTGACTTCGCCACGGATGAGGTCCGGGAAGGTAGTGACGCCGGTGCGGTCCATGCGGAAGCGGAGGACGGAGGGCTCGCTGCGGGCGCGCTCGTCGGCTTCGCCGGGATCGACGGCGCGGCAGCGGCCATCGTAGCCGGGGGCGAGGCCGTCCTTCTGCTGGTCCTTGCGCAACTGCGCCAGCCGCTCGGAGGTGCAGAAGCAGCGGTAGGCGCGCCCGCGGGCGCGGAGCTCATCGGCAACAGCGTGGTACTTCTCGAGGCGCTCGGACTGGGTGTAGGGACCATGGGGACCGCCCACGTCGGGTCCCTCAGCCCACTCGATGCCGAGCCAGCGCAGGCCCTCGTAGATGTTCTCGACGGAACCCTCGACGTAGCGGCTCTGATCGGTGTCCTCGATGCGAAGGATGAGCTCGCCGCCATTGGCCTGGACGAAGGCCCACTGGAAGAGGGCCGTGCGCAAGCCGCCGATGTGGAGCTCGCCGGTGGGGCTGGGGGCGAAACGGGTGCGGACGGGGCCGGTCATGCGGTCTCCTCGGTGGGGGTGGGGGCGACGGGCTCGGCGTAGGGCGCGGCCTGTGGGCTGAACCCCGCCTCGTCGATGGCGGCGAGCATGTCACGGGGGAGGGGTGCGGTCACGGTCAGCTCGCCGCCACGGGGGTGGGGCACAGTCAGTCGCCAGGCGTGCAGGAGGTGGCGGGGGCCGGGGCCGCGTCCGTAGAGCTCGTCGCCTGTCACGGACGCGCCGATGGCGGCGAGGTGAACCCGGATCTGGTGGGTGCGCCCGGTCAGGGGCTTCACAAGGAGGAGCGAGCGCTCACGGGCCGAGGCGAGCACCTCGTACTCGGTCTGGGCGCTGCGGCCCTCAGCGGTGACGGCCATGCGGCGGCGGTCGGCGTGGCTGCGGGCGATGTCGGCGTCGATAACGGCGCGGTCGCGCTGGGGGATTCCATCGCAGAGGGCGACGTACTGCTTCTCGGTCTCGCGCGCCTCGAAGGCGGCGCTGAGGGCGGTCTGGGCGGCGGGGGTCTTCGCAAGCAGGAGGAGGCCGCTGGTGTGCTTGTCGAGCCGGTGGACGATGCCGGGACGCTCCACGTCGAAGGCTGCGGCGTCGCCGGCATAGTGCTCGACAAACCAACCGGCGACGGTGGGGGCGCCGGGCTCGGCGGGAGCGTCGTGCACAAGCAGGCCGGCGGGCTTGTCGATGGCGAGGAGGTCAGCGTCCTCGTGGAGGACCGGGAGGGTAAGGCCGGTGGGGACGGCGGAGCGGGGGGTGTCGGGGAGGGTGACGGCAACCTGCGCGCCCCGTTCGACGTGGGTCGACTTGCGGGCGGGGGCGCCATCGACGAGGACGCGGTCGTTGGCAATGAGTCGCTGCACGCGGGCGCGGCTGAGGTCGGGGTAGGCGGCGGCGAGCACGGCGTCGAGACGGCCCTCCTCGGTCACGAGGAGCTGTCGCCGTCTTCCTGGCCGGTCTGCGTCTGAGTCACGAGCGCCCATATGAGGATGATGACACCGATCGTAATAGCGGAGTCGGCGACGTTGAAGGAGGGCCACTCGGGGAACTTGATGAAGTCGGTGACTTCACCGTCGCCAACGCGGTCGATGAGGTTGCCGATGGCCCCCCCAAGCATGAGCGCCAGCCCGGCCCTTACGAGCGGGCTCGCCATGCCCGGGTTGAAGAGGTAGACGAGGATGAGGGCTACCCCGACGACGCTGGTGACGATGAGCAGCGACCCCGCCCCCTCGAGGATGCCGAAGGCGGCGCCGGTATTCGTGTAGTGCACGATGCGGACGTTCCAGTCGGGGTCGGGCCAGGCGTCCCCGCGGTCGAGCCGGGTACGGATGATCCACTTCGTCACCAGGTCTCCGACGACGATGGCGGCGGCGAGGGCGAGGAAGCCGAAGTCGGCGCGGCCGAGGCGGGGGAGGGCGAGACGGGGCACGAAGCCATGATAGGACGAGGGTCGGCAGTGGGCCCCGGGAGCGTTGACGCGCCTGCGCGGCCTGCCTACGCTGCGCGCGCTATGGCGAAGCACCTTGAAGGCAAGACGGCAGTCGTGACGGGCGGGGCCGGGGGCATGGGCTCCTGGATCTGCAAGATATTCGCGGAACAGGGCGCGAAGGTGATCGTGGCGGACACGGGGGCGGACGTGGAGGGGCGGATGGGCATGGACCCGAGCCGCGTCAATGCGGTGGTCGACGAGATCACGGCGGCGGGCGGAGAGGCCATCGCGGCCATCGGGGATGTCTCGGAGATGGACGTGGCGGAGGGGCTGATTCGCACCGCCCTGGAGCACTGGGGCAAGCTCGACATTCTCGTCTGCGCGCACGGCATCCTGCGCGAGCGGATGATCTTCAACATGACCGAGGAGGAGTGGGACGACTCGGTGAAGGCACACCTGAAGGGGTGCTTCGCGCCGACGAAGTTCGCCTCGATCCACTGGCGGCAGGAGCGACAGGGCGGGCGCATCATCTACTTCACGTCGGGGGCGGGGATTCGCGGGGAGGCGGGCCAGCCAAACTACTCGGCGGCGCAGCAGGGGAAGATCGGGCTGATGCTCTCCTGCGCGCAGGCGCTGAGCCGCTACCGCGTGACGGCGAACTGCATCTCACCGGCCGCCTCGACACGCATGACCGACCGGGGGCGGCGCGTCGACCGGGAGGGGCCGGCGCCCAGCCTCTCGGCGGCGGGCACGCGGATGGACCCGAAGAACGTCGTGCCCGCGATCGTCTACCTGGCCTCGGACGAGGGTGGGAGCGTGACGGGGCGCGTCGTCGGGACGACCGGGCATGAGTTCACCGTCTGGCGTGAGCCGTTCCGGGACCAGTCAATCTATTCGCAGGCACCCTTCTGGGACATCGACGAGCTGTTCGAACAGATGCCGCGCACGCTGGCGGTCCACGACCTGGCGCCGCCCGAGCCGGCGTTCCCGTAGAAGGAGTCGAAGCGATGGTGAAGCACCTGGAAGGCAAGACGGCAATCGTGACGGGCGGGGCCGGGGGCATCGGCAGCTGGGTCTCGAAGCTGTACGCGGAGAACGGCGCGAAGGTGATCGTCGCTGACACGGGGGCGGACGTGGAGGGGCGGATGGGCATGGACCCGAGCCGCGTGAACGCGGTGGTCGACGAGATCACGACGGCGGGCGGGGAAGCTATCGCGGCTATCGGCGACGTCTCGGAGATGGACGTGGCGGAGGGGCTTGTGCGGACGGCGCTGGAGCGCTGGGGGAAGCTCGACATCCTCTGCTGCGCCCACGGCATCCTGCGCGAGCGGATGATCTTCAACATGACCGAGGACGAGTGGGACGGTTCGGTGAAGTCGCACCTGAAGGGGTGCTTCGCGCCCACCAAGTTCGCGGCCATCCACTGGCGGCAGGAGCGGCAGGGCGGGCGCATCATCTACTTCACCTCGGACGCGGGCATTCGCGGGAGCAGCGGGCAGCCGAACTACTCGGCGGCGCACGCGGGCAAGCTCGGACTGATGCGCTCGAACGCGCGGGGGCTGAGCCGCTACGGCGTGACCAGCAACTGCATCGCGCCAGGGGCTTCGACGCGCATGACGGATCGCGGCCTCGGCGTGGACAAGGATGGGGCGGCGCCGAGCGAGTCGGCGGCGGGGACGGCGCGCGACCCGAAGAACGTGGCGCCGATCGCCGTGTGGCTGGCCTCGGATGCGGGCGGGGCGGCGAACGGGCGCATCTTCGGGGCGCGCGGGCACGTGATCACGCTCTACAGCGAGCCGGAACGGGAGCGGACGCTGCGCTTCGACGAACCGTTCATCGACATCGACGACCTGTTCGAGCTCTGGCCGCAGACGCTGGGATCGGAGCCGATCGAGAGGACGCAGGCTTGGACCTAGACGCGAGTCAGCTCGCCGACCGGCAGGCGATCGTCGAGGTGATCGACCGGTACGCGACGTCGCTCGACGCCAAGGACTACGAGCGCTTCAAGACCTGCTTCAGCGAGGACGCCATCGTGCACTACGGGGAGGACCTCGTTGGGCCGGAACCTACGGCGGCGTACGCCGAGGGCGTGCTCTCGCGTTTCGCGCACACGCAGCACCTGCTCGGCAACTACGACATCACGCTCGACGGCGAGCGGGCAGCGGCGCGCACATACATGCACGCCAGCCACGTGACGCCGGAGGGCACGATCTGGGTCGTGGGCGGCACATACATCGACCGCTTCGAGCGGCGTGAAGGCGAGTGGAAGATCGTCGAGCGCACGCTCGAGGCGAAGTGGTCGGAGGAACGCACGATCTCGGCGTAGCATTCGCACGCCAACAACAGCGGCAACGACAGCCACGAAAGGAACGGACATGGCGAAGGAGATCGACCTCCAGGGCAAGGTGGCGCTGGTCACCGGGAGCGGACAGGGCATCGGGAAGGGCATCGCGACGGTGCTCAGCGAGTGCGGCGCGACGGTCGTCGT
Source organism: Chloroflexota bacterium (assembly GCA_026710655.1). Classification (GTDB taxonomy): domain Bacteria; phylum Chloroflexota; class Dehalococcoidia; order Tepidiformales; family Tepidiformaceae; genus UBA2991. The sequence goes on along the minus strand of JAPOQN010000001.1, from coordinate 73,288 downwards.
CTCGGACCTGAACGCGGACACGACCGCGGCGACGGCGGCGGAACTGGGGGCGGTATCGCTCCCGCTCGACGTGACCGATCAGGACGCCTTCGACGCGGCCATCGACCAGATCGTGGCCGACCAGGGCAGCCTCGACATCCTCGTCAACAACGCGGGCGTCTACCGCGAGTACGGCGGGAACATCGCAGACATCACACCGGAGATGTGGCGCATCCTCTGGTCGGTCAACGTCGACGGCGTGTTCTACGGCTGCCAGGCGGCGGCACGGGTGATGCGGGAGGCCGGGAACGGCGGACGCATCGTCAACATCGCCTCGACACAGTCGTTCTCGCCGGGCGTGGGTGTCACCTACGACGGCTCAAAGGCGGCGGTTCTGCAGATCACGCGGGCGCTGGCCCTGGAGCTGGGGCGCACGGGCATCACCGTGAACGCGGTGGCTCCGGGCGCGACCTGGGTAAATCCGGGCGACCCGCCCCCGCTCGACCCGCAGGCGACAGTGCAGCTGACGGGCAACGGGCTCGCCGACGCGGTGTCGAGCCGAATCGCGCGCATCCCGCTGGGGCGCTGGGCAAAGCCGGAGGAGATCGGGAACGCGGTCGCGTTCGTCTGCTCGCCGCTGGCGGACTACATCAACGGCATCTACCTGAACGTCGACGGCGGCTGGCTGACGGAGTAACGAGGAGAGCGCCGCGCTGGCGCGCGGCTGAGTGGAGCGCCGCGCAGACGCGCGGCTGAGGAGAGCGCTCGGCGCTTCGCGCCATCGCTGAGTGGAGCGCTTCGCTGAGTGAGCCTCAAAACCGTGAGCGTCACTGACCGGGCTGCGAAGGCGCCCACTCAGGCGGCGAAGCCGCCGCTCTCCTCAGCAAGCGGCGCAGCCGCGAGCGCTCTTCTCAGGCGGGCGAGAGCCCGCCGCGGCACTCAGCGAGCGAAGCGAGCGCTCTCCTACGGCAGGCGCAGGAGGTGGTTGCCGCCCTCGACGGGGATGACCTGGCCGGTGATGTCGCTGAAGAGGTCGCTGGCGACGGCCAGCGTGACGTCGGCGCAGTCGTCGACGGTGGTGATGCGGCCGAGGGGCGTCTGCTCGATGAACGCCTTGGCGGCGGGGGAGTCGTCGGGGAGGTCGACGCGGGCCTCGTCGATGGGGGTCCCGCCGCCGCCGTAGGAGTTCATGGCGGTGGGGACGAAGCCGGGGGCGACGGCGTTGACGCGCACCTGGTCGGGCCCGTACTCGCGGGCGGCGATCTTCGTAGCGAAGTTGATGGCGGCCTTGGCGGCGGAGTAGGGCGTAAGCCCGATGGGGATGGAGATGGCCGTGCTCGATGTTATGTTGATGAGCGAGCCGCCGCCGGTGGCGGCCATGGCGTTCCCCATGTGCTTCATGAAGTAGATGAAGCCGAAGTACTGGATGTCGGCGACCTCGTGGAGCTCGACGGGGGTGATGTCGCGGATCATGTTGCCGCGGACGATGCCGGCGGAGTTGACGGCGATATCGAGCGTGCCCCACTTGTCGATGGCGGCGTCGGCGAGGGCCTTCAGGTCGTCGTAGTCGCGGCCGTCGCAGCGGATGGGGGTGGCGCCGATCTGGGAGCCCAGCTTCTCGAGGTTCTCCTGGCGGCGGGCGGCGATGATGAGCTCGGCGCCTTGCTCGGCGAAGCGCTCGGCGATGGCCCAGCCGATGCCGCTGGAAGCCCCCAGGATGATCGCCTTCTTGCCGTCGAGGAGTCCCATGCCAAACGCTCCCTGCCCGAGTTGCGGGCTACGGCGGGGAGTCTACGGCGGGCGGGCGTTAAGGGCCTCACGCGAGAAAGCCGCCCTCCATGCCTAGGGGGCGGCTTCTCGCTGAAGGGAGCCGCCGGGCAATGCCCCTCACCCGGCACACTCCGTCTGACGCGACCAGCAGCTAGTGGCTGGCCGCTCCCATGCCAACGTAGGCAAGGCTGGCTGGCGTGCCGCCCACCTCCCACTCCGCAACCGTGGAGAAGGTGTCGAGGCTCACCCGCTTGACGAGCCCGTTGGCCGGATCGGTGATGAGGATGTCTTCGCCAATGAAGGTCATCGCCGGAGGAAGATCGCCGCCCGGACCAATCAGGGCAGCCTTCGTGACGAGTTCGCCGGTGTGGGGGTCGAAGACGTGGAGGACGCCACCGTCCGTGAAGACGAAGAAGCGCTCGCCCTCTGGGCCGAAGGAGGCCGTGGCTGACTCGTCCATGACGCGGGTGAAGGCACCCGTGTCGGGGTTGACGAGCCAGAGACCGTCCTGGCCCCAGCCCTCGTCGCTGCGATAGGAAGCGGTGACGAAGAAAGCGCTGGCCTCGGCGTGGCCGTAAACCGTGCCGACGCGCGCGTTCTCCAGCATCTCGTCGGGGTTCTGGATGAAGACGTGGCTGAACGTGGGGCCATCCTGCTGGAGCAGGAGGACGCCGCCAATGCAGCCGAAGAGGGCGCCGGCGGCGCCGTGCGCCTCACCGTGGAGGCCCGGGCAGGAGCGGTTACTGTCGTCGTAGACCACATTGTCGGCGACATCACGGACCTCGACGCCGACAGGGAGGCTGTCGTCCGAGTTCTCGGGGAAGTCGGGGTTCTTCGTGGAGACGATGAACAGATCCCCCTCCGCTGCGACAGCGGCGCCGTGCTGGGGGCCGGTTTCGAGGACAACGGGCTCGTACCCATCGCGGCCGCTGCCAAGACCCTCCTTGTCAAAGAGGAAGACCCAGCCGCGTGAGTCGCTGAAGACGGCGACCCACTCGTCGTTGGCGCTGTAGTAGGTGGGGCGCTCCTCGGCCACGTCGAGGAGGCGGGTGAGGGGGCCGGTGACGAGATCCTCGTGATCACCATGCGGAACGCTGTAGATGCCGCCGTCAAAGACGTGGATGCGGTCGTCGGCGTCTTCCGGTCCTCGGGCGACCACGAACGCGTAACGGCCTCCGAGCCCGCTGAAGACGCGGGCGTTGGGAGCGGCGACCTCGAAGGCGCCCTGCACGACGAGATTCGAACCGAGCTCGATGACGGAGGCGTAGGGAGAGGTGGCGTCGGTGACGATGATGCGGCCGGCCTCGGCAGGCGCGACCATGTGGCCGTCGTCCTCGTGGTCGTCCTCGTCCGCGTGGTCGTCCTCGTCCGCGTGGTCGTCCCCGTCTGTGTGGTCGTCCTCGACGACCTCGCGGGCTGCGGCAGGGGGTTCAGTGGCGGCGGGTGGCTCGGGGTCATCACCACAGGCGACAACGAGGAAGGCGGCGGCCAGTATGGCCGCCAGAGCAATTGGGAACTTCACGGGACGGAATCCTCCGGGATTGGGTCAGACTTCTCGCAGCCACGAGGGGCGAGTAAGTTGAGACTCTATCTCAATAGATACTTAGTATCAAGTGGGGGCCCGGCCTCCGGCTCGCGAGGCGGTGAGGGCTCAGGCGTCGGGGTGGAAGATGGCCTCGATGGGGCGGTCGAAGAGGGCGGCGATGCGGAAGGCGAGGGGGAGGCTGGGGTCGTATTTGCCGGTTTCGATGGCGTTGACGGTCTGGCGGCTGACGCCGAGCTCCTCGGAGAGGTCGGCCTGGGTCCAGCCGCGCTCGGCGCGGAGCTCGCGCAGGGTGTTCGTCACAGCCAGCGTTTCCGGGCGAGGAAACCGCCGATGATCCAGAGCGTCGACATGACGGGCCACACGAACCACCAGTTAATGCGCGGCAGTCCCGCGTGGTCCAGGAATCCGTAGGTGAATGTGACGAGGAACGTGCCGCCAAACGCGAACGCGAGCGACTCCAGGGCTATGCGCTGCTGGAGTTCGTCGGCGGTGCGGTAGTAGCGCACGTAGGCCATGACCATGAAGACGGCCGGGATCATGGGGAGCGGGGCCAGAGCGTAGCGCCAGCCTGCATCCGGGTTCGCATCGATGATGAACAGGCAGGGAACCAACAGGGCGCCGTAGGCGATGAAGCCCAGGACCATGTCGCGGTTGTAGCGTCGCCTGGCGGTTTCCTCGTCGACTGACATAGCGGCCTCCTTCACAGCCAGCGCTTCCGGGCGACGAAGCCGCCGATGATCCAGAGGGTCGCCATGACGGGCCAGACGAACCACCAGTTGATGCGGGGCACCCCCGCGAAGTCGAGGAAGCCGTACGTGAAGGTGACGAGAGCGGTGCCGGCGAAAGCGAATGAGAACGCCTCCAGGGCCATGCGCTGGTGGAGTTCGTCCATGCGCCGGTAGTAGCGGACGTAGGCGGCAACAGTGAAGACCCAGGGAATCATCGGCGTGATGGCTACGGGGTAGCGCCAGGCGGCGTCCGGGTGGGTCTGGAGGACCGTGATTACGCCGCCGAGAAGCCCCGAGTAGGCGATAAAGGCCACCCAAACCCAGCGGTTGTAGATTCGTTTGGCTGCCTTCTGGTCGACCGACATGGGGTCCCCCTGAGTCAAGGGTGCTTGACACGGCAGGGCTTGTCAAGTGTCCTTTACAAAGCGCCCTCCGAAACGTGATCGGCGGGGCCATCGCCGCCATGGGAAACCCGGTAGACTGCGCGCACTTCTGACGGACGGTGATCGCGCCCATGAAGATCGGACTGTGCCTGCCCCAGCTCAACCCCCACGCGGACCGCACGGCGGTCCTCGGTTTCTCCCGGAACGCCGAAGCCGCGGGCTTCGATTCGCTCTGGGTCCAGGACCACTTCATGGTCCCGGAGGACCCGCAGGTCGGGTACGCGGGCGGCCCCAAAGAGAACAAGATGCCGGACCCGTATCGCTGCATGCTCTCCCCCATCGAGCTGCTGGCGTTCGTGGCGGCGGCGACGGAGCGGGTGCAGATCGGCACGTCGATCCTGGTGACGGCCTACTACCGGCCGATCCTGCTGGCGAAGCGTCTGACGACGCTGGACATCCTCTCGGGCGGGCGCGTGATCGCCGGCCTTGGGCTCGGCTGGAGCAAGGACGAGTACGACCACATGGACACGCCCTTCACGCAACGCGGGGCGCGCATGACGGACTTCGTGCGGGCGCTGAAGGCGTGCTGGCTGCCGGACCCGGTCGAGTACCACGGCGAGTTCTTCGACGTGCCCAAGTGCGATACCTCGCCGAAGCCGATCCAGCGCAACGCGGCGGGTGAGCCGCAGATCGAGATCGCGATGGGCGGCGGCGGGAACCCGCAGGGCGCCCGCCGCATCGCCGAGCTGGCCGACGGCTGGAACCCGGCAGGGGCGCCGCCGGCGATGGTGATGGAAGGCCTGGCAGGGCTGAACGCGATGGCGGCGGAGTTCGGCCGCGGCCCGCTTAAGAGCTACATGCGCATCTTTGCCAACCCGACGATGGAGGGCATCGAGCCCTGGCACGGCGGGTTCTTCGGGCCGATGTCGTGGAGCGGCACGGCCGCGGACATGATTCCGAGGGTGGAAGAAGCGAAGGAGGCGGGAATCGAGCACATCATCATCGAGACCGGCTTCTGGGAGCCGTGCCCGAGCCCACAGAACTGGATCGACCAGGTCGACTTCTTCGCGCCGCTCGTCGAAGTCGCGCACGGCTAGGCCGCGAGCGCGCGGACGAGGGGATGCAGCCATGAGCCGGTACGGGTTGACCAACTTCGACGAGCACCCGGTGCACCAGATCACGGAGGCGTTCGGCGCCGTAACGGCGACGGACAAGCACTGGAACGACGGGCACTACATCTGCCTGTGCGACACCGAGGGGAACATCCAGCTCATCGGGCTGGTGCGGCTCTACACAAACAACGACGTGATCGACGGGTTCCTGTGCGTTCGCCACAAGGGGAAGCAGCACAACATCCGGCTCTCGCGGCGTCTGCGCTCCGACATGAACACGATCGGGATCGGGCCGCTGAGCATCGAGATTGTCGAGCCGATGCAGACGGTGCGGTTGGTGCTCGAGGACAACGAGCACGGCATCTCCTGCGACCTGACCTGCCGCTCGACGGCGGTCCCCTACGAGGACGCTCCGTCATACGTGCGCGAAAACGGGCGCTTCACGCGCTCGAGGGCGGTGTACGAGGTGGTGGGCACGGTTGAGGGGTCGGTGACGGTGGCGGGGGAGACGTACACGGCGACGCCGGACAAGTGGTTCTTCTTCCGCAACCACTCGTGGGGGTCGATGCCGGGGCGGGGCGGGCCCGCCGAGCACGGCGCGCCCTCGCAGCACCGGCGGGATCGCGTGCAGGCGTTGCGGCAGTGGGTGCTGTTCCGCATGCCGGACCACGGGGGCTTCTACCAGATCATGGACCGCAACGACGGCGTCCGGCTGCAGGAGGAGGGCGCGATCCTGCTGCCCGACTCCCAGCTGGGTGTGACCGAGATCACGCACGACCTCCAGTTCTATCCAGACGGCCACAAGCGGATTAAGTCGGGGCGCTTCAGCCTGACCGACGAGGAAGGCACGAAGCGCGACTACGAGCTTGAGGACCTGGGCTGGATCTACTGCCAGGGCGGCGGCTACTTCGGTGGCTTCAACGATGGCCTGGGGCAGGGCGTCTGGCGCGGTGAGTATCATGTCGAGGGCGAAGTCTGGGACGCTTCGCACCCGCAGAAGATCGTCGAGGCGGACGGCACGGAGCGTGAGTTCGACCACGCCTGGGCAGAGAGCTTCACGCTGCTGCGGAGCGGCGACGACGTTGGCCTCGCCCACTTCGAGGCAGTGGTTTTCGAGTAGGGATCCAGAGACAGCCACGAGCAGTTAGATGGAGGGATGGCGATGAAGGCGCTTGTATTCGGTGGTTCCACGTTCGTGGGACTGCGCACGGTGCGGGAGCTTGCCGCACGGGGTCACGAGGTGACGGTGCTGAACCGTGGCGTGACCTCGGTGGACCTGCCACCGGGGACGGAGCGGCTAATCGCCGATCGCACGGACAACGAGTCGATGAAGGCGGCGCTGGGCGGACGCGAGTTCGACGCCGTGTTCGACATCTCGGGCTTCGTGATGGTGGCGGGGAAGTCGGACCTCGACTTCCTGATCGACCTGCTCGACGGGCAGATCGGGCACTACGTCTACTGCAGCTCGATCATGTGCTACGAGCCTTCGGGGAACATGCCCTGGCCGGAGACGAACGCGTATACGGACCAACCGAAGGAAACGTACGGCGGGTTCAAGGCGTACACGGAGCAGCGGCTGTTCGAGCAGCACCGCAAGACCGGCTTCCCGGTGTCGGCGGTACGTCCGGCGGCGATCTACGGGCCGAACAACAACATCTACGACATGGAGGCGCCGATGTTCCTGCGTCTCCTGCGGGGGCTGCCCATCCTGATCCCGCACGAGGGCCTGGTGACCTGCTCGTACGGACACGTGGATGACCTGGTGCGCTTCCAGATCGACATCGCGGGCAAGGACGAGGCGAAGGGCGAGGCCTTCAACCTGACGAACGAAGGGGTGACGACGCAGTACTACGTGGAGACGCTGGCGGACATCGTGGGGAAGCCGGCGGACATCGTGTACGTGCCGGAGGACCAGCTCCCGAACTGGGGGTTCAACTGGCGGCAGCCCGAGCACAAGCCGGTCTACGGCCACCTCTTCGGGCGCATGCACCACTCCGTCCTGAGCATCAAGAAGGCGGAGTCGCTGATGGGCTTCGAGAACGAGTACGACTTCCGCAGCGGTCACGCCCACACCTTCGAGTGGTTCATGGAGGAAGGGATGGCGCAGATCGGGGAGGACCCGAGCGACCCCCTGTGGGGCGGCGGCTGGGACTTCCAACGCGAGGCCGAAGCGGCAGCGGCCCTCCGCGGCAGCTAGCGAGCAGCGAATGCCGGAAGCAAAACGGCCGACGGTCGACGAGGTACTCGCCGGGGCGCTACACACGATCGAGAACCAGCTCCTCCCCAACCTGGAGGACACGTGGGCGCGAGCAGCGGCGGGCCAGCTGATGGGCACGCTGGAGTACGCGCGCGTGTTGCTCGCGGGCGATGAGAACGTCGACGCCCAGGTCGACGCCGTGGAGACGGTCGTCGGCGGCCTGCTGCACGACCACCCCGAGCTGGCGGCGGTGCTGGAGGGGAGCGAGGGGGAGACGCGCGGGTTCACGGCGCTGGAGCGCGCCAGCCGGCTGCTGAGCCACGCGGTCGCGAACGACTCGGAGGCGGCGGAGGCGATCCGCACGGAGCTGCGGCCGCTCATCGTGCAGCAGGCAACGGACAACCTGAACGAGACGATGACGATGCTGATGGCATTCGGGGGGAGGCCGCGCCGTGTTGAACATTGAGGTCGCGCGCCCCCAGATTGCCGCTTTCCTCTCGGCCAAGCTCTCGACCGACGGCGGGGTGGAGGTGGGCCCGCTGGAGCGCATCACGATCGGGCACTCGCGCGGGATGTTCCGAGTGAACGCCAGCTACGGGCAGGATGGGGCAGCGGTCGAGCGGTCGTTCGCGCTGCGGGTGGAGCAGGCGGGCATGTTCGGGACGAACACGCTGGACGAGGTGCGCACGATGCGAGCGATGCGGGCGGCGGGGTTCCCCGTGGCCAACATCCGCTGGGTGGAGTTCGACCCGGCCGTGCTCGGGACGCCGTTCTTCCTGATGGACTGGGTGGAGGGGAGCAGCGGCCCGCCGAACGATGCCGCCCTGCGCGACTACGTGTCCAAACTGCACGGGCTGCACCAGATGGACTGGCGCCAGAAGGAGATCCCCTTCGCACGGATCCCGTCCATCCCGCTCGACGCCGTGCACCAGCAGGTGGACCGCTGGATGGACGTGCATCGCTGGGGCCGTGTGCTGCCGGAACCGCTCCTGGAAGAGGCGGCGACGTGGCTGAAGCGGAACGCGCCTGACGACCTGCATCTGACGCTGGTGCACGGCGACCCGGGACCGCTCAACTTCATCCACGACGGGGACGAGGTGCAGGCGTTCACGGACTGGGAGTTCTCGCACATCGGCGACCCAAACGAGGACTGGCTGTTCCTGGGGGGGATGCGAGGTCGCGGCGTGATGGAGCCGCCACAGTGGCGGGAGTACATCGCGGACGTGACGGGTCACGTCATCACGAAGGAGACGTGGGCCTACTGGGACGTGTTCAACCAGTTCAAGGGGGCGTGCGCGAACACCTCGGCGCTGCGCATCTTCATCACCGGCGCGAATCCGGCGCCGAACATGGCGGCCATCGGGACGGCGCTCAAGCTCTCAATGATCAACCACCTCTCGACTATCATCGGCAATTCATACGCCCAGAGGGGCGAGTAAGGGAGACGCGACAATGGCGGGACAGAAAGAGATCGACACGGCCATCGAGCTGTTCAAGGCGTGGAGCAGCGGGGACGCGGATGCGCCCGGCCCGTTCCTGGCGGAGGACGCCATCCTGCGCGACATCGTGGCGGGCGAGGACAAGGTGGGCTGGCCCGCCATCCGCGAGTTCTTCGCGGCGGGCCTGCAGGGCGCGCCCGACCTGGAGCTCATCCCGGACAAGTTCTGGACGGCCGACGACGGCGTTGCCTTCACGTGGCGCATGAGCGCGACGGTCTCCCACGACGCGTTCGGGGCCGAGCACAAGGGCAAGAAGTGGTTCTCGGACGGGATGACCTACCTCGAGTTCAACGACGACGGCAAGGTGTCGCTGGAGGTGGACTACCACCACGGCGGCGCGGTCGTGCGGTCGCTGGAAAGCCAGTAGCCACCGCTCACGCCCCGGTTTCCGGTAACAGCCACTCCGCGCCTGCTCTCAGCGAGGCCCGGGTTTGCGCGCTTCTGCGTAGCAGCGTGCGCTAGATGAGGCCCGAGCCGCGCAGGCGCGGGTCGAGGACGTCGCGCATGGAGTCGCCGAAGAAGTTGAAAGCGAGGACGGCGAGGGCGAGAGCGGCCCCAGGGAAGACCAGGAGCCACCAGGCCACGCGGAAGTAGCTGCGGTTGTTGGGGCCGAGGTCCTGCGCCCACGACGCCGTACCCGGTTCGAGCCCCAGGCCAAGGAATGTCAGCCCGGCCTCGGAGAGCATGGCGGCCGGAATGGTGATGCTGGCGGCCACGATGACGAGGGGCGCCACATTGGGGAGGATGTGCCGGAACATGATCCGCCCGCCCGAGGCCCCGATCACTCGCGCCGCCTCCACATAGGCGATGGAACTCTCCTGCAGGACGTTCCCTCGGAAGAAGCGGATCGTGATGGGCGTGAACGTAAAGGCCACAGCGAATATGAGCGTCTGCACGCTCCGATCGATGGCGGTGGTGAACATTAAGAGCCAGAGAATCGCGGGCACCGCGATGATGATCTCGATCAGGCGGGAGATGAGGATGTCGACGAGGCCGCCGAAGAAGCCGGCGGCCAGGGCGAAGGTGATCCCCACGGCCATGGTGAGGGCGACAGCCCCGAACCCGATGAGCAGCGTGGGGCGCCCCCCGTAGAGGACCCGCGACCAGACATCGCGCTTGCTGCGGTCGGTACCGAACCAGTGGTCGCCGCTGGGGGCGCCCAGGGTGGGGGCGCTGCGAATCGAGGTCCCGGGGTCCTGGGTATTGAGCACGGGGGCGAGGATCGAGCCGGCAATGAGCACCACGATCACGATGGCCCCGAAGGTTCCGAGGGGCTGCCTGCGAACGAAGTGGAAGACGGCCCCGGTCAATCGGACCAAGAAACTCCGTTCCGATTGGAATTCGATGAGTTCGGGGGCTTGCTCGGCAGTCGTCACCTAGCCCTCCCCTAATACCGGATGCGGGGATCGACCCACGCGTACATGACGTCGACCAGCAAGGTGATGACGAGGAACCAGGCGGCGAAGAAGACGACGACGCCCTGGATGACGATGAAGTCCCGGCCGGCGACGGCGGAGATAACCCAGAGGCCCATGCCCGGGATGTTGAAAATGCTCTCCATGATGACGGAGCCACCCAGCACGAGGCTGAACTGGAGACCTACGATGGTGAAGAGCGCGATCATTGAGGGGCGGAAGACGTGGCGCCCAACGACGGCCGCTTCACGGAGCCCCTTGGCGCGTGACGTGCGCACGAAGTCGCTGCGGAGCACCTCGAGCATCGAGGAGCGGACGATGCGGGCGAGCGTCGCCCCTCCGGCAAGCGACAGCAGGAACGCAGGCACGGCAATAATCTGGAGGTGGGTGAGCGGGTCCTCCCAGCCGACCCAGTCGGGCGCGACGCGTGTTCCCCACCAGACGGCGGGGAAGATGATGATCAGCGTCGCCAGCCAAAAGTTGGGAACGGAGAGCCCAAGGACGGCAAAGAACCGCAGGCCGTAGTCGATGGGGCGCCCCGACCGGATGGCGGAGATCGCCCCCACGGGAATGCCGATCAGGAGCGTGAAGACGATCGAGAGGAGGCCCACCTGGCCGGTGTTCCAGACACGCGGTCCGATCTCGGAGTTGATGTGCTCGCGGCTGATGGGCGAGAAGCCGAAGTCCCAACGGAGGACGATGTCGCTGGCCCAGAGCGTGTACTGCTCGAAGAGGCTCTTGTCGAGGCCGAGCTCCTTGCGGACCTGTTCGAAGCAGGTTTCGTCAAAGCTGCCGGCGGCGCCGCACTTCACCTGTCCCGCGTCGCCGGGAACAGCGCGCATGAAGATGAAGACGATGATCGTGATGATGAACAGGGTGATCGGGATGAGCAGCAACCGTCGGACGATGTAGCTGCTCATCTCGACCCCCTCGCTCGCTGGTGCGGTTTACCGACCCCGAGGCTCTCGCTCCCGGCCCGAGATCTAGGCCTCGATCCACATGTTCTGGGCGCGCCGGTAGCCCATGGATGCGTTGTTGGCGATATCGGGCACACCCGGCACGTTCCTGAGGCGAGCGCCCATGGCGTAGTACTGGACGGAGGGCACCGGCAGCGGCAGGACGCAGCAGAAATTCGTGAAGATGTAGCGCTGCAGATCCTGCAGGACCTGCTTGCGCTCTTCGGGGTCGACGGTTGCGCCCTGGAGGTCGTACCGGGCTTGCAGCTCGGTCCCGATCTCGTTCGTCACCTCGATGATCTCCTCCGGGTAGGCGGCGGAGAGAGGATGGTCGAAGGTGTAGACGCCACCGAAGATGGCGCCGTAGCCATTCGGCACGTAGTGGGTGAGGGCGTTGTAGTCGGGGATCGTGGAGAGCGAATTCTCGCCCGCGATGAAGTAGTGCCAGATCTTCTGGCCCGCCGGCGCCGTCGCGAGCGCGACGTAGTTGGCGAGGTCGGCGGGCTCAAGGCGCGTAGGAACGCCGAGGTTCTCCTCGATGCTCTGGGCGATGAACTCGATGTGGCGGGTGCTCGCGCCGAACGTGGCGATGACCGTCACAAAGCCATCGGGAAACACCTCGTCGCCGCCGCCCTGCGCCCACAGCGCCTTTGCACGCGCGGGGTCGAACTGCTGGAGTTCACGGATCTCGTCCTGGGGAAGCACCTGCGAGAAGGCAGGACCGACAGGCGCCCCGCGGATGCCTTCGCCATCGAGGACGACATCGATGTAGGCCTCCCAGTCGATGGAAAGGGAGAGGGCTTCCCGCAGGAGCGGGTGCTGGGCCCACTTGAATCCGTCGAGCTCCATGATGGCGTGGTCGTTGGCAGGGCCCTCGATGACCTGGACGTTACCCTCGTTCGCGAACAGCTCCGCCTGGATCTTGTCGATACCGCCGAGCACATCGGAGTCGCCCGCCAGGAGGCGAGCCTCCCGGGCCGACGGATCGGTGACGATGGCGTCCTCCCAGCGGTCGATGTAGGGCATCTCGGCCGTGAAGCGGCCGCGATCGCTGGAGTGCCCCCGATAGTTGGGATTGCGCTTGTAGGTGTTCCCGGTGTCGTCGATGTTGTCGAACATGTAGGCGCCGCCACCGGCGTTGGGCGTGTCCTTCAGGTGGCCGCCACCGGCCTCGACGGCCTCGCGGGCGACGATGGCCATGGCGCTCGAGCCGAGCGAGGGAATGGCGGAAGCCCAGGGGAACGCGAGGTTGATGGTGAGCGTGGTCGCATCGGGCGTATCGAAAGATGCGCCCCGGTCAACGCCCATCCAGCCCCACTGCAGCTGGTTCACCTCGGAGCCCAGCTCGGAGAGGCTCGTGGGGAAACGGCTATAGCTAAAGGCGACGTCCTCTGAGGTCATGTCGCGCCCGCCGGCGGCTTCCGGGTTGAATTTGAGACCGTCCTCGAGGCTGAAGACGAGGGTTGTGGCGTCGGGCTGCTCCCAGCCGGTTGCAGCATCGCCCCAGGCCTCTTCCTCAACAAGCGAGTAGCCCAGCAGGTGGCTGTAGGTGAGGGCGGTCCAGGTCGGATCGGTGACCGTAACGGAGGGGTCCAGCGACGTGTTCTGGGACGACTTCTGGTGCCGGAACGTACCCCCTCGCTGGATGGCGGAAGGAGCCTCGGTGGCCTCAGCCTCGGCAGCAGCAGCGGCTTCGGTGGCCTCGGCCTCCTCGGCAGCGGCGGCGGCTTCGGTCGCCTCGGCAGCAGCCTCGGTGGCCTGAGCGGCCTGGGTGGCGGCGGCAGGCTCCGCATCGTCGTCATCATCATCGTCGCCGCAACCAACGGCGACGAGGGCGGCGGCGCCCGCTCCAACGGCAGCGCCTCCGGCAAGAACGCGCCTGCGGGAGACCCGCCTGCGCCAGTACTTTCCCCAATACCCTTCTGCCATATCTTCCCTCCTGGGGTGTCCCGTAGTAGCTACAGGGCGATGACCTGCATTCATAACCGAACGCCCTGCGCCCCGCAATACCGAGACGCAGGGGTGACCCGGTCAGATCAAGCGTCGGCGAGCCACATGTTCTGGGACCGCCGATAGCCCATGGAGCCGTTGTCGCGGAAGTCCGGGGGCAGCGGCGCGTTCTGGACGCGGGTGCGGAGAGCGTGCTGCTCGGTGTCCGCCACGGGGACGGGGAAGGTGCAGCAGAACTGCGTGAAGATGAGGCGCTGCAACTGCTGCAGCAGGGCGGTGCGCTGCTCCGGGTGGTGGGTCACGGCCTGGGCGTTGTAGAGGTCCTGGATAGGCTTGCCGACATCGTGCGTGATGTTGATGACCTCGGGCGGGATGAGCGCCGCCTGCGGGTGCTCGTGGGTGAAGAGGCCGAAGGCCCCGCCGTAGCCCGTGGGCACGTAGTGCGTGAGCGCGTTGTAGTCGGGGATGGTCGAGATGGAGTTCTCGGTGACGAGGGCGAAGTGCCAGATCTTCGAACCCGGCGGGGCCGTGAGGCTGGAGACATAGGTGGCCAGGTCAACCGGCTCCATGTTCACCTTGACGCCGAGGTTCTCCTCGATGCTCTGGGCGATGAACTGGGTGCCGCGGGTGTCCGTGAAGGTGGCGAGGAGGGTGGTGAGGCCGTCGGGGAAGACCTGGTCGCCGCCGCCCTGCTCCCACAGCTGGCGGGCGCGCTCGGGGTTGAACTGCTGGAGTTCCCGGATCTCGTCCTGCGAGAGGACCGCGGGGAAGCGGGGGCCGACGGGCGCCCCGCGGATGCCGTTGCCGTCGTGGACGACGTCGATGTAGCCGTCCCAGTCAATGGACAGGGAGAGAGCTTCGCGAAGCTGCGGGAAAGGCACCCACTTGAGGGCATCGAGGGCCATGATGAGGTGGGTGTTGGTGGGGCCGCTGATGATGTTGACGCCGTCCTGGTCCCGCAGTTCGTCGGCCTTGATGGCGTCGATGCCCCCGACGACACCGGTAAGGATGTCGGAGTCGCCGGTGAGGAAACGGGCCTCGGCGGTGGCGGGATCGGTGATGTGGGCTTCTTCCCAGCGGTCGATGTAGGGCGGCTCCTTGGTGAAGCGCCCGCGAGCGGTTGAGTGGCCGGCATAGTTCGGGTTGCGAGCGTAGGCGTTGTAGCCGTCGCGCCCGCGGGACTCGAACATGTAGGCGCCGCCGCCGGCGTTGACGGTGTCGGTGAGGTTGCCGCCATTCGCCTCGACGACTTCGGGAGCGACGATGGCGAGGGAGGTGGAGCCGAGGGTGGGGATGGCGGAGACCCACGGATAGGCCATCTGCAGGGCGAAGGTGGAGGCGTCGGGCATATCGAACCCGGCCATGAAGGCGAACTGAATCGGATTGACCTCGGAGGCGAGGTCGGTGAAGGCGGCGGGGAGCCGCGCGAAGCTGTAAGCGATGTCCTGCGACGTGATTTGGCGGCCCTCCGCGGCCTCGGGGTTGAAGCGGAGGTTCGGCTCGAGATTGAAGACGATGGTGAAGGGGTCGGGTTGCTCCCAGCTCTGGGCGGCATCGCCCCAGGCCTCGTCCTCGAAGAGGGAGTAGCCAAGCAGGTGGTTATAGGTGAGGGCCACCCAGGTGTAGCCGGTGATCGTGATGGCGGGGTCGTAGCCCGTTTCGGCAAAGGCCCGCTGTAGCTTCATCGTGCCGCCGGTCCTGGGGCCGCCCGCGGCCTCGGTGGCGGCGGCCTGGGTCGCAGCCTCGGTGGCGGCGGCCTCGGTGGCAGCAGCCTCGGTAGCGGCTTCGGCGGCAGCCTCGGTGGCGGCGGCGGTGGCAGCCGGTGCGGGTTCGTCGTCGTCATCGTCGCCGCAGCCAACGGCCACAAGGCCGGCGGCTCCCGCGGCGGTAGCGGCGCCCCCGACGAGAACACCCCTCCGAGATACGCGACGGCGCCAGTACTTGCCCCAATAATTCTCAGCCATTCCTCTTCCCTCAGCGCCGGCTATCACAGTACCCGGCACACTCGTGTAGTCCGCATTCTAGAACCGGCGTCAACAGGCTTCGGCAAGGGCGCATACTCCGGCAAGGGCGCGTGGCGATAGGGAAGGGGTACGGCTATGCTTGACCATCGCTCCAGCGAAACCAACGGATGACGGCACGTACCGCGACTCCGAAAAGAGGCTCACGGCATGGATTTTCGAGACAGCCCGGCGCAGGCAGAATGGCGCGTTCAGGTGCAGGAATTCCTGCGCGACTACTGCCCCCAGGAGATCCGGGGCAAGTTCCCGATGGGACGCCCCGAAGAGGAGAAGCCCCTCTGGGAAGCGTGGCGCGTGGCGCTGGCGGAGCGCGGGTGGATCGCGCCGGCCTGGCCGTCGGCCTACGGCGGCGCGGGCATGAAGCCGATGGACCAGTTCATCCTGAGCCAGGAGTTCGCCGAGGCGGGCGCGCCGCGACTGGGCGGTCTCGGCCTGATGATGCTCGGTCCCACGCTCATCGAGCACGGGACGGAGGAGCAGAAGCAGGAGCACATTCCCGGCATCCTGAGCGGTGAGGTGGAGTGGTGCCAGGGCTACAGCGAGCCCGGCTCGGGCTCGGACCTGGCCTCGCTGCAGACGCGCGCCGTGCGCGACGGCGACGACTACGTGATCAACGGCCAGAAGATCTGGACATCGCTGGCGCACCGCGCGCACTGGATGTTCATGCTGGCGCGGACGGACCCGGATGCACCCAAGCACCGGGGCATCACCTACTTCCTCCTCGACATGAAGACGCCGGGCATCACCGTGCGGCCTCTGGTGAACATGACGGGCGGGCACGACTTCAACGAGGTGTTCTTCGAGGACGTGCGCGTGCCGGCGCGGAACATCATGGGTGAGGTGAACCGGGGCTGGTACGTGGGCACGACCACGCTCGACTTCGAGCGCTCCTCGATCGGGACGCCGATCGGCCTGCGCCAGGCGGTTGAGCGCAACCTGAACTGGCTGCGCGAGAACGGCGACGAGCTCCCGCAGACCACCTACGAGGCGGTCCGCTTCGAGTGGGCGGAGCGCTTCATCGAGGTGCAGACGGCGACGATGCTGGCCTACCGCATCATCTCCATGCAGGACGCGGGGGAGATCCCGAACGCGGAGTCCTCGATCGCGAAGCTGTTCACCACCGAGCTGAGCCAGCGTATCGCGCGCACGGCCTCCCACATGGTGGGCATGTGGGGCGACATCTCCGACGAGAAGGCACCGCTGAGGGGCATGGCGGGCGTCGGCTACGTAAACCAGGTACGCGAGACGATCGCGGGTGGCACGAGCGAGATCCAGCGCAACATCATCGCGACCCGCGGCCTTGGGCTGCCGCGCGCCTAACCCCCCAGCTGAAGGAGCAAACCGACCATGGCTATCGCACCCGACACCGAGAAGAAGACGCTGCTGGAGCGCGCCGACGCGATCGCGCCAATCGTGGCGGAAGAACTCGACGAGGCTGAGCGCGAGCGGCGCCTGACGGACCGCGCGTTCGAGGCGATGAAGGACGAGGGCCTGCTGGGTGTCTGGGTGCCTGAGTCGCTGGGCGGCCTCGAGTCTTCGCCCCGCGAGGGGTTCGAGCTGTTCGAGTCGGTGGCCAGGATTCACGGCTCTGCGGCATGGAACCTCTGGATCTGGTCCACGGGAGCGGCCCTCTCGTCGTCCAGCTCCGAAGAGTCCATCGCCGAGTCGTACGAGGACGGACCTGTGAGCGCAGTCGGGGCGGGGGGCATCTTCCCCTTCAATCCCGCCGTGGCCGTCGAGGGCGGCTTCCGCGTGACAGGGCGCTGGCCGTTCTGCAGCGGTTCGAGCCACGCGAAGTGGGTCGGCGGCGGCATCATGGTGATGGAGAACGGGCGGCCGCGGATGACACCGATGGGCATCCCCGAGATGCGCTTCGTCACATTCCCCCGCGAGGCGGCGGAAATCATCGATACGTGGCACGTGGTGGGACTGCGCGCCACGAGCAGCAACGATGTGGCCGTGGAGGACGCGTTCGCGCCGGAGTACCGCACATCGGTCTTCGGTGCCGGGACCGCCCCTGGTAAGCACTTCCAGGGGCCGCTCTACCGTTTCCCCGTGATGGGTATCCTGGGCGCGCCCATCGGGATCATCGCGACCGGCATCGCGCAGCGCGCCATCGACGAGTTCATCACGCTCGCCAAGACGAAGACCGCGCGCACCTCGCAGGCACGCATCAGCGACAACACAGCCATCCGCAACGACGTGGCCAAGGCGCACGCCGCCGTCCAGTCCGCACGCTCGTGGCTCTACGAGATGGTCGATGAGACCTGGGAGGCGGTGCTGCGGGGCGACGACGTGAGCCTTGAGCAGCGGCGCGATCTCTCGCTGGCGGGCACGAACGCGACGCGGAGCGCCGCCTACGCGACCGACCTGGTGCACACGGCAGCGGGCGGCACCTCCGTCTTCCAGACGAGCCCGATTGAGCGATGCTTCCGCGACATCCACGCGGCCACGCAGCACGCGGGAACCTCGCCGCGCAACTTCGACACGCTCGGGGGGATGCTCTTTGGGGAGTTGCCGGACAACCCGCTGCTGTTTGCCTAACGAGAGCCGCGCCTGGCCGGTCGCGGCCGGCTGCTGCTGGGCCCGCAACCCGATGATGCTGTACTAGCGGGGACCCGCCTGGGCCAACGGTCCCGCGCCCAAACGCTCGCATCGTGGGGGACCCGATGGACGCCGCAGTCCGAACCGAGGGTCTGAGCAAGACCTACGGCGACACCGTGCTTGCGTTGGACCATCTCGACCTTGAGGTGGGACGGGGCGAGATCTTCGGCTTTCTCGGTCCGAACGGCGCGGGCAAATCCACAACGATCCGCCTGCTCCTCGACCTCATTCGGCCCTCGGCTGGGCGCGCTGAAATTCTCGGCAAAGACTGTCAACGGGACTCCGTGGAGGTGCGTGCGCTTACCGGCTACCTGCCGGGAGATGTGCGCCTGTATGACCGGCTCAGCGGTCAACAGACCGTGGAGTTCTTCGGCTCGCTTCGAAGGCGGCCGGTCAAGCCGGACCGGGTGGTTGCGCTCGCCGAACGGCTGGACCTCGACCTGACGCGCCGGGCGGGAGTCCTCTCGAAGGGGAACCGGCAGAAGCTGGGCCTCCTTGTCGCCTTGCTCGACCAACCCCCGGTCCTACTGCTGGACGAGCCCACCTCGGGCCTCGACCCGCTCCTGCAGCACACCGTGTGGGAGGTGCTCCGCGAGGAGGCCGAGCGGGGCGCCACGGTCTTCTTCTCATCGCACGTGATGAGCGAGGTGGAGGAGATTTGCGAGCGGGTCGGCATCCTGCGCGACGGCAGACTGGTGGAGGTGGCGCCGGTTAGCGACCTGAAGGGGCGGTCAGTCCGACGCGTGATCGCCCGCTTCGGCGACACGCCGCCCGGGACGGCAGCATTCCGCCTGCCCGGCGTACGCGAGGTTGAGCGCCACGACGGGGTGGTGGAGTTCAGCGTGGATGGTGACATCGGCGGGCTCGTGCAGGCCCTGGCCGAGCACGGGGTCAGGGACCTGGAGTCTCGCGCACCCACGCTGGACGAGGTCATGCGGGCGTTCTACGAGGAGGAGGGTCCGGCGTGAGGGCTCTTCCCATCCTTATGCAGACGCTCGGGGGCATGCGCACGCGCAGCATTGTGACGGCCATCGCGCTGGCCCTCCTGGCCGTGCTGGCCTCGCTCGAGTACAAGGAGCTCGGCGACAGCCTGCAGGACCTGGCGGGAAGCGCCTTCTACACGGCGCTCGGTGGCGGGGCCGACATCAGCACGCCGGAAGGCTTCCTCAGCGCCTACTACTTCAACTTCGCGCCCATCATCGTGATCGTGGTCGGCATCTTCGCGAGCACGAGCGGAGTCGCGGGCGAGGAGGCATCGGGTTCGCTCGACCTGCTGCTGGCGCAACCAATGAGCCGGGTCTCGTTCGTCGCGCAGCGCATGGGGGGCGTCGCTGTGGGACTCACGCTGACACTGCTGGCGGGAGTGCCATTCCTGGCCTGGGGGGTGGAACTTGGTGACATTGGCGTGGAGGCCTGGCGGCTGCTCGTCGCGACCGGCGGGAGCATCCTGCTGGCGCTCCTCTTCGTGGGCGTGGCCTACCTTGCCTGCGCGCTCCTCCCGACGCGCGCCGAAGCCGGCATGGCGGCAGGCGGCGCTCTGCTCATCGCCTTTTTCCTGCAGACGCTGGGCTCGACTTCCGAGGCTATCGAACCGCTGCGCGTGATCTCCCCGTTCCACTGGGCGGAGGGCACGCCGTTGCTCACGGGCGATTACCCGTGGCCGCGCCTGGGGGCTCTCATGGGGGGCAACCTGCTCGTCTACGGAGCCGCCGCCTGGGCGTTCAATCGCCGTGAGATCGCCGGGGCAGGGCGACTACCGCTGCCCGGGCCCATCCGAGGCCTCGTGAAGGGTCGGGAGGATGGTGCGCACGCCCGTGGAGCGGTGCGCCTGCGGCTGCACGGCAGGTTCGGGTTGGCCGCGGTTGTCCGGCGCAGCGTACGGGCATGGGCGACGCCGGTGCTCCTGGTCTCGCTGGCGGCGGCGGCGCTGGGAGCGGCCGTTGTGGCGCTCTACCCGGACTTCCGGGAGACGCTCGGCGAATTCGCGGACAGCGAGTTCTTCAGCGGATTCGCGGGAAGCGGGGCAGCCATCAATACGCCCGAGGGCTTCCTCGCGGTCGAGTATTTCTCCTGGGTACCGGTCATCTTCGCCGTGCTGGCGTTCATGGCGGCGGCTTCCTCGGTGGCGGGGGAGGAAGCGGGCGGCACGCTGGACCTGCTGGCCGCGCAGCCGCACGGGCGTCGCCGGCTGCTGGCCGGGAAGATGCTGGGCCTCGCGCTGATCCTCTCGGCGGGGATCGCGCTCAGCTACCCCGCAATCATCCTCACCGCGGAAGGAAGGGGTGTGGACCTGCCGGCCGGTGGCACCGCCTGGGCGATCTTCGGGATGGTCCCGCTTACGCTCCTCCACCTCACCTTCACCTTCCTGGTGGTGTGCCTGCTGCGGGACCGCTTCGCGGCCACCGTGATCGCGGCGACAGTCACGGCGGGTGGCTACCTCCTCGAGTTCCTCGCCGGGTTCGTGGGCGCTCTCGAGGGTGTCCAGAAGATCTCGCCGTACTACTGGACGGACGGCAGCATTCTCATCGTCGAGGGTTTCGACCCGCTGCGCTTCCTCGGACCGCTGGTGATTGCGCTCGTGCTGGCACTCCTCGCCCTTGAAGCGTTCCAGCGTCGCGACCTCGCGGTCGCGAGCCCGTTCGGCCTGCGGGACATGGTCAGCCGCAGCGCGTGGCGCGGGGGCGAGTTGCAGCCTGAAGCCGAGGGCGGGAGCGGCGGCTAGCCGGCGGCGGCCGCCGCCCGGGTGGGCTCCTTGGCCCACTCGATCCCGCGACGGAGCAACTCGTAGTAGGTGGGCTGGGTCCAGGCGCCAAGCTCGGGGACGGGCCATTCCTCGACGCTCAGCGGGGGATCCTGCATGTCGTACTTCGAGCGGCGGTGGCCGGGCGTGAGGTAGAGCACCTCACCCTCGCCGAAGGGGTGGAGGTACATCACGAGGCGGGGCTCGTCCCTGGGCCAGTCGTGCTCGTAGAAACCGGCGCCGCTATCTCCAGCGAAGCGCGTCTCCATGAGGGGGATGACCTCGCCGTGGTACTCGCACAGGTAAAGCTCGTCCTCGCACTCCCAGGGCTCGATGCCGGCCACCAGGGGGTGGTCCTTCGCGGACTCGCTCACGGTGATGGGGTAGGGCTCGATGGCGGGATGGGCGAGGAACTGGCTGCCGAGGGTCTCCATGAGGATGGGATAGTCGCGGGGGCAGTGAACGCCGTCGGCCTGGAAATCCATGACGGAGTTCGTGCCGTGGAGGGCGAACCAGCGCTTGCCGCCGGCGACGAAGTCGCGCACGACTTCCTGCTGCTCGACGGTGGGGTGCACATCGCAGGTGTAGCTGATGAGGAAGTCGGCGGCGGCGATGGCCTCGGTGTTGCTGTAGTCCTCGCCGATGCGGACACGAACGTCGTCGTCCTCGTGGAGGAGCTTCAGGACTTCGAGGCGGGCGAAGTTGATGTCGTGCCACTTGCCGCCCGCGATGAGGTAGGCGTTGATTCTGGGCATGGCGGCCTCCCTTGCGCGTGCGCTGGCGTCGGTCGCGAAGAGTCCCGCGCCGGTAGAACCGACGCGGGACTCCCGCTGTTCGTGGGCTAGAAGGCGACGCGGCGGGTGAAGCCGCCATCGACGACGATGTTCACGCCGGTCGTGTGGGTGGAAGCCGGGCTGGCGAGGAAGGCGGCCACATTGGCGACTTCCTGACCGGTGCCCATCTGGCCGGCGAGGGTATCGGGCTTGTTCTTGTTTCGCAGGGGGATGCCGTTCGCGATCATCTCGAAGAACGGGGGCATGGCCTGCTCGATGTTGTGCCAGGGGCCACCCTCGAAGTAGGTGGGACCGGGCGAGACGACGTTGAAGCGGATGCCCGAGCCCGCGTGCTGCTGGGCGGCGAAGGCCGAGTAGTTTAGCAGCGCGGCCTTCATGGCGCCGTAGGCGCCGGCGGAGGTGGCGGGCGGCGGCGGGAACGCCTCGACCGCGGCCGAGGTGCTGATGATGACCACGCTGGGCGAAGCCGACTCGGTGAGGAACGGCAGCGCGGCGTCGACGCCGTTGACCGTACCCATCATGTCGATGGCGAAGTGCTCGTTCCACAGCGAGCCGCCACCGCCGGCGGAGGCGTTGCTGACGAAGATATCGACTCCGCCGAGCTCGGCCGCGCTGGCCTCGACCCAGGCCTTGAGGGCGTCGCCGTCACCAACGTCGCAGGCAGCGCCGCAAACGTTCGTGCCGTGAGACTTGAGCGCCTCGACGGCTGCGGTGACCTTGTCGGGCGTGCGGGCGCAGATGGCCACATCGGCGCCTTCCGCGGCGAGCGTATTAGCGATGAAGTTGCCGATGCCCTGGCTGGCAGCCGTGACGAGGGCTTTCTTCCCTTGCAGTCCAAGATCCATGGTGTGGGGAACCTCCCTAGTTATTGGGTGCGACCGGGCGGATCCAGGGCCGCGGCCGCCTGTTTGGCAGGGCGCGATTCTAGAGAGTCGCGCCCTGCTACGAAAGTGCGGAGCGGAAGCGGGGGCCTCGCCTTTGTCCAGTAGGAGTGGTCCTGTACGATGCCTTGGCGCTCGGACGCCCCCGACGGCGTCCCTATCCCACTGTGCGCGGAGGCGGCCGTGGCCAACAGCAGCCAGGCAATGGAACCAAGCGAAGAGGTCCTGAAGGACCTGCATTTCCGCATGGTGCGGATACGCCACTTCGAAGAAGAGGCGGGACGGTTGATGGAACAGGGGAAGTCGCCGGGGGCGCTACACCTGTACATCGGCGAAGAGGCGGTCGCCTCGGGTGTGATGGTGCATCTGAGTGACCAGGATCAGATTACGAGCACGCATCGCGGCCATGGCCACCTGGTGGCCAAGGGCGGCGAGTTCAAGAAGATGTACGCGGAGCTGTTCGGCCGGGAGACCGGCTACAACAAGGGCCGCGGCGGCAGCATGCACATCTCGAACGTGGATGCGGGCATGCTGGGCGCGAACGGCATCGTGGCAGCAGGCCCGCCGATCGCCGTGGGCGCGGCCTTCTCGAACAAGTACTTCGCCCGCATGGAAGGGCGTGACTCCATGAACGTGGCCGTGCCCTTCTTCGGGGACGGCGCCACGAACGAGGGCGCGTTCCACGAGGCGGCCAACATGGCCGCTATCTGGAAGCTGCCGGTCGTGTTCATCTGTGAGAACAACGGTTACGGCGAGTTCACCCCGCAGGCGGAGCACCAGGCGATCAGCGATGTCGCCGACCGCGCCGCCGGGTACGGCATGCCGGGCGTCATCTGCGACGGCATGGACGCGGTCGCGGTCTGGGAAGCTGCCGGCGAGGCGATCGAACGGGCCCGCTCGGGCGGCGGCCCCACGCTGGTGGAGTGCAAGACCTACCGCTTTGTCGACCACGTCGGCCTGCGCGGCATCGGCCTGCACTACCGCACGGACGAGGAGCTCGAAGAGTGGCGCGCCCGTGACCCGATCCCGCAGCACGAACAGCGCATGATCGAGATGGGCGTGATGACGGCGGACGAGATCCAGGCCGTGCACGACGCGGTCATGGCCGACATCACCGAGTCGATCGAGTTCGCCGAGAACAGCCCCCTGCCGGATCCGGCGAACCTGCTCAACGACGTCTACACGCCCACCGCGGCGAGTTAGGAGCGACACAAATGACCGCAGCAGAAGCGCCCGCGGGGCGGCAGCTCGTCTACACACTCGCGATCACGGAAGGCGTTCGCCAGGCGCTCCAGGAGGAACCGCTGGCGTTCATGGCCGGCGAGGACGTTGCCGGCGCCGGCAGCGTGTTCGGCATCTACCGCGGCCTGCTCGATGAGTTCGGGCCGGACCGGGTCATCGACACGCCCATCAGCGAGTCCGGCATCATCGGGCTGGCGGTTGGCGCCGGGGCCACGGGCCTCAAGCCCATCGTCGACATCATGTTCATGGACTTCATCGGGGAGTGCATGGATGAGATCGTGAACCAGCTCGCGAAGATGCGGTACATGTTCGGCGGCAAGGCGACGCTGCCGGTGACCGTCCTGACAATGTCGGGCGCGGGCATGAACCTCGCGGCGCAGCACTCCCAGAGCCTGGAAGCGTGGCTCTGCCACACGCCCGGCCTGAAGGTCGTGATGCCGGCGACGGCGTACGACGTGAAGGGCGCGATCATCACAGCCGCGCGCGAGCCGAACCCCGTGTTCGTCGTGATGTGCAAGGGCCTGATGGCCCTTCCAGGCGACGTGCCGGAGGAGCCGTACGCGCTTCCCATCGGCAAGGCGGTCGTGCGACGGGAAGGCGAGGGGCTCACCATCGTGGCCCACGGCCGCATGATCCACGAAGCGACGAAGGCCGCCGACATCCTCGATGGTGAGGGCATCAGCGTCGAAGTGATCGACCCGCTGTGGCTGCAGCCGCTGGACACGGAGACGATCATCAACTCGGTCGCGAAGACGCATAACGCGCTCGTGGTACACGAGGCCGTGCGCTTCGGCGGCCTGGGCGCGGAGATCGCGGCCCAGATCGCCGAGCTGGCGTTCGACCACCTCGACGCTCCCGTGGGCCGCGTGGCGGCGCCCTTCTCGCCCGTACCGTTCAGCCCCGTGCTGGAGCAAACGTACGTGCCGAACGCGGAGCGCATCGCGGCCGAGGCGCGAAGCATCCTCGGGACGGGGTAGGCCCTGACCGCCTCGCGCCCGCTCGGGATCGCCGCCAACCCCGCCTCGGGGAAGGACATTCGCCGCCTCGTCGCGCGCGCGTCGGTCTTCGATAACCAGGAGAAGCGCGCGATCGTGCGGCGGGCCATCGTTGGCGCGATCGCGAGCGGCGTGCGCGACTTCCGCTACATGCCCGATACGCACGGGATCACCGCGTCGGCGGCGGATGAGTTCGGCGACGAGGCGAACTTCGTCGCCGTTGAGACGACGCAGACGGCGAGTACGCTCGACACGATCCGGGCGGCCCAGGCACTGCAGGCCGAGGGCTGCGGAGCGGTGATCACGCTGGGGGGGGACGGCACGAACCGCGCCTTCGCCCTGGGTTGGCGGGACGCGACCGTCGTGCCGGTTTCGACGGGCACGAACAACGTCTTCCCGACGATGGTGGAGGCGACGGTGGCAGGCTCGGCGGCGGGGCTGGTCGCGACCGGCCAGGTTCCGCGGGAGGCCGTGGCGCGACAGGTGAAAGCCGTCCACGTCGAGATTGAGGGCGAGCGCGACGACCTCGCGCTCGTCGACGCCGTGCTGGCGGCGGACCGCTTTGTGGGATCACGAGCCATCTGGGGCGGGGAGCGCCTGCGCGAGGCCGTCCTCACGCGGGCGGAGCCCTCGGCGGTGGGGATCACCTCCATCGGCGGGCTGCTGGAGCCACTGACACCGGACGAGGACGAGGCATTGCACCTCAAGCTTGGCCCGGGGGAAGGCGGGGTCTCGGTGCTGGCGCCAATCGCGCCGGGCCTGTACGAGCCAATCGCCGTGCGCATGCACGAACGGCTCGCGCTCGGGGAAACGATCTCGCTGAAGGGGCCGGGCGTGCTGGCCTTCGACGGCGAGCGCGAGCGTGTGTTGAAACCGGGGCAAGCGGCTACACTCCGAGTGGCCCGGGACGGTCCCTGGGTCGTTGACGTGCACGCGGCGCTCGAATACGCCGCGTGCGCGGGGTTGTATCGCGACGAAGCACTACCTGGCGACTCGCCAGAGGAACAGAAACTCCAACAGGACGGGGGATGAGATGCCAACCGAGATTTACATGATGAAACTCGGCATGACGATGACCGAGGGCACCGTGGCCGAGTGGCATATCCCGGACGGCGGCGAGGTGAAGCTGGGCGAGGACCTCTACCGACTCGAGACCGAGAAGGTCGAGATGGAGGTGGAGGCGGAGGCCGCAGGCATCGTGCGACACATTGTGCCGGCCGAGGCGACTGTCGACCCAGGCGCGGTCGTGGGCTGGATCTACGCAGCCGGCGAGGAGATTCCCGACGTGCTCCCCGGCGCAGATGCGGCGGCGGCAGCGAGCGCCGCTCCGGAGGCGGCCGAGCCCGCAGCTGCGGCAGCGGAAGCGCCCGCGGCAGCAGCGGCGCCTGCCGCGGCTGGCGGCCGCGTAGCCGCCTCGCCGGCGGCGCGAAGGCTCGCGAAGGAGCTCGGCGTTGACCTCGCGACCGTAACGGCCACGGGGCCGCGCGGACGCGTGACCGAAGACGACGTGCGCGGTGCGCACGAGGCAGCCGCCGCAGCGCCGGCGGCCGCGGCTCCGGCGGCGCCGGCGGGAACGCCAGCGCCGGCTTCGCCGCTCGCGCGGAAGCGCGCCGAGGCCCTTGGGGTCGACCTGTCGACCATCACGGGGACGGGACCCGGCGGGCGCATCACGAAGGAAGACGTCGAGGCGGCCGCGGCAGGGGGCGCGCCGGCAGCCGCTCCGGCAGCCGCAGCCGCTCCGGCAGCGGCTCGCGAGGACGAGGTGATGGCGGTGCGCGGCATGCGCAAGGTCATCGCCGAGCGCATGTACGCGAGCCTGCAGGAGACGGCGCAGCTGACCATGGACATGGACGTGGCCATGGACGACTGCGTGAAGCTGCGCGGCCAGCTCATCGAGGAGTGGGCGAACGACGGCGTGCGCCCCTCCTACACCGACATCACGATGAAGGCGGTGGCGAAGGCATTGCTCGACCACCCGCGCATGAACGCCCAGTTCCTCGGCGCGGAGATGAACATCCGGGGCGAGGTGCACGTGGGCATGGCGGTGGCGCTCGAGGAAGGGCTCGTCGTGCCCGTCGTTCGCCACGTCGACCAGATCGGGCTGAAGGAGATTGCGCAGGAGTCCTCGCGACTGGCGGGGCTCGCGCGCGAGGGCAAGCTCGGGCTCGACGACATGGCAGGAGGCACCTTCACGGTTTCCACGCTGGGCATGTTCGGGGTGGACTCGTTCACGCCCATCCTCAACCCGCCCGAGGTAGGCATCCTCGGTGTGAACCGGCTTCGCGACGATGTGCGCTGGGAGGGCGAGCGTCCCGTCCGGCAGAAGGCAATGACGCTGAGCCTGACGTGGGACCACCGCGCGCTCGATGGGGCGCCGGCGGCGCAGTTCCTGGCCTCGGTGCGCGACTACCTCGAAGCGCCCTTCCGGCTGCTGGTCTAAGGGGAGAAGCACGATGGCCGAAACAACGTTCGACGTGGTGGTGGTGGGCGGCGGCCCGGGCGGCTACGTAGCAGCAATTCGCGCGGCTCAACTGGGGCTGGAAGCAGCCGTGGTCGAGCGCGAGCACCTTGGGGGCATCTGCCTGAACTGGGGCTGCATCCCCACGAAGACGCTCCTGCACACGGCGGACCTCTACCGGGAGATGCAGGACGCGGAGCGCTACGGCCTGACGGCACAGGCTTCGTTCGACATCGAGAAGGTCGTGAGCCGTTCGCGCTCGGTGGCGCGCCAGCTCAACAGCGGGGTCAAGTTCCTGCTGCGGAAGAACAAGGTGCAGGTGTTCGACGGCTTCGCCCGGCTAACGGGCGGGGGTTGTCTCGTCGTCGAGAAGGACGGCGAAACCGTGGCCGAGCTGGGAGCCGACAACATCATCATTGCGACGGGCGCGCGTGCGCGGTCGCTGCCGGGCCTGGAACCGGACGGCGAACTCGTCTGGACATACAAGGAAGCGATGGTGCCGACGACGATGCCGGACTCCCTGCTGGTCATCGGGTCGGGGGCGATCGGCGTGGAGTTCGCGAGCTTCTACCGGTCGCTGGGGGCGGAGGTGACGGTGGTGGAGGTGCTGCCCCGCATCCTGCCGGTGGAGGACGAGGAGATCTCGGCCTTCGCCCGCGAGGAGTTCGAGAAGCAGGGCATCACGATTCACACGAACGCCACGGTGGAGTCGCTGGAGAAGGGCGACGACAGCGTGACGGCCACGATCGCGACCGAAGACGGCACCGTCGAAGCGACCTTCGACCGCGCCATCCTTGCAGTAGGCGTGACCGGCAACGTCGAGGGCCTCGGGCTCGAGACGACGGCGGCCACGGTCGACCGCGGGGCTATCGTCGTGAACGAGTGGCTGGAGACGGGCGAGCCGGGGCTGTACGCCATCGGCGACGTGGCGGGGCCGCCCCTGCTGGCGCATAAGGCGATGCACGAGGGCGTCATCTGCGTGGAACGCATCGCAGGGCAGCCATCGGCGCGACCGATGGAGCGGCGGCGTATCCCCGGCTGCACCTACTGCCACCCCCAGGTCGCCAGCGTCGGCCTGACCGAGGCAGCAGCGGGCGAGGCGGGCTTCAACGTGCGCGTCGGGCGCTTCCCGCTGGTCGGAAACGGCAAGGCGATCGCCGTGGGCGACACGGGCGGCATGGTGAAGACGGTCTTCGACGCGGACACGGACGAGCTCCTCGGAGCGCACATGGTGGGCCCCGACGTGACGGAGATGATCCAGGGGTTCGTCGTCGCCATGGGCCTGGAGACGACCGAGGCGGAGCTGATGGAGACGGTGTTCCCGCACCCGACCATCTCGGAGGCGATGCACGAGTCGGTACTCGACGCCTACGACCGCGTGATCCACGTCTAGCCCTCGCGGCAGCGCCGGGCGGGCGCGCGCGGCTGTACAGTAGAGGCACAACGACGCGGTCGCGGAGACGGTCATGGGCGCGCTGATTGACCACCTGAAGTCCCTTGCCGCCAACGGCGCGAGCATCGAGGACGTGACGGTCGCGGCGGAGGCGGAGCTGGCGGGGGGCGCACTGCTCACGGCCGAGATGGGGGACCCCGAAGGCGCGATCGCGGGCGCGAGCGAAGAGGCGGAGGCGCTGAGCCTGGATGTGCAGGACGCGCTCAAACGGTTTCCCGCGAGCCAGAGCGCCGGCTTCCACCGCACCGACCTCGACCCACGGGCAATGGCGGTCATCGCGACGATGGCCTACGCCCGCCGGGGCGGGGTGTACCTGCCGAAGGACCTGACGGAGATGGTGGCGGAGGGACGCGTCTCGGAGGAGTGGCACGCGCGCGAATCGGTGCGCATTCGCGTGCTGCTCACGATCCTTCCCATGTTCATTGCTTCAATCGAGCGGGGCGAGCTGATCCCGGCGACGTTCGCAACGGGGATCACGGAGGTCGCGCAGCGACTGGGACGGGTTCGGATACCCCAGGTCGCGAAGGCGTAGGGCTCCGGGCGTTGCAGCGGTCGGGTTAGGCATTGAGAATGCCCCCGTGACCTGGCTGAACGCCGAGGAAAGCAGTGCGCCCTTCGACGCAGCGCTGGCGCTGCGCCCGGAGTTGCGCGACCTCTACGCCGCCTTCTACGGGAAGCTCTGGGACGACGACCTGCTCCCCGCCGGCCTGCTGGAGCTCTGCCGGTTGCGGGTCGCGCAGCTGCACGACTGCGAAGCGGAGCTGGCAGTGCGTCACGCCGAGGCAGGCGTGAGCGACGAGCAGGTGGAAGCGCTGGCGAACTGGTCGGAGAGCGAGCTGTTCGGCGTGGCCGAGCGGGCAGCCCTGGCCCTCGCCGAGAAGATGCCCTGGCAGCACCACGACCTGACCGACGGGGAGTACGCCGATTTACAGGCGCACTTCGGCGAGGCGGGCGTGGTGGCGCTGACCATCGGAATCGCGCTGTTCGATGCGAACTGCCGGCTACGGCTGGCGTTCGGCACCGAGCCGGCACCGGTCGAGGCGGCAATGCCGGCCTCAAGCGAAGGACCGATCTACTAACGTCTCCGAAGGAGGATGCGATGTCGACCAAACCACGAGTGAGCTCGGCGATACCGGGCGAGGAGCCCAGTTTCGGCACGGCGCTGGCGCACCAGCCCGGGCTGGCGGGCGCCTTCGGGCAGCTCTACGGGACGTTCTGGAGCAAGGGCGCGCTCGACCACCGCACCAAGGAGGTCACGCGGATGCGCAACGCCCGCGTGACAGACTGCGGCTACTGAAAGAACGTTCGCTTCGCCGTGGCGCGTGAGCAAGGACTTTCGGAAGACCAGGTAACGGAGATAGCGGACGGCTACGAGGAGTCGGCGCTTTCCGAGCGGGACAAGACGGCAATCGCCCTGACGGACGCCATCATCGGAGACCCGCGGCAGGTGTCACCGGAGCTGCAGACGCGGCTGCGCGAGCACTTCAGCGACCCCGAGATCGTCGAGATGTCGCTGGGCGTGGGGCTCTTCATGAGCCTCTCAAAGGTGCTGATCACGCTCGGGATGGAGCCCGAGGAGATGGGCACGGAGGTCGTCCCGACACCGGGTTCGTAGAGGCGGCGAAACGGGCGGAAAGGGCCTGCTTCGCGTAACATCACTGCACCCTCTGACACGTGCGCGTCCGCCGATGGGGACGGGCGAACGAAGGAGCGCAGAGCGTGGTTGTTGAAGCACGAGTGACCGGGACCCCGATGGGGAAGGCGGCCGAGCCCGAGCTGGGCACGGAGCTGATCCCGAAGGAGCGCTACACCTCCGAAGAGTTCATGCAGCTCGAGTGGGAACGCCTCTGGACGAAGGTCTGGAACATGGCCGGGCGTGAGTCCGACATCCCCAACGTGGGCGACTACTTCACAACCGAGCTGGGCCCCGAGTCGTTCCTGATCGTGCGCGAGACCGAGGACAAGGTTCGGGCGTTCTACAACGTCTGTCCCCACCGCGGGAACCAGATCCGCAACCCGGGCATGGGGCATGCGGAGAGCTTCCAGTGCGCCTACCACTTCTTCGAGTTCAACCTCGACGGCTCCAAGAAGTTCGTGCCCGACGAGGACACGTTCACCCAGGGCGTCCCCCAGGAGACGGCCCTCACCGAGATTCCCTGCGACACGTGGGGCGGCTGGGTGTGGTTCAACATGAACCCGGACGCGGAGCCGCTTGAGGACTTCCTCGGGATGATCCCGGAGCACCTCGACCCGTACCACTTCGAGCAGCAGTACATCGTCCAGGACAAGACGATCGAGTGGGACTGCAACTGGAAGACCTCAGTGGACGCCTTCAACGAGTCGTACCACGTGCAGGGCATCCACCCGCAGCTGCTGGAGTCGCTGGACGACGTTCACCTGCAGATCGACCTGTACGAGCGGCACAACCGCTACCTGGTGCCGTTCGGGCTGCTCAGTCCGCGCTACCAGAACCGGGACGAGATCACGGACTCGCTGCGGGGGATGCTGCGGGGCGCGGGCATCGACCCGGAGACCTTCGAAGGCACAGCCGACGACGTTCGCACGGCGGTGCAGGAAGCACAGCGGGACAACCTGGGAGCGACCGGCATCAATGCTTCCGAGCTGAACGACGACCAGCTAACGGACGACTACCACTACTACATCTTCCCGAGCATCACGCTGAACACGCATGCCACGCGAGTGATGCTGTTCCGCCAGCGTCCGCACCCGACGGACCCGAACAAGATGTACTACGACCTGCAGAACTACGTGCGCCTCCCGGAGGGGGCGGAGCCGCCACCGCGCCCGGTGCACACGCAGCACAAGCACGGCGACATCTCGCTCGGGCTGGTGCTGGACCAGGACTCGTACAACCTGCCGCGCGTGCAGAAGGGGATGAATTCGCGGGCCTTC
The DNA here is from genome assembly GCA_026710655.1 of Chloroflexota bacterium. Classification (GTDB taxonomy): domain Bacteria; phylum Chloroflexota; class Dehalococcoidia; order Tepidiformales; family Tepidiformaceae; genus UBA2991. The sequence goes on along the minus strand of JAPOQN010000001.1, from coordinate 41,652 downwards.
AAGGGCCTGCTCATCAACTACCGTGAGCGCCGCATCCGGCACATGCACAAAACGATCGACGAGTACATCTACGGGCCGGACCGCTAGGTCCGGAGCGACGACGCAACTGTGGGCCGCGGCCACCTGCCGCGGCTCGCTTGCCCTGACGAGGAGCCAGACGATGAGCGAGCAGACCGAGAGCGAGACCCCCTTCACCCCGGTGGGACCGGCGAACATGTTGAAGCCGGGGGAGAGCGCGATCATCGAGATCGAGGACGACTCGATCGTGCTCGTGCATCTGCACGACGGGTACTACGCTCTCGAGAACCGCTGCTCGCACGACAACGGGCCGCTCGGGCAGGGCAGGCTCGTGGGCTTCGAGATCGACTGTCCGCGGCACGGGGCGAAGTTCGACGTGCGGGACGGCGCGGCCAAGTCGCTGCCGGCGTTCCGGCCGGTCGCATCCTTCCCGGTGCGCTACAACGAAGACACGGACGAGATCGAAATCCAGTACAAGAAGCCTGAACCACAGGCGTTCGAGGATCCGCGGGGGTTCAACTTCAACTTCACGTAGGAGCGTGGCCATGACGCACTCAGGAGACTGGCGCGAGGCTTACAAGGAGCGCCTCTGCAGCGTTGAGGAGGCCATGGCGCTGATCGGCGAGGGCGACCTCGTGACGATGGGCGTGCTCACGCCCGGGGCGCTGGGCTCGGCGCTGGCGGACCGCGCCGAGCAACTGAACAGCATGCACGTGCGCGTGCTGGCGCCAACCGAGGCGCGCCTCTTTGGCCCCGGACAAAACGGCGAACGCGAGATCGAGCTGTTCATTGGAGAGCCGCTGCGGGCGGCGCACGACGCCAAGATCGCGACCTACCTGCCGAACACCTTCATGCTGGGCATGAAGGCGCACGATGCGGGCCGCGAGGAGGCTCGCCTCCCGGACGTGCAGGTCACGTCGATCAGCGAGCCCAACGAGGCGGGCTACGTGCAGTTCGGCGTCCACATGTGGACGCGCAAGGCGTACACGAAGCGCTGCCGCACGACGATCGGGATGATCGACCCGAACATCACGCCCGGGCACGGCGATATCTGGGTACACGTGAGCGAATTCGCGGCGTTCATCGAGGGCGTCATCCCGCCGGTGAACGTCGATGCGGTGCGGGAGCGCGTGCAGACGCTCGCGCCGGAGGAGAATCGCGAGGAGCTGCTGGAGCTGCTCGGCATGGCGAGCACGGACCAGATCGCGCTGGCCGAGGGGATGTACCACATGCTGCCGCCGAAGATCGTGCGGCAGGCGTTCGGGCTGACCGAAGTGGACGAGGCGGCGCAGGGCATCGCGCACAACCTGGCGCCGCTGATCCGGGACGGGGACACGATCCAGGTGGGGGTGGGGACGCCCAGCGCGCTCATGTTCAAGGCCGGCGCCTTCGACCACGCGCAGCACCTGGGCGTACACACGGAGCTGGGTTCGCCGGGGCTGGCGCAGCTCTGGGCGCGGGGCAACATCGACAACTCGCGCAAGACGATCCACAAGGACCGCTGCGTGGCGGTGGCGTGGACGGGCTGCGACGGGGTGGACCTCGGGATCATCCGCGACAACCCCGCGTTCGAGGTGTACGACCCGAACTACCTGCTGAACCCGGCGCTGATGTCGCAGAACAGCCAGATGACGTCGGTGAACAGCGCGGTCGCCGTGGACCTGCTGGGGCAGATCGCGAGCGAGGACCGCTACGGCGGGCAGATGATCAACGGCACGGGCGGGCAGCCGGACACGCACATCAGCGCCGCACTTTGCGCGGACGGCCGCGCTATTACGGTGCTGCGCTCGACCGCGCTCGAGGGCTCCCTCTCGAAGATCGTGGCGAAGCACGAGGCGGGCACGCTCGTGACCATCCCGCGCTACCTGGCCGACACGATCGTGACCGAGTACGGGGTCGCGCGGTTGCTCGACAAGAACCACCGGCAGCGCGCCGCCGAACTTATCAGCGTGGCACATCCCGACTTCCGCGCCGACCTGCGGAAGCAGGCCACGGAGCTGTGGGGTGAGCTGGGCATCTAGCGGGCCGGCCTAGGGACGCTCGGCAACGCCCCCGAGGGCGCGTGCGCGCTGGCGCCGAGCCTCGCGCAGGGCATCGAGGCGGCGGTCGACGCGGGCTGACTGGCGCGCTTCGTAGCGGATCCAGCTGACGGCGATGGCGGCGAGGGCGACGAGAAACACGAGGCTGCCACCCACCCAGAGCACGAGGATGGCAAGGCGCTGGTCCATCATGGCGGAGGGCGCCCAGGCGGGCAGGTTAGCCGCGAGCGTCTCGTGGACGGGCGTATTGAGGCTGAGGAACATGCCACCGAAGAGCCCCTTGTGCGTCATCTCGACAGCCACGTAGAGCACGCGCAGGGGGTGGTTCATGCGCCAGGCGACCGGGTCGGCGCAGAGGGCGGGCCACCAGAAGAGCAGTGACACCGCGAGCAGCGAGAGCTGCTGCACGTCGCGGACGAAGACGTTGGCAGCGGCCTCCTCCGTGAGGCCGGTGAACTGCCAGGCATAGGTGACCACCGCGAAGATGAGCCAGGAGGCGATGGGCATGGCGACGATGCGCATGGGCCGTCCGCGGTAGAAGCGGCGCAGTCGGGCGCGTCCGCGCGGGCCGCTGGCTCGGAAGGCGAGCGTGAGCGGCGAGCCAAGCAGGAGGAGGGGCGGAGCGATCATCGTGAGCAGCAGCATCCCGCCGAAGTCGACCCAGAGGAGCTGGTTGCCGTAGTGCTCCAGCGGTGACTGCGTGGCCACGAAGATGAGCGCCAGCCCGAGCATGAAGGCGGCGAGGCGGCCCCACCCGGGAGGGACGCGGGGGCGTTCGCTGCGGACCCGCACCCAGGCAACCGCGTAGAACGCCGCGGCGAGGAGCAGCAGCCCGTACCAGGGCGCGTCGAAGGCGAAATGCGCCATGACCTCGGCGAAACCGGGCGCGGTCTCGCTCACGACGGGCGTTCCTTCGGCGGGAGAGGACGATCAGTAGTCAGTGGGATCGCTCCAGGCTCCGCGGACGGGGTTCTGCGCGGACAGGCGGCTGCGCTCTTCGAGGAGTTCCAGAATAGCGAGTGCCTCGCGGGTGCTCAGCACCTCACCTGCCTCCTCCCGCAATTCCGCGATCTCGGCGTCTATCTCGGCGAGCCGCTCCTCGAGCGCCTGGGGCGAGAGGGCCTCCTGCCCGCCGTCCCCGCCACCCGCGGGCGCGCCGTCGGGGCCGGGCGCGGGCTGCTGCTCCTGCCCTTCGGATTCCTCGCCTTCCCCGGAGTCATCGCCCTCAGCCGGGGGGGCGGCCTGCTGCTCGGGCGGGGGAGGGGGGTGGAGGAGGCGCCACACGACCTCGTAGTCACGGCGCAGGACGTCGTCCTCGGGGGTGAGCAACAGGGCCTCGCGGAACGCATCGAGTGCTTCCTCAAGCTCGCCGAGGGCGAAGAGGTGGTGCGCGAGGCTGGAATGGGCGGCGGCTGCGATCTCGCCGTCACGGTCGTTGAGGGCACGCCGGGAGATGCGGACGGCCTCGTCGTAGCGCCCCGCCTGGTGGAGTGCGGCGGCAAGGTTGAGGGCGATCTGCCCGTCCTGGGGGGACTCGGCCTGCGCCTCGTAGAGGAGCTCGATGGCGGTTTCGACGTCGCCCTCGTCCAGCGCTTCGAGGGCGCGTTCGTTCAGGTTGTAGGCAGCGGTGGCGCAGGCGGCGAGCGTGAGCGCCAGCACGGCGACCCCCACCAGCGCGGGGGTTCGCCGCCAGCTCGCGAGGGCGCGCCACTCGACGGCGGTTGCGAACAGGGCGAGGACAACGGCGGCAGCGACGAACCACTGGTAGCGCTCGATGGGGAGGGAGATGGTGGTCGCGCGGTAGGCGGCCTGGTCGAGACCGGCAACGCGCGAACGGACCGCGGCGGGCACGGCGGCGGGATTGGCGCCGATGTAGCGCCCGTCGCCGGCACTGGCGATGGCGCGCAGGCTGGCTTCGTCGAGGCGCGTGATAACGGGCTCGCCGTTGCGGTCCCGGAGCGTGCTGAACTCCCCGGAGAGCGGGTCGCGGACGGGAACCGGGGCGCCCGCGGGCGTGCCCACGCCCGCGACGAGCAGGTCGATGCCGTCAGCCGCGAGGGCGGCGGCGCTGGCGGAGGGGTCGCCCGCGAGGTTCTCACCGTCGGAGATGAGGAGGACGAGGCGGCCCCCGGCAGTCTCCTCGTCGAAGAGCTCGCTGGCGAGCTTGAGCCCGGATCCAGTGCTGGTACCGCGTTCAAGCAAAAGCGTCCCGCCCTCGACGCTCTCGATGACGGTGGCGGCAGCTGTCAGGTCGCGGGTGAGGGGGAAGCGGAGGCGGGCATCGCCGGCGAAGACAACGAGGGCGACGCGGTCGCCCCGGAGCCGGACAAACGTCTCGGCGAGGGCGGTGCGGGCGGCGGCCAGACGGGAGGGGGGCGTATCCATGGCGCCCATGCTGCGGGAGACATCGAGGACGGCGACGATCTGGGCGCCGCCGGCCTGGACGGTGGCGCTGCGCTCGCCCCAGCGGGGCTGGGCGGCGGCGAGGGCGGCAAGGACAACCGCGAGGACCAGCACGACCGTTGCGGTCCAGCGGATCCTGGGAGGGTCGCGGGTGAGGGCGGCCGTGGCGGCGAGGGTGCGCTGCGCGAGGACCCAGGCCACCGGCACGAGCAGGAGCACGGCGGGGATGACGAGCAGCCAGAGCGGACGTCCGAAGCTGAAGTCGCTCATGCGGGCGTCCTCCGCAGCCAGGTGCGGCCCAGGGCCAGCTCACCGAGCAGGATCACGGCGCCGGCGGCGACCAGCCAGAGACCGAGCTCGCTGTGACGGGCGAAGGATTCTCCCCCAACGCGGCTGGTCTCCAGCGAGGCGATCTCGTCGTAGACCTGGGCGAGATCCTCGGGCGTCGAGGCCTCGAAATACCGGGCGCCGGTGAGTTCGGCGATGAAGGTGAGCAGCTCAGCATCGATGGTCGTCATCGAGAATCCGGTCGGGCGGTCCTCCTGGACGACACCGATGGTGTAGACGCGGATGCGGAGGGCTGCGGCGATCTCGGCGGCCTCCACGGGGCTGATAGAGTCGGCGTTGTGGCGTCCGTCGGTGAGCAGAATGACTATGCGGCTGGAGGCGCTCGACTCCTCGATCATCGAGAGGGCGCTGGCGATGCCCACGCCGATGCCCGTACCCTCGGGCAGGAGGTCGGGGCCGAGGCCGGCGATGATCGTATCGAGAGCATCGCGGTCGAGGGTGAGGGGCACGAGGGGAAGGGCCTCGCGCTGGAAGACGACGAGCCCGATACGGTCGTTCTCGCGGCTGGCGACGAAGTCTCGGATAACGTCCTTCACGGAGTCGAGGCGGGAGCGGCCGGCGCTGAAGGGGCTCGACGCCATGCTGCTGGAGACATCGACGGCGAGGGCGATGTCGACGCCCTCGGCCGGGACAAGCGCCTCGGCCTCGCCGAGGCGGGGGCGCGCGAGGCCGGCGACAAGAAGCAGGATGGCGAGGATGCGCAGCACCGGGAGGAGTCGCCGGGCGCGGACCCGCCAGCCGACGGCGGCGTTGTCGAGACCGAGGGCGAAGGGCACGGCGATGACGGGGGCGGTCCGCCGCCAGCGGGCGATGGCGAGGGGCACGGCCAGAAGCGCGAGCAGGAGCAGCCAGGGGTCGGCGAAGTGCATCAGCCCGTCCCCCCGACGATCTCGCGAGCGATCCTGAGGTCAGCGATGCGGCGCTCCACGACGGGCCGGTAGCCGGCGTAGACGACGGCATCGCACTCCCGCAGCAGCTCACGGGCCATGCGCTCCTCCCAGCCATCGACGCCAGCGGCGGCCATGCGCGTTTCGAGCTCGGCGGTCGTGAGGGACTGCGCGGGGAATTCGTAGCGCTCGCCAAGGATGTTGCGGACGGCCGCGGAGATGGCGCGGTACGCGCCAGCGGCGTCTCCCTCCAGCAGCGATGCAGCGGTGGCGAGCACATCGACGGGGGCGGGTGGCGGCTCGGGGGGCGCCTCGGGGGCGCGGGGGCGGCTTCGCCACCAACGGCGGCCGAGCACGAGGGCTACCGTCGCGACCAGGAGGGCCACCAGGGCGACAAGCGCGACCGCCGGCCAGAACAGGGCCGATTGCGCCCCTTCAATCCGCACGGGGGGCGGAAGGGCGGAGAGGGTCAGTGGTTCGCCGGGAAGGAGCGTGGACGGTACCTCAATGGTCAGGCCGGGGAGCTCGATGGGGGTCGAGCCGGCGTCGGTGGTGACGGTGACCGACGCGCGGAAGGAGACCATCCCCGGGGCGAAGGGCGCGACGAGCACCTCGATGCGGTGGTGCAGCCCCGCATCGAAGGCCACGGCGGTCTGCGAGAGGACACGGATGACGCGCACCTCGCCCCACGTGTCCGCGGCCGGATCGACCTCGACGACGGCGCCGGCGGGCGTATCGAGCACGATGGTCAGGACGACGGGCTCGCCGATGGCAGCGAATGGCCGCGAGAGCGTGACCTCGGGGTTTTGCGCTGCGGCGAGGGTGGGAACCGCGAGCGCCAGGACAAGCGCACAGAGGATGGCGAGGCGCTTCACGCGACGGCCCGCGCCCGGCGCCGGAAGAAGGCTAGGAGCGTCCGCACGTAGTCCTCGCCGGTGACGATGGCGATCTCGTCGATGCCAAGCTCGCCGAAGAGGCGCTCGCGCTCGGCGTCGATGGCGCGGACGCGGGCGGCGTAGGCCTCGCGCACGGCCTCGTCGTCGCTGTCGACCTCGTAGGCGGGGCCGCCCTCGGCACCGGCGAGCCGCACGAGGCCGGCGGCGGGCAGCTCCTCGTCGAGGGGCTCCCGGATGCGGACGGCGATGATGTCGAAGCGCCGCGAGGCGGCGCGGAGGGCGCGGGCGTAGCCCTCGGTGAGGAAGTCGGAGATGACGAACAGCGTGGCGCGGCGACGCTGGACGCCGGTGAGGTACTTGAGGGCGGCGCCAAGGTCAGTGCCGCGGGTGGCCGGGCTAGCGGAAAGCACCTCGCGCACGAGGCGGAGCACGTGCACGCTGCCTCCGGCGGGGCGGATGTAGCGCTCGGGGGCGCTGGCAAAGAGGAGGAGGCCGGCGCGGTCGTGGTTGCGGATGGCGGCGAGGGAGAAGACCGCGCAGAGCTCGGCGGCGAGGCTGGCCTTGGACTGCTCGGCCGCGCCGGCGCTCTGGGAGGCGCTCACATCAACGGCAAAGAGCACGGTGAGGTCGCGGTCCTCGCGGTAGCGACGCACGAGCGGCTCGCCCGTGCGCGCGTACGACTTCCAGTCGATGGAGCGCACATCGTCGCCGACCACGTAGGGGCGGAGCTCGTCGAATTCGATGCCGCGCCCGCGGAAGACGGCGTGGTATTCGCCCAGGAAGAGGTCGTCGACGAGGCGGCGGGCGCGCAGCTCGATGGCGCGGACGCGACGCAGAAGCTCGGCGGCCTCGGTGGTGGCGGCGTCATCGGGCGCGGCGCGGGAGGGGTCACGCCCAGGGCGCCAGCGCCACCGCCACCACGCAGGCATGGCCGCCCTCAGGGCACCTCGACGGCTTCAAGGACGCGATCGATGAGGTCTTCGGTCGTAATCTCCTCGGCGTCGGCCTCGTAGGTGGTGACGATGCGGTGGCGGAGGACGTCGTGGGCGAGCGCCTTCACGTCGTCGGGCATGGTGTAGGCGCGGCCTTCGAGGAGGGCGCGGGCACGGGCCGTGCGGGCGAGGGCGATGGTGGCGCGGGGGGAGGCACCGTAGGCGATGAGCGTGCGCAGCTCGGGGAGGCGGTAGGCGGCGGGGCGGCGGGTGGCCTGCACGATCTGAACGCAGTAATCCTTCAGGGCCTCGTCGAGGGCGACACCGGCGAGCGCGTCGCGGGCGGCGAGCAGCTCCTCCCGGCTGGCGATGGCGCGGACGGGTGGGGGCGCGCCGCCGTCGAGGCCGAGGTCAAGCACCTCGCGCTCCTCCTGGCGGGTGGGGTAGTCGACGCGCACCTTGAGGAGGAAGCGGTCGAGCTGCGCCTCGGGGAGGGGGTAGGTGCCCTCCTGCTCGATCGGGTTCTGCGTGGCCATCACGAAGAAGGGGTCGGGCATGGGGAGGGTCTGGCCGCCGATGCTGACCTGGCGCTCCTGCATGGCCTCAAGGAGGGCGGACTGGACCTTGGCGGGGGCGCGGTTGATCTCGTCGGCAAGGACGATGTTCGCGAAGACGGGCCCCTTGCGGATAGCGAAGTCCCCCTCGGCTGGATTGAGCACCTCGGTCCCGATGAGGTCGGCGGGCAGCAGGTCGGGGGTGAACTGGATGCGCACGCCGTCAACATCGAGGGCGTTGGCGAGGCTCGTAACGGTGAGGCTCTTGGCGAGTCCGGGAACGCCTTCGACGAGCACGTGCCCGGAGACGAGCAGGCCGATGAGGAGCCGGTCGATGAGCGCGTCCTGGCCGACGACGGCGGCGTGAATCTCCTTGCGGATGCGCGCGAGCGACTCCGCGGCGGCGGACGCATCGGCGGAGAGGGGGGGCTGGGCAGGAAGGGCCATCGGCGATCCATTGTAGCGACAACGGACGGGGGACCGGCTCGCCGGTCCTGGGAGCGGCACATGGCCACTATCCCGGCGTCCTACTACGGTCCTTTTACCTGGACGCGCTTAGCTTCGCGGACGACCGGCCCGGCCTGCTGGAGGCATCCATCGCGGGGTTCCCCATCGTGGTCGTGTGGGAGCTGGAGAAGCGGGGTTAGTCGTCGCTGCGACCGGAGGCGGGGGAGCGGTAGGGGGCGCGGCCATAGGCGAGCGCGTAGACGCGCCCAGCGCCGTGCTCGCGGAGGACGCGGGCGCACTCGCTGGCGGTCGCGCCGGTGGTCACGACATCATCGAGGACGGCGACGGTTGCGCCCTTGAGGCCGGGACCGCGGTAGCGGAAGGCGCCCGCAACGTTCTCGCGACGCTCGCTGGCGCTGAGGCCAACCTGGCTGGCGGTCGGGCGGACGCGCTCAAGGCGTCCCGGGGGCGGGGGCCAGCCGAGGCGGTCGAAGAGGACCTCGGCCTGGTTGAATCCCCGCTGGCGACGGCGGCGGGCGTGCAGGGGGATGGGGAAGATGGCATCGGGGCCAAGCGCCTCGACGACGGGGCGGAGGGCGCCGGCCATGTCGGTGGCGAGGTCGCGGATGCCGCTGAACTTGAGGCCGTGGACGACGCGGCGGGCAGCGCCCTCCATCTCGAAGGCAGCGCGGGCGCCGTCGAGATCGCGCCAGCCGAAGCAGTCGGGACAGCGGCCCTCGTCGTCGCGCCGCACGCCGCAGCGGCCGCAGCGGCCGGGACCGCTCGCGGGGAGGAGCTGGTCGCCACAGGGCTCGCAGAGGTTCTGGCCAAAGGCGCCGCAGGCGACACAGCGCGGCGGGTAGAGCAGATCGAGGGCGCGAGAGAGGAGGGTGGCCACGGGCGGGGAGGATAACGCCGCCGGGGGCTGGCAGCGCTACACGCTACAATCGCGGGGATGGCGATCACGGTACTGTTCTTCGCCTCGCTGGCCGAGGCCGTGGGGAAGCGCGAACTCTCCCTGGCGCATGTGGCCGGGGACACGGTCGCGTCGGTGCGCGAGCGGCTGGTGGCGGAGCACCCCCAGATCGCCGAGTTCACGGAGACGCTGCTGTACGCCGTCGACGAAGAGTACGCCGAAGAGGACGCGCCAGTGCCGGCGGGCGCGACACTCGCGCTGATTCCGCCGGTATCGGGAGGCTAGCAATGCTGATCCGCGTAACGCCGGAGCGGCTGAACCCAGAGGAAGCGATCGAGGCCGTACGGCGCGACGAAGCCGGGGCGGTCGACGTGTTCCTGGGGGTGGTTCGCAACACCAACAAGGGCCGGGCCGTCGACCACCTCGTGTACGACGCCTATCCCTCGATGGCGGAGAAGACGATGCGGGAGCTGGCGGAGGAGGCGGTGGAGCGGTTCGATCTGGCCGACAGCGCCGTGCTGCACCGCACGGGACGGCTGGAGATCGGGGAAACGAGCCTGCTGGTGGCGGTGAGCGCCGGACACCGGGCGGCGACGTTCGAGGCGGGACACTGGCTCGTGAACGAGATCAAGCGGCGCGTGCCGGTCTGGAAGAAGGAAGTGTGGGCAGACGGCGAGGAGTGGATCGAGGGGCCCGAGTCGCTGGGGATGGAGCGAGCTCCGGCGACCATGCGCGGCTCGTGACGAGCCACCCGCACGCCTCCGGCCGCTACTGCATGCAGTGCGGCGGCGAGCTGACCGAACGGATTCCGCCGCACGACACGATGACGCGGCTGGTATGCGACGGCTGCGGGTTCGTGCACTACCTGAACCCCCGCCCGGTGGCGGGCACGATCCCTGAGCGGGAAGACGGCGCCCTGCTGCTGGTGCGGCGCGCGATCGAGCCGCGGCTGGGCTTCTGGGTGTTCCCGGGCGGCTTCATGGACGTGGGAGAGACGGCGGAAGAGGCGGCAGCCCGCGAGACGCGCGAGGAGGCGAACCTGGAGGTCGACGACCTCTCGCTGCTGGGCGTCTACACGCGTACGCACGCGGGGGTGGTGGTCATCGTGTACGAGGCGCGGGCGCTGGGCGAGGGGTCGGCGGGGTCGGAGACGAGCGAGATCGGGTGGTTCGCCCCGGACGCGATCCCCTGGGACGAGCTCGCGTTTGACACGACGCACTGGGCGCTGGGGGCGTGGCTGGAGAAGCGGGGTCTGGAGCGGCCGCGGGGCTAGCGGCGGCGGGAGCCGGTAGAGCGCGAGGGCAGGTTGTAGGGGCGGGCGAGGATGGCCACGTGCTGGCTGAGCTTGGGGTCGAGGGCGCGCACGGCCACGCGGGGGTGGGCCTCGCGGAGCTCATCGAGGGAGAGGGCGGCGGTGATGATGGTCGGGAGCCGCGAGGAGGCGCGGTAGTTCGCGATCTGGAAGAGCTTCTCCACGGCCCAGGATGAGCTGGTGTGGGAACCGAGGTCGTCGAGGATCAGGAGGCCGGCGTTGCGCACGTCGTTGAAGAGCTCGTCGTAGCCGGGGTCGCCCCGGCCGGGGGCGAAGGAGGCGCGGAGGTGGTCGAGGAGGTCCGGCACGACCGCGAAGAAGGCGTCGCTGCCGCTGCGGAGCACGGTGTTCGCGACGGCTGCGGCGAGGTGCGTCTTGCCGCATCCGCTCTCGCCAAGGATGAGCATCCAGCCTTCGGGGGCATCGGCGAAACGGTGGGCGCTCTCCCAGGCGGTCTGGAGCGACTCGTTCTCCTGGGTGGCGTAGTTGGGGAAACGGGTGTGGAAGTTGTTGAAGCCGAAGTCCCCGAGGCGCTCACGCGTCATCCCGCCGATCTGGCGGTAACCGGAGGCGGAGGCGCCCCCTTCGAGGTCGAGGACGGCGCCCGAGGCGAGGCGGCGGGAGAGGCGCTCGTCGAGGGCTTCGGAGAGGGAGTGGCAGGTGCAGACGGTTGGGAGGGCGGCGTTGTAGCGCGCGTTCACGAGCTGGAAGAGCTTCTCGCGGGCCCACTCGCTGGAGGCAGCGGCGTCGATGTCGTCGAGGATGAGGAGGGGGGCGTTGCGGACCTGCTCGAAGAGCGCGTCGAACCCGGGCTCCCCCTCGGCGGGCTGGTAGGAGGCACGCAACCCGTCGAGGAGGTCGGGGGTGAACATGAAGAGGACCGACTCGCCGCGCGTGATGCGCTCGTTGGCGATGGCGGCGGCAAGGTGGGTCTTGCCGGAGCCGCTGGGGCCCTTCAGCACGAGCCAGCCGTCGGGGTCGCCGGCGTAGGCGCGGACCCGGGCCGCGGCGGCAGTCGCCTCGCCCTCGAACGCGTCGAAGGTGAAGCGGGTCAGCGAGCCGAGGTTGCTGATGCGTTCAAGGCGGGAGCGGCGCACCTCGCCGGTCTCGTCGAGGACGCAGGAGCAGGGTTCGGCGCGGCCGAAGAGCGGATCTTCGAGCGAGCGCGAGCGCCGGACGAAACCGGCTCCGCCGCAGTGCGGGCAGCCGTCGTCGCCCGGGTCGTCAGGCGTTTCGGGAGGCGGAGCCTGCGGCTCCGTCGCCGAGGAATCGGCGGCGGCGGTCAGCAAGGCTTTGTCCAGACGCTTCATGTCGCTGGTTCCCCTCGGACCAGTTTTGGAGCATGCGCTCAATGTACTTCCAGTTACGCACATTGCGCTCGGCGGCTTCACGGAAGGCGGATTCGATGAGGTGCTCCGGGAACTGCTCGGCGGCGACGAGGAGCCGTTCGGCGACGAGCGGCGTGATCGTCCCGACATGCTCCTCGTAAAGATGGAAGATGTTGGGCCGGCGAGCGGGCTGCGGTTCGTAGGCGATGGCGCCCGGGCGGAGTTCGAGGTCGCCGCCACGGGCGCGGGCCACGGCGCGGCGGGAGGTGGGGTTGTTCACGAAGTAGACGGTCTCCTCGCTGCCTCCGCCGGCGAGGTCGAGGGCGAGCAGGGCGCCGAGCTCGACGCAGGCGGCCAGCCCGCGTTCGAGCGACTCGCGGCCGCCGGCGAGGGCCTCGAAGGTCGATGCGGCATCCGGAAGGGCCCAGACCTGTTCGGCGGTCACGAAACGGGCTTCGTCCTGCTGCTCCTGGACGAGGCGGGCCACCCAGAGGAAGGCGAGCAGGTCGCCGGGCTCGCGCATGGCGGGCAGCACGGCGGAGAAGAAGGTGTTGGGGATGGCGGTGGCCTTGCCGATGCCGGGGAAGCCCTCGAAGGTGGCGTCGCTCACCGGTCAAACTCATCGGGGGGCAGATTCTCGTCCTCGGCCTGGAGCATCCAGTCCTTGAACTGGGCGAGGCGTTGCTCGAAGCGTAGGTCGACGGTACCAACGGGGCCGTTGCGGTGCTTCGCGACGATGACCTGGGCGACGCCCTGCGGGTAGGCGCTCTCGGGCATCTCGGGGTGCTCGGCCATCCACTGCTCGCGGGTGGTGTAGAGCTCCTCGCGGCTGAGGAAGATGACGACATCGGCGTCCTGCTCGATGGAGCCGGAGTCGCGCAGGTCGGAGAGCATGGGGATGCGGGGGTGGCGCTGCTCGATGGCGCGGGAGAGCTGGGCGAGGGCGATGACGGGCACGTTCAGCTCGCGGGCGAGGCCCTTGAGCGTGCGCGAGATATAGCTGATCTCCTGGACGCGGTTCTCGCGGCCGTTCCAGCTCGCATCGGACTGCATGAGCTGGAGGTAGTCGACGACGACGAGGTCGACGCCGTTGGAGCTGGCAAGGCGCCGGACCTTGGAGCGGAGCTCAGCGACGCTGAGGGTGGGGGAGTCGTCGAACCAGATGTTGGCGCCCGCGAGCTCGCCGGTGGCGCGGATGATGCGGCGCTCCTCCAGCTCGGTCTGGCCGCCAAGGCGAAGGCGGGTGCTATCGACGCCCGACTCGGCGGCGAGGAGGCGGACGGCAAGCTGCTCGGCGGACATTTCGAGGGAGAAGAAGGCGACATTGGCGCCCTGATCGATGGCGGCGTTGCGGGCGATGCCGAGGGCGAAGCTGGACTTTCCGACGCTGGGGCGGGCGCCAACGATGATGAGGTCCTCGCGCTTGAGGCCACCGAGGAGATGGTCGAGGTCGCTGAAGCCGGCGTTGACCGCCGCGAGCTCGCGGCGCTCGGCCGCCTCGGCGTCCTCGTCGAGGTAGGTTTCGAGGATGTCGCGGATGTGGATGAAATCGCGGAAGTTCTCGCCGCCGCGCAGGCGCTGGATCAGCTCCTCGGAGCGGGAGAAGACATTCTCGATGTCGGCGGGTGCCTCGTAGGCGAGCTGGAGGATGCCGGTTGCGGCGTTGATGAGGCCGCGGTAGGTGCTATCGCGCTTGACGATCTGGGCATAGAACTCGACGCCGACGCTGGTGGGGAGCTGGCGGATGATGTCGCCGAGGTAGCTCTGGCCGCCGATCTCCTCGAGGCGCTCGCGGCGATCGAGCTCGTGGGCGATGGTGATCTGGTTGATCGACTCGTCGCGTTCCCAGAGCTCGTTGGCAGCCTCGTAGATCCAGCCGTTCTTCTCGCGGAAGAAGTCGGGCGACCTGAGGATGGAGGAGACCTTGGAGATGGCCTCGGGGTCGACGAGGAGGGCCGCGATGACGGCCTCCTCGGCTTCGACGTCGTGCGGGGGAAGGCGCTCCAGGAAGGGGAGGGTCATACCGACCGGAACGGCGGGGACGCGCCTTGGCGCGATGGCTGCTGGTGAGTGCCGGTCCCCGCTCTTCCGCCCCCCTTCCCGCTAGCCGTCCGTGGATGCTTCCGCGGGCGACTCCGCTGTTTCGGTGGCAGCCTCTTCGGTTGCGGCGGCGGCTTCCGCCTCAGCGGCGGCGGCGGCAGCAGCAGCCTCCGCTTCAGCGGCAGCCAGCGCTTCTTCGGCTTCGCGCGCCCGCAACTCCTCGACGATCTCCTTCGAGTCCTCGTCGGGGTCGACGGTGACGTTGACTTCGGCGCTGACGTTGCGGGTGAAGCGGATGGTGACGGACTTCGAGCCAAGCTCGCGGATGGGCTCGGCGAGGAGGATGACGCGTGAGTCGACCTCAATGCCCGTGCTCTCCTGGAGCTTCTGGGCGATGTCGCGGCTGGTGACGGAGCCGTAGAGGCGACCGGTCTCGCCGACGCGGGCCTCGAAGGTGACGGTGTAGCCGTCGAGCCGCTCCTTCTGGACCTCGGCCTCGCTATCGAGCCTGGCCTGGCGGCGGGCTTCCTTCTCGGCGAGGGAGTTCGCGCGCTGCAGGTTGGGTGGCGTGACGGGACCGGCGACGCCCCGGGGCAGCAGGAAGTTGCGTGCGAAGCCGTTCTTCACGACCTTCACGTCGCCCACCAGGGCGGTGCCTTCAACGTCCTCGAAAAACACGACTTTCATGGCTCTGACCTCTGCGTCGCCCGCAGTTAAGGCCTGGGGCGAAGATGCTAATGGTACGAACTCCATTCGCTACAGGCTTTCGGGCGAGGCCTTAAGGAAGTCTTGGTGGTGCAGTGGGGTTATGCGGATGTGCCCCTCGCGAGCCCTCCTTGCGCGTGCTGCCTCTACTGTGGAACGCTTGTTCTGATTCGTCAAGCGCTACGCTAGCGCCATGAGCAACGGACCAACACTGATCCTGCTGCACGGCCAGACCGGGACGGGCGAGGCGGAGAGGATGGTGGGGCAGGCGCGGCTGGCGGCGGCGGGGGGGAGTGCGCGTGCCGCGCGGGAGGGCGGGTTCGGACAGGTCGTGCTGGCGACGGACGACCCGGAGGCAGCAGGCGACGACGCCTACTCGGTCGACATCGATGAGGCGGGGGTGGCGTTCTCGCTGCGGGAGCGGGTGCTGGGGTTGGTCGGGAAGTCGGGCGTCGAGGGGGTAGCGGTGATGGGGGCGGGAGCGCTGCCGCTGCTGACGGGGGAGGACTTCGGGGCGGGGGCGGAGGGGTTGGGCAGGGGTGGGGACGTGGCCGTGACGAACAACTTCTATTCGTCGGACCTGACCGCCTGGTCGCCGGGGGAGGCGCTGGCGCGGGTGGGGCCGTTCGAGCGGGACAACGTGCTGGCCCGACGGCTGCGGGACGAGGCGGGACTCGAGGTGTTGGTGCTGCCGCGCTCGGTGCGGACGGCGTTCGACCTCGATACACCGGCGGAGCTGGCCGTGCTCGCGCTGAGCGAGGCGACCCCCTCCGCGATCCGGGAGGCGCTGCCGCCGGAGGGCTCGCTGCCACTGCGCCCGTACCGGGCACTCATGCCCCTGCTGTGCGACCCGGACGCCGAAATCCTGGTGGCGGGGCGCGTCGCCAGCGCGACCTGGGGGCACCTGGAGCGGGAGACCGCGTGCCGGGTGCGGGTGGTTAGCGAGGAACGAGGACTGGCGAGCGCGCCGGAGGGGCACGCGCCGCGCTCGCTCACCGGGCGGTTACTGGAGGAGCTGGGGATCGAGCGGTTCGCCGGGGAGCTGGCATCGCTGGCGGACGGCGTGGTGCTGGACACGCGCGTTTTGCTGGCCCACGCGGGATCGCGGGCGAGGCGCGAGGACCGCTTCCAGAGCGACCTGCTCGTACCGGAGAAGGTCGCGGATCCGCGGATCCGCGACCTGACGGCCGCACTAGCAGCAGCGGAGGTTCCAGTGCTGGTGGGGGGGCACTCGCTGCTCAGCGGGGGACTGATGGCGCTCGCCGACCAGGCCTGGTTGGAGAACGACCGGCGCCTGGGACTGGCGCCACCCGCCGGTTAGGGTTCGCGTCGGCCCTGGGGGCGGGACATGAGATGGGTACGCACCTCCCAGCGGCCGTTGTGGAAACGCAGGTGGCCCTCGATTGCCTTGCGCTGCGGGCGGGGGACGCGCCAGAGCTGCTCGGCGAGGGGACGGTCGTAGTGCCAGCGGGTCTCGGCGACCGTGAAGCCGAGCGCCTGATAGGCGCGGTGGGCGCGCTCGGCGAACGTGTTGGTGGTGAGGACGAAGTCGGGCCCCGGGTGCTCGCGCTCCAGCCATTCGATGAGCGCGGCCATCATGCGGCGGCAGACGCCGCGGCCCTCGTGCTCCGGCGGCACGTGCACGGCCCAGAGATAGAGCCCAGCGCGGTCGTGCAGATTCACGGAGACGCGACCGACGGCGGTATCGCCTTCGCAGGCGACGAAGTGGCGGTGGGGGCCGGCCTCGCGCGCGCGCCTCAGCTCGGCCTGCGCGCGGACGGGGTCGCGCAGGTGGCCGAGGTCGAAGGCGTGGAAGGGGAAGCCGCGTTCGCCCCACTGTGCGAGCTGCGCGAGCAGGCTTTCGTCCCAGGGACGGAGCTCTAGCCCATCGCCGGCGATGGTGGGGGGATAGGGGGCGGTGCTGGTCGCGCTCATGCTGGCGGCCAAGGGTACCCCCAATGATGGACCCTCAGCGAGTCCCCCCGGATCGACGAAGGGCGGCCATGAGGCCGCCCTTCGATGCGTTGGCGCTGGTGAGAGCCTAGGCGTGAAGCGCCTCGGCGACCTCGGGCAGTCCGAGGGACTCCAGCTTGGCGGCGGAGGGCTTGCAGGTGTCGGCGTCCCAGTCGCAGGCGTTGAGGAAGTCGACCTCGAGACGCTCGGTATCGAGATTGACGCCCTCGAGCGGCCCGGTGTGGGTGCCCTCGTTGGTCTCGCCGGTGACGCGGGTGGGGACGGGGCGCTGGCGGGGGTTGCCGCCCTCGCGCACCTCGTAGGCCATGCGCAGGTTGGCGATGCGCTCGCCGACCTGCATGGCCTCGTCGATGTCCATGTCCCAGCCCGTGACGGCGTTGAACCAGTCCGGGATGTTCGCCGTGTTGGCGGTCATCATGATGAACTGGCACATGCCGCCGGCGTTGACGACGTGCATGTACTCGCTCGCCGCCTTGTGGTGATCGCCACGACCGTTGTAGTCCTTCGAGTCCTGGGGCGCGGGCGGGATGGTGCCCACGCGGCGGTTGCCCTCGTACTGGGTGTGGCGACCGGGGGTCGGGTCGAGCTTGTAGGTGGTGTGGAACTCCGGCTGGAGTTTCGGGTCGTGCATCGGGAGCTCCTGCCCGCCGATGTGCATGCCGAAGGCGTCGGAGTCAGCGCCGATGCGCTCGGCGGCGACCTTCACGCCGTCGGCGAGTACATCGCCGATGCCACGGCGCTCGCCCATCATCTTGGTGAGCTCCACGACCGCTTCGGCGTTGCCCCACGTCAGCTCGAGGCCGTCGGTGTCCTCCTTGGTGAGGATGCCGGCCTCGTAGCACTCGATGGCGAAAGAGGCGGTGACGCCCGCACTGATGACATCGAACCCGTACTCGTTGCAGAGGTGGTTCAGGTAGATGAGGGCGTCGGGATCGTTCACCAGGTTCATCGTCCCGTAGGAGGCCATGGCCTCGTACTCGGGGCGGTGGGTGTGGTGCGGATACGGGTACTTCTCGTTGGTCGACTCGACCGACTCGGCGCCGCAGGCGATTGGACAGTGCCAGCAGCCGTACTTCTTCTCCATCTTGGGGTTGATGGTGGAGCCACCGTCGATCTGGCTGGCGACCTCCTGGGGGAAGTCAACCACGCCAACGCCGCCCCAGTTCTTGACGGGGGAGTCGCCGTTGAGGGCGCTACCGGCGGTAATGCCGGTGGTGCCGAAGTTCGAGAAGAAGTCCTTGAGGGGCTTGATCATGTCGTCCAGGTTGGCGCGGAGCATCTTGATGGTCTCCGGCGTCTGGGAAATGATCTTGCGCTCGGCGACGGCGACAACCGCCTTCAGGTTCTTCGAGCCCATGACAGCGCCGACGCCCGAGCGGGCGGCGAGGCGGCCGTGGTCGTTGCAGACGCCACTGATGAGGGAGAGCGTCTCGCCCGCCTGGCCGATGTTGGCGACGCTGGCGCGCTTGCCGTGACGGCCCTTGAGCTCCATCTCGCTCTCGATGGCGCCCGTGCCCCAGAGGTCGCTGGCGTCGCGAAGCTCGACGTTGTCGTCTTCGACGAGGAGGTAGGTGGGGCGGTCGGCCTTGCCGAAGAAAACGACGCCGTCCCAGCCCGCGAGCTTGAGGACGCCGCCGAAGTCGCCGCCGCAGTTGGCATCGCCCCAGCCGCCCGTGAGGGGGCTCTTGCAGACGACCTGCCAGCGCTGGCCGAAGAGGGGGGTGCCGGTGAGGAGGCCGGGAAGCATGCCGAGCATGTTCTCGGGAGCGAGGGGGTCGACGCCGGCGGGGACGCGGTCCCAGAGCATGCGGGCGCCGATGCCGTAGCCGCCGAGATACTCGCGATAGAGCGACTCGTCGGGGTTCTCGACGGTAATCTCGCCGGACGACAGGTCGACGACGAGCATCTTGCCGTTGTATCCGGTTTCGACGGCGCCGTTTCCGTTGGAATCAGCCATGAATGGGTACCCCTTCTCCGCGTAGCTGAGCGGGTCGACAGTGTGGGGCCGATGTTACGGGATGGGGAACGCGGCGCAATATGCTCTGCTGGGCATAACGCTAGATGTCGCCCGCGAGAAAGGCCTGCAGCGCCTCGTTGGTGACGTCGGGCGCTTCCTCGGGGAAGAAGTGGCCCGCGTTGACGCGGCGCACACGAAGGTCGGGGAAGTAGCGGCTGAACTGGTCAACGAAGGGGTTGCCGCTAGGGATGGCGTTCTCGCGATCGGCATCGGCGGTGCCGATGCGGCCGGCCATGTACTGGCCGAACATCCAGAGGACGGGCGCCTCGAAGGTCTTGTGGCGGTCTTCGGGGCCGTAGTCGAGCGCCTCGCCGAAGCTCGGGTGCTGTTCCATGCCCTCGGGGTGGAGCCACATCTCGGCGACTGCGCGCTCGCCGAGGGGCTCGTAGCGCTCGCCGCGGGGGGCGGCGGGGTCTTCGATCACGCGGTGGAAGGGGAGGCCGTAGCGGTAGTAGGAGATGGCGTGGAACTGGCTGAGGG
The DNA here is from genome assembly GCA_026710655.1 of Chloroflexota bacterium. Taxonomy (GTDB): domain Bacteria; phylum Chloroflexota; class Dehalococcoidia; order Tepidiformales; family Tepidiformaceae; genus UBA2991. Next base: position 22,356 of record JAPOQN010000001.1, on the reverse strand, counting down.
GGTCGGCGAAGGCGCGGGCGTACTCCTCGACATCTTCGGGCGTGGCCCAGGTAGGGCGGCTGGGGTCGGGGCGGGCGCTGGGCCAGGGGGACTGGGGGCGGCCGGGAAGGGGCGGCTCGGAGCCGCCGGTGAAGATGCTCTCGATGAAGCCGCGGTGGTGCGCAGCGAAGAACTCCTCGGGGAGGGGCTCGGCCTTGAACCAGTAGCCGTGGGCTCCGGCGGGCGCCCAGACCGTGCAGAGCGTGTCGAGCATGGCCAGGCGGCTGACGCGCTCGGGCCAATCGATGGCGAGCTTGAAGGCGATGATGCCGCCCCAGTCATGGGCGACGACGGCGGCCCGCTCGATATCGAGGGCGTCCATGAAGTTGACGATGTCCTGCGCGAGCATGGTGCGGTTGACGCGGATGCCGGGCTTGTCCGTGCCGCCGAAGCCGCGCGTATCGGGCGCAAAGAGGGCGTAGTCGCCGGAGAGGGCGGGGAACTGCTTGCGCCACTCGTAGGAGGTCTCGGGGAAGCCGTGGAGGAAGATGACGGGCTCGCCCGTCCCTTCCTGCAGGTAGTGCATGCGCAGGTCGGCGGTCTGGACGTAGAGGGATTCCATGGGCGGGTCTCCTTGGGGTGTGCGCAGGGCAGTCTAGGCTGCCCCGCCCCCAGACGCCTCGGTGTCCCGCTCCATGAGGAGGTCGCGCATCAGCTCGATGTGGCCGGTGTGGATGGCGGTGTGTTCGAGGGCGTGGGCCAGCGGACCCATGGCCGTGACGGGGCCGCCGGGACCGTCGGTGTAGTCGCGATCGAGGTCGGCGGGCGTGACGTTTTCGAGGGCGCGCTCGCTGACGGCGAGGGCGTCATCGAGCAGGTCGCAGAGGGCCGCAGCATCGAGGCGGGAGACGGCGAAGGCGGCGTCGCGCTCCCTGCCGGTAGCCTCGCCACCGACCACCTCGCCGGTCCAGTAGCGCTCGGAATCGGCGGTGTGGGCAACGAGCTGGGCGATGGAGTTCCAGGCGGGGGCGGGTTTCCAATCGAGCTGCGACGGTTCCAGGTCGCTCACGATGGCCTTGATCTGGTCGTGCAGCCAGGCGAGGTTGGCGTGGAGGTCACGCAGGGCAGGCAACATCGGGGGCTCCGGCGGCCACGGTACCAGTTCGGCGGGTGGGGGCGGGTCGGCGAGCTTCTACCAGCGCTTCGACTCTTCGGCGTAGACGTGCGTGGGGAGCCGGTAGCTGATGCCTTCGTCGTCGTAGGTGGAGACGTCGAAGAGGGCCGTGAACTTGGCGAAGTCGCTCTCACGGGCGCGACTCGGGAAGAGCTTGCGCATCAGGCTTTCGTATTTCTCGTTGAGGCGGAACCAGGCCAGCACGCCGAAAGAGGTGGCGAAGAGCGCCGGTTCGGGCGGGTAGTTGAGCTGCGCGGCCAGCTCCTTGCCGATGAGCGCCCGGGAGACGTGGTAGACGTATCCGGAGAGGTTGCGCCGCTCGTCGGAAGAGGTGATGCCGGCGACCAATGGCGCGGAGTTGACGAGCGAGTTCGCCAGCACGACTGACTCGAGGCTCGGGTCCGGCTCACAGAGGACGCCTATGCGGAAGAGTTCGAGGGCGTCTTCCTCCGTTTCGTAGAGGATTGACTCGGGGATGCCCAGCAGGTAGCCGGAATAGCGCCAGATCTGCATGAAACTCCTGGCCTCTTCCTCGCTGTACCTGGCGCCGAGGCTTCTCATGTGCTTCAGGAGCCGCGCGGAGAAGGCAGTTATCGCGAACCCCACATGCGCCGCGCTGAGCGGCACACCCCATTCCTCATGGTTCCAGTCCTCGGAGTTTGCCAACAGGCGCCTGACCTGCGCGTGCACCAGGCGAACGCGAGTAGAGAGCTTCCATCCATCACCCGGCCGCATCAGCCCCCCGGGGAAGAAGAGCTCGATCATCTGGCGGTTGTTCTGCTGCAGGCGACGGACGCCCTGATCGCGAAGGCGCCCCGTGATGAAGAACGACTTGCTGATGTTGGTCGAGAAGCCCTCGACGAGGACGCCGCCGAGCATGCCGGCGAGCAACAGTTTCGAGTTCTTGTGGAACAGGTGGACTCCCGGACCGTGGGACTCAAGGTCAACCCAGTCGGGGGGCGTCTCAAGGTTCTGGAAGAAGGCCCGCACGGAAGGAGGGGCATCGTTGAGGACCTCCCACTCCTGGTCCATGCCTGCCTGGAGGAAACGGAAGCCTTGATCAGCATCGATGGCGGCGAGCTCTGCTATGGCCGCGTCGGCTTCGGGATCCCCAATGAGGGTGTGGGCGACGTACTTCTCGGCAAGATCCGGATTGACGGCGCGGGCCTGCTCGTAGCCCTGCAGGTAGTCGGTCGGGATGTTCACCGCAAGGCTTACTCCTCCGCCACCTCTTCGGCCTCGATGCGGAGGTCGGGGAGCCAGTTCAACCACGAGGGCAGGTACCAGTTCCGCCCGCCCAGCAACTCCATGCTGGCGGGAACGAGGACCGACCGAACAAGGGTGGCATCGAGGAAGATGGCGACGGCGAGGCCGAAGCCCACCTGCTGATTGATGATCGTCTTGCCCGAGGCGAAGGCTCCGAAGACCACAACCATGATCAGGGCGGCGCCGGTAATGAGCCCGGCCGTAGAGCGCAGCCCGTAGGCGACGGCGCCGGCGTTGTCGCCTGTCGCGTCGTAGCGCTCGCGGATGCGGCTGAGCAGAAAGACGTGGTAGTCCATGGACAAACCAAAGAGGATGGAAAAGAGGAAGAGGGGAATCCAGACGTCGATCGACTCGGCGTGCTGGAAGCCCAGGATGCCCCCGCTCTTCTGGAACACGAGAACCAGCAAGCCGTAGGCGGCGCCCACGGAGAGCAGGTTCATGATGATGGCTTTGATGGGGATCACGATCGAGCGGAAGACGAGCAAGAGGATGAGGAAACTGACGCCGAGCACGAAGGCGAAGACGATGGGCGTGTAGGTCTCGACCATGTCGAAGATGTCGACGGCGAGGGCAGTCCGGCCGCCCACGTAGACATCGGCCGCGACCGCATCGAAGGCGGCGGGGATGTACTTGTCGCGGAGGTCTTCAACCGCCTCGACAGCGGGGGCGGCGCTGGGCTCCCCCGGTGGAGCCACGGAGATGAGGGCGAGGTCTCCGGTGGGGTTCACGACGAGCCCGGAGGGGAGAATCTGGTAGCCCGCCTGCCGCAGCAACGCCAGCTGCTCGGGATTGAGGAACTGCTCGGCCCGCAGGGTGGTGAACCTGCCATCACGTTCGATCGATTCCTGGAGGGCTGCGATGGCTTCCTTGACCTGGGGTGAGTTGACGGACCCCTCGATGACGATCTCGGCGGGGGTTACCAGGCCGAAGGAGAACTCCTCCTCGAGCACGAAGAACGCCTCGCGAGTCTGGGCGCCCTCGGGGAAGACATCGACGCCGTTCAACCCGGTCTCGATTTCGAAGTAGAAGTAGGCGACCGCGAGCATGGGGACGGCGATGACGACGACGCTGACGATCGGGTACCTGACGACGGCGCGCGTCACCTTCTCCCAGAAGCCGTCGGCGGGAGCGTCGCTGTCCGTCGCGTCGGTCCGGCTACGGAGGAAGGGCGGCGAAAGGCGGTTCACGTTCGAGCCAAGGAGCGCGAGGACGGCAGGGAGGAGGGTGAGCGTGGCGGCGAGTGCGACGAGGACGACGATGATGGCGCCAAGACCGATCGACTGGAAGAACGAGGAGGGAACGATGAGCATGCCGATCAGGGCGACCACGACGGTGAGACCGCTGAAGAGGACAGTGCGGCCCGCGGTTGCGCCGGCGCGCTCAGTGGCCCGCAGCTTGTCCAACCCACGATCCATCTCCTCGCGGAAGCGGGAGATGATGATGAGTGAGTAGTCGATGCCGACGGCCAGCCCAATCATGGTGATCATCAGGGTGATGAAGAAGATCAGATCCACGGCCTGACCGATTAGCGCGGCGATCCCCAGGGCAACGGCGATGGCAACGACGGCAAGACCGAGCGGCACAAGCGCCGCCACCACGGCGCCGAAGAGCACAACGAGGACGATGAGCGCGATGGGGACGCCGAAGCGCTCGCCCTGCTCCAGGTCCTCCTGGGCGAGCTCGTTGGACTCGTGGGCGATGCTGGCCTCTCCAACGGTGAGCACGCGGAAGGCACTGTCGGTGTTTGCGTGCTCCACCACTTCGACCACATCGACGATGTTCTCGGTGGCATCCCCCAGGGTGCCGGCCAGCACCAGGGGGATGATGGCCGTCATCCGATCAGCGGAGACGAGGGCATCGTCGCTCCCCTGGTAATAGTGTCTGCCCGCGGACACGACTTCGGGGCCGAGCGCTGCGACCTCTTCGAAGACCGCCTCGACCTTCTCGCGAAACTCAGGGTCGTCGACCGTGAGCGAGTCGGACTGGACGACAACGACCTCGGTTATGGCCGCGGGACGCTGCCAGAGGTCTTCGAGGAGGTTGGCGGCTGTTTTGGCCTCGACCTCGGTGGAGAGCGAGAACTCTGTGGTGGTAGCGCTCCCAAGCAGCCTTCCGACGAGCCCGAGAGCGACCACGACCACCACCACCCAGAGGGCAATCGTGAGCCAGGGACGGCGGGCGCTGATGCGGGCCAGGGCGTCGGTCACGAGCTAGTACCTTCAGCGCGTAGGGAGCCTGGCGCCAGACAGGGGAGCACGCCCGCAATGGACGCGAAGTGGGGAAAGACACTCATTTTCATGCGAGCCCGGGACACAGGGGGCACCGTTTCTCCGATTCGGGAGGCCAGGCTCAGTCTACACCGAACCTTTACCCGCCTCGGAATCCTACACAGCCATGCCCACGCTGGCTACGCACAACATTTTGCTTCCCGAGCCAGCGTGCGGCCGGAGGAGCAACAGGATTGGCAGGAAGGTCTTAGCGCTTGGTGTACTGGGGAGCCTTGCGGGCGCGCTTCAGTCCGGGCTTCTTGCGCTCCTTCACGCGCGCATCGCGCGTGAGGAGGCTGGGCGAGCGCTTGAGCGTCACCTTGAGGGTGGGGTCGGCCTCGACGAGGGCGCGGGCGATGCCGAGGCGGATGGCTCCGGCCCAACCGGAGACGCCGCCACCCTCGCACTTGACCTGGGCGCTGAACTTGCCCTCGGCGCCGACGCGCTTGAGGGGAAGCATCACCTCGTCACGGTGCATGTCTCTGTCGAAGACATCGTCGAGGGGTTTGCCGTTGACGATGATGGCGCCGCCGCCGGGGTAGAGACGGACACGCGCGATGGCCGTCTTGCGACGTCCGGTGCCGTAGTAATACTGCTCGGCCATTACTTCTCCTCGGACTCTTCGTCAGATTCGTCCTCGGCTTCCACTTCCGCTTCGGCGGTGGGTTCGGCCTCGGCAACGGGCTCGTCTTCGGGGGCGTCTTCGGGGGCGTCTTCCTCTTCCGGCAGGTCGTCTTCTTCAACCTCGGCCATGGCGGCCGCGTCAGCCTCAGCCGTGGCGCGAGCCTCTTCGAGCTCGGCCAGCCAGGCAGCGACCTTCTCGCGGCGGGTGGGACGAGGGGTGGGGGTCTCGGGGACGGAGAGGGGGCGCAGGCGGGGTGGCCTGGGCGGGTTCTCGATGAGCGCCTGGAGCGCTTCGGCCTCCGCCTCGGCGGCTGCTTCGGCGGCGCGCTCCGAGCCCGTGATCTGCGCCTGGTGGGGATGCTCGGCGCCGGCGTAGACCTTCAGGTGGCGGCGTATGCGCTTGCCCAGCGGTCCCTTGGGGAGCATCCCCCAGACGGAACGCTCAAGGACGCGTTCGGGGCGGCGCGCCATCTGCTCGGCGAAGGTGCGCTTGCGCAGGTTGCCGGGATAGCCCGAGTGCCGGTAGTACACCTTCTGCTCCGCCTTGCGGCCACTGAGCTGCACCTTGCCGGCGTTGATGATGATGACGAAGTCGCCGTCGTCGAGGTGCGGTTCGTACGTGGGCTTGTGCTTGCCGCGGAGGAGGGTGGCGGCCTCGGTGGCGACGCGCCCGAGAGGACGGCCGGCGGCATCGACGACGTGCCAGTTCTTGGCAATCTCGGAGGCCTTGCGGCGCACGGTGGATGTCATGTTGCGTACCCTTCGTCGTACCAGACGCGCTGCAGGCAGAGGCCCTGCGGCGGGGCCGGCGGGCCCACCGTAGCGGGCGTGGCGGCGGCGACGGCGCTCTCGAACTCGGTGGCGCTGATGGCGCCCCGACCGACCCGCACGAGGCCGCCGACAATGCGGCGGACCATCTGCGGGAGGAAAGCGTCGGCTTCGATATCGAATGCGAGCAGGCAACCCGCCTGCGAAAAGTTGGCTTCGGCGACGGTGCGCACGGGCGAGCGGCCCTCCTCGAGGGGACCGGCGCAGGCGCTGAAGTCGCGGCGGCCGAGCAGGAAGCGAGCGGCTTCCTTCATCGGGTTCAGCTCAAGCTGAGCGCCGATTCGCCAGGCGGTGCGGCGCTGCAGGGGCAGGCGCACGGCGGACGTGAGCAGGGAGTAACGGTACCAGCGGCGGCGAGCCCAGCGGCGGGGGTCGAAGCCCTCGGGCACTTCTCGCACATCGCGCACGGCGACGTCCTCGGGGAGGTGGGCGTTGAGCGCGCGCTCAACAGTTCCGGGCTCGAGTGCGGTGGCGGCGGAGAAGGCGGCCACCTGACCAACAGCGTGCACGCCTGCGTCGGTACGCCCGGCGAGCTCGACCCGCGTGGCGCCGCCGAAGAGCCGCTCCGCGGCGCCTTCGAGCTCGCCCTGCACGGTGCGGGCGTGGAGCTGGCGCTGCGAGCCAGAGAATTCCTGGCCGTCGTAGCTGACGGTGGCGGCGAAGCGGGTGATCTCAGGCACGGTTACCGTTTCTCATCCTCCGCTTCGGCTTCTTCGTGGTCAGCCTCGGGTTCCTCCACCTCGTCCTCGACGTCGTCCTCAATGTCCAGAGTGTCCTCGGTCTCCGCGACCTCGTCGCCGTCCTCGGCTTCCGAGAGGGCCTCGGCCTCCGCAACCTCGGAGGGAGCCTGGGCTACCTCGATGGCTTCGTGGTAGTCGACGGTCTCGATGACGGCCATCCTGGCGCCGTCGCCCTTGCGCGGCTCAAGGCGGGTGATGCGCAGGTACCCGCCGGGGCGGTCGGCCATGCGGGGGGCGATGTCGTCAAAGACCTTCTCGACGACGTAGCGGTCGTAGATGTAACTGAGGGCCTGACGGCGGGCGTGGAGGTCGCCGCGACGGCCGAGTGTGATCATCTTCTCGGCGATGGGGCGGATTTCCCGCGCCTTGGCATCGGTAGTGGTGATGCGCTCGTAGCGGAGCAGGTCCGTGACGAGGTTGCGGTAGAGGGCCTTCCGGTGGGCGCTATCGCGCCCGAGGTGACGGCCGGCCTTGCGATGACGCATGGCTATTCCTCGTCGTCCGCGCCGAGCAGGTCGTCATCGCCGACTTCGCGAAGGGCCTCACGCAGGGCCTTGCCGAGTGCGCCGAGGCTCTCCTCGTCGTCCTCCTCATCGAGGATGACGCTGGAGGAGGGCGGAGGCGGGGCGCTCGGGGCAGCGAAATCGGGGACGATCTCGAGGCCCTCTGCGTTGCCATCGATGTAGTTCATCTCGATGAGGCGGTCGCGCAGCTCGTCGTAGGACTTATGGCCGAAGTTGCGGAGAGCGAGGAGCTCGTCCTCGGTGCGCTCGAGCACCTGGCCGATGGTCATGAGCCCGCTGCGACGCAGGCAGTTGTAGGCGCGGACGGAGAGCTGGAGCGCCTCGATTGGGGTGTGATAGCGCTCGGGGGAGATGGGGAGGTTGGTGGCGGGGGCGGGAGGCGCCGCTACCGGCACGCCGGGGGCACCCATGGTGTTGAAGAGCGCGAACTGGTCGATGAGGATGGCGGCGGCCTGGCCGACGGCGTCGACCGGGGCAACCGTGGCATCGGTCCACACTTCAAGGACCATGCGGTCGAAGTCGGTGGCCTGGCCAACGCGCACCTTCTCGACGTGGAAGTTGACCTTGCGCACGGGCGAGAAGACGGCATCGACGGGGATGACGCCGATGGGCATGCCCTCGACCTCGGTGGCGGGCGTGTAGCCGCTCTTGAGCTGGGCGTGGAACTCGGCGTTGATGCGGGCCTCGGGGCCATCAAGGGTGGCGAGGTGGAGGGAGGGGTTGACCACCTCGAAGTCCGCGGGAACCTGGAGATCGCCGGCGGTGATCTCGCCGGGGCCCTCGGCATCGAGGGTGAGGGTGCCGGGGCGGTTACTGACCGCCTTGAGCCGGATCTCCTTGACGTTCAGGAGGAACTCGGTGCAGTCCTCCTGCATGCCGTCGATTGTGGAGAACTCGTGGTGCACCTGGTCGATTCGCACGGAGGTGATCGCAGCTCCTTCGAGCGAGCCCAGGAGGATGCGCCGCAGGGAGTTGCCGAGCGTGGTGCCGTAGCCCGGGTCGAGGGGCTCGGCAACGAGGCGGGCGTAGCCGTCGTCCTCGTTCTCGATAGTGAGCTCGGGTACCGGCACCGGAGGCGGCGCCGCGGGCATGTCGAGCGGATCGAGTGGCGTTTCGAGTGTCATGGAACCTGCTGACCTGCCTAGCGAGAGTAGTACTCGATGACGACGTTTTCGTTGAACCGGTGGGTTTCACCGGGAACAATTTCGAGGGGGCCGGCAACGCGGGCGTTCATGGCGCCAGAGTCGACCACGAGCCAGGCCGGCGGCGACTTGGCCGTGATGGTCTCCTGGAGCACCTTGTAGTGCTCGCTGCGGGCGCCGCGCTGCGTGAAGCCAATGAGGTCGCCATCGCGCAACTGGGCGGAAGGAATGTCCGTCTTGCGTCCGTTGAGGGTGATGAGCCCGTGGCGGACGATCTGGCGAGCCTGGGCGCGCGAATCGGCGAAGCCGGCGCGGTAGACGGCGTTATCAAGACGGCTTTCGAGGATGCGCACGAGGTTGAGGCCGGAGACGCCGGGACGGCGCACAGCCTCCTTGTAGTAGCGCAGGAATTGGCGCTCGAGCACGCCGTAGGTGGCGCGGGCGCGCTGCTTCTCGCGCAACTGCAGGCCACGGTCGCTCACCTTGCGGCGGCGGGCGGGACGGGGTCCCGGAGGGTTGGGGCGCCGCTCAAAGGCGCACTTGGGCGAGTAGCAGCGCTCACCCTTGAGGTAGAGCTTGTCACCGCGGCGGCGGCAGATACGGCAGACGGGTCCGGTATATCGAGCCATTGCTAGACGCGCCTCCGCTTCGGGGCGCGGCAGCCGTTGTGGGGGATGGGGGTGACATCGCGGATGGCGGTCACGTCGAGGCCAGTGGCCTGGAGGGCGCGGATGGCGGCCTCCCGGCCGCTGCCGGCGCCACGCACGAAGACCTCGATGGTCTGCATGCCGTGCTCCTGGGCGCGACGGGCGGCGGCTTCGCCCGCGAGCTGGGCGGCGAAGGGCGTGCTCTTGCGCGAACCCTTGAACCCGGTCTGCCCGGCGGTGGCCTGGGCCACGACGTTCCCGTTGGGGTCGGTCAGGGTAACGATCGTGTTGTTGAACGAGCTCTTGATGTAGGCGCGTCCACGGGGCACAGACTTGCGCTCGCGGCGCCTGGATCGGCGGGTTCCCTCGGGCATTCGCTCGTTCTCCGGTTACTTCTTGGCGGCGACGCGGCGGCGTCCGGCGACAGTCTTGCGGGCGCCGCGGCGCTGGCGTGCGTTGGTGCGCGTGCGCTGCCCATGGGCGGGAAGGTTGCGGCGATGGCGCTGGCCGCGGTAGCAATTGATTTCGACGAGGCGCTGGATGTTCTGGCGCACCTCGCGGCGGAGATCACCCTCGACCGTGTAATTCTTGTCGATGAAGTCGCGGATGCGGAGGAGTTCTTCGTCGGTGAGGTCGCGCGTAGGCGTCCCGGGATCCACGCGGGTGGACTCAAGGAGCTGGCCCGCGCGGGTGGGGCCGATGCCATAGATGTAGCGCAGCGAGACTTCGATGCGCTTCTCGTTGGGGATGTCGACGCCAGAAATCCTCGCCATGACTAACCCTGCCGCTGCTTATGTTTCGGGTTCTCGCAGATGACCATGACCCGTCCGCGACGACGGATCACCTTGCACTTGTCGCAACGCCGTTTGACAGAGGCCCGAACCTTCATGATCGCCTACCAACTCTCTGGTGTCCAGCCAAAAGCGCACTCACGGAAGGGTCAGCACCTCAGGGCGCTGCCCCTTCCGGATCGCGATGGTGTGCTCGAAGTGACAACAAAGGCTACCGTCCTCGGTGGCCACGGTCCAACGATCGTCGAGTTCGCGCGTGTAGCGGCTGCCGATGTTGACCATCGGTTCGAGCGCAAGGACGAGACCGGGCTTGAGGGGCGGACCGCGGAAGCGGCGCCGGTAATTGGGCACCTGCGGCTCCTCGTGCATCTCACGTCCTACGCCGTGGCCGGTGTACTCGCGCACGATCGAGTACTCAGCAGGGATGGCATCCTCGATAGCGGCGGAGACATCGTTCAGGTGCGTGCCCGTGCCCATTGCCTCGATGCCGGCCCAGAGCGCCCCCTCGGTTACTTCCATGAGGCGCTTTGCCTGGGGGCTGACCTCTCCGACGGGGACGGTGATGGCGGAGTCGCCGACGAAGCCCTTGTAGGTCGCGCCGAGGTCGAAGGTGACGATGTCGCCCTCTATGAGCGTGCGGTCGCGGGGGATGCCGTGGACGAGCTCCTCGTTGACGCTGGCGCAGACGTTGGAGGGGTAGGGCGGCTTGCCGGCGGGGTCGTAGCCCCGGAAGGTCTCGATGGCGCCGTGGCGCTTGAACTGCTCGGTGACGTAGGCCTCGACCTCGAGGAGGTTCAGGCCGGGACGGACCATCTCGCGGATGCCGACCAGCGTCTGGCCGACGATGCGGCCCGCCTCGCGCATGGTGTCCAGTTCGGCCTCGGATTTGAGCTTGATGGGCATGGGGGCCGCTACTTGAGCGCCTCCAGGAGGTCAGCCGTAACATCGTCGAGGCCGCGTTCGCCGTCGATCTCGCGGAGCACGCCGGCGGTACGGTAGTGGTCGAGCAGGTCGGCGGGGGGCTTCATGCCCTCGATGCGCGTGCGGACAACCTCGGGGCGGTCGTCGTCCCGCTGGTAAAGCTCGCCCTCGCACTTGTCGCAGGCGCCCTCCGTGGCAGGGGGGTCGTTGCGCTCGTGGTAGACGGCGCCGCAGGCGCGGCAGAGCCAGCGCCCGCTAAGGCGGGCGACGAGTTCCTCGTCGGGGACGGCGATGAGGAGGGCGTGGGCGATGGCGTCGTCTCGTTCGCACAGCGCCTCGGCGAGGGCGGCGGCCTGCACGACGTTGCGGGGGAATCCATCGAACATGGCGCCTTCGGCGGCGTCGGGGCGGCTGATGCGCTCCAGCAACATCTTGATGGTGACCTCGTCGGGGACGAGCTCGCCCTTGTCCATGTAGCTCTTGGCGAGGGTGCCGAGCTCGGTGCCTCCGCGCACGTTCTCGCGGAACATGTCGCCCGTGGAGAGGTGGAGGAGCCCTGTGGAGGTGGTCAGACGCTGGGCCTGTGTGCCCTTGCCGGCGCCGGGAGGACCGAGCAGCACAACGAACATGGCTAGCGAATGAACCCTTCGTAGTTGCGCATGAGGAGCTGGGCCTCGAGCTGTTTCATGGTGTCGAGCACGACGGCCACGACGATGAGGAAACCGGCGCTCGAGATGGTGAGGGCCTGGACGTCGGTGGTGAGTCCGATGAAGAACGGGGCGACCGCGACCGCCCCGAGGAAGAGCGCGCCTCCCCAGGTGATGCGCGTGACGACCCGCAAGAGGTACGCCTCGGTGGGCGGGCCGGGACGGATGCCGGGGATGAACGCCCCCTGGCGCTGGAGGTTCTTGGCGATGTTCTGCTGGTTGTACTGCACGATCGTATAGAAGAAGGCGAAGCCGACGACGAGCACGAACAGCACAAGCCAGTAGACGCCCGTGCCGCCACCGCCGCGGCCTCCCTGGAACTGGTTGACGAGGAAGTCGGCCACGGTTTCGACCCAGCCGCCCGCGCCGGAGAAGTAGCCCGCCACCACGGCGGGGAGGATGACGATGGAGAAGGCGAAGATGAGCGGGATCATGCCCGCCATGTTGACGCGCAGGGGGATAAAGCTCTGCCCCTGTTGGCGATACATTCGTCCTCCCCGGAAGGAGGATCTGGCGTACTGCACCGGCACTCTTCGCTGGGCCTCCTGGAAGAACACGATGAAGAAGATGAGCACGACGGCGAAGACGACGATGCCGGCGACGGCGATGATGGAGCTCGTCGAGATATTGGGGATAAGGCCGGGGAGGACGGCGACGATTCCGCCGAAGATGATGAGGGAGATGCCGTTGCCGATGCCGTGCTCGGTAATGAGCTCGCCCAGCCAGACGAGGAACATGGTCCCCGCGCAGAGCGTGAAGAGCGTGGCGATGGTCCCGAAGAAGTCGTTCTGGAAGCCGAAGTTGCGGACCACTTCGCCACTCTGGTTGTTGATGAAGACGATCTGGCCGTAGCCCTGCACAAAGGCCAGCGGGACGGCGAGCCAGTGGGTGTACATCTGGATGCGGCGGCGGCCCTGCTCGCCCTCTTCCTGGAGCGCGCGCAGGCGGGAGGAGATGGGGGTGACGATCTGCATGATGATCGAGGCGGTGATGTAGGGGTAGACGCCGAGGGCGGCGACGCTGAGGTTCTGGAGGGCGCCGCCGGAGAAGATGCTGAGGAAGTCGAGCACGGCGTTGCCATCGAAGGCCGCTTCGAGGGCGTTGCGGTCGACGTTGGGGACGGGGACGTGGGCCACGAAGCGGAAGATGATGAGCATCCCGATCGTGAAGAGCAGCTTCTGGCGCACATCCGCCTGGCGGAACGCATCCACCATCGCCTGGAGCAGGCGCGGGCGATCGGTGCCCGGGACGGTGCTGGTCTCGCCCATGAACGACACGGTTCGGCGCTCCTACTCCTCGGTGACGGCTTCGGCCTCGTCACCAGCCTCAGCGATGAGGGTGACTGTGCCACCGGCGCCCTCGATGCGGGCGCGGGCGGCGACGCTGACCTTGTGGGCATGCACGTTCAGGGCCCGGGTGAGCTCGCCGGTGGCGAGGATCTTCACGGGCTCGCGCAGGTGGCGGAGCACACCCGCAGCGCGAAGCGACTCAGGCGTGACCTCGGCGCCGTCCTCGAAGCGCGCCTGGAGCGTGCCGGTGTTGACGGGCTGGTAGGGAACGCGCCAGCGGTTGTTGAAGCCGCGGAGGGTGTGCAGGCGCCGCACGAGCGGCATCTGGCCGCCCTCGAAGCCGAGGCGGATCTTGCTGCCGCTACGCGACTTCTGGCCCTTGAGGCCCTTGCCCGCGTAGGTGCCCCCGCCGGCGCTGTTGCCGCGGGCGAGGCGCTTGCGCGAGTGGGTCGCGCCACGGGGCGGAGCGAGTTCGTTGGCGTGGATGCTCACGAGGCTTCCCCTGCTTCTCCGTCCCGCACATCGACGAGGTGCCCGACCTTGGCAATCATGCCGCGGAGGGCGGGGCTGTCGTCGTGCTCGACGGTCTGGTGGAGGCGGCGCAGTCCCAGCTTGCGGATCGTGTCCTTCTGGCGCTGGTTGTAGCCGATGGCGCTCTTCCGCCAGGTAACGGCGACTTTCCCCATTATGTCGCCTCCGCGTTGGCTTCAGCGATGATCTGGAGGCGCCGGTCGCGGGCGACGTCAGGATCACGGAGGATGGCGAGGCCCTTCACGGTCGCGCGGGCGACGTTGACGGGATTGCGGCTGCCGAGCGACTTGGTGAGCACATCGGTGACACCGGCGGCCTCCATGATGGCGCGCACGGCGCCCCCGGCGATAACGCCGGTGCCGGGGCTGGCAGGCTTCATCAGGATCTTGGCGGCGCCGAAATCGGCGGTGTACTCGTGGGGGAGCGTGCCAGCCTTGAGCGGCACGGAGAACATCTCCTTGCGGGCGATGGCGGCACCCTTGCGGATGGCTTCGGGCACCTCGTTGGCGCGGCCGAGGCCAATGCCAACACTGCCGTGCCCATCGCCCACGACCATGAGGGCGGTGAAGCTGAAGCGGCGCCCGCCCTTGACCACCTTGGCCACGCGGTTGATATAGATGACCTTCTCGTTGAGCTCGTCGCCCGAGTTCTCAAAGTTGCCCATCAGAATCCCAATCCGGCTTCGCGGGCAGCCTCAGCGAGGGCTTTCACGCGGCCGTGGTATTTGTAGCCGCCGCGGTCGAAGACGACCTCGGCAACGCCGTGCTCCTTCGCACGGGCGGCGATAGCGGCGCCAACGATGGCGGCGCGTTGAGCCTTGCCCTTGCCGGCGATCTCACCGGCAAGGTTGGCATCGAGGTCGCTGGCGGCGACGAGGGTGTGACCCTGATCGTCGTCGATGACCTGGGCGTAGATGTGGGAGGCGCTGCGGAACACGTTGAGGCGCGGACGCTCCGCCGTGCCGGCGAGGTTCTTGCGAACGCGCTGGTGGCGGCGAAGGCGTGCGTGGTGACGGTTGGCCTGGGCCATCAGACGCCCACCTTTCCGGCCTTGCCGGCCTTGCGGCGAACGTGCTCGCCGAGATAGCGAATGCCTTTGCCCTTGTAGGGCTCGGGCGGGCGGACCTTGCGGACATCGGCGGCCACCTGGCCGACCTGCTCCTTGTCGTTGCCGCTCACGTTGATGCGCGGCCCTTCAACAGCGAAGGTGATGCCCTCGGGGGGCTCGATGATGACGGGGTGGGAGAAGCCAACCGCGAGGCGAAGGCTCGAACCTTCGAGCTGCGCGCGGTAGCCGACGCCCTGGACCTCGAGGGTCTTGGTGAACCCTTCGGTGACGCCCAGGACCATGTTGTTCAGGAGCGAACGCGAGAGGCCGTGCAGGGCGCGGTGCGAGCTGACATCGGAGGGACGGGTGACGATGACCTGGTTGTCCTCAATGGCGAAGCGGATGGCATCCGGGAAGGTGCGCTGGAGCTCGCCCCTGGGGCCCTTGACGGTGATGTCGTTGCTCTCGCCGAGGGTCACCTGGACACCGGCGGCGATGGGAATGGGTTGCTTGCCGACGCGAGACATGGCGCTCCTACCAGACGTAGCAGAGGACTTCGCCGCCAACCTGCTGGCGGCGGGCCTCCTGCCCCGTCATGACGCCCTTGGGCGTGGAGATGATGGCGACACCGAGGCCGCCGTAGACGCGAGGAATCTCGCGACGCTGCACGTAGACGCGCAGGCCGGGCTTGCTGACGCGCTGGAGTCCGTTGATGACGGGCTGCTTGCGGCCGCCGTAGCTGAGCTCGACCTTCATGGTGGCCTGCGGCTGGTCGGACTCCTTCTCAACCTCGTAGTCGCGAATGAAGCCCTCGCTCTTGAGCACATCGGCGATGGCCAGCTTCACCTTGGAGGAGGGGATGTTGACGGCGTCGTGGCGCGAGCTGACGGCATTGCGAATGCGGGTCAGCATGTCCGCGATCGGGTCACTCATAGTCATCGGTTCGTTGCCTCCGTGGCTGGCGGGCCTTCTACCAGCTCGACTTGGTGACGCCGGGCAGGTAGCCCTTGTGGGCCATCTCGCGGAAGGTGATGCGCGAGAGCCCGAACCGGCGGATGTAAGCGCGCGAACGACCGGTGACGATGCAGCGGTTGTTCAGGCGCGTGGGACTGCTGTTGGCGGGGAGCTTGGCAAGCTCGAACTGGATACGAGCCAGCTCGGTGGGGTTGCCCTGGGCGGCGCGGCGCGCAGCCTTCAACTCCTCGCGGCGATGGCGGTACTTCTGGTACATGGCGCGACGCTTCTCGTCACGTGCAACCTGACTTTTCTTCGCCATGGTTTCCCCCTCTAATTCCGGGCGAAGGGCATGCCGAGGAGTTCCAGCAAGCGCCGGCCCTCGTCATCCGTGCGGGCGGTGGTGACGATCGTCACCTGGAGACCGCGCACCTTATCGACGCGGTCGTAGTCGATCTCGGGAAACACGAGCTGCTCGCGCAGCCCGATGCTGTAGTTGCCACGCCCATCGAAGGCGTTGGGGCTGAGGCCCTGGAAGTCCCGGATGGCGGGCAGGGCGGCGCTGATAAGACGGTCGAGGAACTCGTACATGCGCTCGCCACGGAGCGTGACGGAGACGCCGACTGGGTTGCCCTCGCGCAGGCGGAAGTTTGCGATGGAGCGCTTGGCGCGCTGGATGACGGGCTTCTGGCCGCTGATCGTCTGCAGGTCCTCGGCGGCACGGTCGAGGCTGTTGGCATCGGTGAGGGCCTCGCCCATGCCGATGTTGAGCACGACCTTGGAGAGACGCGGTACCTCCATGGGGTTGCCGTAGTCGTAGCGCTCACGCAACTGGCGCACGACCTCGTCCTCGTAGCGAACGCGCAGCCGGGGAAGTGTTGCCTGGGTCATTCGACATCCTCCCCGCTTTGCTTGCTGACGCGGACCACGGTGCCGTCCTCGCGACGGCGGAAGGTGACGCGCGTGGGCTCGTCGGTGGTGGGATCGAGCAGCATCACATTGCTGATATGCACGGCTCCCTCGCGTTCGATGATCGAGGACTGCTGCTGCATGGAGCGCGCCCGCTGGTGACGCTTGATCATGTTCACACCCTCGATGGTGACGCGCTGCTTCTTGCGATCGACGGTGCGGACGACGCCGCGCGCGCCCTTGCTGCGCCCGCTGATGACCACGACCCGATCGCCACGACGAATCTTCGATGGCATCAGAGCACCTCGGGGGCGAGCGAGACGATCTTCATGAAGTTGTGATCGCGGAGCTCGCGGGCTACGGGGCCGAAGATGCGGGTTCCCCGGGGATTCTCGTCGTCGGGGGCGAGGAGGACGGCGGCGTTCTCGTCGAAGCGGATGTACGAACCGTCGGAACGGCCGTACTCCTTGGCGGTGCGGACAACGACGGCGCGGACAACCTCGCCCTTCTTCACGGGGGAGTTGGGCTGGGCGGTCTTGACGGAGGCGACGATGATGTCGCCGGGGCGGGCGTAGCGGCGGCGGCTGCCGCCGAGCACGCGGATGCAGAGGATGGAGCGGGCGCCGGAGTTATCGGCCACCTTGAGGCGGGATTCCTGCTGAATCACGAGGCATCCCCCTCTTCAGCGGGCGCCCCGGCTCCGGCCTCGGCAGCGGCGGCAGCGGTGGGAGAAGCCTGGACTTCCTCCTCGATGCTGCGCCCGATGTCCTCGGGGGAAACCTCGGCAACGTCGCCGCGCTCGAGGATCTCGATCACACGCCAGCTCTTGTCCTTCGAGATTGGGCTCGTCTCGAGGATGCGGACCACGTCGCCGATATTGCACTCGTTGGCGGCATCGTGGGCCTTGAATCGCTTGCTGCGGTTGATCACCTTGCGATACAGGGGGTGCTGCTTGCGGCGCGCGACAGTGACGACGACGGTCTTATCCATCTTGTCGCTGACGACGACGCCCTGGAGGATGCGAGCGCTCATTCGGAAGCCTCATCGACCTGCGCAAGCTGGCGCTCGCGCTTGATAGTTCGGAGCCTGGCGATGGTCCGCTTGGCATCGCGCAGGGCACGGTAGTTCTGCAGCTGGCGGGTGGCCTGCTGGAAGCGAAGGGTGAAGAGGGCGCGGTAGGCCTCGTTGATCTCGTTGTCGAGGCGGGCCTCGTCCCACTCGCGGACGGCGGTGGCCTTCTGGTTGGGCATGGCTAGATCACCAACTCGTCGCGCTGGACGACCTTCGTGGGGATGGGGAGCTTGTGGGCAGCGAGGCGCAGAGCCTCGCGCGCAACTTCCTCGGGCACGCCCGCGATCTCGAAGAGGACGCGGTTGGGCTTGACCACGGCGACCCACTTCTCGGGGTTGCCCTTGCCGGAGCCCATGCGGGTCTCGGCCGGCTTCGCGGTGACGGGCTTGTCGGGGAAGATGCGGATCCAGACCTTGCCGCCGCGGCGCATCTCGTGCGTCATGGCGCGGCGGGCGGCCTCGATCTGGCGGGAATCGATCCAGGCGGGCGCCTGGGCCTGGAGCCCGTACTCGCCAAAGGACACGACGTTGCCGCTCGTGGCCTTGCCCTTCATGCGGCCGCGGTGGTGCTTGCGGTGCTTGACGCGCCGGGGCTGCAGCATCAGGCGTCCTCCTGGCTTTGCCGGGCGACGGCTTCCTGCTGCTCGACCGAGATGGGGGTGTGCTGGGGGCCACGCATGGCATCGGGGATGGCCGCGACGGGCTCCTCGGCGACGGGCTCGGCCTCCTCGACGGGGGGCGGCTCTTCGATCTCGATGGGCTCCTCGAACTCTTCCTCGACCTCGTCGGGGAGGATGTCGCCCTTGTAGATCCACGTCTTCACGCCGATGCGGCCGAAGGTCGTGTGGGCCTCGGCGAGGCCGTAGTCGATGTCGGCGCGGAGGGTATGGCGCGGGACGCGTCCGGCGGTCTCGGTCTCGCGGCGGGACATCTCGGTGCCGCCCAGGCGGCCAGCGACGGAGATGCGGACGCCCTGGGCGCCTCGCTGCATGGTGCGCTGCACGGCCTGCTTCACGGCGCGGCGGAAGGCGACGCGGCGCTCAAGCTGGTCGGCGACGGAGCGAGCGACGAGGAAAGCATCGAGCTCGGGGGTGCGGATCTCCTGGATGTTGACGCGCACGCGGCCGCCGGTGAGCTCTTCGAGCGAACCGCGCAGCTCTTCGACGCGCGCCCCGCCCCGCCCGATGACGATGCCCGGCTTGGCCGTGTGCACCGTGACGGTGACGAGGTTGGCGTTGCGATCGATCTCAATGCGGCTGATGCCGGCATCGGGCAGGAGATCGAGGATGTGCTTGCGCAACTCGATGTCGTCGCGCAGCCGATCCTTGTATTCCTTCTCGGCGAACCACTTGGACTCCCAGTCGTAAATGACGCCGAGGCGGAAGCCGTGCGGATGAACCTTCTGACCCATCTTGCTATCCCTCGCGCTCGTCGAGAACGACGGTTATGTGGCTGTGACGCCTGAGACGCGGGGCCGCGCGGCCGCGCGAGCGCGCCTTGAATCGCTTGACGGTGACGCCCTCGTCGGCGAAGGCGCGCTTGATGAAGAGGTCGTCGACATCGAGATTGAGGTTGTTCTCGGCGTTGGAAGCCGCACTGAGAACGACCTTGGAGACGTCGCGGGCATGGGGGGAGGGCACGTAGCGCAGCAGCGCGAGCGCCTGATCGACGGAAAGGCCGGCCAGGCGGTCGAGGATGAGCCGCACCTTGCGGGCGGAGCCGTTGACGTTGCGCGCGCTGGCGTGCACTTCCATGGCTAGCTGACCCTCGTGCTGCGATCGCTCCGGCCAATGTGGCCACGGAACGTGCGGGTGGGGGCGAACTCGCCGAGCTTGTGCCCGACCATGTTCTCGGTGACGAAGACGGGCACGTGGCGGCGTCCGTTATGGACGGCGATGGTGAGCCCGATCATGTCGGGGAGGATGGTGGAGGCGCGCGACCAGGTGCGGATGACCTCGCGGCTGCGCGAGTTCCGCGCCTCGACGATCTTCCGATAGAGCGAGGGGTGGACGAACGGACCCTTCTTGGTTGAGCGCGACATGGGCTACCTCCCCCGCCTGCGAACGATGAACTTGCCCGTGCGCTTGTTGCGCCGGGTGCGATGGCCAAGGGTGGGCTTGCCCCAGGGCGTCTTGGGCCCGGGCATGCCCACGGGCGCGCGGCCTTCGCCGCCGCCGTGCGGATGATCGACCGGATTCATGACAGAGCCGCGCACCTGCGGTCGGCGGCGGCGGTGGCGGGAGCGCCCCGCCTTGCCGAGCTTGATCAGCGAGTGCTCGGCGTTGCCGACCTGGCCGATGGTGGCCATGCACTCGATACGGACGCGGCGCATCTCGGAGCTGGGCAGGCGGATGAGGGCGTACTCGCCCTCCTTCGCCATCAGCTGGGCGGAGGCGCCGGCGGTGCGGACCAACTGGCCGCCGCGGCCCGGCGTGAGCTCGACGTTGTGCACCTGCGTGCCCGTGGGCATGTTCGCGAGAGGCAGGGCGTTACCCGTGCGCAGCTCGGCGTCGGGACCGCTCATCAGCATGGTCCCCACCTCCAGGCCGTTGGGGGCGAGGATGTAGCGCTTCTCACCGTCTGCGTAATGCAGGAGAGCGATGCGGGAGGTGCGGTTGGGGTCGTACTCGATGGCGGCGACCTTCGCGGGGATACCGTGCTTCTCGCGCTTCCAGTCGATGCGGCGGTAGAGGCGCTTGTTGCCGCCTCCGCGATGGCGAACGCTGATGCGGCCCTGGTTGTTGCGGCCCGCATTGCGCTTCTTGAGCGATTCGACGAGCGACTTCTCGGGGCGCTTCTTGGTGATCTCCTCGAAGGTGTGACCGCTCGCATTGCGGCGTCCGGGGGAGGTCGGCTTGAACTGTTTAATCGGCACGACTAAATCCCCTCGAAGAGTTCAATGGTGTCGCCGGACTGGAGGGTGACGATGGCCTTCTTCCAGTCTGGCTGCTTGGTGACGTTGCGGCCGAAGCGGCGGTTCTTGCCCTTCACGACCATGGTGTTGACGTCGCGCACGGTCACGTTGAAGGCGAGTTCGACGGCCTCGCGAATCTGGGGCTTGTTGGCGCGCAGGTCGACCTCGAAGACGTACTTGTCCTGGCCGGCGAGCGAGGTGCTCTTCTCGGTGATGAGGGGGCGCAGGAGGATGGCGTAGGGATGCAGCTCGCGGGGCATCAGCTGGCCTCCCGGCGCCCGCGCGCGGGCTTGACGTTGTCGCCGCCCCAGAGCTCCTCGGCGCGGCGAACGGCGTCCTCGGTCATGACCACATGGTGGGCATCGACGAGGTCGACGACGTTGAGCTGCGAGGAGGGCAGGGCGCGAACGTGGCCGATGTTGCGGGCAGCGCGAACGAGTGCCGGGTCGTGCTCGCTGCTGACGATGAGGGCGCGGCGCTCGACGCCGAGGGCACCGAGGGCGGCCGCAACCTCGCGTGTCTTCGTCTCGCCGTCGGCGATGGCGGGGACGACGATGAGGCCGCCGCTGGCGGCGTGGCTGCTGAGAGCGGAGCGGATGGCGAGGCGGCGCATCTGCCGGGGGAGGGACTTGCCGTGGCCGTGCGGCTTGGGGCCGAAGGCGATGCCGCCGCCGATGCGGATGGAGGCGCGGTTGGAGCCCTTGCGGGCGGCGCCCATGCCTTTCTGGCGGCGAATCTTGGCGGTGGAACCACGCACCTCGCCACGGCTCTTCGTGCTGTGCGTGCCGAGGTGGGCGTTGGCGCGCTGGGCGACGTAGGCCTGGTGCAGGACGGCGCGGTTCGGCTCGATGCCGAATACCTCGTCGGCAACCTCGATCTCGCGGCGCTTGCGCCCGCGGCGGTCGACTACGGGCAGGTTCATGCCTTGCCTCGCGATCCGGCGACGGCGCGCGCGTGGCGGACGCGAACGAGCCCGCCCGGAGGTCCAGGCACGGTGCCGGCTACGAAAATGACCCCGCGCTCCTCGTTGCGGCCAACGACCTCAAGGTTGCGCACGGTGGTGCGGGCGGCGCCCATGTGCCCGGCCATGCGCGTGCCCTTGAACACGCGGCCCGGCGTGGTGCCGGCACCGATGGAGCCGGGGGCGCGGTGGCGGTCGCTCTGGCCGTGGGTCTTGGGACCCCCGCGGAAGTGGTGGCGTTTGACGCCGCCCTGGAAGCCACGGCCCTTGGATTTCGCGGTCACATCGACGAGCTCGCCCTGCTCGAATATCTCCACGCCAATCTGGTCGCCGAGGTTGACCTCGCCGGTGACGCGGAACTCGGCCAGGTGGCGCAGGTTGGGGGCGCCCGAAGCGGCGAGGTGCCCGGAGGCGGGCTGGTTCAGGCGCTTCTTCTCGCCGAAGCCGAGTTGCACGGCGGAGTAGCCGTCCTTCTCTTCGGTGCGGACCTGCGTGACCCAGCACGGCCCCACCTCGATGGCGGTGGCGCCACGGAGCTGCCCTTGATCATCGAAGACCTGGAGCATTCCGAGCTTGCGGCCGAGGAGTCCTTCAACAGACATGGTTACAGCTTGATCTCGATATCGACGCCGCTGGCGAGCTGGAGGCGCATGAGCGTGTCGACGGTCTTGGAGGTGGGGTCGAGGATGTCGATGAGCCGCTTATGGGTGCGGATCTCGAACTGCTCGCGGGAGTCCTTGAAGACGTGGGGGCTGCGAATCACCGTGAACTTCTCGATGGAGGTGGGAAGCGGCACGGGACCGGCGACAGCCGCGCCGGTCCGCTCAGCGGCCTCGACGATCTGGCGCGCGGAATCGTCGATCAGCCGGTGATCGTAGGCCTTGAGCTTGATGCGTATCTGTTGGCGCGCCATCGTCGTCCTTCCGCCTGCTACTCGAGTACCTTGGTGACGACGCCGGCGCCTACCGTGCGCCCGCCCTCACGTATCGCAAAGCGCAGACCTTCCTCAACCGCCACCGGCTGAATCAGCTCTACCTTCATCGTCACGTTGTCCCCGGGCATCACCATCTC